>DASXOE010000133.1:0-14142 GCA_036494575.1 Polyangia bacterium | reverse complement strand
CCTCGCCGTAGGCGTAGCCGGCCTCCTTGAGGCGGTTGCCGAGGCGCTCCTTGAGCGTGGCATACGAGCCGTAGTCGAAGCGGCGGCCGGGGACGACGTCCCACGACGCGGCCTCCTTGCGCGCCCGGTTCTCCTCGGCCGCGGGGAAGCCATGCAGGTTCACCGCTGCGATCTTCGTGGGCGAGCTCTCCTCGATGGTGACGACGACGTCGACCTCGCTCGCGTGTCCGCCCACGGGCGTGACGCGATGACCAGTGACGCGCGCGTCGAAGTACCCGTGGTCGGCGTAGAAGGCCGTGATGCGCTGCAGGTCGAGATCGAAGGCCGCCTGGTCGAACCACTTCTTCGAGGCGAAGGGCCACCAGCCGGTCTTCTGCGTCGCGAGCACGTCTCGGATCTCGCCGTCGGAGAACGCGTGGTTGCCATCGATGTGGAAGTCGTGCACCCAAACTCCCGTCGAGAGAGGATCGTGCGCGCAGCCGAGCGACCCGATGAGCATCGGAAACACCGCCAGGAACGGTCCGGTCCGTGACACCACCTCCGGCGAAACCTAGGCACCTTCTCGAGACAGGGAAGCCCGGGACCGGTCGCCGCGCGGCGGTCTGCTATCGTTTCGCGAATCCCGCTCTCCTCGTCATTGCAATCGCACACGGTGTTCCTCCTTTCGCCCGCGAACCTCTCGGGTGCGCGCGCCGGTTTCGTGCTGCGCGCGCAATCGGAGGCGCCCTTGGCGCGCGACCTGCGCGATGCGCGCGGCGTGCCGCTCGTCGAGGCGTTCAGCTTCGTGAGCAGCCTCTACTTTCGAGGGAAGGCCGCCTATGCCAGGGCGTTCGGTCGTCCGCCCGAAGGCGTCGCCGGCGCGCTCGTCATCACCCCGGCCGAGGGATTGCGCCCCCTCGATGAGCGCGTCACGGCCGACCGGCTGCGCGCCTGGGCGCGCGTCCCCATCGCGTCTCGCAACGCCGACTTCACGCGGCCCCTCGTCCGCGACGTAGAGGCGCTCGAGCGCGCCTTCGGGGCCACGACGCGGTTCGTGCTGCTCGGCAGCGTGGCCTCCGACAAATACGTTCACCCATTGACGCGCGTCTTCGGCGACCACTTGCTGTTCCCTCCGGCCTTCGTGGGGCGCGGGGACATGAGCCGCGGCGCGCTGTTGTTGCGCGCGGCGCGCGAGCGTCAGGAGCTGGCCTATGCGCCCGTCGAGGGCGCGGTGCGCCGGGGCGTCCGGGCCGCGCGGATGACGCGCCAGACACCGCTCGGAACTTGACCGAGCGGCTGCTCGTCGGACAATGGCCCGATGGACGCCGCCGGCGAGCTCTTCGGCACGGAGACGATGGCCGAGCTCTGCGCGCGGCAGGGTCGGCTCGACGACGCGCTCGTGATCTATCGCCGTCTTTGCGCACAAGGGGCCGACGAAGAACGTCACGAGCGGTGGAGCGCTCGCCTGCGCGCGCTCGAGGCGCAGCGCCTGGGGGGCTCCGCCGGCCTCCACGGACCGAGCGTTCCAGCGTCGTCGCGCGCCAGCCTGGCGCCGGCCGCGGCGCCCGAGCCGGGGGTGAATGGGCACGCGCTGCCGCTCGTCGTTCGCCAGACCGTGCGCTCCGGCCAGATCGTCTACGCGCAGGGAAACGACCTCATCGTCCTCGCACCGGTCAACCCCGGCGCGCAATTGCTGGCCGACGGGAACATCCACGTCTACGCGCCTTTGCGCGGGCGAGCCGTAGCGGGCGTGCGCGGCGCGCGCGAAGCGCGCATCTTCTGCCAGCGACTCGAGGCCGAGCTCGTCGGGATCGACACCGCCACCGTGGCGGCCGAGAGCTTGCCGGCCGACCGCTTCGGCAAGCCGGCGCAAATCAGCTTCGAAGCGGGCCGCTGTCTCGTCGCGCCGCTCTGACGTCGCGGCGGTCCTCAGGGCCGAGAAGGGCGGGGCGCCTCGGCGGCGGGCGACCTGCAATCCGCGGCGTATCTCGCGGCCATGTCCGCGGATTTGGGGTCGCGCTCGCGAACGAAGGCGGCGTACCGCTCGAACTCGCTCTTGGCCTCCGTGCAGCGGCCAGACTCCTCGAGCGCGTGCGCCCTCCCATAGATGGCGATCGAGCGACCCCACAGATCGGAGGGTGCGAACAACCCTTCCGCGGAGGAGTACGCCTGCAACGCCTCGTCGACTCTGGCGAGATGTGCGAGCGCGACGGCCTTGTCGTAGTAGCCCCAGGGGTCGTGGGGATTGGCGGCGATCGTCTTGTCCGACAGCTTCAGAGCGTTCTGAGCGTCGCCCGCCATCTCCGCGCTGGCGGCGCGGCTGGAGAGCTCCGCCGAGCGGGGCGTCGCGGCCTCGGCGTTGACGTTCCGAGGGGCCTCCGGCGGAGCGGACCACGCGGACACCGAGGACAGACACAAAGACGACACGCCGAGAGCGAGACCCAAATATGTGACGCGCATGAGCCACCTCCATCCAAGAAAAAGGTAGGCACGCTTCGGCCGGTCGAAAGGGCGTCGTCGCCATCAGTGCGCATGCGCCGTGCCTCCGTGGCCGACGTGGAGCGAACGACTCACGGCGCGTTTTCGAAGGTACCATCCGCCGACGGCGGCCACAGCCCAGGCCGCCAGGGCGAGCGGCAACGCGAGACCGGCGCCGACCCGCTCGAGCCCTAGCCACGCCGCGGCGGCGAAGCCGGCGAGGCCCAGGCTGCCGACGGCGGCACCCACGGCCTGGGCGATGGCCGCCCGCCGCGCCCGGTGTCCGCGGGCGCCGGGGCCCGCGCTCTCGTTCTGCAGCTTCTCGACCATCATGAGGCCCACGGGGAAGATCGCCGGGAACGCCAGGAAGACTCCGCCTACGATGGGCCCGAAGGCCTTGGCGACGAGCCCCGTCCCGACGGTCACCGCGCCGCCCATCGCAAAGCGAAGCAGGTGGCCCCGCCAGCTCGTCTGGCGCAATGGCTGGAAGTCGAACTTCAGCTTCATCCTGCCCTCGAAAGAAGGGCCCACCAGCCGCCGGCGGCGACCGCGAACCAAAGCGCGACGCAGCTCAGGGCCGCCACGCGCGGTTTCGGGCGCCACGCGTTCAGACTCCAGCTCACCGCGGACGCATAGACGAAAAACGACGCCGCGCCGACGATCATCGAACGCGCCTCGATGGCGCCGTAGGAGGTTCCGCGCTGATGGATCGTGAGGCCGAGCGTCGCGAGCGCGACCGAGGGCGCCGCCGCGAACAGGCCCGCGAAGCTCTTCGGCTGGAACAGATCGCCGAGGAGGGCAAAGCTGGCGACCAGCGCGCCGCCCGCGAGGAAACGCAAGAGTTGCTCTTCCATCAGGCGTGCCGCTTGCCCTCGTACGCCACCTTGTCACCGCCGCCGCGCGCCGTGGACATGCCGAAACGTTAAGACCGATCGCGCCTCGCGCGAGGCCTCGCGCCTGGTGTCCGCTCTCGCGGGAGCGATTCGGCTCCTATGCTGCCCTTCCTTCGTCGCCGGCCGGACCCAAGTTGTCCCAAAGTCATGGCGATTCTTCAGGCTCTCTTCGCTCTCATCACGCGCTCCGCGGGGAAGATTCTCAACGCGATCTTCGGCTGGGCGGTCAATGCTTTGTTCGGTCGCACGACGGCCCGCGATCAAACCGTCCTGTCCGCGATCGTCGGCGCGGCCGTGGCCTGGCCGCTGCTGGCCGTCGGCGTCGCGGCGCCCAAGGTGGCGGCGTTCGCGCTGGCCTTCGTCCCGCTGCCCCACAGCGTGCCGTCCTGGATCGTGCGGCTCGTGTGGTTGGCCCTGGCCCTCGCCGTTCCGTTGGCGCTCGGCCTCGCCATCGCGTCGCGGGGGCGCCTCGAGCCGCGCGAGCCCATCGTGAAGCGTTTGTTGCGCGGCTTCCCGCTCACGTTGGGGTTGGCGCTCGCGTTCATCGTGATGTTCGTGTCGGTTCCGTTGATGCGCCTCGTGGCCCTGGCGCGCAGCGAGAAGAGCGCCGACGTCCCGCTCGTCACCGACACCGCGGCGTATCACGAGGTGGCCGCGCTGACCGTCGCCACGCTCAACCGGCACGGGTTCGGGCTGACGGCCGCCGAGCCCGGCTGGTGGGTCAAGGCTCCCACGCGCCTCCTGGCTTGGTTCGGAGGCGCGGCTTTCGGCTCCTTCGTGCCGCAGAGCCTCGAGCACTACGAGGCGCCGGGCATTGCCGTCTCGTTCTACACGAGCGGCGTCCTCTTGCGCGGCAAGGGTCAGCGGCTGACCTGGGCGCACGGGCTCATCGAGGAGACCATCGTCCACAGCGACGGACTGCAGACCTTCGCGTCCGAGGCACAAGAGGTCGAGCGCGACGTCCGCCGCATCTGGAAGGTCTTCGACGTCGATCCCAGGGCGCATCGAGGCTCGGCCGTTCTGCTCGATCGGCTCGACGCCCTCACGCGGAGACTCGGCGCGCTCGACGTCGAATTCGACGAGTGGCAGGTGATCTATCGCCAACTCTTGCAGTTGGATCGGGCGTTGCGCGGAGAGCCGCAGCTCCTCGAGGACACGGGCGCCTCGGCGGGAAAGGTGAAAGCCATGAAGTCGGAACGGGGTATCGAAGGCAAATCAGAGTCGAAGGTCTCAGCGTCGAGCGCGGCGGCGGAGCGGACGGTGGCGACGCCGCTCGGCGACCGCCCCGTCACTTCGTTGTCGACCGCTGAGCTCATCAAGGAGGTCATGACGGAGGTGGGGCAGCTCGCGCGGACCCACATCGAGCTCGCCGTCAACGAAGCGCGGGCCGACCTGCGCGCGGAGGCCGGCGCGGCCGAGAGGTTGACGGTCGCGGCCCTGGCCGCGCTCGCGACGGTCAACCTGCTGCTCGTGACGGCGGTCATGGCGCTCGCGCTCGTGATGCCGGCGTGGGCCGCCGGGCTGCTCGTCAGCGGCGTCGCCGGGCTCGTCGCTGTCATCGCCGGCGTCCTGGGCTGGCGGAAGCGGGTTCATAAACCCATGGACAGGACCCGGCGCGAGCTCAAGGAGGACGTCAAGTGGACCAAGGAAAGAATGGCGTGAAGTCGGACGGCGGGCCCGAGCCTCGCCGGCCCGCCGAGGATCCCGAGAGGAAGGCCGAGGAGCTCGATGAGAAGGCCGAGGCCATCCGTGAAAACCTCACGGACCTCGTGAATGAGCTCGACCATCGCCGCCACCAGCTCGTGCGCCGCTACGTCAAACCCATCGGCATCGGCCTCGGGATCGTCGGCCTCGGAGTCGTCGCCGTGCTCGCCTGGCGACGTTGGGGGCGCACGCCCTCGAAGGCGGTGGGTCTCGTCGGTGCGCTGGGACGGATCGCGGCGCATCGGGAGCGCGTCGCGCCTCAGACATCGATCTCCAAGCGCGTCCTCGGCGCGGCGGCCGCGGCCGCCGTCTCCGTGGCGGCCCGTCAGCTCGCGACGCAGGTCTTGGCGACGCTCTCGTCGGAGAAGGCCGGCGTTCGCTGATCGGGGTTGTGTCGTTGCCAATCGTGCCCAGGCTTGCACCAAACAGCCCCCACGGAGGTTACCAATGGTTCGACGTTTGATTCATGCATTCATGATTCTCGGTGCCCTCGCTTTCGTTCCAGCTGGCGCTGGCGCCAATGAGCCCACGAACGCCGAGAAAGCGGGAAACCGGATGGAGCGCAAGGGCAACGCCGAGGAGAAGGCGGCCGACGCCGACAAGGCGCGCGCCGACCAGATGGAGAAGAAGGGCAGGGCCATGAAGGCGGAGGGCAAGGACACCGACAACAGGGCCGAGGCGGAAGCGGGGGAGCGCGTCGAGAAGAAGGGCAAGGCAAAGATGAAGGCCGCCCAGTCGCGTCAAGACTCCGCCGAACAGATGGAGAAGTCGGGAAACAAGGCCGAGAAGGCGGGCGTCAAGGAGAAGAAGGAATCGGAAAAGACCGCCGCCACGAAGTGATCGCGCCTTGTTAATCGCGCCGTGCGTGCTTAGACATGGCGCATGGAGAATAAGAACCCGGACCCCCGCGTCGCGCCGCCGACGAAGCCCTTTCTATCTGACGTCGTAGAGCTTCGCCGGCGCGCCCGCGAGCACATGGAAAAGGGCGCCGTGACGGCCGGTTACGGCTGCGACCGGGCGTCGGTGGTCGAGCTCCTCAACCAGGCGCTCGCCACGGAGATCGTGTGCGTTCTCCGCTACAAGCGGCATTACTTCATGGCCACGGGCATCCACGCGCAAGCCGTGGCAGCCGAGTTCCTCGAGCACGCCAACGAGGAGCAGGGACACGCCGATCAGCTCGCGGACCGCATTACGCAGCTCGGCGGCGCGCCCGACCTCGATCCGCGCGGGCTCGCGACGCGGAGCCACTCCGAGTACGTCGAAGGCACGACGCTGCTCGACATGATCCAGGAGGACCTCGTGGCGGAGCGCGTCGCCATCGAGTCGTACACCGAGATGATCCGCTACGTCGCCGACGGCGATCACACGACCCGCCGTCTTCTCGAAGCGATCCTCGCCGTCGAGGAAGAGCACGCCGACGATTTGAAGAATCTGCTCGAGGCCCTCCCGCGGCACTAGGCGCTAGAAGATCTGGCCGGCCGCGAAATAGGCGCCGATCGGCCTCGCGTCGGGAGACCACGCGAGGTCGAGGCGCAAGAGAAACGTGCGCCCCTCCTGGAGTCGGAGACCGCCTCCAACGCCGTACTTGAGGCCGAGGCCCGTCCCGTCGAGCTCAGGGTGCGCGCGGCCGAGCTCCGTCCAGGTGCGGCCCCCGTCGAGGAAGGCCGCGAGCCCGAGCACGAGCGCCTTGGCGCGCAAGGTGAACGAGCAAATCGGCGTCGAGACCTCGATGTTGCTGATGACCTTGACCTTTCCATAGTAGCGTTGCGCGGGCACGCCGCGCACGGCCTTGCCGCCACCGATCGCCGTGGTCTCGTCGAAGCGCGCCATCTCGTAGAAGGGTGCGTCACCGAGGAGCAGGTCGCCCACGAGGCGGGCGGCGAGGGTGAGCCTGCCCGAGAGCGAGGTTTGATAGACGCGGCCCGCCAGCGTGAGCCGCTCGTATTGATAAGGCAGCGCCGAGCCGACGCGAGGGCTCGCGCGGAAGCGCAGCGTGTGGAACTGCCCCCGCCGCGTCACGATCTCGTCGTCGCGCGAGTCGTACTGCGCCTCGACGGTGAGGAGCTCGACCCCGTGGGGGGCGAGGCCGCCGAGCAGCGCTCGGACCTCGGGCGGGCCCGTGGCGCGATCCTTCGCGAGGACCGTGCCTGCGCCCACGGCGAGGCGGTTATAGGTGAAGGCCGTGCCGGCGAGGACGAAGACGTGATCCGACAGCCACGTGCGGACCTCGAGCGATGCCGTGGGGTGCAGCCGCGCGTATTCGCTGTCTTCGATGGGCAGCCCCGGGGCGAGGGGGGGAGACGCGTTGCCGATGCCGGTATATTTCAGCGTCTCCTCGTCGGTGAAGGCCAGGCGCGCGTCGACGCTCAGGTGTCCCCCGGGGCCAGCCCGCGGGACGACGAGCTCGAGCCACTCGTCGTCGTAAGGCAGGACGAGCCGGTCGCCGGTTCGGACCTTGAACGTCACGAAGGAGGAGACCTCGAGGCGCCATCGGTAGGGAGGATCTCCGGGCCGCAGGGCCGCCCAATCTCCGACGACCCCACCCCCGAGGCCAATGTCGCTGTCGCCACCGACGATGGGGACGATGTTGAGCTCGCGGACCTGCCCCCGCGCGCCACGCGGCGGCGAGACGAGCGCGAGCACGCCGCACGCCGAAAGAGCCGCGACGCCACAGCTGACGCCCCGGCTCATGGCGGCAGGCTCACTTCAGGAAGGACGGCGCGAGGACGCCATCTTCGTCGTCGTCATTGCGGCGCATCGTCGCTGTGGCGGCCTTCGCGTCGCGGTGGCGACGTGACGTCGAGACGACCACGCGTTTCGACGCCGGCGGATCGTCGTCGACGTCCGTCGGAGTCGTCGGATTCGAGGTTGTCGCCTCTGCGGGCCGTTCCCCGGCGAGGAGCGTGAAGAAGGAAGAGGACACGTTGGGAATGAGAGACATCGTCTTGGCCTCGAACCCCGTCTTCTGGAGCTCGTACACGACGGGGGCATCCTTGCGCGCCACCTGGACGGACAGCGGCGTCGTCCCCAGCATCGTACCATCGGAGGCGACGACCGTGGCGCCGGCGGGATCGGAGTTGAAGCTGAGCGAGACGGTGCGCGGCGGGGCCGAGCCCGCGGCGCGCCTGAAACGGAAAGCCGCCCCATAAGTCAGGCCCGCGGCGAGCGCCATGCCCGCGAGCGCCGCCGCGCCCACGACGGCGGCGGCGCGGCCGGGGCGGTAGTTCCTGGGAATTCGGTCCAAAGACGCGTCGTCCACGACCTGCCCCACGCCTTCACCAAATGTCGTGGGGACCTTGGGCGCCGGACCTCGTCGCAGCGTGATCTCTGCCCGGGACATCGGCCGCGCGGCGAGCATCCGCCCCGACAGATCATCGTGAATGCTCAGGTGCGGCGAGGCCGCGCCGTGCGCGGAGGGCTCGAGCAGGGCCTCGCGGAACGCGATCATCGTCGGGAAACGTTCGGCCGGATCCTTCGCGAGCGCGCGGTGGAGGATGACGTCCAGCGCCTCGGGCAGGTCGGGAACGAGGCTGCGCGCGGAGGGCGGCCGCATCGAGATCTGCTTCATCAGCACCTCGGCGTAGCCGTTGCCGCCGAACGGCAGCTTGCCCGTCAGCATCTCGAACAAAACGACGCCGAGGGCATAGATGTCCGCGCGGTGGTCTAGCTCTCCTCGGCCCTGGCACTGTTCGGGCGCCATGTAGTAGGGCGTGCCCATGACGATGCCGGTGCTCGTGTCGTGCCCACCCGCTCCCTCGCCGTGAACGAGCTTGGCCAGGCCGAAGTCGAGCACCTTGACGAAGGCGGGGTCGTTGCCGCGCGGGACGAGAAAGATGTTCTCGGGCTTGAGATCGCGGTGAACGACACCGTGCGCGTGCGAGGCCGCGAGCGCGCCGGCTATCTGCGCGGCGATCGCGATGGCGCGCTCAGGCTCGAAGGGCGCCTCGCGCGTGATGACGTCCGAGAGCGCCTGACCTTCGAGGTACTCCATGATGAAGTAGAACTCGCCGTCGGGCGTTCGTCCGAAGTCGGTCACCTCGACGATGTGCTCATGTCCGATGCGGCTGATGGCCGAGGCTTCATTGACGAAACGCGTGACGACGTCGGCGTTTCTCGCGTGCTGGGGGTGGATCACCTTGAGCGCAGCCTTGCGGCCGATGACCGGATGCTCGGCGAGGAACACGGCTCCCATGCCGCCCTCGCCGAGCTTGGCGGTGATTCGATAGTTCCCCACCGTTTGACCGAGCTCGATCATCGGTTGTCGAACGTCGCAATCGACGTGCCAGGCGCGCCGGACGTATCGGCGCGGGCAGATTCAGGCCCGATTACGGGGCGGTGACGTGGCGTTACCGGGGGAGATCTCCTGACGCTACCGCCGCGCGTGGCGCTACTTTGCGGTCGTGCGTCCCCGACGCGACCCAATAGTGACAGCGGCGACAAAGACGACCGTCAAGCCGACGAGGGCCGCTCCCACGCCCCGACCGGGGAGGGCGTGCGCGAACCCCAAGATGGCGAGGATGGACACCGCGTTCATCACGAGCGCCGCGATGCCGAGGCTCGTGGCGCTGCGAATGTCGGCGCCGAGCTCGGCACGCAGCTCACGTTGTTTGCGGTCGAGCTCGTCGGCGGTCCCACGCCTGACCTCTTCGGTGATCTTCTCGACCAGCTCGGAGATCGACAACGCGCCAGGCGGTCGCCCCGCGGGCGGGGTCTTTCGGGCAACGGGCGTCGGAGCGGTGCTCTTGAGGAGGTCGAGGTCGACCGCGATGAGAGGGGGCGTCTGTTCGTCGTCCGAGAGCATTCGACGAGACTGGATCCAACGGCGCCCAGAAGAAAGGCCTCATTCGCGATTTCGAGAGGCGTAAAGCTCGCGCGATCGCTCGCTCGGCTTGTAACGCGATCGCATGACCTTAAGTTGCTGCTATGACGCTTACGCCACTGACGCGGTTATTTTTGTCCGCGACCTTCACAACGATGAGCGTCACGGGAGCTTGTAGCACCAGCGGGCCCGAAGCCGATGTCACTTTGGCGCCACACGCGTACCGCGCCGACTTCGGCGCAGCGATTGGCATCGTGCCAACGGTCGCGTGTGCGTCCGAGGCGGCCACGGCGTGCGGGTCGGGACAAGCGCTGCGGGAGGCGACGTCGACTGACGACTCGGCCGATGACGTCAACGTGGACGTGCGCTGCGACCCGCAGATCGATCGGTGCTTCGCGCAGGCCCTCGCGCGTTTGCCGTATGAGCTCGAGGTCATGCGAGACGACGCCTTCGTCGCGAAGGTCGGGCAAGAGCCGGACGTGGTCGTGCGCAGCGTCGATTTCGCGTACACGTTGCCCGTGAACACGCTGACGTTCGACGTCCCGCGCATCGACGTCTACGTCGGGCCGTCGGGGACGAAGAACGAGGCCGACCATGGCGTCGTGCTCCTCGACAGCATCTCGCCTGTCGCGGCGGGCGCGACCTTCGTCGATGGAGGTCGACACCTGAGGCTCGTCGAGGGCTCCGCCGCGTACACGCGCATCGTGAAGACCATCGAGGCCAAACAGTCCTTCGTGCTCCTGGTCGTCGCCATACCGCGCCTCGCGGCTGGGGCCCCCCTGCCGGCCGGCCACTTCGAGGTCGACATCTTCCCGACGCTGAGACTCGATCCTTAGGTGAGAGCGAGGCGGGACCACAGAAGCTGCTACGCCAAGGCGCGTGGCTCCGAGACCGCGGCGAGGGTCGTCGTCACCTCTTCATCGAGGAGCTCGCCGTGCGGCCGGCGCTTCTGCTGCACGGCTTCGCGCGCGACATCGGCGAGGGACAGGAGGCCGATGAGCTTGCCGCCTGCGTCGACGACGGGCATGCGCCGAATCTGTTCGAGGCGCATGAGATCCTCTGCCTCTGTGACGCTCTGCTCGGGCGTGCAGGCGTAGAGGTGGCGCGACATCACGCTCGCGACGTCGATCTCGGCGAGGTGGGCGCCGCGCGTGTAGGCCGCCATGCAGATGTCTCGATCCGTGATCATTCCGACGGGGCGTCCCCCGGCGTCCAGGATCGGCGCGCACCCGACGTCGTGGTCCCACATGAGCCCGGCCGCCGTCGCGAGCGTGTCCTCTGGCCGACACGAATAGACCCTGCGAGTCATGACTTCGAAGACATTCATGTCGTGAGCCCCCTCGCACAATGGTAGTCATCGCCTGCGCGCCTGCACGGAGGTCAGATTGGCGCGCGGCGTGCTTAGAATGTCACCGAGATGAGATTCGCATATGCCGAATGGCCCCGATGGGCTCGCCGCGTCGCCGTGGCGGCGCTGGTCGTCCTGGCGCTCGCCGTAATGGTGCGGCTCGTCCTCGATCCGATCGCGACGCACTTCACGCGACGCTCGCTCTCGCAGATGGAGGGCATGCGCGGGGACTTCGATCGGGTTCACGTTACGCTCTTCGGACCCGGGTACACGATCACGCGGCTCAAGCTCATCCAGCACCCGGGCGGAGACTGGAAGGCGCCGCTGTTCTTCGCGGAGACCGTGCACGTCGGCGTCGACTGGCGCCGTCTCCTCCACCGTGAGCTCGTGGCGCGGGCGCGTATCATCGAGCCCAAGATCACGGTGTTGGCGCAGCCGGCGCGCGGGCCGGCCAAGCCGAAGGCAGCTGCCAAGGCACCGGACATCTCGACGGAGCTGCAGCATGTGACGCCGCTCAAGGTCGACCGCGTGGAGATCCTGCGCGGCGAGTTTCTGTTTCGCGACGAGGGCCAGCCACGGCAGCCAGAGCTCTGGGTGCACCGGCTCGACTTGGCCGCCGAGAACCTCGCGACGCGCGAGGCGCTCGGGCGGCAGCGGCCCACGACGATCAGCGCCAAGGGAGTGGTCGGCCGCAGCGGTGAGCTGCGGCTCTTCGTCTCGGCCGATCCATTCGCGAGCCCGCTGGCCTTCGCTGGACGCTTCGAGGTAGTCGGCCTGCGCGCGGCGGAGCTCTACGACTTCATCGAGCCGAAGACCAAGCTGCAAACGCCGAAGGGAACCGTCGATCTGTTCGCCGAGTTCCGCGCCAAGGCCGGCCGCCTCGAGGGGGGCGTCAAGCCGGTGCTGAAGAACGTGGACGTCGCGCCGGCCGAACCGGGCGCCTGGGAGCGCTTCAAGGCGTGGCTCGCCGACACGGGCATCAAGATGGCGTCTGATCGGGTGCCGGAGCGCAACGCCGTCGCGACCGTCGTGCCCATCAAGGGTCGTCTCACGGACCCGGACATCCAGCTTTGGCCCGCGATCTTCGGCGTCCTGCGCAACGCCTTCGTCGAGGGCATCGCTTCGGGCTTCGCCCATTTGCCACCGCCCGAGGCGCCCAAGAAGGAGGGCATGCTCACGCAGGCGAAGCACGCGCTCACGAAGAAGGAAGGTCCGCCCAAGGCGCAGCCCACGGCACCAGCGAAGGAAGGCGGAAAATGACGACGCGGCTCGCGAGCGCCATCTGTCTCGCGGCGGCCGCCGTGGCGTGCGGGCACGCGCGCAGCGTCGGAACGGCCGACACGGCGCGCGCTGACGACCGGAAGACCGAGCCGGTCGCCGCCGCGGCGCGGACGAAGAGGTCGTCTGCGCAGCGGAGTCGTGACGACGAAGAGTCGGGTGGAAAGGAAGGCGTGCCGCTCCCGACGTCGCCCTCCGGGCTCCTCAAGCCCGGAGCCCTCAAGATGATCCAGCAGCGCCTCTCGAGCGCGGGAGCGTTGTCCGAGGAGCGGCAGACCGGCGAGCTGGACGTCGAGACGCGCTCGGCGCTCCGGCGGTTTCAGGAGGCCAACGGCCTCCCGGCCACGGGGGACCCCGACGGGGCGACCGTGGGCAAGCTCGGCCTCAAGGCCAACGACGTATTCAGGGCGGGCGACAAATCCCGCAAGTGACCGAGGTCAGGCGTTCGCACCGGGCGGCGCGTCTTGCGCGAAGCGGTGGACGACGCTCAGGAGCTCGTCGAGGTTGGGCGGCTTGCGGATGACCGCCGCCGCGCCGAGAGCGTCGGCGTGCTGCGCCACCTTGGGGTTCGCCGAGAAGATCACGACCGGGATGTTGGCGAGGAGAGCGTCGCCGGCCTGCTCGGCGCGAAACTGCCAGGCGTCCATGACGGGCAACATCAG
This sequence comes from Polyangia bacterium, assembly GCA_036494575.1. Taxonomy (GTDB): domain Bacteria; phylum Myxococcota_A; class Polyangia; order Fen-1088; family Fen-1088; genus DASZFV01. The sequence goes on along the minus strand of DASXOE010000133.1, from coordinate 981 downwards.
ATCGAGCACGATGACGAACGGGTGCGGCGCCGAAGAGCGCAGGCGCGCGAGCCCCTCGGCGCCGTTGGAGACGGCGATCGTCTCGTACCCTTCGTCGGAAAGGACCTGCTGGACGATCTCGCAGATGTCCCTGTCGTCTTCGATGAGGAGAATGGTTCGGTTAGGCTGCGAAAGTTCGTCTTGGCTATTCATGAGGCATCCCTGTCACTTGGTTTCACGAGCGCTTTCCGGACGTGACGCGAACGGGCTCGAGCGGAGGCGTCGCCTCCTGTCCCTGCGCGCCGTCGCTGGCTGGGCGAGCGGTCAGGCGCGGGACCTCGACGGTGAACGTCGAGCCCTCGCCGGGCGCGCTCTGGACGCGGACGCGCCCGCCGTGCGCCTCTACGATCTGCCGCACGATCCACAGGCCGAGGCCGAACCCGCCGAAGTGCCGCACCGAGATGAGGCGCTCGAAGCGCTCGAAGATGCGGTCCTGATCCTCCGGCGAGATGCCGACGCCGTGATCGCGGACCCAGACCTCGACGCCGGCCGTCCCGGTCGAGACGCCCATCTCGATGAGCTTGCGTTCTCCGCCGTACTTCATGGCGTTCGACAGGAGATTGCTCACGACCTGATCGAGGCGCAGGCGGTCCCAGCGCCCGATGACGGGACCGCCGAGGTCGAGCGTCACCGTGTGATGGCCCCAGTCGAGCTCCTGCTGGAAGCGGCCCACGACCTCGCGCACGAGCGCCGCGACGTCGAACTCGGAGATCTCGAGATCGAGGCGTCCGACGGTGATGCGGGAGACGTCGAGGAGCTCATTGATGAGCGTGTCGAGCCGCCCGACCTGTCTGTCCATCGTCTCGAGCTGCGTTGCGAGGCCCTTGGGGATGACGGCCGCGAGGCTCTGGCCCTTGCGCTTGAGGCTCTGGACGCTGAGGCGGATGGGCGTGAGCGGCGTGCGGAGCTCGTGCGACGCGATCGACACGAAGTCGTCACGCG
>DASXOE010000132.1:0-2154 GCA_036494575.1 Polyangia bacterium | reverse complement strand
TCTCTGGAAGACCGCGGCCGTCGCGTGGGAGATGCAGTAGATGTGGTCCGCCAAGGCGGCCCACGTCGCCGTGAGCGCGTCGAAGACGAGGCGGGGCCGGTCCAGCGTGTTCCCCCGGTAGTGAAGCACGTGGGGGATGCGAAGCGCGCGCGCCGCGAGCCCTCCCTCCAGCAGGACCTCCATGTTCGTGTGGATGAGATCCGCCCCGACGCGACGGGCGATGGCGCCGACATCGGCCGCCGCGCGCGCCAGCCGCGCCGGGTAAAAAGCCGCGGCGACGGGCGACAGATCCCGGCGCAGTATCGCCAAACGCGCTGCGTGCACGGTGACGCCCAACGCCTCGTACCGCGGGACCTGCGGCCCGCCTCCCGGCGGAAGGATCAGGTGCGCCTCGACGCCGCCGGGAATCAGCTCGGTCAGCAGCGCCCGCAGACTCTCGTCCGGGCCACTGACCTCCTGCGAGAAGGGATTCAGGTAGACGACACGCATGCGACCCGCGACGAGGCCGCCAATCTACTCGATGCCGGCGGTGCTGAGAACCGTCGACGAAACTCGCGATCCGAAACTCACGGTCCGGCTTGTCGGCGCCGTACTGCGGGGCTACCCTGACCGTCACGCCGACACACCGGCCTGGACCCGCCGCTCGCGTGCACGTTCTTCTCTACTCGAAGCCCTTCTTTCCCGCCACGGGCGGCTTGGAAACTGTCTCGTGGACTCTCGCCGAGAAGATCGTGGAAGCGGGGCACATGTGCACAGTCGTGACCGAGACCCCGGCGGATGGAGCACCGGCGCCAGCATTCCGTTTTGCCATCGAACGCGCGCCGCGCGCCCGGCGGCGCCTCGAGCTCGTGCGGGCCGCGGATCTCGTGCACTCGAACGGCGCCAGCGTGGCCCTCTTCCCGTACGCGAAGCTCGCGCGGAAGCCATTTTTGTGGACCCACGCGGGCTATCAAATGGTTTCCGTGGATGGCCTCGGCTGGCTCGACGGGGAGCCGGCTCCCTTGGAGCCCCTCGCTTCGTTGCGCCTGCACGCTCGCAAGCGTGGCCTGCGCACGGGCGCGCTCGAGGCCGTCAAGCTCGGCTTGCGACGCGGGATCGGCCGCCTGGTCGACAAGAACGTCGCCATCACGAAATGGGTCGCGAAGCGCCAACCGCTTCCCAACCAGGTCGTGATCTACAACCCGTTCCCGCTGGGTCGATTCAAGCGCGAGAGCCCCCCCGGGCCCTCGCCCAGCTACGACTTTCTCTACGTCGGCCGGCTCGTGAGCGAGAAGGGCGTCCGCACGCTGTTGAACGCTCTCGGCTCCCTGAACGCCCGACCCGGACGACGGCCGGCCAATCTGCTGATCGTCGGTGACGGCGAGCGGCGCCTTGCGCTGGAAGAGCAGGCCGCCGCGCTCGACCTGACGACGCACGTTCACTTCGCGGGACAAAAGCGAGACCAAGAGCTGTTGGACGCCATCGCGCTGGGCCGCATCGCCGTCGTTCCGTCGGAGTGGGAGGAGCCGATGGGAGGCGTGGCCCTCGAGCTCCTCGCCGCCGGCCTCCCCCTCATCGTCTCCGAGCGCGGCGGGTTGGCTGAATGCGCGGGCGACGCCGCGTGGACCTTTCCGAATGGGAATCACCTGGCCCTGGCCGCACAAATGGCGTCCTTGCTGGACGACGAGGCCCTGCGAGGCTCGAAGCTCGCGCGGGCGCGAGAGGTGGTCGCCCGCTTCGACGAGACCCGGATGGCGCGCCAGTACCTCGACCTCTACGAGGAGCTCGCCGCGCGGCACCGGAGGCCTTGAGCCGTCACAGCGCGAGGGCGCGCACCAGCGCCTCGTCCGCGTCGCGCCAGGTCCAACGTTCCGCATGGGCGCGGGCGGATTGGCCCATGACGAAGACGCGATCTCGATTGGCGGCGCAGAAGCGGAGCCTTTCGACCAGCGCGTCGATGTCACGCGGTGGCACGAGCCAGCCGTCGACGCCGTCGTCGATGCACTCGGGGCCTCCGCCACAAGGCGTCGTGATGACCGGCGTCCCACTGCACATCGCCTCCTGGATGACCAACCCGAAGCCATCGCCCAGCGTCGGGAACGCCAGCACGTCCGCCGCCGCGTAGAGCTCGCCCAGCTCCGCCTTGGGAACGTGAGGACGATGCCGGAACAGCCC
>DASXOE010000131.1:0-11784 GCA_036494575.1 Polyangia bacterium | reverse complement strand
GCCGCGGGGAGGGTCACGACGAGCTCGGCACCGCCGCCCTCGCGGTTGCGGGCGATGATCTTGCCGCCGTGCTCCTGGACGATGGCGTAAACGACGGCCAGACCCAGCCCGCGGCCCTTGCCCTCCTCCTTCGTCGTGAAGAACGGATCGTAGAGCCGCTGGAGGTCCTCCTCTGGAATGCCGGCGCCGCGGTCGCGCACGATGATGAGCACGTCGTCGGTGTCCGTCGAGGTCGCGATCTCGACCTCGCCGCGCCGGCCGCCGCTGTCGAGCGCGTTCGCGAGCAGGTGCGTGACGACCTGCTGGAGCTGCCCGGCGTCGCCCAGCACGGGCGGCATGCGCTCGCCGAGCTCGAGGCGCGCCGGGTGCGCGCGCTCGGGCTCGCGCGCCGCGAAGGCGCGCACGGCGTCGCGCACGACGTCGTTGACGAGCAGCGTCTGGCGCTCCGTGCGCGAGGCCTGCCGCGAGAAACGCAGCAGCGACTCGACGATGGCCTTGCAGCGCAGCGCGCTCTTCTCGATCTCGGCGAGGTACTCCTGCCGCTCGGTCTCCGTGACCGCCTCGCGCCGCATGATCTGCGCGAACGCCAGGATGCCGCCGAGCGGGTTGTTGATCTCGTGCGCGACGCCGCCCGCGAGGCGCCCGATGGCCGCGAGGCGCTCCGCGTTGGCGAGCTCGCTCGTCATGACCCGCTCGTCGGTGACGTCGTGATAGTGGCAGACCGTGAGCTTCTCGTCCTCGGCGTCGCCCGCCACGGGGAAGGCGCGCAGCGTGTAGGTGCGCCCGTGCGTCGTGCGCACCTCGCCGTCGGCGGCCACTTCGCAGCGCTGCGCCTCCGCGACGGGGCAACCCGCGCAGGGGGCGACGCCGCTGCCGACGAAGCTGTGGGGCGACGCCGCGCGCACCTCGTGGCACTTCTGGCCGACGACGCGTTGGATGGCCATGCCGAGCTCGTCGGCGAGCGCGAGGTTGGCGCGCTTGATGACGTAGGTCTCGTCGACGATCATGAGCGGCTCGGAGATCGCGTCGAACGTGCGCTCCCACTGTCGCTTCGCCACGGAGACGAGCACGCGCGTCTCGTCGGTCAGCTTGTCGTCGGCGTGTCTCGACGCCGCCGGGCTCGGCGTCGTCGGCGTCTTGTTGGCAGCCATCGTCTCAAGCACCCGCGGTCGGGCATCTTAGTCCGATTTGGCTCACAAGATGGTCAGAACGCCATCGATGGCGCGCAGGCGGGCGTAGACGCGCAGCACGTGCTCGGCGTTCTCGCAGCGGATCGTGAGGCGGTGACTCACGTACTTGCCGCCGGAGGACGGAAGCGTCTCGTGGGCGCCGGCAGGACGCTCGTCCTCGACTTCCTCGAAGGCGGCGGCCAGGACGCGCTCCGCGACCTCAGCGGCGTTGCGCGCGACCACCGACAACGCGTAGTCGGTCGGAAAGGCGTGGTTCGCCTCGAGCAGCGCGATCGCGCGGGCGCGCTCCTCGGCGTCGCTCACGGGCGTCCGTACCTGATCGCGGGCCTCGGCGTCGTGCCGAGCGCGGCGGCGAGGGGCAGCGGCTTGTCCGTGCGCAGCACTTGCACGGGCAGGACGATGCGCATCGACTCGGGCAGCGGCTCGAAGAACCACGTCGAGATGACGTTCGACATGCAGGCCTCGACCGGGCACTCCTTTCCATACGTCGAGCGCGCGATCCAGCTCGACCTGATCTCACCTTGCCGCGAGAGCGACAGACCGACCGCGACGTAGCCCGGGCGCTGGCAGGTGACGGGCAACGGATCGAAGCAGGCGTGAAGCGTGCGGGCCTGACCCTGGGCCTCCTGGCGCAGGAGCTTCTCGACCTCCCACGGCGTCGCGTCCGCGGGGATGGCCGACTTCATGTCCGCCTCGCCGAGCGGTGAACCCAAGGGGACCGTTCGAAGAAAGGCCACGGCCGCCGCCAGCTCGATGGGCAGGAACGCTCGGCGCGCGAACGGCCGCCAGAACCCGCGCGGCAGCGGCGCAGGCGCGCCCCATTCGCCCTCGGGTCGCGCCCGCACCACGAACGTCGTCACGCCCATCGTGAGCTCGGCGCGCATTCCCGCGGCGAGCGGGACGGAGAGTGACGCGCCGCCGCCCTGATTGCGCACGAACGACTCGACGTCGAGCGGCGCCGGGCCGCCCTCGACGACGCCCTTCATGCCGGGCGTGAGCGCGAGCTCGTAGCCGCGCCGAGCGCGACGGACGAGCGCCCGCGCCAGCGGGGCGAACGCGTCGTCGTCGAGGTCCGCGCCCACGAGGTAGCGGCGCGCGCGCGCGCTTGCCCTGACCGCGGCCAGGGTCGCCACGGCGAAGCCCACGGCCACCCACAGCGCGGAGAAGCCGGGGCCATGAACGATGCGGCCCGCGAGCGACAGCGCCAGGGCCGTGATCACCGCCGCGAGCGCGGTCACCCCGAGCACGCTCAGGCCGGCCGCAAGGGCCGCCCGCCTCTCGGAGCGCGCCGAAAGCACGCGAACCGAGATGGTCTCACCGGAGACGAGATGCGCGACCTCGATGCCCGGTCGTCCCGGTTGCCCCTGCGTCCGCTGCGGTGCCGTCTTCTCGCGCTTCACGTCAACTCCACGAGCTGGAATCTGGCCACGATTCTACTCGCTGAGAACGCGCGCGCTGCTGGGAACTTCCCTCCGCCGGTGAGCTCCAGTCAGTTCCGGTGCAAAGCGCGTTACGCACCTTGGCGGGCGCTAATTCTGGCCCCGTGAAAGCGGTGTCACGGTTTCTCCACGAGTTGCGGGCGAATCGTCAAAAGGGGGCCATCGAGGGGTGCGTAGTCCGATACGCGCGCGCGCGGCGCCGGGCAAATCGACTAGTCAATAAATTCAACTACTTGAGGCTGTTGCCTCCCTGGCACATTGCGTGCTACGAGAGAGCGCGACCTTCTGGGAGGAGGGTTTAAATGCCTCAAGTCGTCACCCAATTGAAGTCAGGAGCCCCGAACGCTCCGACAGCCGTCTCGCCGGCACCCACGTCGGCAATTCCGAACCACGCCAAGGCGCTCAAGATCCTGTCGAAGTCGATCTACAAAGAGATGCGCCAAAATGGCTACGAGCCGAAGCAGATCGTCGCGCTCGCGACCGAGCTCATCAGCCTCGTGACCTCAGATATCAAGGAAGACGCTCGTCTAGACTAGACGATTAGACCCCTATTTTTTCTAGCTTTTAGGTCGCTGTTCGAGCATTGTTCCGCGCGCCCCACGGGGCGCGTTTTTTTTGTGCGCCGTGGACTTTCGTTTCTCCGTGCGATTCCCTGTGCGAGCGAGCAAGACATGGCCATCAAGACGATCTCCGAGCTCGACATCGCGGGACGACGGCTGTTCGTCCGCGTCGACTTCAACGTTCCTCTGACCCCCGCGGGCGGCGTCGCCGACGACACACGCATCCGGGAGAGCCTCCCCACGATCAAGTACGCCATCGCGCAGGGCGCGCGGGTCGTGCTGGCCTCCCACCTCGGCCGGCCCAAGGGCAAGCCGGACAAGAAGTACTCGCTCGAGCCCGTCGCGGCGCGCCTGGCTGAGCTCATCGGGGCCGAGGTGGCCCTGACCGACGAGCCGGTCGGCGACGGCGCGCGCAAAGTCGTGGGCGACCTCAAGGCGGGCAACGTCGCCCTGCTCGAGAACCTGCGCTTCTCGCCGGCCGAGGAGGCCAACGAAGAGGGCTTCGCGCGCGCGCTCGCGAGCTACGCCGACGTCTACGTCAACGACGCCTTCGGCACGGCCCACCGCGCGCACGCGTCGACGGTGGGCATGACGAAGTTCGTGTCCGCCAAGGGCATGGGCTTCCTCATGGAGCGCGAGGTGAAGTTCCTCGGCAAGCTGCTCGGCGACGTCGAGCGGCCGTTCATCGCGATCATCGGCGGCGCGAAGGTCTCCGACAAGATCGCCGTGCTCGAGAACCTGCTCGGCCGCGTCAACCAGCTCCTCATCGGCGGCGCCATGGCCAACACCTTCCTCAAGGCCAAGGGCGGCCACCTCGGCCGCTCGCTCGTCGAGGAGGACAAGCTCGCCATCGCCCGCTCCTTCCTCAAGAAGGCCCAGGAGGCCAACGTCGACGTCCTCCTGCCGCGGGACGCCGTCGCCGCCGCCGGGATCAAGGCGGAGTCGGGCCGTGTCGTGCAGGCCATGGAGATCCCGGAGGACCTCGCGGCCCTCGACATCGGCCCCGAGACGGCGCGCGGCTTCGCCGATGCCATCTCGCGCGCCAAGACCATCCTATGGAACGGACCCATGGGCGTGTTCGAATCGCCGCCCTTCGCGTCCGGGACGTTCGCGGTCGCCACGGCCATCGCCGAGGCGCGCGGCGCGCTGTCGGTCGTGGGCGGCGGCGACTCGGTCGCGGCCATCCACAAGAGCGGCGTCGCCGACAAGATCACGCACATCTCGACGGGAGGGGGCGCCTCGCTCGAGTTTCTCGAGGGCAAGACGCTCCCGGGAATCGCGGCCCTCGAGGCCTGAGCCGACTCATGTCCCTCGCCCCACGCCGGCCGTTCTTCTGCGGGAACTGGAAGCTCAACGGTTCGCTCGCCGAGTCGGTGACGCTCGCGACCGAGGTGCGTAACGGCGTCGCCACGGTGCGGGGCGCCGACGTCGTCGTCGCGCCGAGCTTCACGGCGCTGCACGCGGTCGCCAAGCGGCTAGAAGACGGCCCGGTGGGCCTCGCGGCGCAGAACTGCCACTGGGAGGACAAGGGCGCCTTCACGGGCGAGGTCTCGGCCACCCAGCTCGCCGACGTCGGATGCAAGTACGTCATCCTCGGCCACTCGGAGCGCCGCCAGCTCTTCGGCGAGCTCGACGCGGCCGTGAACCTCAAGACGCGCGCGGCGCTGGGCGCGGGCCTCGCGCCCATCATCTGTGTGGGCGAGACGCTCGCCGAGCGCGACGCGGGCGAGACGCTCGGGCGGGTTTCTGCCCAGCTCGAGGCGGCCATCGCCGACGTCGCGGAGGCGGACCTCGCGCGCTGCCTCGTCGCCTACGAGCCCGTGTGGGCCATCGGCACCGGGCGCACGGCCACCCCCGCGCAGGCCCAGGAGGTGCACGCCTTCATCCGCGCGCGCTTCGCCGCGCGGCAGCCGGCGCTGGCGGCGTCCCTTCGCATTCTTTATGGTGGCAGCATGAAGCCGGACAACGTTCGCGCGCTCATGGCCGAGGTGGACGTGGACGGCGGCCTCGTCGGGGGCGCGTCGCTCCAGGCCGAGTCGTTCGTGCGCATGGTAAAAGAGGGCTCCTAGTCATGGTGACGTTTCTCACAGGGCTGCACATCGTCGTCTGCATCTTTCTCATCATCGTCGTCCTGCTGCAGGCCGGTAAGGGCGGCGGCATGGGCATCGCGTTCGGCGGCGGCGGCAGCCAAACGGTCTTCGGCTCGTCGGGCGCCGGCAACTTCCTCACGAAGCTGACCTCGGTGACGGCCTTCCTCTTCTTGGTCACGTCGCTGGGCCTCGCCCACTACTCGAGCCAGCAGGACTCGAAGCGGCTCCAGCGGCTCGCCGAGCGCAAGGCCGACGAGAAGAAGGTCGAGGACGAGCGCGCCGCCAAGATGAAGTCGGAGCTCGACAAGGCCCGCGAGGCCGCCCAGAAGAAGCCGGGCGGTACGGAGCTCGCGCCCGCCTCGAGCGCCTCCGAGATGCCGGCGGCCCCCTCGAAGCTCGGCGCCGGGACTCCTCGCGAAGGCAAATCGAATGTTCTCAAGCTCAGCGACTTGAAGCTCGCCGCCCCGAAGGCCGGATCCGAGAAGGCTGGATCCGACAAGGCCGCCGCGGACACGAAGCCGGCCGCGACCGACGAGCCGGCCAAACCCGCCAAGCCCAAGCGAAAGCGACGCGCTGCTCCTCCGGCCGACGGCGAGACCAGCGCCGCGCCGGCCGCGCCCGCGCCGCCCGCGGAAGCACCCGCGGCGCCCGCGCAGTAGACTGGGAACGGCATGCTGCCGTTCACCAAGGTCCAGGGGCTCGGCAACGACTTCCTCGTCGTCGATCTGCGCGCGCGGGTCGGCTCGAAGGACGCCGCGGCCGCGCAGGAGCCGGAGCTCGTCCGGCGGCTCTGCGATCGGCACTTCGGCGTGGGCGCCGACGGCGTCCTCGCCGTGCTGCCCGGCCTGACGGGCGACGCGCGCATGCGCGTGCTCAACGCCGACGGCAGCGAGGCCGAGATGTGCGGCAACGGCATCCGCTGCGTCGCCAAGGTGCTCTACGAGAGCGACCCCGCGCTGCGCCGGCCCGTCCTGAAGATCGACACCGGCGCCGGCCTGCTGACGTGTGAGCTCCACGTCCACGGCAATGACGGCCACGTCGACAGCGTCACCGTCGAGATGGGGCGCCCCCGCTTTTCGCGCGACGAGATCCCGCTCTCGCCGGGCGGAGCTGCGCGCGCGCTGCGCGAGCCCATCACGGCGCTCGAGCGCACGTTCCAATTCACGGCCGTCTCGATGGGGAACCCGCACGCCGTGATCTTCGTCGAGGGCGACGAGGACCTGCGCGCGCTCGCCGAAACGTACGGGCCCGCGCTCGAGGTGTCCTCGGCCTTCCCGCGCCGCGCCAACATCGAATTCGCGCGCGTGCGCGGCGCGGAGATCGATCTCGTGGTCTGGGAGCGCGGCTGCGGCATCACCCTCGCCTGCGGCACCGGCGCCTGCGCGACGGCCGTCGCCGCCGCGCTCGAGGAGCGCCTGCCGCGCGGCCGCGAGACCGCCGTTCACCTGCCCGGTGGCACCCTCGGCGTCACGGTCGCCGTCGGAGACACCGGCGTGCGTATGCGCGGGCCCGCCAAGATCGTCTTTCGCTCCGAGCTCGACCTGGCAGCCCTCGGCGCCTAAAAAGGCGGCGACTAAAAGAGCGACGACTGCCCGCCCGCGGGCGGCTTCGCGGGCGGCGGCAGCTTGAGGTGCTCGTAGGCGGCGCGCGTGACCTGGCGGCCGCGGGGCGTGCGCAGAAGAAAACCTTCCTGGATGAGATAGGGCTCGTAAACGAACTCGAGCGTGTCGCGATCCTCGGCGAGCGACGCCGCGAGCGAGTCGATGCCCACGGGGCCGCCGTCGAAGCGCTTGATGATCGTCGCGAGGATCTTCCGGTCGCCGGCGTCGAGGCCGAGGGCGTCGACCTCGAGGCGCTCGAGGGCGTACTCCGCGAGGTCCTTCGTGACGCGCCCGTCGCCGCGCACCTCGGCGAAGTCGCGCACGCGCCGCAGGAGGCGGTTCGCGATGCGGGGCGTGCCGCGCGCGCGCCGGCCGAGCTCCTCGGCGCCCGCATCGTCGATGGGGATGCCGAGCAGGCGCGCCGAGCGGCGCACGATCGTCGTGAGCTCGGCGGCGGTGTAGAAATCGAACGGCTCCACGATGCCGAAGCGCGAGAGCAGCGGCGAGCCGAGCTGACCCGTGCGCGTCGTCGCGCCCACGAGCGTGAAGCGCTCGATGGGCAGCGGGATGGCACGCGCGCCCGCGCCCGCGCCCGTGATGAGCTCGATGCGGAAGTCCTCCATCGCCGGGTAGAGGCTCTCCTCGATGACGGGCTGCAGGCGGTGGATCTCGTCGATGAAGAGGATGTCGCCCTTGCCGAGCGAGGTCAGGATGCCCGCGAGATCGCCCTTGCGCTCGAGCGCCGGGCCGGACGTGACGCGCGCCTCCGTGCCCATCTCGTGCGCGAGCAGATAGGCGAGCGTCGTCTTGCCGAGCCCGGGTGGGCCCGAGAGCAACACGTGGTCGAGCGCGTCGCCGCGCTTGCGGGCGGCCTGGACGTAGACGGCCATGTTGTCGGCGACCTTCTTTTGGCCCACGAACTCGGCGAAGCTGCGCGGGCGGAGCGCGGCGTCCTCGTCGGGGCCGTCGCCCGGGCTCAGGGCCTCGGCCGAGAGCACGCGCTCGTCTGACTCTTCGGCGGGCGCCGTCTCTTCTTCGTGCCGCTTGCGCGCCATCTATTTTCTCCTCAGGGCCGCGAGCGCGTCGCGCACGAGCTCTTCGACCGGGCGCTTCGGATCCATCGTCTCGAGCAGGGCCTCGAACTCGGGCGGCTTGAAGCCGAGCTGGAGGAGCGCGCCGTAGACGTCGCCCAGGGGGCCCTTGGGGACGCGCGACGGAGCGGCGGACGGCGGCGCAGGCAGCGCGCGGCCCGCGGGCAGAAGCGCGATCTTGTCGCGCAGCTCGAGCGCGAGGCGCTCGGCGAGCTTGCCGCCCACGCCCTTGATCTGGCGCAGGCGCGCGATGTCACCGCCCGTTATGGCGCGCACGAGCTCCTCGGGCGGCAGGCCCGCGAGGATCGCGAGCGCGACGCGCGGCCCGACGCCCTGGACGTCGAGCAGCGTCTCGAAGAGGCGGCGCTCGTCGGCGTCGGCGAAGCCGTAGAGGCGCAGGGGCTCGTCCTTGACGAAGTGCGAGTGGACGTGGAGCTGCACCTCGCGTCCGAGGGCGAGCGCCGGCAGCGCGCCGAGCGTGGCCTGGCTCACGAGCACGTGGTAGCCGACGCCCGCGACCTCGACGACGAAGGCCTCGCCCGTGTTCTCCATGAGCTGGCCACGCAGGAAGGCGATCACGCGCGCCTCCGCAGCGCGCGCGGCGTCGCGGCGGCGCGCGCGTGGCAGATCGCGATGGCGAGCGCGTCGGCGGCGTCGGGCTCGGGCACGCGGCGCAAAGACAGCAGCGCGCGCACGAGGTAGCAGATCTGGTCCTTGGTGGCGCGGCCGTGGCCCACGACGGCTTGCTTGACGGTGGCGGGTGGGTAGCCGCTCACCGTGAGCCCCTGCTCGCCCGCGACGAAGATCGCGACGCCGCGCGCCTCGCCGAGCGCGAGCGTCGACTGGACGTTCTTGCCGAAGAACGCCTCCTCCATGGCGACGGCATCCGGGCGCAGCTCGATGAGCAGCTCGCGCAGGCCGCGCCCGATCTCGGCGAGGCGCGCGGCGCGCGGATCGCGCGCGGGCGCCGTGATGATGCCGCACTCGACGTAACGGAGCGCGACGCCGCCCTGACACTCGACGACGCCGTAGCCGAGGCGGAGCGTGCCGGGATCGATGCCGAGGACGCGCACGGACGTGCGGGCCTCTCGGCCGGAGCGGACGCGGACGTGGACGCTGGACGAGGGCGCCGGGCGCACCATGTCTGGAGGCGGCGGCCACGCGGCCTAGCCGGCACTCTCCAGGACCGACTCGTCGACGTCCATGTTCGAGTAGACGTTCTGCACGTCGTCGCTGTCCTCGAGGGCGGCCACGAGCTTGACGGCGCTCGCGGCCTCCTTGCCTTCGAGGTGGACGACGTTCTGCGGGACGAGCGAGACCTCGGCGTGGTGGGGCGCCGGCAGCCCGGCCTTCTTGAGCCCGTCGCGGATGCGCTCGAACTCCTTCGGCTCGGTGACGATCACGAGGGACTCGCCCTCGGCGCGGATGTCCTCGGCGCCAAGCTCGATGGCGGCGTCGGTGGCCTTGTTCTCGTCGACGGCCGCCTTCTCGAAGACGATTTGGCCGAGCTTCTTGAACATGTACGACACCGAGCCCGAGGCGCCCAGGTTGCCGCCGTGACGCGTGATGATGCTGCGCACCTCGCCCGCCGTGCGGTTGCGGTTGTCGGTCATGATCTCGACGAGGATGGCTGTGCCGCCGGGGCCGAAGACCTCGTAGTGGAACTCCTCGTACTGCACGCCGTCGAGATCGCCCGTGCCCTTCTTGATGGCCCGGTCGATCGTGTCGTTGGGCATGTTCACTTCGCGGGCCTTGTCGACGGCCGTGCGCAGCCGCGGGTTGGCGCTGACGTCACCTCCGCCGAGCCGGGCCGAGACCGTGATCTCCTTGATGACCTTGGTCCACGTCTTCGACCGCTTGGAGTCCGTGGCCTCCTTCTTGTGCTTGATCTTGGACCATCGGTTATGGCCGGACATGCCCCCTTTCCTACCACAACGCCCCGATCCTCGGGAGGTCGGTGCCGCGGGACCTACGGCGGGCCCGCGCCCGGCGTGGGCGGCAACGGGCTGTGATTCCAGGCGTCACGGCGATCGCAGGCGGTCTCCACGAGGCGGTGGACCGAGTGTCCTGCCCACGCGACCGACGAGACATCGATCCAGCCCCCATAGCTCGACACGACCTCGTCCCCGCGCAAAAGGCGCGTCACCTCGCCGCCGTTCGACAGGCCGTCGGCCCCGATGCGGCCGTCGACGCGCAGGAGCAGCGTCCCCGCGCGCGGCGCCGGGTCGGCGCCGTTTTCAGGGTCGTAGGCCGACGTCACGACGAGCGCGTACGCGCCGGGCCCGAGCGTCTGCGCCGGCAACGGGTCGGCGCCCCGGCTGTCGGCGATGCCGAGGCCGCCGAGCTCGACGGGCTCGCCGCCGAGGTTGCGCAGCTCGACCCACTCTTGCGCCGGCTCGGGGCCGAGCGGATTGGCGAGCACCTCGGTGATGGCGACGGGCGGCAGCGCGGCGGGCGTCTGCCACGCGAGCGGTGCCGACTCCGCGACGTTGCCCGCGCGATCGACGGCCCGCACGACGACGCTCGCGGCGCTCGACGGCGGCAGCCCCGCCAGCGGCACGGCGACTTCGAAGCTGGTCTGGCCCGTGCCCGCGGGCGAGGGCACCTGCACGTCGGCCGCGCTCAAGATGACCGTGCCCGTCGCGACCTCGTCCGTCGAGAACGTCACCGCGAGACACGGACCCGCCATCTGGATCGTGACGGCCGAGATCACGGGCGGCGTTTCGTCCGGCACGGCGGCCGTGTCGAAGGCGCCGATCAGCCCGGGCGCGAGCGAGCGCCCGCTCCCGTCGATCGCGCCCGCGCCGAGCTCGACGCGGCAGCTCGCCCGCGCCGGCAGTGCGCCGCCGAGGGCCGCCGTGTAGCAGGTGCCGCCCGCGCACATCGCGGCCTCCGAGACGGTCGTCGACGTCTGGCCGCACACGTCGAGCGCGCCCGCGGGGAGCGTCACGGGCGCGGCGAAGCGCACGGTGACGCCCGCGAGGTTCACGGGCACGCCCGACGCGCCCGCCAGCGGATCGATGAGCGTGCCGGCGGCCGTCCCCGCCCCCATCCCCATCCCGCCGGGGCCGCCCCCCGTGAGGTCGGTCTCGGGCGTGCACGCGCCGCCGGTCCAGAAAACCATCGCGGGCGCCATGACCGTGGCGATGAACGACGCGGGTGAACGGCGCGAGCGGCGGCGCATGGGCCTTTTTCGACGCCGCCCGGGCCGAGTTGCGGACATGGTAGAAAAACGCGCCATGGAAGCCGCTCCCGCGCCGCGCGCGCCCGACCTCGTGCTGGCGTCGGCGTCGCCGCGGCGGCGCGAGCTGCTCGAGCGCGTCGGGCTCTCCCTCGTCGTCGCCGCCGCCGACGTCGACGAGACGCCGCTGCCGGGTGAGCGGCCGACGGACTACGTTCGCCGCGTCGCCGGCGCGAAGTGCGACGCCGTGGCGGCGACGCACGCGGCCGCGGCCCCTCCCCTCGCCGTGCTGGCTGCCGACACGACGGTGGTCGTCGCGGGCGAGATTTTGGGCAAGCCCGCCGACGCCGACGACGCGCGGCGCATGCTCGGCCGCCTGGCCGGCCGCCGGCATGAGGTCGCCACCGGCTACCGCATCCGGTTCGCCGACAAGATGGTCGAGCGGACCGTGACCACGCTCGTCGTCCTGCGCGCGCTCGCGCCGGCCGAGCTCGAGGCCTACGTCGCTTCGGACGAGTGGCGCGGCAAGGCGGGCGGCTACGCCGTGCAGGGCATCGCCGGATCCTTCGTGGTCAAGATGGTCGGCTCCTACACCAATATCGTCGGCCTGCCGCTCTACGAGTCGATCGCGC
>DASXOE010000130.1:0-2614 GCA_036494575.1 Polyangia bacterium | reverse complement strand
AGCTCGGGATCCTTCGTCAGGTTCCCGACGAGGACGACGCGGTTGATGTTTGCGGCCATGCTTCTTGCTCCTCTCCTACGGGTCGCCCCAGGCTACTCCGACGCGTCGTCGCTGTCATCGGCGGAACCGGCCGCGGCCGCTGTGGGCGCCGGCGGCGGCGCCTGCGCAGGCGCCTTCTGGTGTGCCGAGCCCTGGACGCGGCGGTACGCACCGTGGCGCATGACGCCATCGGTGATCTTCAGCACGCGCGTGATCTCGTCGAGCGTCTCGACAGGGCACGCGAAGAGGAGGAGGTGGTAGACCGCCTCGCCCTTGTGCCCGATCTCGTATGCGAGCCGGCGGCGTCCCCACGGCTCGTGGCCATCCCACTTGCCGTTTGCGCCCTCGACCGCGTCGCGGATGCGCTGGATGATCTCGTTGGCCCGCTCCTCGGCGAGCTCGGGGTCCAGCAAAAGCATGA
This sequence comes from Polyangia bacterium, assembly GCA_036494575.1. Taxonomy (GTDB): domain Bacteria; phylum Myxococcota_A; class Polyangia; order Fen-1088; family Fen-1088; genus DASZFV01. Next base: position 2,154 of record DASXOE010000130.1, on the reverse strand, counting down.
CTTCATACTCGTTCACGCCCCAATGTCTCCCTTCCCACGGTCTGAGTCGGCCCGGTCTCCTGGACGCCGCTTCGGGGTCGACGGCGCGATGGACTGGGCGAGAAGCCGCGGCAGTGTAGCAGCGGTCCGCACTAGAATCGGCGCAGTGAAGCGCTTTCTTGCCTTACTGCTCGGCGGGCTCGGGCTGCGTGCGCTCCTGCGCCGTCGCTCGCAGGCCCCGCTCGGCCCGTCGCCCGCCGACGACCTCCGGGCGAAGCTCGAGGAGACGCGCGTCGAGGAACCGGCACCCGCGCCGGAACCTGAGCCCGAGCCCGAGGCCGGCGACCGCCGCGCCGACGTCCACGCGCGCGCACGCGCGGCGATGGACGAGCTAAAGGAGGACTGAGGCCAGGAGCTCGCTGCGCTCGGCGTCGTCGAGCGCACGCAGCGGTGGCCGGACGTCCGCGCGCATCGGAACGCCGCGCGCCCGCACGACTTCCTTCAATGCCGCGTGGCGCGGGAACCGGTCGACCTGCGCGCGCAGCGCGCCCGCCTTCGTCGAGTCGCCGCTGCGCACGGCATCGACGACGACCTCCGGGAACGCGGACGCCAGCCCGGAGACGGCGCCGGCCGCGCCCGCCGCGAGCCCTTCGCCGATCAGCGACTCGGCGCCGACGAGCACGTCAAGGCCGTCGAGCATGTACGGCGCGACGTTCTCGAACGGCGAGTCGCTGACCTTCATCCCGACGAGGTTGTCGACTGCGTCGCGCAGCCGCTCGATCACGACCGGCGGGATCGCGTATCCAGACGCCGCCTTCAGCTCGTACGCGTAGAACGGCGTCTCGCCGCACGCGCGCGCAGCGGCGGTGAAGTGCGCGAGCAGCGATGCCTCGTCGAGGATGAAGTACGGCGGCGCGATCACCGCCACTCCGTCGGCGCCCGCGGCTGCGGCGTGCTCGCAGAGTGCGACCGTCGCGGCCGTGGTCTGCGCGCCACAGTGCGCGATCACCGGGAGCGGTCCGCGCACCGTGTGCTCGAGCGCCGCCTTGCGCTCGTCGAGGGCGAGGTTCATGCCCTCGCCCGTCGTGCCCGCGAGGAGCACGCCGTCGATGCCGTGCCCCGCGAGGAACTCGAGGTACGGCTCGAGCGCGTCGAGATCGAGCGCCGCGCCGTCGTCGCGGAGCGGCGTCAGGGCGGCTGCGATTGCTCTGGCCATCAGCGCTCGTTCGTGCAGACCTTGTCGTTCCGCCCGACGATGCGATCGAACAACGCGTTGAAGGTCGCGTCGCGGGCGGCGTCGAACGGCCCGAGCGGTGGGCCTTCCCACTGCACGTCCGGTGTCACACCTGGGCCGAGCACGGTCACACGGTGAGCATCGCCGATCGCGGGGCCCCGCGGAGCGCGACTGCCGGGGTAGCCCGCAGGCGGGACCTGCGGGACGAAGCTGTAACAGAAGGCGCCGTTGCCCACGTGGAGCACCTTGCCTGCGTCGTGACGCCAGCCGGGGCCGTAGGTCGAGTCGTGCGCGTCGATGTACACGTAGCGGGCGTAGCTGTCGCCCCGCCTCGTCGCCGACGGCGTGTGGTAGCCGTAGACCGGCAGGCCGCGGTATGTCAGCTGTCCGAACAGTGCTTGCCAGTGACCCTGGTACGTCCAGTTCTGCGACACCTCGAGCTGCGCGAGCGGGCCCGACCAGTGCGAGATGTGAAACTCGAGCTTGGCCTGGTCCGGCAGCCACGGCACGAACCCGCGCATCGGCAGAAGCCGCTGCCACGCCTGCACCGCCCAGTACGTGCCATCCGGGGCCTTGCAGGCGGTGACGAGGAACGGGAGGGTCGGCCCGTCGTATGGCGTACAGCCGTTCACGAAGCGCGGCGACGCGTAGTGGCCGAGGCTCACGAGCCCGCCCGAGTAGTCGAACTGGAAGGCGACCTGCGGCGTCGAGGTCGACGGCGGCCGCGCGTTGATCGCGCCCCACACGAGGACGTTGCGGATCCGCCCATCCTGACGGCGGTACGTCAGGAGCGCTTTGCCGTTCGCGTTCACCTGGAGCCGCAGGTCGTGCACGGCCAGGTCTCCGAGCGGGGTGCTCGCCGCCGCGGCGGGGGCGAGCACGAGCGCCGTGAGCCAAACGGCGAGTGCCCTCATCGGCGGAGAGGGTAACCGGGATCGACA
>DASXOE010000129.1:0-5818 GCA_036494575.1 Polyangia bacterium | reverse complement strand
AGCCCTTGAAACGGGGCGCGACGAGCCTCTCCAGGCCGTTGGTCATTTGCCACATAAGTAACCCACGGAAGATGGGCCGGGCGCTCTTGACTTTCCCGGGCTAGACTATTACCTATACGTAAGGGTTAGGGTCAGTACGGGTTGGCGACGCAAAAATCCAAAGCTTTATCCAACGGTTACCCCATGCAAGTTTCAGCCGACAACCTCACGCTGCTCAAAGTAGGCGAGCTCGCCAAGAAGACGGGGAAGACCGTCCGGGCGGTTCACCTCTATGAGGAGCTCGGGCTGCTCACGCCGGCCGTGCGGTCGAAGGGCGGGTTTCGGCTCTATTCGGGCAAGGCGACGCGCCGGATAGAGTGGATCCAGAAGCTGCAGGATCTTGGTTTCTCGCTGACCGAGATCAAGGCGTTCTTGCGCGACTGGGAAGAGTCGGAGACGGCGCCCAAGGCCATGGACCGCATGCGCGAGATCTTCTCCGACAAGCTGCGCGAGACGAAGGAGACCATCACGCGGCTCTCGCAGCTCGTGGTGGACATCAATGACACGCTCGCTTACATGGCGAGCTGCCGGTCGTGCGAGCCGACGCACGTGCAGGGCGAGTGCGGCACGTGCGGCATTCACGGGCACGAGGGCGAGGCGCCCGTGCTTTTACAGGGAATCTCTCGATGACGCTCAAGCTCCCCATCTACATGGACAACCACGCGACGACGCCGGTGGACCCGCGCGTCGTCGAGGCGATGCTGCCGTACTTCACCGAGGTGTTCGGCAACGCCTCGAGCCGCTCGCACGCCTTCGGGTGGTCGGCGGAGAAGGCGGTCGATCATTCGCGTGAAGAGGTCGGGGCGCTCATCGGCGGCAGCGGCAAGGAGATCGTGTGGACGTCGGGCGCCACCGAGTCGGACAACCTGGCCATCAAGGGCGCCGCCGAGTTCCACAAGGAGCGCGGCAACCACATCGTGACGGCCCAGACCGAGCACAAGGCCGTGCTCGACACCTGCAAGCGCCTGGAGAAGGAAGGCTTCGAGGTGACGTACCTGCCCGTGGCCGCCGACGGGCGCGTCACGGCCGAGTCCGTGCGCGGCGCCATGACCGACAAGACGATCCTCGTGTCGATCATGCTCGCCAACAACGAGATCGGCACGGTGAACCCGGTCGACGAGATCGGGGCGGTCGTCAAGGAGCGCGGCGCGCTCTTCCACATCGACGCCGTCCAGGGCGTCGGCAAGGTCTCCTTCGACGTCAACGCGGCGCGCGCGGATCTCGTGTCGCTGTCGGCGCACAAGATGTACGGGCCGAAGGGCGTGGGCGCGCTCTACGTGCGGCGCAAGCCGCGCGTGCGCATCACAGCGCTCATCGACGGTGGAGGGCACGAGCGCGGCATGCGTTCGGGCACGCTGAACGTCCCCGGCGTCGTGGGCTTCGGCAAGGCGGCCGCGCTCGCGCGCGCCGAGATGGCCACCGAGGCGCCGCGCTTGCTCGCGCTGCGCGAGCGGCTGCGCGCGGGCCTGCAGGCGCGCGTGACCGACACGTTCGTCAACGGGTCGCTCGAGCACCGGCTGCCGGGCAACCTCAACATCAGCTTCGCCTACGTCGAGGGCGAGGCGATGCTCATGGGCCTCAAGGACGTGGCCGTGTCATCGGGGTCGGCGTGCACGTCGGCCTCGCTCGAGCCGTCGTACGTGCTGCGCGCGCTGGGCGTCGAGGAAGAGCTCGCGCACACGTCGATCCGGTTCGGGCTCGGGCGGTTCAACACGGAGGAGGAGGTCGATTTCGTGATCGACCTCGTGGCGACGAAGGTCAAGAAGCTGCGCGAGCTTTCGCCGCTCTACGAGATGGCGCAGGAAGGCATCGACCTCAAGAGCATCGTATGGGCGGCTCACTGAGCCGCGTCTCGGATACCGAAAGGCAGAGCAACCATGGCGTACAGCGAAAAAGTCATTCAGCACTACGAGAACCCCCTCAACGTGGGGAGCTTCGACAAGGACGATCCGAACGTGGGCACGGGCCTCGTGGGCGCGCCCGCCTGCGGTGACGTCATGAAGCTGCAGCTCAAGATCAGCGACGCGGGCATCATCGAGGACGCCAAGTTCAAGACCTTCGGGTGCGGCTCGGCCATCGCGTCGTCTTCGCTCGCGACCGAGTGGGTCAAGGGCATGACGATCGACCAGGCCATGGCCATCAAGAACACGCAGATCGTCGAGGAGCTCTCGCTGCCGCCCGTCAAGATCCACTGCTCGGTGCTGGCCGAGGACGCCATCAAGAGCGCCATCGCCGACTACAAGGCCAAGCGAGATGCCAAACGAGGGGCGACCCCGCAGGCCGGCACGGCCTGAGGCGCCGCCTGGAGGCGCAGGGGACGATCATGCCGGTCACCGTCACGGAAAAAGCCATCGCCGAGATCAAGAAGGCGGCGACGGGACGCGCGACGGCCCCCAAGGGCCTGCGCGTCGGCATCCGCGGCGGCGGGTGTACGGGCTTTTCGTACCTGTTCGAATGGGCGGACAGCGAGCCGCGCGCCGAGGACAAGGTGCTCGCGTTCGAAGACGGCGCCGTGCGCGTCTTCATCGATCCGAAGAGCTACCTCTTCCTCGAAGGGTCGACGCTCGACTTCGCGACGACGCTGATGGCGCGCGGGTTCAAGTGGGTGAACCCGAACGTCAAGGGCACGTGCGGATGCGGCGAGAGCGTGCAGTTCTAGCGGCTCGGCGGGTGCCCCGATGATCTGCTGGTCGTGCGAGAAGGAGGCGGGCGGTGATCCGCTCTGCGGCTCGTGCGGCGCGCCGCAGCCGCTCGATCCGGCTGCCGGCTCCGACCACTTCGCCGTGCTGAGCGTCGAGCGGAGGCACGAGCTCGATCTGTCGGCGCTCGAGGCACGCTACAAGGACCTGTCTCGCAAGCTGCACCCGGATCGCTTCGCGCGGGCCGACCCGCGGGCGCGGCGCGCGTCGCTGCAGCGGACGGTGCAGCTCAACGAGGCCTGGCGGGCCCTCAAGGACCCGGTCAAGCGGGCCGAGTATCTGCTCGAGCTCGAGGGCGTCAAGCTCGCGACCGACGACGGCGGCGCGCGCTCCGGAGGCGTCGCGGCCTCGCCGGCCTTGCTCATGGAGATCCTCGAGCTGCGCGAGGAGCTGGGCGAGGCGCGGCTCGCGAAGGACGACGCCCGGGTCGCCCGCATGGGCGACGTCATGCGCGCGCGCGCCGCGCAGGCCATGGCGCGCGTCGCCGAGGGTCTGGCGGGCGCGCGGACACGGGAGCGGCTCGAGGCGGTGGCGCGCGAGCTCGTCGCGTTGCGATACTACCGGCGTTTTCTCGACGAGGTCGCGGCGCACGACGAGGCGCGCGAGCGCGAGGGGTCGGTACATGGCTGAGGCGCTCTTCCAGATCGCCGAGCCGGGCCAGTCGCGGGTCAAGGCGCCGTGCACGCCGGGCTTCTCGCGCGCCGTCGGCATCGATCTCGGCACGACGAACTCGCTCGTCGCCATGGTCCAGCACGGCAAGCCCGTATGCCTGGCGGACGACGCCGGCGGCACCTTGTTGCCTTCGGTCGTGCACTACGCGGTCGATGGCGACGTGCTCGTGGGCGCGGTCGCGCGTGATCGCTTCGCGCCCGTCTTTCCCGCCGATACGATCGCCTCGGTGAAGCGCTTCATGGGCCGCGGGCCGCGCGACGCCGAGGCCACGCGGAAGCTCACGCCCCACGTCTTCGCGCCCGGCGACGAGAGCGACGGCGTCGTTCGCTTCGCCGTCGCGGGCGGCCGGGCCGTGACGCCCCTCGAGGTCTCGGCCGAGATCCTCGCCGTGCTCAAGGCGCGCGCAGAGGCGGCGCTCGGCGCGCCGCTCGAGGGCGCGGTCATCACCGTCCCCGCGTACTTCGACGACGGACAGCGGCAGGCCACGCGCGACGCGGGACGCCTCGCGGGTCTCGAGGTGCTCCGTCTGCTCAACGAGCCGACGGCCGCCGCGCTCGCCTACGGCCTCGACAAGGGCGCCGAGGGCACCTTCGCCGTGTTCGACCTCGGCGGTGGGACCTTCGACGTCTCGATCCTCAAGCTCGAGGCCGGAGTGTTCGAGGTCAAGGCCACGGGCGGCGACTCGGCGCTCGGCGGCGACGACTTCGATCGCGCCATCGCGGGCGCGCTGCTCGCGCGGCTCGGTCTGCCGGCCGACGCCGGCGGAGATCGCAAGCTCACGCGCCGCATCCTCGACGCCGCGCGCGCGCTGAAGGAACGCCTCACCGACGCGTCCGAGGCGTCGCTCGAGCTCGTCGTCGACGAAGGCCGGCGCGAGACGCTGCGTCTTTCGCGCGCCGAGATGGAGGCGCTCGCGCGGCCGGTGCTCGAGCGGTGCGCGCCCTCGGTGCGCCGTGCGCTCAAGGACGCCGGCGTCGAGGCCTCCTCGCTCGCGGGCGTGATCCTCGTGGGCGGTGCCACGCGCATGCCCCTCGTTCGGCGCTTCGTGCGGGAGCTGTTCGGGCGCGAGCCGCTCGCCGACATCGATCCCGACGAGGTCGTCGCGCTGGGCGCGGCCGTGCAGGCCGATCTCCTCGCGGGCGAAGGCGCGCGCGCCGACGTCCTCCTGCTCGACGTCGTTCCTCTCTCGCTCGGCCTCGAGACGATGGGGGGCGTCGTCGAGAAGCTCATCCACCGCAACACGACGGTGCCGTGCGGCGCGACGCAGACGTTCACGACCTATGCGGACCGGCAGACCGGCTTCGACCTGCACGTCCTTCAGGGCGAGCGCGAGATGGTGGACGAGTGCCGCTCGCTGGCGCGCTTCAAGCTCTCGGGCATTCCGCCCATGCCGGCGGGCCTGGCGCGGCTCGAGGTTACGTTCATGGTCGATGCCGACGGCATTCTACGCGCCCTCGCGCGCGAGCTGACGACCGGCCTCGAGGCGTCGATCGAGGTCAAGCCGAGCTACGGGCTCGCCGAGGGCGAGGTCGAGCGCATGCTGCTCGAGTCGTTCGAGCACGCCGACGAGGACGTCAAGACGCGGCTGCTCGCCGAGCAGAGGGTCGAGGCCAAACGGATCCTGGCCGCGCTCGACGCCGCGGTCGCCGACACGCCGGCGCTCCTCACCGACGACGATCGCCGCGCCATCGCGGCCGTGCGCGCGGCGCTCGAGGCGGCCGCGACGCGCGCCGACGCGCAGGCCATCCGCGCGGGCATCGAGGACCTCGATCGCGCGTCCAAACCCTTCGCGGAGCGGCGCATGAACCGCGCCCTCGACGCCGGGCTGCGCGGCAAGGACATGACGGACGTCGAAGCGCGGGTCGCGGAGACGGAGCCGACGGCGGATCTGCGAACGCGCGTCGACGCTCACGCCGGGCACAAGCACAGGTGATGGCATGCCCAAGGTGAGATTCGAGCCGGACGGAATCGAGATCGACGTTCCCGTGGGCACGACGATCCTCGAGGCGTCGAACCAGGCGCACGCGCAGGTCGGTTCGGCCTGCGGCGGCGTGTGCGGCTGCTCGACCTGCCACGTCTACGTCAAGCAGGGCTTGGAGGATCTCTCGCCCGCGCAGGATCGCGAGGAGGACATCATGGACAAGGCCTTCGACGTGCGCCCCAATTCGCGCCTCGGATGCCAGTCGAAGATCATGCGCGACACGACTATCGTCGCGGAGATCAGCCGCGAGAGCCGCCAGGCCTACCTCGACGAACACCCGGAGCTTCGCGCCGCGCTGAAATCCAATCGAGGACCCTGAGAGGGTCCCCGAGCCCCCCGGTGCTCGCTCCGGCGGGCGAAGCCCGCCTGCGTCTATTCGGGGACCCTGAGAGGGTCCCCGAGCCCCCCGGTGCTCGCTCCGGCGGGC
>DASXOE010000128.1:0-10927 GCA_036494575.1 Polyangia bacterium | reverse complement strand
GGCGCGGCTCCCTCGGGGGCAAGCCGAACGGCGGCGGCTGGCCTGGACACGCGCCCTCGGTGTCGCGCGCCACCTCGACGCCTTGCCTGCCCTGGCCGAGGCGCTCGCGCGCGCCCCCGGGCCCGTCGAGTGGGACGTCCTCGCGCAGGTGCGCGACGAGCTCGGCGATCTCGAGGGCGCCCTCGAGGCGGCGCGACGGGCCGCGGGCGGGCGGCCCGCTCCCGAGCTCGGACGGCGCATCGTCGCGCTCCTCGATCGACTGGGTCGCGACGACGAGGCCGTCGCCGTCTACGAGGACCTGGCACGACGCGCGCCCGACGACCCGTCATGGGCGCTCGAGCTCGTCGAGCGTGAGCTGCGCCGCGGCCGCCGCAAGCCGGCCGAAGCGCACTTCGACCGCGCGGCGGCCCGCTTCGCGGGCAGCCCGTCGGCGATGGTCCGTCTCGCCGAGCTCGCTTCCCGGTGGGGTGAGGACGAGCGCGCGCGCGCCGCCTGGGAGCGCGTGCGCCGCCTCGCGCCGCGCAACGAGCAGGGCATCCTCGGGCTCGGCGAGACGCAGTTCGCCTCGGGCAAGCGCGAGCTCGCGCTCAAGACCTGGCGGGGCCTGCGCGAGCGCGAGCCCGGCGTCGCCGGGCGCCTGCGCCTCGCCGAGGTGCTGCTCGACCACGATCTGCTCGTCGAGGCGCTCGCCGAGGCGCAGGCGGCCCGCGCTCGAGAGCCGAAGCAGGCGCGCGTCCATCGCGTCCTCGCGCAGGTTCTCGAGCGGCAGCGGCAAACCGACGCCGCCGTACGCGAGTGGGAGGCCGCGCTCGAGCTCTCGGCAAGCGCGGACCAGGCCGCCGAGCGGCGCGAGGCACGCACGCGCATCCTCGCGCTGCTCGCGCGCTCGGGCCGGGCACACCTCGACGAGCGCGTGCGCGCGCTCGAGGAGCGGGTGCGCCTCGCGCCCGATGATCGCGAGACGGCGCTCTACCTGGCCGAGGCACAGCAGCGACTCGGCAACCAGGCCGGCGCCATCGCGACCCTGCGCGCTCTCGTCGAGCGCGGCGCGACGTCGAAGCCCTCGGGCGCGCGGCCCCTTCCCCCTGGCGCCGAAGCCGACGCCGACGCAGAGGTGACCTTCGCCCTCGTGCGACAGCTGCGCGCGGCCGGCCTGACCGAGGAGGCCGTGCGCCGCCTCGAGGCGCTCGCGACGCGCGTGCCGGCGCGCGCCCGCGAAGCGCACGTGCAGATCGCCGACGTCGAGCTCGGGCGTCACGACGAGGCGGTCGCCCTCGCTCACGCCGAGCAGGCGGCCCGCCTCGGCGCCAGTGACGGCCAGGCGCTGGCGCGGATCGCCGCGATCCAAGAGCGCGCGGGCGACGACGAGCGCGCCTTCGAAACTTATCGCCGCGCCTTCGACAGCGACTCCGACGCCACGGCGGGCTTCGCGCTCGCGCTCGTCTTCGAGCGGCGCGGCGACGTCCGCGCCGCTGCCGAGATCCTGCGCCGCATCGTCGAGACCGCCACCGACGACGAGGTGATCGCGGAGGCGGGACGGCGCGCCCTCGATACCGAGGAGCTGCTCGGCCGCTTGCCGGACTTCGAACGCATCGTCGCGCGGGGATTGTTCGCGGGCGGGCGCGCCCCCGCCATGCGGCGCGTCCTCGTCGAGGTGTTGCGCCGCCTCTTGCCGAGCCTATATCGCGCCCCGCCCGCGGACGTCGCGGCGCGCGAAGCGCGCGCGCGCATCGCCCAGCACGGGCTGCGGCCCCTCCTCGAGCTGCTCACCGAGGTCGACGCACCACCGGAGCCCGCCGTCGTCGAGCTCCTCGGTATGCTCGGCAACAAGGACGCAGCGTCCGTCCTCTCGCGCGTCGCGGCGCCCGCCACGGACCCGGCGCCGAACCCGTCGGCGGGCGACCACCTGGCGCGCCCGCCCGGCGGCGACGAAGCCCGCCTCGCCGCCGTGCTCGCGCTCGGGCGACTCGCCGACGACCGCGGACACGACGTGCTCGAGAAGCTCGCGGGTGCTCCCGACGGCAAGCTGCGCGCCGCGGCCGTGTGGGCCCTCGGGCGGCTCGGGAGCCCGCGCGACGCCGGCCTGTTCTCGCGCGCGCTCCGGGACGCGCGCGCCGACGTCGTCGGCTTCGCGTGCCTCGGCCTCGGACGCGGCGGCGGAACCCAGGCGGTCGGCATCCTCGCGAGCGTCGCGGGCGACGTCGCGCGGCCCCTCTCGGCGCGGCGCGCCGCCGTCGTGGCGCTCGGGCTGCCGGCGGAGCGCGCGGCCACGACGACGCTGCTGGCGGTCGTGCGCTCGGGCGACGACGCGCTCGCGCGCGCCGCGCTGCTCGCGCTCGGGGCGCGGCGCGACCGCCGCGCCCTGCCGGCGCTGCTCGAAGAAGCGCTCCTCGCCCGCGCCCCGCGCGGCGGCGCCGCGCTCCTCGCGCTCGACGTGTGGGCGAGCGGCGGCGCGCCGCCCGACGACGCACGCGCCATCGAGGGCACGCGCCTCGACCTCGACGGGATCCTCGCGGCGTTCGAGCCCGCCCCGTCGGGCGCCGACGCGACGATCTTGTGGCGCGACGACACGCGCCCCGTCGTCGATGCGCTCGAGCGCGCCCTGCGGGACGCCGGGTGGCGGCGGCGCGCGGCGCTCGCGGCGCTCGATGGACGGCGGGACGGCCCCGGTCTCGCGCCGCTCGTCGCGGGGGCCGCGACGCCGGTCGCCTCCGCGACGGCCGTCGCGCTGGCCGCGATCGCCGCCGGCACGCGCGACGCCGTGGCCGCGAGGCTCGACGACGGCGAGGTCGGCGTTCGCGCCGCCGCGCTCCGCGTGCTCGCGAAGTCCGACGACCCACGCGTCACGCCCCATCGCGTGGCGCGCGCCGCGGCGGGCGACGCCGAAGAGCGTGACGCCGCCGCCGCCGTCGCCCGGCGCTGGGCCCAGACCTCGCCTTCCGCGGCGCGGGCGCTGGCCGAGGACTTGACGTCGGCGTTCGACGCGCGGCCCGCGGCCTCCGCCGACGAAGCCTGGCCAGCGCGCCTCGGCATCGTGCGAGCGCTCGCCGCGACGGGTGGCCCCGGCGCCACCGGCCTGCGCCGGGCGCTCGGCGACTCGAACGTCCTCGTGCGCGCCGCGGCCGCCGCGGCCCGGGCCGCGCCGGCCGAGCCGAGTGGCGCGCGCCCGTGATCCGCGCCGTCGAGCGCCCGGGCCGCTTGACTTGAGCGGCGTGGCGACGACAATGCGCTAGACTGCGGCGGCGCGCGTCGGGACACCAATCCGGAGACATGATGCCAGGGAGACCCTGCCCCCACTGCGGCACCGAGGTGCCGGCCGACAACCGATTCTGTGGCAGCTGCGGCGGCAAGCTCGAGCCGGCGGCCGCCGGGCCGCCAGCGGCCAAGACGATGTTCTTCGGGGCCAACCAGGTGCCGGGGCGAGCCAAGCTCACCGTCATCAAGGGCGAGGGCACGGACGGCGTGACCTACCAGCTGAACGGCACCGACCACGTCGCGGGCCGCACCGAGGGCGCCATTCTCTTCCCGGACGACCCGTTGCTCTCGCCTCGTCACGCCAACTTCACGTACAAGAGCGCCAAGCTCCACGTCATCGACGAGGGCTCCGTCAACGGCGTGTTCATGCGTATCAAGGCGCCGATGTTGCTGTCCTCCGGCGCGCTGTTCCTCATCGGAGAGCAGCTCCTGGAGATCGAGCCCTCGCCGCCCGATCTCGGCCCCCAGCCGGACGCCGAGGGCACGTTCTTCTACGCGAGTCCCAAGCGCCCCTCGAAAATGAAGCTCATCCAGCGCCTGCGCGGCGGTGAGATCGGAATGATCTACCGGTCGCGCGCCGAGACGATCTCAATCGGCCGCGAGGGCAACGACGTGAACTTCCTCGACGATCCGTTCATCTCGGGCCGCCACGCGCAGATCACGATGAACGCCGACGGCCAGGTCACGCTCACCGACCTCGGCTCGAAAAACGGGACGTTCGTTCGCATCACCGACGAGGCGCCGCTCAACCATGGCGACTACGTCTTTCTCGGTCAGCAGCTGCTGAGGGTCGAAATCACGTGAGAAGGCCGCGTGAGATGGGCGTCATCACATCGCCAAGACGTGAGGCAAGACGTCAGGCCCGTATGGTCAGCTTCGAAACGGTGTTCCCCGGGGGTCCCGCTTGATTACCTGCAAGAGCTGCGGAAAAGAAAACCAGGACCACTACAAGTTTTGCCTGGGCTGCGGCGGAAAGCTCGAGGCGGCCAGCGCGCCCGCGGCGGGAACGCCCGGCCCAGCTGCGACGGCCCCCTCCGCCATGGAGGTCGCGCGTACGGTGCTGCCGCCCGCGCCGGCCGCGACCGTCGCCGGTGAGCTCCAGGCCGAAGCGAATCGGCTCGCGCCCAAGCCGAAGGGCGGTATCCCGTGGGGCGACTCGCCGAAGATGCCGCCCGTCATGGCGCCCTTCCAGCTTCCACCCAACCCGCTCGCGACGGGCAACCGCGGGCCGCGCGTGCCGACGTCCCCGACGGGGACGCCCGCGCTCGAGGCGGTCCTGGCTCCCTCCGCGCCCGCGGCGGGGCCCCCCATGACGACCTGCCCCACCTGCGGCAAGCCGGTCCAGGTGGGCTTCGCGTTCTGCGGGTCGTGCGGGACCCGCATCGGGAAGGCGCCGTCTGGCGCGGCCGCCGCTCTCGGCGTGCAGAAGACGATGTACGGCTCGGGCGCCGCGCCGACGCCCTCGCCCGCAGTGGCCGCGCCGCGCGGGCGGCTCGTGCTCATACGCCCCGATGGGACGGAGGGTGGCACTCACCCCCTCCACGACGGCGAGACACTCATCGGGCGCGGCCAGGGCGCGCTCTTCGAGGCCGACGCTTACCTTTCGCCGAGACACGCCGAATTCACCGCGACGCCAGACGGCCTCATGGTCCGCGACCTGCGCAGCCTCAACGGCGTCTTCCTCAAGATCACCGGAGACGAGGCGCTCGAATCCGGGGACATCTTCCGGCTCGGCCAGGAGCTGCTCCGCTTCGAGGTGATCTCGCCGCCGCAGCCGCTCGAGGATGGCACCGAGATCATGGGCACGCCGAACCCGGGCTTCTGGGGCCGCCTCTCCGTGATCGTGGGCCGCGACGTCGACGGCTCGGCCTTCCCTCTCTTCGGCGACGCCATCGTCCTCGGCCGCGAGCGCGGCGACATCCTGTTCCCAGAGGACGGCTACGTCTCGGGCACGCATGCCCGCATCTCGCTCCTCGAGGGTCAGGTCATCCTGTCCGACCTCGGCTCCTCGAACGGCACGTTCCTGCGTCTGCGGCACGAGCGAACGATCCCGAACGGATCGTTCATCCTCATGGGCCAGCAGCTCTTCCGCGTCGAGTTCCGCTGACTCGAGCTGCCGGCTGCCGACTACCAACGTCGGGCGCTACTGCTTCTTCTCGACTTCGATCTTGGCGCCGGGCGCCTTCTGACCGCCGAAGAAGGCGCGGCGGGCGTTGGCGCCCTCGGCCGGTTCGAGGTAGTGGAAGGCGTTCGGAATCTTGAAGGCCGCGCCGTCGTCGAACATCACCTGGACGTCGACGGGGCCTTTCTCGTTGGACGGCGTGACAACCCTGATCTTCGTCGCCGACGCGATGATGACGCTCTCGGCCTTCTTGCGGCCGAACTTCACCTCCGCCTGCGTCTTGCCCGGCTGGAAACCGCCGCCGCGGATCGTGATCTCCTCGCCGCCGGCCGTCGTGCCCTGGGGCGGCTCGACGCTCTCCACCTTGAGGGGGCCGCCCGATTGCTGGCAAGCCGAGAGAACCGCGCAGAGACCAAGGGATACAGCGAGGGCGAGGGCACGCATCATCGTGGGCTTCCTCCGATGGAAGGAGCCGACGATAGCCCCCGCCTCCTCAGTGGTCAAGACTGCCGGGAAGATTACGAGATTTCGCGCTTCGACATGGCCCGGCGCATCTTGCCGAGCGCCTGCTCCTGCAGCTGCCGCACGCGCTCCCGGGACAATCGATACTCGTCGCCGATCTCCTTGAGCGTGCGCTCCCTGTCCGTCGCGAGCCCGAAGCGCTTGCGCAGGATGTCGGCCTCGATCGGCTTGAGCCCCGCGAGGAGCTTCATCATCTCGTCCTGGGTCTCGGTGAGCTCCATCTGCTCGGGCACGGCGGGCCCCTCGTTCGGATCGACGAGCACGTCGATGAGCTTGCGGCCGTCCTCGTCGGAGATCGGGCGGTCGAGCGAGACCGGCGACTCGGCGAGGAACGTCTTCATCTTCTCGAGCTTCTCCGCCTCGATGCCGGTCGCCGCGGAGACCTCCTGCGTCGTGGGCGGACGTTCGAGCTTCGACTGCAGCTCGCGCGTCGATTTCGCGATGCGATGGTAGGCGTCGATCATGTGGACGGGCAATCGCACGGCGCGTCCCTTGTCGGCGAGCGCGCGGCTGATGGCGTGTCGGATCCACCAGCTCGCGTACGTCGAGAAGCGGAAGCCGCGGCGATAGTCGTAGCGCTCGACGGCCTTCATGAGGCCGATGTTGCCCTCCTGGATGAGGTCCGCGAGCGGCAGTCGACCGTGATTGAACCGGCGCGCGATCGACACGACGAGACGCAAGTTCGCCTTCACGAACTCGTTCTTCGCGACCTTGAGCCGGAACGCCTTCTGGCCCACGACCTTGACGTACTCGCCGAAGGCCTTGGTCGACGTCGAGAACGGAACGGTCCCCTCGAAGGGCAGGCCGCGCGTGGCGCGTCCCACGCGCTGAATCTCGACGAGGGCCGCCTCGAGGAACAAGCGATCGATGTCGAGCGTGCGCAGCCTCGTCGCGAGACGCTGGGCCGCCTTGTCGAAGCGGCCACGCGCCGGGATGGACGCCTTCTTGCGCGCGCCCTCTGCGGCCGCGCGGTAGCTTTTGATCTCGACGACGGGCGGCTTCTCCATGACCGCCTCGACGCGGTTCATGATCCAGTCGGCGCCGGGCGCGAAAGCCAGGATCGTGCGCCAGAGGTCATTCTCGAGCTCCTCGATCTTGCGCGCCGTCTCGAACTCCTGCTCGGGGCGCAAGACATCGAGCTCCGCCATGTCGCGGAAGTACATCGCCAGAAAGCTCGCGGGCTCGTCCTCGCCGCGCTTCCGCTTCGACGTCGTCGTGGCGGCGACCTCTTCGATCGCTTCCTCGGCCTCGTCCTCGTCGTCGGATTCGGCCTCGGCGGCCGCATCCTCGCCGGCCTCTGCCACCTCGGTCTCGAGCAGCGCGGCCTCACCAGGCAGATCCTTGCCGCTCATCGCGGCGTCGCCCACGAGGACCGCGGCGACATTGGCCAGGTCGCCGTCTACCTCCGAGGCAGCGTCAGCGACCTGCGCCGCGGTCGTGTCGTTAGCCACGGGCACGGTGTCGTTCGCCGGCGCCGGGAGCTTGCCCCCGCGCGTCTTGACGACCCGCGTCAGACGGCCTCGACCGTTCGGCCGCGCGGCCTTGGCCTTCCGCTCGGACTCCACGACCCGTGCCTTCCGCGTCGATCTTGCTCTTGCTCCTCTTGTATCCATCTCGGTTCTTTCGGCTCGTGCGTTCCGGCAGCGTCCCACATCGCTTGAAAACGTGACGCTCTTTGCTATACGGACGTCGTCGGGGAAATATTCCAGGTTTAGGTCGGTTAGGTTCGGTCCTGCTCGCGCTGGTGGTGGGCAAAATCCCGTGCCAGTTGGATGCGCAGACGGCCCGGTTGGTTGCAAGCCAGCCGCCTCGTCCCCACATCTCACAACGCACAGCGCGCGCGTGTGATCTAGGCACCGAAACAAATTCGACAAGAGGCGTCGGCGCGAAACTGGCGCGGCTCCGTCACCGTCGGTGGCTCAGGTCTTCCGGGGATGTCTCGTCAGGTATCTTCGACGCGCTTCTCAGCCAAAATGAGCAAGCTGCGTGATGTGCCGCCGAAGAAATGCCCGCGCGTGGCGAGGCTGCCGGAAATGTCGAGAACGCGGAAACCGGCCTGGCGCAGCAGACGACCGATCTCGTGGAGGCTATAGGCACGCACGGAGATCTCCTGCTCGCTCTGGCGCCCGTCCTCGAAGACGATGGAGCGGTGTGTCAGAATCCGGCTCGTGTGGAAGCTGAAATCGACCTCTTCGAGCACGACGCAGCCGTTCCCCTCCCACCAGACGCGTGACGGCAGATCGCCGACGATGTAGTCACGGTTCACGAGGTCGAGCAGCAAGCGCCCGCCGGGCTTGAGCGCGCGAGCCATGCCCTCGGCGACGCGGAGGTTGGTCTCTTCGTCGAAGTAACCGAAGGACGTCAACATGCAGTAAACGCCGTCGAACTGTTTCTCGAACGCCATCTCACGCATGTCCGCGTGCACGAAGTTGACCGACATCGCGCGCTTCTGCGCCTCGTCGGCCGCGCGCAGGAGCAGCGGCAGCGAGAGATCGAGGCCCGTCACGTCGAGACCGCGCTGCACGAGCTCGATGGCGTGACGCCCGTAGCCGCATCCGACGTCGAGGAGCTGGCCTCCGGGCTTGACGCCAAGCGAGGCCTCGATGAACTCCGCCTCGCGGAGCGTCTGATCGGCGCTCATGAACGGCAGCGTGCGCAGATAGTCCTCGTCGAAGACCTCCTCGAACCACGGCTTCGAGCGCTTGGGGCGACGCGGCCGCTGCGCGAGCGCCTCGGGCAAGCTCGCCGCGCCTGCCGGCGTCGCCGGCACGATGCTCGCGACGACCTGGGCGGCGGGCACCTCGGGCGCGCGCACTTCACCGGACTTCCGCCGCGGCGAGCCCGCGGGAATGGGCGGAGGCGCCGCGGCCGGGCGAGGCGTCCGCGTGCGCGGCGGCTCGGCCGCGGGTTCCTCGGCGTGACCGCGCTCACTCAGCGCCTCCGCGGGGAGAGCGTCCAGCGTCTCGGCCGTCTCCGTGCCGTCGACGAGCTCGAGATCGGCGCCGGAGACCTCGGCTTCTTCTTGATGGGCGGCGGGCTCGTCTACGACGGCAAGCGCGCCGTCGGCTCGCTCCTCGGACCGAGCCTCCCGGAGCGCGGTACCGCTGTCGCCGCTCATGGCGTCGGTCGGGATGGCGCCCGGCACGGGCGTCCGCGCGCGCAGCACCGCGGCTTGATGCGCGAGCTCCGGCCAGGGCGTTTCCGGCGCCGAGAATCGATCCTCCGAGCTCCCCGCCGCCAGATCGCCCGTGGCGTCGAAGGCGGGAAGGTCCTCGCGGGGGTCGCCATCGCCGGAGGAGTCCGGCGTCGGCACGGGCGTTTCAGCCTCGACGGCCAGCGCGGCGCTTTCGGTCTGAGGTGTGCGCGGATCGGGCGCCGCCGCGACGCCGTCCGACGGCGACGCGACGCTTCCGAACGCCGACGCGACGATCTCTACTGGCGGGGTGAGAGCCTCGGCGGGCGGCGCGACGGCCTCGACGAGCTCGGGCGGAGGCGTCGGACCCGGATCGTCCGCGAGGGGCGGCGGAGTGAGCGGACCCGAGTCGAGCGCACGCACGGCGGCGGCCTCGGCCGCCAACTGCGCGGCGGCGTCGCCGAGCTCGCCCGCTGGCGGTGCCACGAACGGCGATTCCGGCTGAGCGCCCAGGCCCAGGGACGGCGACGGAGTGCCGCCCATCGCCGACCGCGCCGCGGGTCCCACGACGGGCAGGCCGCGCGGCTGAGTCGTCGTCCGCTTGCGCGCCGACGGGGTCGCGAAGTCCCCGCCCGAGATCCCGATGGGACCACTGCGCGCCTGAGGGCCCGAGGTCGAAACCGTCCTCACGGGTTCAACGACGCCCGAGGCGCGCCGCGCAGGCGGGGGAGCCGTGAGCTCGGTCTCGAGGTTTTCGTGCGTCTTGCCGGTTCGCTTCGCCACGGAGGTCAGTCCCCACGGCTCGTAGCGGTGGCGGGAACGGAGCGCCCGATCCCGGCGCCCATTTTGACGGCGCTCCCGGGCGTCAGCGGGTCGAGCTGCACGCGCCCGGGCTCGAAGACGACAATAGTCGTCGAGCCGAGGTGGAACGTGCCGAGCTCGTCGCCTCGGCCGACGGGACGTGGCTCGTCGTACGAGCGCTGGCTGATCCCCGCGCGCAGGAACTGGGGTCGATGCGTCGCGACCGCGTCGTCGTAGGCCGCGGTGACGTGGCCGACGCCGACGGCCGCCACCATGACGACGGCAGCGAAGCCCGCCTCTCCTTCGATGAAGGTCACGAAGCGCTCGTTGCCGACGAACAGGCGCGGCTCGCGATTCACGCTGCGCGCGTTCACGGGGAAGAGCACCCCGGGGAGGTGACGCCACCCCACGATTCGCCCACCGACGGGCGAGTGGACGCGATGGTAATCCTTCGGCGACAGGTACGTGATGAAGTAAGCGCCGCCCTCGAGCCGCGTGGCGGACCCAACGTCGCCGAGGAGCTCGTCGAGCGCGAAGAGCACGCCCTTGGCCTGGACGAGCTTTCCCTGCTCGATGACGCCGCTTCCGACGACGGTGCCGTCCGACGTCGAGATGACGCGACCCGGGCTCCGATCGACAGGCCGCAGGCCCGGCTTCAGCTTACGCGTGAAGAAGTCGTCGAAGCCGCTGTACTCGGCGAGAGGCTTCTCGGCCTCGCTCACGTCGATGCCGTAGACGCGCGCGAACCGGGACAGCATCGTGACGCGTAACGCGGTCGGCAAGTTCCAGCCGCCGCTCCAGCCTATGGCGCCCGACAGGGCCCGCTTGGGGAAAATCCGCCAGACGGAGCGCGCAGCCCGATCGCTAAAAGAGAGCCCACCCATGAGGTTCTGCGGACTTCCGCGGCTCTTCCATCTTAGGCCACTCCCACGTTGCCGTCAAAGGTCGCGGAATGATCGGCGCTCCACGCGAGCGAAAATGGAAACGGGCCCCCTCATCCCATCCCGCCCCTCTCCCCTCCGGGAAGAGCAGTTCCGAGAGCCCGCGCCCTGTCTCTTCCGGGGAGGGAGGAGGAAAAGCGCGAGCGTCGCGTG
>DASXOE010000127.1:0-34392 GCA_036494575.1 Polyangia bacterium | reverse complement strand
GTTCTCGTTCGTGACCTGGATGATCTGCTCGGCCAGTCGATCGAGCTCGGCGGCGACGAGCTCACCCTCGGCCTCGGTCCACGCCTTCCAGGTGTCCTGCACGAAGAACGAGAGGTAGCGCTGCACGTCGCTCCCATCGATTTCGGGGGCGTCGATGTCGCTCGGCAGTCGGGCGCGAAACTCGGCGGTGAAGTCCGCGAGATCCTGGCGCACGCGCGCCTTGAGCGCCGCCGTCTCGGCGCGGATGGTCTCGGCCGCGCTCTGCAGCGCCTTTTGCCCCGAGCGCAGCTTGTCCTTGGCGCGCCCGATGCGGGTCTCGAGCTCGTCCATGGGCAGCTCGAGCGACTTGCGCCGGATCGCCAGGCTCTGGCGCACGAAGGCCGCGAGGCGGGTCGCGTCGCCGAGGGCGTTGTCGAGGAGCACGCGCCGCCGCTCGTGCGCCACGGTCGCGCCCAGCGCGGCGACGACTTCTCCGAGGCCCGACGCGTCTTCCTTGGCGAGCGCGCGCTTCGCCGAGACCGGCAGCACGACGGGCTCGGGCACGATGCGCGCGAGGTGCTTGCGCGCGAACGCCAGCGTCTCCTCGAGCTCGGCCGCCGTGAGCAGGTCGGATTTGGCGACGACGAACAACAGGCGATCGCGCGAAGAGCGCAGGATGCGCTCCTCGAGGAACTGCCGCTCGGAGGCGCTCAAGATCTGCGTGGCGTCCAGCAAGAACACGGCGGCGTCGGCGCGCGGCAGGTAGCCGTAGGTGATCTCGGCGCGTTGCTCGTTGATGTCGTTGACGCCCGGCGTGTCGACGATCGTGACGCGGTCGCCGAGGTTGCCGCCGGCGCCCGCCGCGGGATGCGTGATCTCGACGTGGTGGACGCCCTGCCCTGTCTGTCCCGACTGCCCGGCGGTCGTCTTCTCGGCGAGCCCGTCGACGGTGAGCCAGGCCGCGAGCTTGTCGAGGCCGATGGGCTTGCGCTCGCCGGACTCCAAGACCAGCGTCGCGCTCTCCTTGGCGCCGTGCGAGATGTGGGAGAGCACGGCCGTCGTGGGCGTGATGCCCGTGGGCAGCACCGACGCGCCGAGGAGCGCGTTGATGAAAGTCGACTTGCCATGGTTGAACTCGCCGAGCACGACGATCGTGAAGCGCTCCTCATCGAGCTTGGGCAAGCGCGTCTCGCGCACGTCACGCGCCACCGAGTGCAACCCCACTGCCTCGGCCGCCGCGCCGAGGTCGACGAGCACGCCGCGAATGGCGGCCTTGCGCTCGTCGAGCGATGCCCAGGCGCCGTTCGACGCCTTCGCGGGCGGCTTCGCGGGCGCCGTCATCGCAGAACCGCCAGGATTTCGGCGACGCGCGCGTCACACTCCTCCTTCGACAGACCCGGCGGCTCGCCCGCGGCCCCGACGCCGTTGGCGCCCGCCCCGGCCGCCTTGCCGCCCTTGCCGGGCGACGCGACGACGCTCTTGTAGTACGCCGTCTCGGCGAAGAGACGCAGCGCCGCGACGCGCTTCGGCAGGTACGGGTGCGTGTGCATCAGCTCGTCGAACCGGCCCACGGACTTGCTCGTCTCCTCGAGCTGGCCCAGGTACTCCTCGACGTTGATGTCGCTGTAGAGCTTGCGCGACCCGAGCGCGAGCTTGACGAGGCACGCGATCGACACGTCGAGGTCGCGCGTGCAGATGAGCGCCGCGCGGTCGCACGTGATCTCGGCGCGCCGCGCCCAGGCGTTGAGGGCGAGCACGGCTGGCTTGACGCTCCAGCGCAGGAAGAGGTTGGCGGCGTGCTTGAGGAAGTGCAGCGTCGTCATGTAGACGACGTGGTTGTTCTGGATGTGGCCGCACTCGTGCCCGAGGACGTCCAACATCTCGGGCTCCGCGAGGTGATCGATGAGCGCCGCGTTGACGACGATGCACGGGTCGTCGGCCGTCCCGAAGGTGTGCGCGTTGAGCGAGCCGATGTTGGGCGACACGTACACCGTGGGCAACGGGATGCGCAGCGTGTCGGCGCACGTCTCGACGAGCTTGAAGATGCGCGGGAACTGTTTGCCCGTGACCTTGACGGCCGTGCCCAGCATCCGGCTCCTCTCGACGGTCTGCCACAGGCGCACGGCTGCCTCGACGGCCAGCGTCACGGGCCGGATGCGGTCCAGGGTGGCGCGCACCTTGAGGTCGCCGCCGTAGGCGTAGGCCGAGCCCTCACGGGCGCGCGCGTCGGCGGCGCCCTTGCGGGCCGCGACGTACCGCGGGAACGACAGGTCGATCTGCGGCTTGGGCACGGGGAACCTAGATGATAATAGAGTAACTCTCCGCGATGACCACCGCCGCCTCCTTCGCCGGGCCCCCGCCCGCCTCCCCCTCGTCGCCCACGGAGCGCGAGACCGCCTTCATGCGCCGCGCGCTCGCGGCCGCCGCGGAGGCCGCCGGCTGCGGCGAGGTCCCGGTGGGCGCCCTCGTCGTGCTGGGCGGCGAGATCATCGCCGTCGCGCACAACGAGCGCGAGACCGGCAGCGACCCGACGGCTCACGCCGAGATCGTCGCGCTTCGTCGCGCGGCCGCCGCGCTGGGCAGCTGGCGCCTCACCGACGCCGATCTGTACGTCACGATGGAGCCCTGCCCCATGTGCGCGGGCGCCCTCGTGAACGCGCGCATTCGCCGCCTCTACTTCGGGTGCGACGATCCGAAGGCCGGCGCCGTGCGCACGCTCTACACCTTGCTCGACGACAAGCGCCTCAACCACCGGGTCGAGGTCGTGCCCGGGGTGCTGGCGGCCGAGGGCGCAGCGCTCCTGCGCGGCTTCTTCTCGCGCCTGCGCCGCGAATAGCCGGGTCGGGTCGCGGCGGCGGTCAGAACGCCGACACGAACTGGTACAGCACGATCGCGACGAAGACGAGGACGACGGCGAAGAAGAGCGCGCGCTTGACGTCGCCTGCGATGCGCGTGCCGCGCTCGGTGCGGCGCGTGGCCGCGGCCGGATCGCCCACGACGGGGTGATTGCCCGTCGAAAACAAAGAGGCGTGAGGGTCACCGGTGATTCGAGACGTCCGCCTCGCATCGCTCTTCTTCGGCGGCGGATTAGGAGGAATCTGCTCCATAAGGGCCGAATCATGGAACGAGGTGGGGCGCCGCGCCAACTACAAAACTCCCGGGACCCGCAACGATCGGTGAATGCTAATATTCCCGCGAGCGCGCCCCCCGCTCGGCGAGGGCCACGCGTGAGACGACCGACCAAAAAGAAACACGATCTTGACCTGCCGCTGCGCGAGGACATCCGGTACCTCGGGCGCATCCTCGGCGACACCATTCGGGAGCAGGCGGGTCCGAAGGTCTTCGATCTGGTGGAGCGCATCCGGCAGAGCGCGATTCGCTATCGGCGCGACCAGGACGGACGCAGCCTGGGCACGCTCGAGAAGACGATCGGCGGGCTCGGACAGGACGACGCGACGAACGTCGTGCGCGCCTTCAGTTACTTCCACCACCTCGCGAACGTCGCCGAGGACGTGCACCACGATCGCGTGCGGCGCGCGCAGGAGGCGCACCACGCGCCGCCCGCCCCCGGCACCCTCGCCTTCGCGCGGGCGCGTCTGCGCACCGCCAACGTTTCCGCGCGTCGCGTGCAGGCGTTCTTCGAGCTGGCGCGCGTCGAGCCCGTGCTCACGGCCCACCCCACCGAGGTCCAGCGCAAGAGCATCATCGATCGGCAGCGCGCCGTGCGGGCGGGCCTCGGCGGGCGCGGCTCCGCCGCCGGCCCCGCCGCCGCCGAGCTCGAAGAGGCGCTGCGCCGCGAGGTGCTCATCCTCTGGAAGACGAGCGAGCTGCGCACCGAGAAGCCCACTGTGGAGGACGAGATCGACAACGGCCTCGCCTATTTTCGCGGGACGTTCCTCGAGGTCGTGCCGCGCCTCTACGCCGAGCTCGAGGACGAGCTCGCGCCGGGGCTGCGGCTGCCGCCCTTCCTGCGCGTCGCGAGCTGGATCGGCGGTGATCGCGACGGCAACCCGCACGTGACGCACGCGGTGACGGCGCGCGCCCTCGAGCTGCAGGCGGCCGTCGCGCTCGAGCATTACCTGCGTGAGATCCACGCGCTCGGCGCCGAGCTCAGCGTCGCGGCGCAGTACGCCGTGCCCTCGCCGGAGCTCGAGGCGCTCGCGGCGCGCTCACCCGATCGCGCGGCGAGCCGGCGCGAGGAGCCGTTCCGCCGCGCGCTCACCGGTGTCTACGCGCGCGTCGCGGCGACCGCCCAGCTCCTCGCCGCCGACGTGGCCACGCCGCGCGCCGCGGTCGGCGCCGCTCCCGCCTACGGCGCGCCCGCCGCGCTCATCGCCGATCTCGACGTCATCCACCACGCGCTCGTCGCTTCGGGCTGCGCGCGCCTCGCCGCGGGGCGGCTGCGGCTCCTGCGGCGCGCCGTCGAGGTGTTCGGGTTCCACCTCGCGGCGCTCGACATCCGCCAGCACAGCGAGGTGCACGCGCGCGTCGTCGAGGAGCTGACGAAGCGCGCCACGGGCGTCGACGTGTACGACGCCCTCGACGAGCACGAGCGGCAGAAGCTCCTCCTGCGCGAGCTCGTGCCCGCGCGCCCGCTCGTCTCGCCGCACGTCGCCTACGGCCCCGAGACGAGCGAGGCGCTCGCGACGTTGAAGGCGGTGGCCGCCATGCACGAGCGCTACGGCGCGGCGGCCATCCCCAACTACGTCATCTCGATGACGGCGGGACCGAGCGACGTGCTCGAGGTGGCCCTGCTGCTCAAGGAGGCGGGCCTGCTCGTGCCGGGGCAGGAGCCGCGCTCGGCCGTCAACATCATCCCCCTCTTCGAGACCATAGAGGACCTGCGCGCCTGCGGCGGCATCATGCACGCCCTCTTCTCGCTGCCTTATTACCGGCAGCTCCTCGAGAGCCGCGGGGACTTGCAGGAGGTCATGCTCGGCTACTCCGACAGCAACAAGGACGGCGGCTTCCTCACCTCGAACTGGGAGCTCTACAAGGCGGAGCGCGCGCTCGTCGACGTGTTCGCGCGCCACGGCGTGCGGCTGCGACTCTTCCACGGGCGCGGCGGCACCGTGGGGCGCGGCGGCGGCCCCAGCTACCACGCCGTGCTCGCGCAGCCGCGCGGCAGCGTCAACGGCCAGCTCCGCATGACCGAGCAGGGCGAGGTCATCGCCAGCAAGTACGGCGATCCCGCCGTGGGCCGCGTGAACCTGGCGACGCTCGTCGCCGCGACCCTCGAGGCGACGCTCGTCGACGAGCGAGGTGAGGCGAACGGCGGCGACGCCGCCGAGGACGAGCTTTTCGCCGAGGCGCTCGAGGCGCTGTCGGCGCTGGCGTTCCGCGCCTACCGCGCCCTCGTCTACGAGACGCCCGGCTTCATCCGCTACTTCCGCGAGGCCACGCCCATCAACGAGATCGGCGACCTCAACATCGGCAGCCGGCCCGCGAGCCGCAAGAGCTCCGACCGCATCGAGGACCTGCGTGCCATCCCGTGGGTCTTCAGCTGGGGCCAGTGCCGGCAGAGCCTGCCGGGCTTCTACGGCTTCGGCGCGGCCGTGCGCGGCTTCCTCGCCAAGGACCGCGCCGCGCGCCTCGGCTTGTTGCGCGCCATGTACGCGCGCTGGCCGTTCTTCGGCACGCTCGTCGACAAGCTCGAGATGGTCCTCGCCAAGACCGACATGGGCATCGCCGCCCGCTACGCGGGTCTCGTGCGCGACCGCCGCCTGCGCGCGGCCATCTTCGGGCGCATCGAACGCGAGCACGACGACACGCGCGATGCGGTCTTCGCCATCACGGGCGTAAAGACGCTGCTGCAGGGCAACCCCTCGCTCGTGCGCAGCCTGCGCAACCGCACGCCGTACATCGACCCGCTCAACCACCTACAGGTCGAGCTCTTGCGCCGCCTGCGCGCGGGGCGCGGCGACGCCGACGAGATCCGCCGCGCCGTCCATCTCACGATCAACGGCGTCGCGGCGGGGCTGCGAAATAGCGGCTAGAGTTCCGCCATGGACAGGAACCTGGCGCTCGAGGTGGTGCGCGTCACCGAGGCGGCGGCGCTCGCGTCGGCGCGCTTCGTCGGTCTCGGCGATCACGACGGCGCCGACCAGGCCGCCACGCAGGCCATGCGCGAGACCTTCGGCTCGCTGCGCATCCGCGGCACGGTCGTCATCGGCGAAGGCGAGCGCGACGAGGCGCCCATGCTGTACATCGGCGAGGAGCTGGGCGACGGCGCGGCCGATTCGCCGGCCGTCGACATCGCCGTCGACCCGCTCGAGGGCACGAACCTGTGCGCGAACGGCGCGCCGGGCGCCCTGGCCGTCGTCGCCATGGCCGAGCACGGGCGCTTCCTGAACGCGCCCGACACGTACATGGAGAAGCTCGCCGTCGGTCCCGCCATCGGCCCGGGCGTCGTCGACATCCGCCGCACGCCCACCGAGAACCTGGCGGCCATCGCGCGCAAGAAGGGCGTCGACGTCGAGGATCTCACGGCCGTCATTCTCGATCGGCCGCGCCACGCCGCCCTCATCGCCGAGGTGCGGGCCGCGGGGGCGCGCATCCGCCTCATCACCGACGGCGACGTCGGGGGCGCCATCGCGACGTCCGATCCCGACGCGGGCATCGACGTCCTCATGGGCACGGGCGGCGCGCCCGAGGGCGTGCTCGCGGCCGCCGCCCTGCGCTGCATGAACGGCTACATGCAAGGCGTGCTGCGACCGCGCAACGACGCCGAGGTCGACCGCGCCCACCTCATGGGCATCCCCGACCTCGAGCACGTGTTCGAGATCGGCGAGCTCGCGGCCGGCGACGTCATGTTCGCGGCCACCGGCATCACGGGAGGCTTCCTCTTGCGCGGCGTGCGCTTCTTCCCCGACGGCGCGCAGACGTCGTCTCTCGTCATGCGCTCGCGCTCCGGCACCGTGCGCCACATCCGCGCGCGGCACCGCTTCACCGACGAGCCGAATTACTCGCCTTCGCGCACGATGTTCTGACGGTCCCGCGCGAAGCGGTCGATCATGATCGACAGCACCATGTCCGACAGCGCGTTCGTCACGGCGCGCGCGCGGCCCATGATCCAGTCGACGGTCAGCAAGAGCGGCAGGAGCTCGAGCGGCAAGCCAACGGTGTTGAGCACGAGCGCGAGCGAGACGAGGCCGGCCTCGGGGACGCCCGCGACGCCCATGGCGGCCACGAGGCACGAGCCCGCCGCCACGAGCTGCTGGCCGAGGCCGAGCTCGATGCCGTGCGCCTGCGCGACGAAGAGCACGGCCATGCCCTCGTAAAGGATGATGCCATCGTTGTTGAAGTTCGTGCCGACGCAGGCGCCGAGCGCCGACGAGGCGCGCGACACCTCCAGACGATCGAGCGCGTTCAACGTCAACGGCAGCGTCGCGAGACTGCTGCCCGCGCCCATGGCATAGGCGACCGGCTCGCGCGCCGCTCGCCAGAAGCGGCGCAGGGGCAGGCGCGCCACCAGGCCCACGAGGAGCTGGTAGACGATCACGATCTGCAGCGCCATGCCGCCGAGGCCCGCCGCGAGATAGGCGCCGAGGCCCTTGAGCGGCGCGAGGCCGTACTCGCCGACGGTCTTGGCGACGACGCCGAAGACGGCGAGTGGCACGAGGCGCACGATCCAGCCGAGCACGACCTCGGTCACACCGTGCAGCGTCGTCACGAGCTCTTCGAGGGCCGCGGTGCGCGCGCCGTCCCGCTTGCGCAGCGCCCGCACGGCGAACCCGAACAGCAGGGCGAGCAGCACGACCGACAGCACGAGGTTGTCGATGAACGGCTGCAGGAGGTTCGACGGTACGTAGCCGGAGAGCGTCTTGACGAGGTCGATCTTCCTGTCGGTAAGGCCGCCGGCGGCGGGCCTCGAGAGGCCGTTAAGATCGAGCAGGCGCCCCGGGTGGAAGACGTTCGCGAGGACGAGGCCGATCGCGAGAGCGACGGACGAGCTTCCCGCGGCGAACGCCAGCATGATCGCGCCCTGGCGGCCGCGCACCTCGGTCCTGAGGATCGCGTCCACGATCGCGAAGAACAGCAGCGGCGTCGCCACGGCCTTGATGAGCTGGATGACGAGCTTGCCGAGCTCGCCGAGTGGCTCCGCGCGCGCGCCGAGCACCGGCCCCACGGCCAGGCCCACCGCCATGGCGAGCGTGATCTGCAGCGAGAGCGGGAGGCGGCGCATGCCCGGCCCATCTTAACCATCTTCCTCGGCCCCGCCGGCTCGCTTGGCCGTCTGCCGTGCGCCGAGAGACGGTCGGTCGCGGTAGGCGCGCGGCGCCGTTCGGCCTATGCTCGCGCGCATGAGCGCGAACCCCGACTCCGGGATCTACATTGGGACGGACAGCGGCGCGACGATGTCGAAGGTCGGCGGCGTGTGGGCCGACGGCCGCACGATCTCGACGAGGCTCTCGCAGCGACCGACGAACTTCCAGCAGGGGCCGGAGGCCGTCCTCAAGGGCTGGATCGAGGCTGTCGACACCTTCCTCGCCGACAACGGCCTCGCCTGGAATCAGGTGAACGCCGTGGGGCTGGCGATCCCCGGGCCGTACCAGCGCTACGGCGTGCTCGGGCAATCGGCGAACCTGCCGGCGAGGTTCGACGGCTGGGACGTGCAGACGGCGTACAGCCAGGCGCTGTCGCAGAAGGCAGGGCGCGCCGTGCCGCTCGTCGTCGGCAACGACGGCGCGCTCGGGGGCGTGGGCGAGGCGCAGCGCGTGCGCGGCGCCGGCTCGGGCGGCGTCGTCATGCTCGCGCCCGGCTCGGGCCTCGGCTCGGCGTACATCGCGGCCAACGGCCTGCCGCTCGAGGGCGACACGCTCGCCGGCATGGAGACGGCCCACATGCCCATCGCGCTGCATCTGCTGGGCGCCAAGGCCTACCCGTGCGGCTGCGGGCGGACCTGGGGCTGCGTCGAGGTGTACACGACGCTGGCCGGCCTGCCGCACTTGCTGGCGGAGAGGCTGCCGTCGCACCCCGACCACCCGCTCGCGACGGCGACCGCCACGCCCAAGGAGAAGGCCATGAGCCTGCGCGGGCTCGCGCAGAAGGGCGACCCGCTCGCCGTCGAGCTCTTCGACTTCCAGGCGCGCGCCATGGGCCTGCACATCGCGAAGCTCGCCATGGTGCTCGATCCCGAGTTCTTCGTCATCGGGGGCGGCCTCATGGATCCCGAGAGCACGACCGACGTCTTCCGCGCGCGCTATTTGCGCATCGTGGGCGAGACGGCGCGCCCGTACTTCTGGCCCCAGCAGCGCGACCGCATCACGATCCTGCCGTCGACGCTCGGCGAGCTGTCGCAGGCCATCGGCGCGGCGCTCGTCGCGCTGTACCGCAGCCGCGGGTGAGGGCGCCCGTAGCGCTGGCACGCGGCTGGCAGCGCGTCCGGTCGTGCGACTCACCTTCGATCGCGGCACGCTGCTCCTCGAGGACGCGCCTCCCGGCGTGGACATCGCGGACTTTCCCGGCTTTCTGTGGGACGAGCGCGTGGGCGCGCTGCGGGCGCCGGCCCGCCTCGCGTACGCGCTCGCGGCGGCGCTGCGCCGGCGGGCGGTTCCGCTCTCGGACGCGCCCCGGCCGAGGCTCGTCCCGCCGTCCGGCGTCCGACAGGTGACGTTGCGGCCCTACCAGCACGCGGCGCTCGTGGCCTGGCGGCGCGCGGGGCGGCGCGGCGTCGTCGTGCTGCCCACTGGCGCGGGGAAGACGCGCGTCGCGCTGGCGGCCATCGCGGCCACGCGCACGCCGTGCCTCGTCCTCGTGCCCACGCGCGCGCTGCTCGCGCAGTGGGTGGAGGCGCTCACCGAGATCTACGACGGGCCCGTGGGTCGGTTCGGCGACGGCGAGCGGGTGCTCGCGCCGCTCACGGTCGCGACCTTCGCGAGCGCGTACCGGCACATGGCCGTCATCGGCGACCGGTTCGGGATGCTCGTCGTCGACGAGGCGCACCACTTCGGCACGGGCGCGTTCGACGAGGCGCTCGAGATGTCGATCGCGCCCGTGCGCCTCGGGCTCACGGCGACGCCGCCCGCGCCCGGGCCCGTGGCCGCGCGCCTCGCGGCGCTCATGGGGCCGTCCGTGTTCGAGCTCGGCGTGGCCGATCTCGCGGGCAGCTACCTCGCGCCGCTCAAGCGCATCACGTGGCGGCTCTCGCTCGACGAGGAGGAGCGCCGCGCGTACGACGCGCTCGTCGCCGTCTACCGCGAGGCCGTGCGCCTCTACATGGGCAATCACCTCGGCGCCTCGTGGGAGGACTTCCTGCGCGAGGCGGCGCGCACCGACGAGGGCCGGCGCGGCATCGCCGCCTGGCGGCGCGCGGCGCGGCTGCTGTCGTTTCCGCGCTGCAAGCGCGAGGCGCTCGCGCTCTTGCTGGCGCGACACCGCGCGCAGCGCACCCTCGTCTTCGTCGCGCACAACGAGACCGCCTACGCCATCGCGCGCGAGCACCTCATCATGCCGCTCACGTCGGAGATCGGACGCGCCGAGCGCCAGGAGGCCCTCGAGCGCTTCCGACGCGGCGAGCTGCGGGCGCTCGTCTCGGCGCAGGTGCTCAACGAGGGCGTCGACGTGCCCGAGGCAGAGGTCGGCATCGTCGTCGCGGGGCGCATGGGCGAGCGCGAGCACGTGCAGCGCGTGGGTCGGCTGCTGCGGCCGGGCCCGGGCAAGGAGGCGCTCGTCTACGAGCTCGTCGTGGCGCAGTCGGGCGAGGTCCGTCAGGCCGAGAGGAGGGGCGCCCGTCTTGCTGCCCGAGGGCGATCTGCCGCTTAGGCTCGTCGACGGCGCCGCCTTCTTCGACTTCCTGGGGCCGCAGGACGAGCCGTGGCTGCGCGTGCTCATCGGTGAGCTCGCGCGCTTCGAGGGCCGGCGCCGGCGCGAGCTCGCCGAGCGCCTCGTCGAGCCGCTGCCGTGCCAGACGCCCTTCTTCAAACGTCGCGCCGCGACGCGCGTGCTGCTGCGCCTGTGGCGGCGCGAGCGCGTCGCCGCCGTGTCGCCCGTCGCGGCGCGCGCGCGGCTGTTCGGCGCGGCCGCGGCGCGCGAAGCCTCGGACGGCGGCTCGCGCGCCGCGCACCTCGCCGCCGTGGCGGCGTCGCTGGGCGTCGCACCCGAGGCGCTCGACGAGTCGCTCTTCGCCGATCTCCCCGGCGAGCGCGTCGTGCGCGCGCCCGAGCCGCTGCCAAGCGCCGCCGAGATCGTCCTGCGCACCAACCTCGCCGTCGTTCAAGCGGCGCTCATGCGCGCCTCGACGATCGACCTCTCCGTCGAGGGCGGCGTGCGGCCCGTCGTGCGGCTCGCGAAGCTGCGCGGCCTGCTCTGCGTCGTCGTCGAGCCGACGGACGGCGGCGCGCCCCGCCTGCAGCTCTCCGGTCCTTTCTCGCTCTTCCGGCACACGCTGCTGTACGGGCGCGCGCTCGCCGAGCTCGTGCCGCACCTGGCGTGGTGCGCGCGCTTCGAGCTCCGCGCGGCGTGCGCCCTGCGCGGCCGCATCGTCGACATCGGCGTCGAGAGCGGCGCGCCCATCTTTCCCGCGGCGCCGCCGGCGCCCTTCGACAGCAAGCTCGAGGAGCGCTTCGCGCGCGACGTCGCCCGCCTCGCGCCCGACTGGGACGTCGTGCGCGAGCCCGAGGCCGTGCGCGCCGGCCGGACGCTGATTTTCCCGGATTTTCTGCTGCGCCACCGCATCCATCCAGAGCGGCGCGTGCTCGTCGAGCTCGCTGGCTTCTGGACGCCCGACTATCTGGCCGCCAAGCTCGCGCGCCTGCGCGAGGCCGACCTGCCGCCCTTCATCCTGTGCGTCGACGAGGAGCGCGCATGCGCGTTGGGCGAGGTGCCACCGCACCTGTCGGTCGTGCCCTTTCGGCGCCGCGTCGACGCCGCGGCCGTCATGCGCCGCGTGCAGGAGCTCACGGCCGCGTAGGCAAGAGACGCGCGCGCGCGACCCACCGGGTCCGCGCACCGGGGCTCAAGGGACGTTTTGGTAGCGGACCTGCTTCCAGGCGGCGTCGCGGCAGAGGACGCAGGTGCCGGGGGGGTAGAACATCGCGCGCGCCTGCGTGTCGCCCATGAGGCGGAAGCGGAACCAGCCCAGCGTGGGCGCGAACATGGCGGCCGTCATCGCGTCCTCGTGGATGCCGATGAAGGCCGCTTGCACGAGCTCGGCCTTCGCCGCGGTGTAGATCTGCATGGCGACGGCGCCCGTCGGATCGCGCGTGTCCATCGTCGCGTTGATGTTCAGCATGGGCGCCGTCTGCTTGCCCACGATCGACGTGTCGCTCTCGTACGACAGGATGGGCATGAGGGGCAGCGTCGTCGTGAGCGCGAGCGGGCCGGGCTTCTGCGCGCCCGCCGCCAGCGTGGCACCACCGCCCTGCGAGTGGCCGCTCGCCGCGACGTGCGCCGTGTCGAGCACGCCGAAGTAGGGGCTCGCGGCCCGCGCGTTCTCGGCGACGAGCCAGTCGATGGCGGCCTTGTGCGTGCCGCCGCCCGCCGTCGTGGTCGTGTGGCCCGCGATGACGACGAGGCCGTGCGACGCCCAGTGCTCGAGCAGCTTCTGGTAGTCGGGGATCGAGAAGAGCGTCCCGTTGGCCCAGCTCACGATGGGATGCCGGCGATTCGCGGCGCCCAGCGTAGACGGGCGAAAGATGTCGTAGGCGCCGCCCGGTCCCGTGTTCATGTCGCGCGCGACCGTGAACGGCCCCGGCGCGCCATAATCGGTGACGGCGGGCCAGGCCGTGGCGCTCGCGCCGTCGTCGCTTGCGTCGGGCGTGGCGTCGACGTCCGCTCCGACGGACGCGCCGTCGCCGGGCCCGCCCGCGCTCGAGGCGTCGGGGACCGCGCCCGCGGCGCCCTGGCCCGCGGCGCCCGTCGCCGGGGGGGTTCCGCCCGCGCCGGTCTGACCCGCGGCGGCGCCCGTTCCGGCGGCGGCGTCCAGGGATGATCCGGCGCCGGCGCCCGGGCTGGACGAGCCGCAGGCGCCGACCACCGCCATGGCCGCTGCGATCACGAGCCCGCGAAACGTCATGCTGCCTCCCTTCGCGACAGATCCCTATAACACGAGCGTCGCCCGAATGATGGCCCAGCCCGAATCGGGCAGGCGCGCGTCGAGCGTGCGCCGCAGCTCGAGGCCGGCCTGGACGCGGACGTGGGCGTCTCGCGCGTAGAATGTCAGGCCGCCGCCGCCCGCGAATGTGTCGGTCGGGCCGGGGGCCGCCCCCGACATCGACGGCGGCTGCCGGTACCAGGAGCCGCGCAGGACGAGCTCGAGGCGCTCGCTCGCGAGGAAGACGCCCGGCTCGACGACGGCGCCTTGCGACGTCGGGGCTGCCGTTCCCGCGCCGACGTGCTGGCCGACGTACTCGCCCGTGACCGTCACGCGCCGCCACTGGAGCTGGGCGTCACCGCCGAGCGCGAGCGTGCGCGGTGCGAGCAGCGTGCCGTAGAGCACCGAGACGCCGCCCGAGAAGCGCCACCAGCCATACCAGGGATCGTCGGCGCCGCGTCGCCAGGGCGCTGTGCCCACGGGGCCGATCGGATCTGCGGACAGACGCAGGGCGCCGAAATACCCGCTCGTGAGCAGGCGGTCGTCGACGCTCCTGTCGGCGCTCATGCCGGTCACGCGGAGATCGAGCAGGCCGAGGTCGCTCGCGAGGGTGAATCCCGTGCGGTAGTCGGGCGCGAGCGCGACGAGCGCTTGCGCGCGCTCGGGCAAGCGCAGATCGACCTCGTCGACCTGGCGCGAGAGCGAAAAGGGGACCCGCTGCGCGCCGAGCTCGAGCGCGAAGGCGCGGTGCGGCCGCCAGGCGGCGAAGGCCTCCGTGACGCGCACGAAGCCGGCCGTCGGAAGGCGGCCGCCCTCGACGGGCGCGAAGGCGGCGTCGCGACTCGAGGCCTCGAGGAGCGCGCGCGCCCGCCAGGCGCCGCGCCCGACGTCTTCGCCGATGCGCAGGCGCCGGAAGCGCAGCTCAGAGCCGCCGCGCGGGGGATCGTCGCCGGCCGCGGGGCCGGAGCCGCTCGGCGCCGCGTCCACGACGGCGTCACCCTGGAAGACGAGCACGAGCGGGTACGTCTCGGGCAGGTTCGGCTCGGGCCGGGCCGAGAGCCCAGGCGCGTTCCCTGCGGCGTGCGCGTGCCGCGGGAGGGCGCAGGTGGCCGCGAGCACGGCGACGCCGGCCAGCACCCGCGCGCGCGCCCCGATCATTTTTCCGCGGGACTTCCGAGGTCGGCGAGCTTGGCGATTTTCTCCTCGAGCTTCTCGACGACGCGCGTCTCGTAGCTGTCGCCGTAGAGGGCGTTCGCCTCCATGATGCCCGTCGGGCTCGTGACGTTGATCTCGGTGAGCCAGCCGCCGATGACGTCGAGTCCCACGAAGAAGTGGCCGCGCTCGCGCAGGCGCGGCCCCAGCGTCGTCACGATCTTCTGATCGCGATCGTTGAGCGTCGTGGCCGCCGGCTTGGCGCCGACGTGCAGGTTCCCGCGCGCGTCGTCGGCCGCGGGGACGCGCAGCACGGCGCACAGCGGCTCGCCGTCGACGAGCAGGATGCGCTTGTCGCCCTGCCGCACCTCGGGCAGGTACTTCTGCGCCATCGTCCAGCGGCGGCCGAGGTTGGTGGCCTGCTCGAGGATGGCGCCCGTGTTCGGGTCGCCCTTGCGCACGTGAAAGACGCCGAAGCCGCCCGAGGCGTCGAGCGGCTTGACGACCATCTCGCCCGCCTGCTCGGCGAGGAAGGCGCGCAGCTGCGCCGTCTCGCGCGTCACGATCGACGGCGGACAAAGGTCGGGGTACTCGAGCACGGCCAGCTTCTCGTTCTGCTCGCGCAGGCCGCGCGGGTCGTTGATGATGAGCGTCTGACCACGCGCGCGCTCGAGCATGAGCGTCGCGAAGTAATAGTCGAGGTCGAACGGCGGATCCTTGCGCATGAAGACCGCCTGACAGCTGCCCAGGGGGACGCTGTTCTGGGGGCCGAGCAGGTAGTGGTCGCCGGGTACGCGGCGCACGGTCACGGGCCAGGCGCGCGCGAAGGCGTCGGCGTGCTCGAGCGAGAGGTGACGCGGCTCGCAGAACCAGATCTCGTGCTTGCGCGCCTGGGCCGCCAGCATGATCGCGAAGGTCGAGTCGCCCGCGATCTGCAGGCGGGCCATCGGGTCCATGACGAAGAGAAACTTCATGGGTCTATTCTGGCGCCGAACCGCCGCTCGCGCCGCCGTCGTCCGATGGCGCGGGCGCGGGCGCGACCTCCTTGAGCGGCAGCAGGTGCTCGAGCCCGTGCTTGCGCAAGCGGTAATACAACGTCGAACGGTTGATGCCGAGGGCCCGCGCCGCGTGCGCGATGTTGCCGTGCGCCAGGTCGATGGCCGAGACGATGGCCGCGCGCTCCTGCTCCTGCAGGCGCTCTTGCAGCGGGCGCGCGCCGTCGCCCGCGCGCGGCACGGGCGCGGGCTCGGCCGCGCCGGGGGGCGTGGGCCGCCGCGTGAACTCGAGGTCGGCCGCCGTCAGCTCCGACCCGCGCGCGAGGATGAGCGCGCGCTCGACGACGTTCTCGAGCTCGCGCACGTTGCCGGGCCAACCGTAGCTCGAGAGGGCCGCGACGGCGCCCGCGTCGAGCCCGCGGATGGTCTTGCCCGCCGTGCGCGCGTACTTCTGGATGAAGTGCTCGGCCAGCGGTGCGATGTCGCTCGGGCGCTGGCGCAGCGGCGGCAGCGTTATCGGGAACACGTTGAGGCGGTAGTAGAGATCCTCGCGAAAGGCGCCGTCGGCGATCTGCTTCTCGAGATCGCGGTGCGTGGCCGAGACGATGCGGACGTCGACCTTGATCGTCTCCGCGCCCCCCACCCGCTCGAGCTCGCGCTCCTGCAGGACGCGCAGCAGCTTGACCTGGACGTCGAGCGGCAGGTCGCCCACCTCGTCGAGGAACAGCGTGCCGCCGTCGGCGAGCTCGAAGCGGCCGAGGCGGCGCGCCACGGCGCCCGTGAAGGCGCCCTTCTCGTGGCCGAAGAGCTCCGACTCGAGCACGCCCGTGGCGAGCGCCGCGCAGTTGACCTTGACGAACGGTTTGCTCTCGCGCGCGCTGTTGATGTGGATGGCGCGCGCCACCATCTCCTTGCCCGTGCCGGTCTCGCCGCGCAGGAGGACGGTCGAGGCCGTCTGCGCGACCTGCTCGACGCGCGCGAGGACGTCGCGCAGCGCCGGCGAATCGCCCACGATGGCGCCGAAGTTGAACTCGCCGTGCGCCTCGGTCGAAAGCATGCCGAGGTACTGCGACAGCTGCTCTTGTAGCCGGCGGTTCTCGCGCAGGAGCGCGAAGCGCTCGATGGCGTGCGTGAGGATGCCGCGCAGCTCCTTCGAGTCCCAGGGCTTGGTGACATATCGATAGATGCGGCCGAGGTTGATGGCTTCGATGAGCACGTCTACGTCGGTGAAGGCCGTCACGATGATGCCGACGGCGTCGGGGCGCAGCTCGCGCGCCGCCTTGAGCAGCTCGAGCCCCGTCATCCGCGGCATGCGCTGATCGGTGACGATGACGGCCACCTCGTGCTGGCGCGCGAGCGCGAGCGCCTCCTCGCCGCTGCCGGCGAGCAGCAGCTGGAAGCTCTTGCCGAAGTTGAACCGGATCGCGTCGAGGTTGTCCTGCTCGTCGTCGACGACGAGCACCGGAAACTTCGCGAGCTCGAGCCCCTGGGCCATGGCCCACGGTAACATGAATGGCCGCGGCGAATCCGGCGGATTCCCGACGATTCCGCCGGTTTTTGCGGTGGGCGCGCAGGGTTGATACGATCCGCTCTCCCTTGCCGTCGAACCTCGCCACGTCGGACCTCGCAAGCGCAGCCATGTCGAAGACCAAGCGTTCAGGAACGCCCGCGCCCGGCGGAGCCGAGGCGGGCGCCGCTGTGCCTCCCTTGGCGGCTCGACGGCCCATGGCGCGCGCGACGCGCATCGGCCTCTTCGAGCGCGAGGTGCGGGAGCGGCCGGCGCGCGCGGCGCTCGACCTCTTGTTCGCGCGCGCCGAGGTGATCTCCGAGGGCCAGCGCTCGCAGCGCGGTGGCCGCGACGCCTACTTCGGCTCGACGATGCTGACCTTCGATCTGCCGGCCCTCTCCGTCGTCATCCGCGACGCGTGCGACGCGGCGACGGCGGTGCGCCTGGCCACGCTGCTCGAGACCGACTCCTCGGTGGGCAAGCGCGTGCAGGAGCTGGCGAAGCGCGAGGCCACGCGCGTCTCGGGCGCCGCGCCGCGCGAGGTGAGCACGCACGTCGCGATCCGCGCCCAGGGCGCCAAGGTCTTCATCGACGTCGACATCGAAGCGAGCTTCTGAGGCGCGACATGGAGGAAGCCACGTACACCTTCGCGGGCGCCGCCAAGATCCTCGACATCGCCGAGAGCAAGCTGCGCTACTGGGCCCAGACGGGCTTCGTCGGCCCCTCGGCGCGCCGCGCCGGCAAGCCCGTCTTCACGTTCCAGGATCTCGTGAGCATGAAGGCCGCCAAGGAGCTCGTCGATCGGGGCTTCAAGGCGAGCGAGATCCGCAAGGCGCTCGACGCCGTGCGCGCCTCGCTGCCGCACGTCGATCGGCCGCTCGATCGCATCCGCGTCGCGTTCAACGGCGACCGCCTGGTCGTCGTCGACGACGGCGCCGCCTACGAGACGACGGGCCAGAAGGTCTTCGACTTCGGTCTGGCCGAGCTGCGCACGTCGGCGCTGCAGATCGGGGAGGTGCGTCCCAAGGCGCCCGCGCCCGAGGGCGAGCCCGCCGCCCGTCGCACGGCCTACGACTGGTTCGCCGAGGGGACGCTGCGCGAGGTCGCCGGGAACGCCGAGGCGGACGCGCGGGCCGAGTCGTGCTACCGGCAGGCGCTCGCGCTCGACGCGGGCCTGGCGGCGGCCCACACGAACCTAGGCGGCATCGCGCACCGCCGCGGCGACGCCGCGGAGGCGCGCGCGGCCTTCGAGCGCGCGCTCGCACTCGATCCCGATCAGGTCGAGGCGCGCTTCAACCTCGCGAACCTCATCCTCGAGGGGGGCGACCTCGAGCTCGCCGTCGCCGAGTTTCGCCGCGTCTTGCAGATCGCGCCCGACTTCGCCGACGGTCACTACAACCTGGCCGTCGCGCTCGAGCGCCTGGGCGGCCGCGCGCAGGCGCGCGCGCACCTCGAACGGTACCTCTCTCTCGAGCACGACGGCGCGACGCCGATCTCGACGGGCTCGGCCTGGGCCGAGCAGGCGCGCACGCTCATCGCGCGTTTGGCCGAAGCGGGCTGAGCCGGGGCTGGCGCGCCACCCGTCACGGGCCGTCGAGGTCAGCCGCGACCGACGTCGAAGGTCACTTCGCCGTCGTGGCTCACGCGGACGGTCACGGTCCAGGGGCGACAGCAGACCGCGCAGTCCTGCACGAAGACCTGCTCGCCCGTCTCGGAGGGGTCGTAGTCCGCCGCCACCTCGCCCGGCTCGCCGCAGAACGGGCACTCGACCTCGTCGTTCACGGCGCGCGCCGCCCGCCCCAGCGGGAAGGGCAACGGGAATTTGCGTGGTGGACTATCATTGTCATTCGATGGCGCGCTGGTTCGTGTACGTCGTTCGCTGCGCGGACGGGTCACTCTACACGGGGATCAGCACGGATGTCCCGGCCCGCGTCGCGGCGCACAACGCGGGGCGCGGCGCGCGGTACACCCGCTCGCGCCGTCCGGTCGAGCTCGTCCACACGGAGCGCAAGAAGTCGCAGAGCACGGCGCTGCGCCGCGAGGCCGACATCAAGGCTTGGCCGCGCGAGCGCAAGCTGACCCTCGTCGAGGGAGAGCGCGCGTGAGCGGCGGGCGCGCCTCTGGCGGGCGCCGCGGGACCAGCCCCTGGGGGCCCGCCGCCTGTGCCCTGGGCGTGGTCGTCGGCATGACAGGCTTCGCCGCCGCCGAGCGGGCAGGCCGCGCCGATCGCGTCGTCGTGCCGGCCGGCCCGTCCAAGCAGGGCTCGACGAAGGGCGATGAGGACGAGCGCCCGGAGCGGACAGTTATCGTCAAGGCCTTCGCGATCGATCGCACGGAGGTTACGCGCGCGCGCTACGCCGCGTGCGTGGCCGCGCGCCGCTGCAAGCCCCTGCCGGCGCCGGCCGCCGGCGACGTTCAAGCGGACGCCGAGCTGCCCGTCACGGGCGTCTCCTGGGCAGACGCGCAGACCTACTGTCGCTTCGCGGGCGGGCGCCTGCCGACCGAGGCCGAGTGGGAGAAGGCGGCGCGCGGCACCGACGGGCGAGAATACCCCTGGGGCGACGCGCTCGACTGCGCGCGCGCGAACTGGGGCAACTTCGAGGGCGAGGGACCGTGCGCCGGCAAGAACCCGGGGCGGCCCGTGCGCGTCGGCAGCTACCCGACGGGCGCGAGCGCCTACGGAGCGCTCGATCTCGGCGGCAACGTGTGGGAGTGGGTCGCCGACAAGTACGACGACGATCCCGCCCGGCGTGTCGTGCGCGGCGGCTCTTGCTGCAGCTATTTCGTGGGCCCGCGCGCCGCCAATCGCAACGCCTGGGCTCCTGAGCACCGCGACGCGGATCTGGGTTTCCGCTGCGCCGGGAAGCCGTGAGGGGGCTCGTCGCATCCGTGGGGTTCACGGTCGTTTGGGCGGTCTCGGCTTCCGCCGCGAACCCATCCGTCTCGCCCCGCGTCGCCTCCGCCTCCGCCGACAAACGAGGTCCAGGGGCTGCGAATGTCGGTGAGGTCGCCCCCATTCCCCCCGAGGGTGACGCCGATCGCGAGCGCACGGTGCGCGTGCAGGCCGCGCTGCGCGAGATCCTCGCCGAGAGCGCGCTGCGCCGCACGCGCGTCGGCATTCGCGTCATGGAGGTGCGCACGGGTCGCCTCCTCTTCGAGAAGCGCGGCACTGCGCTCATGGACCCGGCGTCGAACCAGAAGGTGCTCGCGACGACGACGGCGCTCATGCGCCTCGGCGCGGACTGGCGCTTCCGCACTGAGCTCGCGGGACCCGAACCCGACGCCGACGGCGTCGTCGCGGGCGACGTCTTCTTGCGCGGCAGCGGCGATCCCACCGTGACGAGCGGCGATCTCGCGACGATGGCCACGCGGCTCGCGCAAAAAGGAGCGAGGCGCATCGACGGCGCGGTCGTCGCGGATGCGCGGCGCATCGGCAGCGAGGTGGCCGCGGCCGACGACGACCCGGCCGCCGACGATGCGCGCGCCGACGATACGGGCGAAGCGCCCCAGCGCGTTTCGCCGCGCGCGCCGCTCGTCGTCAATCACGGGCTCATGTCGATCCACGTGCGCGCGGGCGCCTCGGTGGGCTGGCCCGCCGAGGTCACGACGACCCCGTCCGGCCCGTCGTTCGCGATCCGGAACGCGGCGCGCACGAAGGCCGGCGGCAAGACGCGCGTCAGCGTGCGGCTGTCGGTGTCTGGCGCGCGCATCCAGGTGGAGATCGCGGGCCGCATCGCGCTCGGGCATCGCGGGCTCGTCTTTCGCCGCCGCGTGCCGCAGCAGGCGCTCTACAGCGCCGTCCTCTTGCGCGCGGCGCTCGAGGCCGCCGGGATCGCCGTGCGCGATCCTTCGCGCGTGGGCGTGACGCCGGCGCCGCGCGCCAATCGCGCGCCGACGGCGACGCTGCTCGCGCGGCATGAATCGGCGCCGCTCGTGATCCTGCTGCGGCGGATCAACAAGGACTCCGACAACGACCACGCCGAGCGCGTGCTCGAGACGGCGGGCGCCGAGGTCTTCGGCGGCGCGCCCACGACGGAGAAGGGCCTTCGCGTCCTGCGCGAGGTCATCGGCGAGCTGGGGCTGCCGCCCGGCAGCTACGTGCCGCGCAACGGCTCGGGGCTCGGCCACGCGAACCGCATCACGGCCGACGCCATGGCGGACCTGCTGCGCGCGCTCTACCTCGATCCGCGCGTCGGGCCGGAGCTCCTGCAGTCGCTCTCCGTGGGCGGCATCGACGGCACGACGCGAAACCGCTTCAAGGGCACGCTCGCGGCGCGCCGCGTGCGCGCCAAGACCGGCACGCTCGCCGGCAAGTCGTGCTTGTCCGGGCTCGTGGGCGACGGGCCCGAGGTGCTCGCCTTCTCGATCCTCGTGCAGGGGCTACGCGGGCGGCACAGCCTGGGCGCCGTGCGCGGCGCGCAGGTCAGCTGCGTCAACGCCATGATGCGCTACGTGCGCGAGGCGGGCGGCTTGGGCGGCAAACCGGGTGAAGGCGTTCCCGGAGCGCCGCTCCCCGTCGACATCGAGGCCGGGGAAGAGGTCTCGGCGACCGAGGGCGAGGCCGTCGAGGGCGAGGCGCCGTCGGCCGAGGATCCCGTGGACGCCGTCCTCCGCCAGGATCAGAAGACGCGTGCCAAGGAAGAGGCGACGCCCGATCCGGCGGCGGCGCCGGCGTCGCCCGGCGGGATGGCCGCCCGGCCATCCACAGTCCCGCCGCCCGCGTCGCCGAAGACCGCGCCGTCAAATCCGGGCGCGCCGGCGAAGACCCCGCCGCCGGCGGCCGCGCCCAAGCGGTAGGGTCATCGCGCGCGCGCCCACGCCGTCGTGGGCACGGTCATGACGAGCACGGCGCAAACGATCAGTGCCGCGCCCGCCAGGGCGCGAGCGCCGAGGCGCTCGTCGAGCAACGCCCAGCCGAGCACGAGGGCCACGAGTGGGTTGACGTAGGCGACGGTCGACAGCCGCGCCGGCGTCGTCGCCTTGACGAGCCAACCGAAGGCGCTGAACGCCACGCACGATCCGAACAGCATCAAGTAGACGAGCGCGAGGGCGCTCTCGGTCGACACGCCCGTCGCGAGCACGGCGCGCGGATCGCCGCGCAACGCGGCCAGGAGCAACATCACTGTCCCACCGGCGAGCATCTGCTGGGCGGCCGCCATCACGGGATGCCGGTGCATGGCGCCGTAACGGGCGTAGAGGCTGCCCGCGGACCAGCACACGCCCGAGAGCAGGACGGCGCCGATCGCGAGCAGGCTCGTCTCGTGCGACGAGTGGCGGCCGCCCGAAACGAGCAGGCTCATGCCGGCGACACCGATCGCGATGCCCGCGAACACGCGCCGCGTGGGCCGCGTCCCCCCCGGCCGCGCCCAGTCCAGCATCGCCATGTCGAGCGGCACGGCCGCCACGAGGAGCGCCGTCAGGTTCGAGGGCACCTGCTTTTCCGCCCAGGTGACGAGGCCGTTGCCAGCCGTCAACATGAGCAGGCCCGCGACGGCGGCGTGTCCCCACTCGGCGGGCGTCGGTGTGCGCGTGCCGCGCGCGCGCAGGAAGGCATAAAGGAGCCCGCCCGCGCCCACGAAGCGGCAACCGCTCAAAAGCAGTGGTGGCACCGAACGCACGCCGACGCGAATGGCGAGGTACGTCGAGCCCCAGATGACGTACACGGCGGCGAACGCCAGCACCATCGTCAGACGGTGTTTTTGAAAATGTTCGGGATCGTCGTCGTCGTCGCTCACGGGCCTTTCCTTCTGGCGCGCGGGCGGTCCGAGGAACCCACCCGCATCGCCGGGTGGGTTCGCTTTTGTCCTCGGGGTTATCCGATGCGCGAACCCAAACCCGGCGAGCGACGCTTGCCGCCGGCGACCGCCCAAATGGCGCGCTTCGCCGCTGCGTCCGAAAGGACGGCGGCTCGAGCGCACGCGAGGCAGGGGTTACGCAACATCGACGTCGACGTTAACACGAAACTCGGAACGCGCGGCGGGCTTCCGGGCTTTGCCCGGAATGGGTTTGCGGCAAAGCCCGAGACACGTCATCGAATGCTGGGAGGACCACTAGCTTATAGGAGCACCCCGAGGGATACGATCGCATGCCGTCGCAATTGCCGCGAGTTCGCGGCATAGAGCATGGTGGCGCTCGGCAACCGCCGCGTTCTGTTCGATCATTAGCTCCGCCTTGGTCGCGATTGTAGGCGCGTCACGTAAGGCGATAAGAGCATGATCGATCGCAGGTGGCGCGCTGACTACTAGCGGCCGAGAGGCAATTAGCCTAACTGAACCCGCAACGACCATTGCGGCCGCATCCGATCTGTCACGACACGATGGATCACAGTAGCCATCCCGATGGACGGAGATTTCGAGCGGTTCGCGGGTCGCCATGAAGGCACGCGGCTTGACGGTCCCGTCACGCCTGACATCGCCGCTTCCACACTCTCTAACGAGTTGCTCGTCGTGCGCTATGAGGAATGGCGCCTCTTCTATACTCATCCAACGATAACGCCAGGCCCGACGAGATCGTTTTGGAGGCCAGCGACCCAGCGGATAGGAGTCTTGATCCCGTCGTCGCGAAGGATCCCGCCTTTGACCTGAGAGCCGTCGATAGCAGCCGAGAAATACGTCCATGATCCGATCGGAGAGACCGTGATCAGGAGTTCTCGGCCATTCAGACCAAAGAACTCCATGAACAGGCCGCCGTCGCGTGCGGTGCCGATATCTTCGCTCAGGGAGGCACTGCTAGCGCGAGCCTCCCTGAGAATCTCTGAGGCACGCATCCTGGCGAGTGCGTTAAGCCGGGATCCACGAATAACCGATGTGCTTCGATCTGGGTCGCCGGACGAAATACAAATCTTCTCCTGCACGTCCGTTCGCAATCGGAACGACATAGCCGGGGAGCAGTCAGAGCCCGTGATTGTGACGGGCACGAGATTCATAGCTTCCTCGTAGCGACTTGCATGTTGACCTGGAGTGAGAACGTAGGAAGTGACGGATCAAGAGCATTCCCGACGTCGGGCAGATGTCGCACGTCAAACACCATCGGAGCGACGCGTAGCTCATACTTGCCACCGTCGTTTGGTAGATCGACATGAAGTATGAACGGAGAGCCGCCCTTGATCTCAAAGGGCACCGAGATGCCCTGGTTCGCGCCACTATCCACAATGAGTAGATTCTACCAGACCGCGGGCTTGTTCAAGAAAAGCGACTGATTTTATTAAACATTTGGGATGATCCGGTGATGCGATTCCCGAGCGCATCGTGACGAGCGAAACCCGGCCCCTCAATCACTTGTCGTCGAGACTCTATCCGCAGTTGCTGCAGGGACGAAGTCATCCGTCGAGGGCGAATCCGGCGGCGGCGGCCGTGGGCGCGAGGTCGGCGAGGAAGTCGCGCGCGATCTCCGCCGAATCTCGTGTCTTGAGCCCGGCGGCGATCGCGAAGGCGTTGCCGTCTCCTCCCAGCCGGCCGAACGAGCGGAGCGCGATCGCGAGCCAGCGGTCGAACGCGGCTTGAGCGGCTGCACGATCGACGTCCGGCGCGGCACAGAGATTGACGACGAGGCGCGCGCCCAACTCCTCGTGACCGCGCTCCTCAGCGACGATCGCGCGGGCGAGCTCGCGATAGGGGAGAAAAGTCGACTCCAGGTACTCGGAGATTTGCCAGCGGCCGGCGCGGTCGAAGAGGAGCTGGGCCAGGGCGAGCTCGAGCCAGCTCGAGACGCGTGGCAGCGGCTGCCCGGCGAGGTTAGCCGTCACCCACGCGTCGAGCTCGGTGGGCGAGCTGCCGAAGGTCGCCGACCACACGGCCATGACGCGCGCGTAGTGTGCGCGCTCCTCGCCGACATGGCCCTCGACGATGGTCCGCCAACGGCCCGGGGGGACGAGGGGTAGCGCGGCCTCGAAAAGCTCGGCGGCGCCGCGCTCGCGCCAGGCTTGCGCGCGCAGGAGGCGGTCGACGGTCGCGAGGTAGCGGGGGTCGCGTGCGTCGAACGTCACTGCTTGCCCTCTCCCCGACCCTCTCCCGCGAGCGGGAGAGGGTGAAGGAGAAAGGAGATGCTTTCGTTCGGCAGTGTTCTACGCCTCGAGGCCGGCGGCGTTGCGCTTCGGGGGCTTGGCGGTGGCCGTCTTGGCGCCGTTGCCGGCGGGGTAGTACTTCTTGGCGGCGGACTTGAGCGCGTCGGCCTTGTT
This sequence comes from Polyangia bacterium, assembly GCA_036494575.1. Taxonomy (GTDB): domain Bacteria; phylum Myxococcota_A; class Polyangia; order Fen-1088; family Fen-1088; genus DASZFV01. The sequence goes on along the minus strand of DASXOE010000127.1, from coordinate 9,550 downwards.
GGTCTTCTCCCACGAGAACTCGGGCTCCTCGCGGCCGAAGTGACCGTAGGCGGCCGTCTTCTGGTAGATGGGCCGGAGCAGGTTCAGCTCGCGCACGAGGACGCCCGGGCGGCAGTCGAAGTTCGCTCGCACGATCTCGGCGAGTCGGTCCTCGTCGATCTTGCCGGTGCCGAAAGTGTGAACGAGCAGCGAGACCGGCTCGGCGACGCCGATCGCGTAGGCGACCTGCACCTCGCAGCGGCGCGCGAGGCCCGCGGCGACGACGTTCTTCGCGATGTAGCGCGCGTAGTAGCAAGCCGAGCGATCGACCTTCGAGGGGTCCTTGCCCGAGAACGCGCCGCCGCCGTGGCGGCCCATGCCGCCGTACGTGTCGACGATGATCTTGCGGCCCGTGAGGCCCGAGTCGCCCATGGGGCCGCCCACGACGAAGCGCCCCGTCGGGTTGATGAAGTACTTCGTCTTCGGCAGGACCATCTTCGCGGGGAGGATCGGCTTGACGACCTCCTCCATGACGGCCTCCTTGAGCGTCTTGTACTTGACGTCCTCGCTGTGCTGGGTCGACAGCACGACGGCGTCGATGCCGAGCGCGCGATCGTCCGACGAGTAGCGCACGCTGACCTGCGTCTTGCCGTCGGGGCGCAGGAAGTCGAGCGTGCCCTTCTTGCGCACCTCGGCCAGGCGCTTGGCCATGCGGTGCGCCGTCTGGATGGGCAGCGGCATGAGCTCGGGCGTGTCGTCGCACGCGAAGCCGAACATCATGCCCTGGTCGCCGGCGCCCTGCTCGTCCTTCGAATAGACGCCCTTGCCGTCCACGCCTTGCGCGATGTCGGGCGACTGCTGCTCGAGCGCGACCATGATGCCGCACGTTTCCCAGTCGAAGCCCATGTTCGAGCCGCTGTAGCCGATCTCCTTGACGACGCCGCGCACGATCTTCGGGATGTCGATGCGCGCCGCTGACGTCACCTCGCCGGCCACCATGACGAAGCCCGTCTTCGTGAGCGTCTCGCACGCCACGCGCGAGGTCTTGTCGCCCGCGAGGAGCGCGTCGAGGATCCCGTCCGAGACCTGATCGCACAGCTTGTCGGGGTGGCCTTCGGTGACGCTCTCGGAGGTGAAGAGATACTCGGACATCGCAGGACTCCTTGAAAGGCTTGGGGCGGTCGTTTGAGGACGGCGGAGTCTCCCAGCGCCCATGGCGGGAGTCAATGCTGCGCGCGATGAACCGCCAAAATTGCGGCGCGCGGCGCGGCGGGGGAGCATAGGGCGGCGATGGAGCCCCCGCCCAAGCGGTCGAGACGCGCCCTGGCATGGGTCTCGACCGCCAACTTCGGCGAGGGCCTGCCGTGGAGCTTCCTGCACCAGATGGCCACCGAGTTCCTCACGGCGGCCAAGGCGTCGAACACGCAGATCGGGGCGACGTCGCTCTTCCATCTCGCCGTCACTTTCAAGTTTCTCTGGAGCCCGGTCGTCGACTTGTTCGGGCGCAAGCGCTCTTGGGTCATCGCGACGCAGGTCGTGCTCGCGGGCGGCATGGTGGCCGTCGCGGCGGCTTCGGCGGCGCCCGGGTTCGCATTGTTCTGGGTCGTCGCGAGCCTGCTGGCCGTCGTGCACGCGACGCACGACATCGCCTGCGACGGCTTCTATATCCAGGCGCTCGACGACCGCGACCAGGCGCTCTACTCGGGCGTTCGCACGGCCGCCTTCCGCGTCGCGATGATCGTGGGGTCGTCGGTGCTCGTCTACCTCGCGGGGCGCACGAGCTGGGTGCTGGGCTTCAGCGCCGCGGGGCTCCTCATGCTGGCGACGGCCCTCGTCAATGCGGCCCTCCTCCCGCGCCCCGGCGGTCGCGCACCCGCGGGCGATGAGCCCGGGGAACCGGGCGCGAAGGCGGCGGCGTTCTGGGCCGCTTACCGTTCGTTCCTCGCGCAGCCGCAGGCGGCCCTCGTCCTGGCGTTCATGTTCTTCTACCGCCTGGGCGACATCATGATGTTCGCCATGTCGAAGCCCCTCCTGCGTGACATCGGCGTCGACACGGCTCACCGCGGACTGCTCAACGGCCTCGGCACGTTCGTGTTCATCGTCGGGTCGATCGTGGGCGGCGGCCTCATCGCACGCCGCTCCCTCGCGCGGACGCTCGTGCCCATTCTCTATCTGCAGAACCTGGCCATCCCGCTCTACATCGCCATGGCCGTCCTCAAGCCCACGTTCGGCGGCGTCATCGCCATCGTGCTCGTCGAGCAGCTCGTCTCGGGCATCGGCGCGTCCGCGCACGTCGTTTTTCTCATTCAGCGCTCGCGGGGGCTGTTCTCGGCTTCGCACTACGCGTTCGCGACGGCCGTCGTCTCGCTCGGGAGCACGCTGTCGGGCTACCTCTCGGGACCCCTCAACCAGCACTTCGGGCACCCGATCTTCTTCACGCTCGCCTTCGTCGCGGGCTGGCCCGCGCTCGTGCTCGTCTGGTTCGTGCCCAAGAAGCCCGTCGAGGAGGGCGGGGCCTAGGCGCTGCCGGTTGCCTCGGTTCCTCGGCGTCGCGGAATGTCGAACCAGAACTTGGCGCCCCGCCCGAGGTCGCTCTCGACGGACAGCGCGCCCCCGTGTGCCTCGACGAGGCTCTTCGCGATGAAGAGGCCGAGGCCGGTCCCCCGCGAATCGAACGTCCGGTAGCGCTCGAAGACGTGGGGCAGGTGCTCGGGCCTGATGCCGGACCCGTCGTCCTCGACCTCGAAGCGCACGGCGTCGCCTCGGTCGACCGCCCGCAGGCCCACGTGGCCGCCGGCCGGCGTGAATTTGAGGGCGTTGCCGAGCAGGTTTCCGAGGATCTGCATGAGCCGATCACGGTCGCAGTCGACGATGCCGTCGCCCCCCGGAGGGGTGGCTTCGAGCGTCACCCCGACCTCTTGGGCCTGCGGCGCGTAGAGCTGCGCCAGCTCCTGGATGAGGGGCGCCACTCGTTCTGGCCGTCGCGTGACGAACAGCTCGCCGTGCTCGATGCGCGTCGAGTCCACGAGGTCGCGAATGAGTCGCTCCATGCGCTCGGCGGCGCGCCGGATGGCCTTCAGCCGGCGCTCCATCGGGTCGCCTGCGCGGAGGGACGATCGAATGCCCTCTTCGGCCAGCTTCACGGCGTTGAGCGGGTTCGTCAAATCGTGCGCGACGACGGCGAGCAGGTGCTCGCGTGACTGTGTGGAGGCGTCGGCGCGCTGCCGGGCGCGCTGCAAGGACCGAATGAGGCCGCAGACCGCCCCGCTCACGAGCGCGAAGAGAAAAATGTCCGAATTCGCGCGCAAGAAGCCTTCGCTCGTCTCCTGCGCGAAGAAGAGACGGAGGGCGACACTGAACAGCGCGGTGGCGAGCAAGCCCGGCCCGAATCCCCACAGCCACGCCCCGAGCATGACGGTCGGCAGGAAGAACAGGTGACGGTTGTGGTAGTGGCCGAACCAGGGGTCGAGCGCGATCCGGCCGGCGACGATGGCCGCGGCCAGTGCCGCCGACGATAAGTACCCACGCCAGGCGCCGGGTCGGTTTCCGCTATTCCCACTCTCGACCACGGCCGCGCAAGATTAGCATCGGCCGGCGCGACGTCACCCGGCGCAGCCGACGTTCTTGACGGCCGCTCCGGGGGGCGCCGTGAGCACGAAGGCTCCCTCGGGAGCCGGTTCGCCGAGCCGGAGGTCCTTGAGCTTGATCTCGACGCCATCGTCGTACGAGTCTTGACCTTCGGCGAAGCGGATCGTCGTCGGCAGGCGCGTCGCGCCCGAGACCTCGAAATCTTCGTTGGAGGTCCGCCAAAGGCGCTTTCCGGCGGCGAGCGCTTCGGCGCCCACGACGTCGACGGCGGCGCCGTGCCGCGCGAAGAACACGCGCAGCGTCTGGGCCGGCGCGACGAGCTCGAGCACGTCGGCGCCGCGCGCGGCGTCCCACGTCACCGTCGGGGCCACGGTGGCCTCGGGTGGACGCCGGACGTCGCCCAGGATGATGGCGGCGACATCGGCCGGCCCGAGCGGGATACGCACGATCGAGGCGACGTTCGCGGGGCAAGCTGGACCGCGCGAAAGCTCGTTCTTGCGCGCGTCCAGCAGGGCGAAGGTCCGACCGTCGGTGGCGAGCGTCGCGACCGTGCCCTGCAGGCTCACCTCGGCCTCGAAGCGCAGGTGGCCGTCGCGCTCGACGAGCATGAGCACGGTGGCGCGCACGCGCTCGCCGCCGAGCCAGCTCGTGGCGCGGGCGCGGGCGTTCAGCGCGCGCACGACCGTCGCCCGCGCGGCGAGCAATCCGGCCAGCGCGTCGGCGGTCGGCGCCGGGTAGGGGCGCGCCACGGGCGGCGCGTGGACGCAACCGGCGCCCACGAGCAGGCCCACGAGCGCGACGAAGGCGGCGCGACTCACGGACACGGGCGCGGTCACCTGCCGGCCGCGCTCTTCGCCTCGAGCGTGCGCACGCGCTCGGCGAGGTCGCGGGACACCTGGTCGCTCGGCTCGAGGGTTTGCGCGCGGCGGTAGGCCTCGAGCGCCCGCGCGCCCTCCTGGCGGCGCGCGTACAGATCGCCGAGGTGCTCGAGGATCTCGGGGTCGGCGGGCTCGAGGCGCCCGGCTTGCTCGAGGAACGTCGCGGCGCGCGTGAGATCGCCGCTGCGGAAGTAGACCCAGCCGAGGCTGTCGACGATGCCGCCCGAGCCCGGCGAGAGCGCGACGGCGGCCTGTAGGCGGCGTGTCGCGCGCGGCAGATCCTGGGCGTGGTCGGCCGCGACGAAGCCGGCGAAGTTGAGCGCCTCGACGTTGCGCGGCTCGCGCGCGAGGAGCTTTTCGGCGAGGGCCAGCGCGTGGCGCCAGTCGCCGCGCCGATCGTCGACCGCCGCGCGCGCCAGCACGAGACGCGCGTCGTCGGGCGCGGCCGCCAAGGCGTCGTCGAGCCGGCGCGCCGCGCGCACGGCGTCGCCGCGCTTTTCGTCGATGAGGCTGCGCGCGATCGCCAACGTCGCGGCCGTCTCGCGGTCCTTCGCCGCGTCGCCGCCGCTGACCGCGACGCCGAGCGCGAGGTCGGCCTCGGCGAGCTTGCGATCGTCGCGCAGCATCTCGGCCGCGCGCAGCCGCGCGGCGACGAACTCGGGCGCGTCGGCCGGCACGCCGAGCAGCAACTTGACCGCGCCCACGTGGTCGTCTTTCGCGAAGAGGGCCTCCGCTCGCAGGAGCGCGACGCGCGCCGGCGCGGCGCCGAGCTTCGCGGCGCGCTCCGCCAGCTCGGCGGCCCGTTCTGGCCGCTTGACGACGCGCTCGAGCGCGCTCGCGAGGATGAGGCCGTCGACGTCGCCCACGTTGGCCGTCGTGCGGTCGGCCAGCTCGACGGCTTCGGCCAGGTCGCCGCGCTGCACGAGCCAGCCCGCCACGGCGTCCGAGATCTGCAGCGGCGCGTCGGCGCGCTCGACGGCCTCGAGGAATGCGGCCTTCGCGGCGGCGGCGTGGCCCGAGGCCGCCTGCAGCTCGCCGAGCAGGAGGCGCGCCTCGACGTCGGCGGGCTCGCGCGCGAGCGCGCCACCGAGCGCCGCCTCGCTCTCGTCGAGCGCGCCCAAGGCCCAGGCCAGCGCCGCGTGCTGCACGCGGCCGCGCAGCGTCTCGGGCGCGGCGCGCTCGAGCGCGCGCAGCGTCTCGAGCGCGGCCGACAGGTCGAGCGCGCCGATCTCCGCGTCGGCGAGCTCGAGGTCCGCGCGCTCGATGGCCTCCGGGTTTTCGTCGGAGAGCGCCGCGCCGACGGCGCTGCGCAGCGAATCGAGCGCGGCCCCGGCGTCGTGCCGCGCGTCCGCGAGGTGCGCGCGCGCGAGGTAGCCCTCGACGCTGGGCGCCGTCTCGAGCGAGCGCTCGATCTCGCCGGCGGCGTCGTCGAAACGGCCGAGGCGCACGAACAGCTCCGCGAGCTCGGCGCGCACCTCGGCGGCGTCTTCGTCGAACGGCAGCGCGCGTTGCAGCTCGGCGGCCGCATCGTCCCAGCGCTCCTCCTCCTCATAGAGGAGCGCGCGCGCGACGTGCTCGTACGCCTCGGGGCTCACGGCGCGCGTCACGACGATCCTGTCCCCGACGAGCCTGGTCACGGTCCGCGGCCCGGTCGCGCAGCCCGCGACGACGAGCACGCCGAGGGCCGGCGCGAGCCATCTTCCGCGGGCCATCGTCACAAGGGGATGTTCCCGTGCTTCTTGGGCGGATTCGAATCGCGCTTCGTCCCCACTGCGGCGAGCGCGCGCGCGAGGCGGGCCCGCGTCTCGCGCGGCCGAATGACCTCGTCGATGTAACCGAGGCTCGCCGCCGTGTAGGGATTGGCGAGCTTCTCGCGGTAGTCGGCCAGATACTGCGCGCGCGCCGCCGCGGGATCGGCGGCCTTGGCGAGCTCCTCGCGAAACACGATGCCCACGGCCGCCTCGGGTCCCATGACGGCGATCTCCGCGGCGGGGTACGCGAAGCTGACGTCACCGCGAATGTGCTTCGACGACATGACGTCGTAGGCGCCGCCGTAGGCCTTGCGCGTGATGACGGTGAGCTTGGGCACCGTGGCCTCGGCGAAGGCGTAGAGCAGCTTGGCGCCGTGCTTGATGATGCCGCCGAACTCTTGCGCCGTGCCCGGCAGAAACCCCGGCACGTCGACGAACGTGAGGAGCGGGATGTTGAAGCAGTCGCAGAAGCGTACGAAGCGCGCCGCCTTGACCGAGGCGGCGATGTCGAGGCAGCCCGCGAGGTGCGCCGGCTGGTTGGCGACGAGCCCCACGCTGCGTCCGTCGAGGTGCGCGAAGGCCACGATGATGTTGGGCGCGTACTCGGGCTGGATCTCGAGCAGGCGGCCGTCGTCGACGACGCGCGCGAGGAGCGAGCGCATGTCGTAGGGCTTGGCCGGATCGAGCGGGATGAGCCCGTCGAGCTCGGCGTCCTCGCGGTCGGGCCGGTCGCGCGTGGGCCGGCGCGGCGGATCCTCCCGGTTGTTCTGCGGCAAATAGGTCAGCAGGTCGCGGATCGCGTCGAGGCACGACGGCTCGTCGGCGAAGGCGCGGTGCGCGACGCCCGAGCGCGTCGCGTGCGTGTGCGCGCCGCCGAGATCCTCCTTCGTCACCTCCTCGTGCGTGACGGCGCGGATGACGTCCGGGCCCGTGATGAACATGTAGCTCGACGACTCGACCATGAAGATGAAGTCCGTGATGGCGGGCGAGTAGACGGCGCCGCCCGCGCACGGCCCCAGCACTGCCGACAGCTGGGGCACGACGCCCGACGCCAGCGTGTTGCGCAGGAAGATCTCGGCGTAGCCGGCGAGCGAGGCCACGCCCTCCTGGATGCGGGCGCCGCCCGAGTCGTTGAGGCCCACGATGGGCGCGCCCGCCTTCATGGCGAGGTCCATGACCCGGCAGATCTTCCCGGCGTAGGCCTCCGACAGCGAGCCGCCGAACACCGTGAAGTCCTGCGCAAAGAGGAAGATCGTGCGGCCGGCCACCGTGCCGTAACCCGTGACGACGCCGTCGCCGAGGACCTTGTTGGCGGCCATGCCGAAGTCCGTGCCTCGATGCGTGACGAATTTCCCGATCTCGACGAACGAGCCCGGATCGCACAGGAGCTCGACGCGTTCGCGCGCCGTGAGCTTGCCCGCCTTGTGCTGGCGCGCGACGCGCTCGACGCCGCCGCCCTCGAGGGCCTCGCGCTCCATGGCGGCGAGCCGCTCGGTGGGCGTCGTTGGGGATCCCGGCTTCCTGTCCGTCATCGATTCATCCTTCGGCGATTCATCCTTCCGGTAGGCTCAGCCGGGCGCGCACGTAGGCGCGGATCGCGGCGCGCGTCTCGGCGGACGGCTCGATGAACGAGAGCTCACGGCCTCCCGCGCCCTCCTGCTCGAGCTCGTCATCGCCGTCGGCGGGCAAAACCTCGGCGCGCGTCGCCACGGCCTCGCCCTCGGGCAGGACGAAGCGCACGGCGACGGGGCGGCCGACCTCGAAGGGCGCCGCGCGGACGAGCCGCACGCCGTCCTCGCCGACGCTCGCCGCGAGCCGGAACACGCGGCGCCCCTCGGCGCCGACGTCCGTGGACACCTCGACGGGGACGGCCACGGGCGCGCGCAAGCCGCTCAACGGATCTCCGCGGGGAACGAAACGCCGGCCACGTTGATGAGGTCCTCGCACGCGTCCCTGAACGGCCCGGGTTTCGGCTCCCACCGAATCACGGAATGGTAGAGACCGCCGCGTCGGCCCTCGATGACCCAGTCGGCGCCGTCGAGGCCGCGCTCGTCTTCGCCGGGGTCACCCGCCAGGTTCCAGAAGTCGGCCGCCTCGAGGTGCCGACGGAGCGTGGCCCACACCTCGGCGCCCGCGACGAATTCATGGTGGCGCTTCGTCGAAGGGTCGTGCGCGTCGAGCTCGACCATCACGACGGCCACGTCCGCGCCGGCGCGCGTGACGCGCACGGCGACGGGATTGCGCAGGTGCCTCGTCCAGACGAAGCGGTACGTCTCGGGACCCGCCACGGCCAGCGAGGGCTCACCCATGGCGCACACCTCGGCCAGATACGGGGCGGATGCCTGGCCGCAGCTCGTCGGGGATTGCGTCGAAGCTGCCTTCGAGGTCGCGACGGGCCCGCGCGGCGCCGGGTGAGCGCAGCTGAGCGCCGCGCCGCCGAGGCACGCGAGAGCCAACCTGGGTCGCGTCATCTTCAGACACGATTCTAGGCCACCGGCGGTCGCTCCACCAACAGGCGGGGGATCAGGGCCCACGGCGCGATGCCGGCCAGCGCCGCGAGGAGGAGGCGTCGTCCCGACTACGCTTCATAGCCGAGGGCGTCGAGGGCGGCGTCGTGGAGCGCGGGACGAAAGGCTCGGAACCGGTCTTGCTCCGGGACGGTCGGATGGACGCGGTTGGCGAGCAGCACGATCCAGGTCTCTCGGTCGGGATCGATCCACAGCGAGCAGCCCGTGAAGCCGAGGTGTCCGACGGCCGCGCGCGACAGGCGCGTCCCGGCCTGCGAGTCTCGAGGCGCCGGGCCGTCCCACCCGAGGCGCCAGGTCGAGCCCGGCACGCGCGCGGGCTCCCAAAACTCGCGGACGACGTCGCGCGCGACGAGCTCGCGGCCGTCCTTCGTGACGGGAGCCGCGCCCTTCCAAGCCGCGACGAGCGCGCCGGCGATGGTCGACAGCGCCTCGGCGTCGGAGAACAGCCCCGCGTGCCCCGAGATGCCGCCCATGACGTAGGCATTCATGTCGTCGACCTCGCCGAGCACGACGTGGCCGCGCTCGGCCGACTGCTGCGTGGCGGCCACGGAGCGCTCGGCCAGCAGGCGCGCGCGCGCGTCCGGGTCCGAGAGGTTGACGAACCCCGCGGTCGAGAGGCCGAGGGGCCGGAAGATGTCGCGCTCGGCGAGCGCGTCGAGGCGCAGCTCGGTGACGCGCTCCAGCAGCCAGCCGAGCAGGATGAACCCGAGGTCCGAATAGACGGAGAGCGTGCCGGGCTTGTAGTCGAGCGGCTCGCGCGCCGCCGCGAGCGAGATGGCCCACCGCTCGGACGCCGCGCTCGCCGCCTTCTGCCAGTAGGGCCGAT
>DASXOE010000126.1:0-33768 GCA_036494575.1 Polyangia bacterium | reverse complement strand
CCAGCCCGAGGTGTACGGCCTGCCGCCGGACCCAGTGGTAACAACGCGCGACCTGCCGCGCATGTGGCGCCACGCCGCGCTCGCCGCGGTGGGCATCGCCGTCGCCGCCGTCGTCAACGCCGCCGGCCAGCGCCTGCTCATCGGTCAGATGCAGAGTCAGAAGCTCGCCACGATCGCGGCCGCCGGCATGGTCGCCATCGCCGCCGTTCCGGCCGCGGTCGTCGCGCTGGCCGCCCTGCCCGCCCTGCGGCGGCTCACGCGCGCCCTGCCCCGTCCACGCGCGACGGGGCGCGCCGGCCTCCTGCTCCTGTGCTTCGTCGCCGCGGCCGTCCTCGGGCTCGTCTTCGCGCTGTCGCGCGCGGACTGGCGCGTGCTCGATCTCGGGCCCCTCGTCGCGCTCGGGCTGGCGCTGCTCCTCGGGACGGCGCACGGACTGTTCTGGTTCGGCACGTCCTTCGGTCGGCGGCTCGCCGCGCGCGCGCCCACGACGCCGCTCAAGATCGGCGCCGTGCTGCTCTCCGTCGCGGCGCTCGTCGCGGGCGCGCGCCTCCCCGAGGGCGCGCCGGCGTATCAGGCCGTGGGCGACGGCGGGCTCGGCCTTCGCTTCGCGCTCTCGCTGGCGCGGCGGCTCACGGATCACGACGGCGACGGCTTCTCGGCCCGCTTCGGCGGCGGCGACTGCGACGACCACGACGCGACGATCTATCCCGGCGCCGAGGACGTCCCCGGCGACGGCATCGATCAAAACTGCGAAGACGGCGACGCCAAAGCCATCGCGGGCGCCTCCGCGGACGCGACGGCGCCGACGGCCGCGGCGCCGCGCGCGGCGGGTCCCGCGTTCTGGAAGGGCAACATCTTGATCGTGACGATCGACGCGTTCCGCGCCGATCGCCTGGGCGTCGCCGGATACCGGCGGCCGGTCGGCGCCGGCGGCCGCTCGCTCACGCCCACGATCGACGCGCTCGCGGCGCGCGGCACCTACTTCCGGCGCGTGTGGTCCCAGGCCCCCAACACGCCGCGCTCGTTCCCTTCGATCCTCACGAGCCGGCCACCCTCGGGGATCGCCTGGGACAAGCCCGGTGTGAACTACCCCAACCTCTTGCCCACGAACCAGACCTTCTTCGAGGGCCTCGCGGCCGCGGGCCTCGCGCCCATCGGCATCTTCTCGCACTTCTACTTCACTGCGGACCGCGGGATCAGCAAGGCCTTCGCCGAATGGTCCAACGACGGCGCCGGGACCATCGCGGAGTCGAACAAGGACACGGCCTCGCCGCGCATCGTGCCGCGCGTGATCGCACGCCTGCGCCAGGCCGCCGCGCGCAAGGAGCGCTTCGTCTTGTGGACGCACCTGTTCGAGCCGCACTCGTCGTACATGCCGCACAAAGAGTTCCCCACGACGCTCACGGGCCTTCCGGGCCTCGTCGAGAAGTACGACTACGAGATCGCCTTCGCCGATCTCTGGCTCGGCAAGCTGCTCGCCGCCGTGAGCGAGCTCGGCCTCGCGGACGACACGGCGGTCGTCGTCATGGCGGACCACGGCGAGGCCTGGGGCGAGCACAAGGCCTACTTCCACGGCACCGATCTCTTCGACGAACAGATGCGCGTGCCGCTCGTCATCGCCGTGCCGGGCCGAGGGGCGCGCGTCGTCGACGATCCGGTGGCGCTCGTCGACGTCGGGCCGACCCTCCTCGACATGGTGGGCGCGCCGACGCCCGCGGCCGTGCGCGGCCGGAGTCTGCTGCCCCTTCTCGAGGGCAAGCCGCGCGCGCGCGGCCCGATCTTCTCAGAGATGCTGCCGGCGACGGCCTGGCCGCACCACGCGATCATGATGGTCGACGGCGACCACAAGCTCATCCACCGCGTCAGCGATCGGCGCTGGGAGCTCTACGATCTCCGCGCCGATCCGAAAGAACAACACGACCTCGCCGCGGCGCCCGCGAGCCGCGCGGTCTTCGAGGCGCTCCGCGCGAAGCTCGTGGCCTTCGAGGAACGCTCGAGATAGCGCCGCGCGCCGCGATGCTGACGACGCCGCAGCGACAAGCCCTGCTCGCCCTCGCGCGCGAGGCGGCGTCCCACGCGGCCCGAGGCGAGCCTCACGAAGCCGGACCGCCGCCCAGCGGGCTCGAGGAGCCGGGCGCCGCCTTCGTCACGGTGCGCGTGGGCGGCGAGCTGCGTGGCTGCATCGGCACGTTCGGCACGCTCGAACCGTTGTGGGGCACCGTCCACGCGATGGCGGGCGCCGCGGCGACGCGCGATCAGCGGTTCGCCCCGCTCGCGGCGCGCGATCTGAAGGGGCTCACCGTCGAGATCTCCGTCCTCGGCCCCGCGCGCCGCATCCGCGGCCCAGCGGAGATCGAGCTCGGGCGGCACGGCCTCGAGGTTCGCCGCGGCGCGCACCATGGCTTGCTGCTGCCCCAGGTGGCCGCCGATCACGGCTTCGATCGCGAGACGTTCCTGGGCGAGACGTGCCGGAAGGCCGGGCTGCCCACCGGCGCCTGGCGCGAGCCCGAGACGGAAGTCTGGGTCTTCGAAGCCGACGTGTTTTGAGCGCGGTTCAGTCCGCGTCCAGGGTGGCCGCCAGGGCGGAGCGGCGCTCGGGGCGAGCGCGGCTGAGGACGTAGCCGCGGATCTCGCGCCAGTCGCCCGCGCCGGGATCGTGACGCGCGCAGGAGATGGCCTTGCGCCACGTCGGATCCTCGGCGTCGTCGCGCCACTTCGCGGCGCGCATCCATTGCGCGCACGCCTCGCGCGTGCGGCCGAGGCTCTCCCAGACTGCGGCCCCGCGCGCGAGGCCGTCGGCGCGGTCGGGGCTCGCGTACGCGAGCTCCATGAGCATGCGCTCGGTGCCGCCGAGGCGAGCCGCGCGCCCGAAAACGAGCGCGGCGAGCTCCAGGACCTCTGGCGACGTCTCGTCCTCTCCGAGCAGGAAGTCCACCCAGCCGACGGCCCGCGGGACATCCGCCAAGACCTCGGGATGCGCCCTCACGAGCGGCAGCAGCCGCGCGGAGACGGTCACACCGCCCAGCACCCAGGCCTCGAGGTCGACGGGCACGGGCGATGGCGCCGCGAGGTCGACCGGGGTCGCGTCCGTGGGCGCCGCGGCCGCGAGGACGGCCGCGTCGGCGAGGACGGCGCCGCCGATTTCGGGCGCGCCGCCGTCGGCGTCCCCGCCGGCGCGCTCGGCCTCGGGCGGGCCGCGCAGGGCGTCGCCGATGCGCACGGCGAGGCCGTCCTGCTTCTCTTGCCGCGCGGCCGCGAGCGCCCGCGCGAGCGTGGCACGATCGCCGCCGCCGTGTCGGATGTACGCGAGGGCCAAGGGCGGCACGGCGCGCAGCGGAAGCGCCTCGATCGCGGCGCGCATCTCGGCGAGCGTCGTCGTCTCGGGCGGCGCCTGGCCCGCGAGCGCCCGCACGCGGAAGCCGAGGTCGCTCGCGCCGAGCTCGCCGGCCCGCTGGTAGGCGGCGCGCGCCTCTTGCGACGCGCCGACGGCGAGCCAGGCGTCGCCCGCCGCGCGCGCGGCCAGCGCCCGCTCGCCCAGAAACCCGGCCCCGCGCGCCGGCGCGAGCCGCGCCAGCCGCTCGAGGTCGCGGCTCTCGGCGATGGCGCGCCCGAGGCCGTGAAGCTCGGCGGCGCGGAGCTCGAGCAGCGTCACGAGGCGCTCGCGGCTGTCCGGCTCGAGGCGCTCGAGCTCGTCGAGGACGAGCAGCGCGCGGAGCTCGAGGATGGTCTCGCCCCTGGCGCGCGCCTCCGCGGCCGCCGCCCGCTCGCCCTTGTAAGAGAGGTTCTTGCGCGTGGGCGGAATCGAGGGACGCCCGTCGAGAGGCGAGCCCATGAACCACGGCGGACCCGCGCACGAGGTGCCGAGCGCGAGCGCGACGACGGCGGCCCGGCGCGCCCCCGCCGTCATCTCGGCCTCCGGGCCGCGAAGGCCGTCGCAACGACGCCCCCCGCGGCGAGCGCGCCCGAGAGCAGCGACAGCGCCCACAAGCCGACGGGCTCGCGCGCGAGCGCCGGCCCGAGCACCACCGCGGCGGCCGGCGCGAATGCGAGCGGCAACCAGGCGAGGCCGCCTGCCCCTCCGACGAGCGCGAGCAACAGCGACCACGCGACGAGCACGAACACGGTCCCGCGACGCAATCCCTCGAGCCACGCGTCGGACAGCGCGCGATCGTGGGCAACACCTCCGATGAGCGCGGCCTCGATGCGGAGCGCGGCGGGGTTGCCGGACGCCACGGGGATGCCCACCACGGGACCCATGCCCTCGAGTGTCGCGCTTCGCACCTCGTCGGCGAGGACGCCGTCGGTCGGGAGGTCGGCGCCGTAGAGCATCTCGTGGAAGTTGATGCGCGCCGTGTGCCGCCAGCGCACGAGCTCGATGCGCCGCGCGACGATGGCCGCCGTGTCCGCGAGCGCCCGCTCCGACAGACGCGCGGCGTAGGTCGCCGCGAGCACGCGGCTGACGTCCGCCGCCGTCGCGTCGTCGGGCAGCGCCACGAGGGCGTCGACGAGGCGCGCCTGCTCGCCGGCCCGCAGCGGCACCGGATCGTGCGTCAGGAAGTCGCGGACGTCGTCGGCGAGCTCGGCGTGCAGGCGCGCCGGGTCGGCCGTCGGGATCGCGGCGGCCTGGCGCGCCACGCGATCGACAGCGAGCGCCTCGGCGCCCGTGAGGGCGCGCCCGGAGCGCGCGCAGATGCTCACGACGCGCTCGCGCGTGTCGCTCGCGAGCAGACCCTTGGCGACGCCGCGCGTGACGAGCGGCAGCTCGGGCGCCCGCAGGTCGACGGGCACGAGCGCCGCGCGCAGCTCCGCCGCGACGTACGTCGAGAGCCGCCGCGCGAGGTCCAGACGATCGGTCGAGGTCTCGCCTTCCTCGTCGAAGCGCACGACGACGAGCGCCTCGCGGTGATCGGCCGCGAGCTCGAGCGCGACGGCCGGATCGCTGCGCGTCTGCACGAGCACGTGGCGCACGTCCTCGGTGTCGGTGGGAATGCGGCTCGCCTCCTCGCCCTCGACCTCGACGCCCGAGAAGAGATCGGCGACCGACCAGGCGCCCGCGACGCCCGGCTGGGCGCGCAGGAACTCGACGAGGCGCTGCACCTCGTGCAGGACGACGGGCGCGTCGAGGTCCGCGCGCACGTCGACGAAGGCGAGCGGCGCCGCGCTCCACTGGTGCGTGCCGACGCGCAGTCTCGGCGCCAGCGCCACGAACATGCCGATGGGCGCGAGCGCGAGCAGCAGCACGAGCGACGGCGGACGCGCGAAGCGGTTCCACCCCACGGGCGGCGGCCGACGCGACTCGAACAAGAGGCCGAGCTGCACCGCGGCCGCCGCGGCAAGCGCGGCCGCCGCGCCCGCGAGTCGAACGCCCGCGATGGGCACGAGCGCGAACGGCGCGGCCGCCCCCACGGCCGCCGCGGCCGTGACGGCGAGCGCGCGGCCGCGCGAGAATCCGCCCATGAGGGGCCGCGCCTTGAACCCGGCGAGCGCCATGAAGAGCACGCCGGCCACGGCGAAGGCCGCCGGCCACCAGGGCGCCCCGCCGGCGCGCGGGTCCGGCGCGAGCACGCGCGCCGTGACGCCGTCGCCCGAAGCGGCCTGGACGAGGCCGAGCCCCGACGTCGTGAGCGCCGCGCCGAGCTCCCGGCGCGCGCGCCGCGGGTCGTCGACGTCGACGAAGAAACGGACCTCGCGGCCGTTGGCGGAGACGAACCACCCGAGCGCGTCGGCGCGCCGCACGACGCGCTGGCGCGCCTCCTCGCCGTCGCTCTCGCTCGTTCCGCGCGAGAGCACGGCGCGCGCCGTGGCCTTCCCCGAGCCGTCGAGGGCGACCTCCAGCAAGCGCGCCGGCCCGAAGACGCGCCGCACGCCGCGCACGGTGGCGAGCCGCAGCTCGGCGGCCGCGAGGGCCTCCCGGTTCGCGGCCGAGAACGCGTTGTCCACCTCGACGGTGAGCTCGACGAGGCGCAGCAGGTCGAAGCGCCGCGTCGCCTCGCGGTCCCGCGCCCCCGCGGGCGCGTCCGCCGCCGTCCAGGCAAACGTGTCGGCGGCGCGCGCCGGTCGCCCCGCCCCGAGGACGACGCCGAGCGCCACGGCCAGGACGCCGATTTCTGACCGACTGGGGGCCACGCCCCCGCACTATAGGGTGGGACGATGCCCCTGACATCCTTTCGCGTTCTTCCCGGCCGCGCCGGGGCGGCGCCCGTCGACGCGGACGACGTCGCGCTCTTGCTCGCCCTCCGCCGCGGCGACCCGGGCGCGGAGCTCGAGGCCTGGAACCGCTTCTCTCCGCGCGTCGATGGGACGTTGCGCCGCATGCTGGGACCTGTCGTGGCCTTCTCGAAGAATCTCAAGGGCGATCCGGCGCATGTCTTCCTGGCGGCCGTCACGGGCCCCGCGACGCCCTACGTCGTCGACGTTGCGACCCCTCAAGGCATCCCCGGCTCGTCGGTTTGGCCCAGCATTCAGCACTCCTGCATGTCGGCCGACGGCACGAACGCCGACCCGGCCGTGCGGCTGGCCGAGGCCGTGAACGCCTTCGGCGGCCACGGCCTGCTGTCGAGCATCTGCGACGATTCGATGGGACCGATCCTCAAGGAGATCTCGACGCGCTTCTCGCGGCCCATCACGCCGGCGTGTGTCCCGACGCCCGACCCGGCCGGGCCCGGCTGCACGGTCGTCGATCGTTGGTTGGACGACAGCGGCGGCCGCATGGCCACCCGCCTGCCCGCCTGCACCGGCGCGGCAGGCGCCACGCCCTGCTGGACCCTCGTCGACGACGCCGCCACGTGCGGCGCGGGCGCGCAGCGCCTCCAGGTCGACCGCGGCTCCAACGCCGTGCCGAAGACGCTCGTCACGGCGATCGACTGCACGGCGCCGCACCCGTAGGCTACTTGATGAACGTCGCCGCGTGCGCGACGGCGTTGACGCGCTCGACCTGCGACTCCGTGAGGATGCCGGCGTCGAGCAGCATCTGGTACTCGAAGCGCAGGTGCGTGTTCAGGAGGTACGGCCCGTCGGTGTTGATCGTGTAGCGCACGCCGCCCTCCTCGAACGTTCGCAGCGCCGCGCCCAGCGCCTCGAGATCGGACACGGCGTGCGTGCGCAGGTTGGAGCTCGGGCAGATCTCGAGCACCGTGCCGGTCTCTTCGAGCTTGCGCACCGCCTCGTCGCTGGCGGCCGCGGCCACGCCGTGTCCGATGCGCGAGGGCCGCAGCTTCTCGAGCACGGCGAGGACGCCCGGCACGGCCGTGTACTGCGTCTCCCCCGTGTGGACCGTCGTCCCCATGCCGGCGGCCCGCGCGCGCGCGAAGAGATCGCGGTAGCCGTCGACCTCGGCGCCGAGCTCGAGCGTGTGCATCTCGGGCCCCGCGAGGTCGATGCCCACGACGCCGCGCGCCCGGTACTTGACCGCCTTCTTCACGATGATCTCGTTGAGCTCGAGCGGGAACTCGCGCGCCAGGCAGAAGATGAGCCCGGCGCGCACGCCGTACTCCAGGCACGCGCGGTCCATCCCGCGCAGCGCCGCGTGGATGATGTGGTCGAGGTCGCGCTCTCCATCGAGGTTCCGCTTCATGGGATTGAAGCGCAGCTCGATGAGCGAGACGTTGCTCGACCGGAATTCCTTGCCGATGACCTCGTAGATCGACCGCTCGATAGCGGACGGAGAACTCTGAATCTTTTCAGTCCATTCGTGAAGGATTGCCAAGTAATCGTTGAGATTCGAGATCTGCTCCGGCTTGGCCGTCACGAGGTCCCGGAACTCCCAGAACGTCTGGACCGGCAGCTTGAAGCCCTGATCGTGCGCGATCGACCACAGGATGTGCGGCGCCACGGCCGCGCCGACGTGTATGTGCAGGTCGGCCAGTTCCAGGTGCGGATCCAGCATGATCCATTGTGCCGCGTCCGCGGGCCGGGGGCCAGCGGTCGCGACTCCTATCGAGGGCTACTCGCCTTTGCCGGCGGCTGCGCCGCGTTTGCCTTGCGCCTTGCCGTTGGCCTTGCCGTTCCGGTTGAGGAGGCTGCGCAGCTCTTGACCGGGCGAGAAAGTCACCGTCTCCATGGGCGGAATCGTGATGGGCTCACCAGTGTTGAAGTCCTTGACGACGCGCTGGCCGCGGCGTCGCTTCGAGAAGGTGCCGAAGCCGGGGTAGGTGAGCTTGGCGCTCTGGTTCCGCGTCACCTTGCTGCGGATGAAGTAGTCGCCCATTTCCGTGAAGAGGAGATCGACGATCTGAATGACGGTCTTCTTCGTCAGATCGTGCGGGAGCTGCTTGTGGCCGTAAACCCGCTCGATCAACTCCGCCTTCGTCATTTCCTTCTCCCCCCTTCGAACAAGGGCGCGAGAGTACGGATTCACATGTTGGGTGTCAACGCCGAGCCCCGGGCTCTCACCGTTGTTTTCTCTCGCGCCCGGCGTCGCGCGCTCACCGTCCGGCGCGGCCGACCGAAACTTGGTCTATCCTCAGTGTACGATGACCGCCACGGGTAAGATCACGTACATCAGCTTGGGCGCCGACGACCCCGAGGTGAACGCCGCCTTCGACGCAGCGATCGCGCGAGTCGGCAGCGAGCTCGGCCGGACCTATCCGTTGCACGTCGCGGGCCAGACGCGCACCGGCGCGACGACCATCGACAGCCTGTCGCCGAGCGACACGCGCGTCGTCGTGGCGCGCGTCGCGAGCGGGACGAAACAGGACGTTGACGATGCGGTCGCCGCGGCGCGCGCCGCGTTCCCCGGCTGGAGCCGCACGCCGTGGGCGCAGCGCGCGCAGCTCCTCGACAAGGCCGCGGACCTGATTCGCAAGCGGCGCTACGAGCTGTCGGCGTGGCTCATGCACGAGATGGGCAAGAACCGCGTCGAGGCGCTCGGCGAGGTCGAGGAGACCGCCGACCTGCTCACTTACTACAACCAGCAGATGCGGGAGAGCGGCGGGTACGTCAAGGAGATGGGCAAGCTCGTGCCCACCGACCGCAACACGAGCGTGCTCCGGCCTCACGGCGTCTGGGCCGTCGTCGCGCCGTGGAATTTTCCGTACGCGCTCCTGGGCGCGCCCGTGGCGGCGGCGCTCGTCACGGGCAACACCGTCGTGTGCAAGCCGTCGTCGGAGACGCCGCTCTCCGGCATCAAGCTCGTCGAGATCCTCGAGGAGGCGGGCCTGCCGCGCGGCACGGTGAGCTGCGTCCCGGGCAGCGGACGCGTCGTGGGCGACGGCCTCACCATGCACCCCGGCGTCGACGGCCTGACCTTCACGGGCTCGTACGACGTCGGCTTCAAGCAGCTCTACCAGCGCTTCGCCACGAAGTATCCCAAGCCGTGCATCGTCGAGATGGGTGGCAAGAACCCGGCCATCGTCATGGACAGCGCCGACATCGACAAGGCCGTGCAGGGCGTCTACCGCTCGGCCTTCGGCATGAACGGGCACAAGTGCTCGGCTTGCTCGCGCGTCTACGTGCACCGCGCCGTCGCCGAGGTCTTCACGGCCAAGCTGGCCAAGATGACCGACGCGACGAAGATCGGGAACCCGCTCGACAAGGGCGTGTTCGTGGGGCCGGTCGCGACCAAGTCCGGCTACGAGGACTATCAGCGCTTCGCGGCGCTGGCGGCGGAGGCTGGCCCGGACGTCGTGCGCGCCGGCGGACAGGTCTTGCGAGAGGGCGCGTTCGCGCACGGCTACTTCGTCAAGCCCACCGTGCTCGCGGGCCTGCCGCGCGCGCACGCGCTCGTGCGCGAGGAGCTGTTCGTGCCCATCGTCGCCGTGACGGCCGTGGACAGCCTCGACGAGGCGCTCGACCAGGCCAACGACACCACCTTCGGCCTGACGGCGGGCTTCTTCTCGCGCAAGCCTGACGAGATCGACGCCTTCCTCGAGCGCATCCAGGCTGGTGTCGTTTACGTCAACCGGGCCGCGGGGGCGACGACGGGCGCCTGGCCGGGCGTGCAGCCCTTCGGTGGCTGGAAGGGGTCGGGCTCGACCGGAAAGAACATCGGCGGCGTCTACACGCTGCCCTGTTACCTCAGGGAACAGAGCCGGACCATTTGCGAGTGATGCCTCGAGATCTCGCCAGAGCCCGCGCCATTTGCGAGTGACGCCGCGGCGGTCCACGATAGTCGTGGGCACACGAATGACCGCGACGAGCACGAAACCTCAAGAAGGGTCCCCAAAGGCCCGATTTGACGGCGTGAGATGACGCGATGAGCCCGCACGGTGCACAGGCGGCGGCCAAGGTGGCGCTGCAGGCGCTGGCGGCGCAGCCCATCACGATGGTGACGCCGCCTCCCGGCCCGCGCGCCAGGGAGATGATCGCGCGCGCCCTCCCTCACCTGTCGCCGTCGCTCATCCATTGCTACCCGCTCATGGTGCGGCGCGCCTCTGGTTGCATGGTCGAGGACGTCGACGGCAACGTTTATCTCGACGCCGAGGCCGGCGTCGCAACGGCGTCGACGGGCCACTGTCACCCGGCCGTCGCGGCGGCCATCGCCGCGCAGGCCGAGGTGCTCATCCACATCTGCGGCACGGACTTCCACTACCCGGGCTACGGCACCATCTGCGAGAAGCTTGCGGAGCTCGCGCGCGGCATCGGCCCCCGCGGCAACACCCACCAGTGGCAGACGTTCCTCACGAACTCTGGGACCGAGGCGGTCGAGGCGGGGCTCAAGCTCGCGCGCAACCACACGCACCGGCCGAACCTCGTGGCGTTCCGGGGCGGCTTCCACGGGCGCACGCTGGGGTCGCTTTCGCTCACTGCCAGCAAGTCGAAGTACCGCAAGGGCTTCGGCCCGCTGCTCGCGAACGTCTATCACGCCGAGTACGGCAGCGCCGACAGCGTCGAGGAGCTCTTCCAGACCGTGACGGCGCCCGAGGACGTCGCGGCCATCATCGTCGAGCCGGTCCTGGGCGAAGGCGGCTACATCGTGCCGCCCGCGGATTTCTTGCCGCGCCTGCGCGCCGCGTGCGACCAGCACGGCATCCTGCTCGTCTTCGACGAGGTCCAGACGGGGATGGGCCGCACGGGCAAGATGTTCGCGGCCGAGCTCACGGGCGTCGTGCCCGACATCCTGCTGCTCGCCAAGGGGATCGCGTCTGGGATGCCGCTCGGCGCGATGATGGCGCCGCGCGAGAAGATGACCTGGCCGCCGGGCAGCCACGGCTCGACGATCGCGGGCAACCCGGTCTCGATCGCGGCCGGCCTCGCGACGATCGAGCTCCTCGAGGGCGGGCTCGTCGAGAACTCCGCGCGCATGGGCGACAAGCTCCGAGCGTTGCTCGAGACGGCGCTCGTGGGCAACGCGGGCGTCACCGACGTGCGCGGCGTGGGCCTCATGATCGGTGTCGAGCTCGCGACGCCCGAGCTCAGCGACGCCGTCGCGAACCTGTGCTTTCAGCGCGGATTGCTCGTGCTCGAGTGCGGGCGCAAGGCCATCCGGCTGTCCCCTCCCCTCATCATCACGGAGGAGCAGGCGCGCGCGACCGCGGAGGTCTTCGCGGGCGCGTGTCGCGACGCGACTTCGTGAGCACGCCCGTCGACCTGACCGCGCGGCAGAAGGCGCGCGTCTTCTACACCTGGAGCGCGCAGAACGCCGCCGTGCCGCTCGAGATCATCGAGGGCCAGGGGGCGCGCTTCACGACCGCAGACGGCGCGCGCTGGTGGGATCTCGGCAGCATGACCTGGAACGCGAGCCTCGGGCACGGCCACCCGCGCATGCGCGAGGCCCTGGCGGCGGCCGCCTCCCAAGGCTTGCTCTCATATCCGACGTCGGTCTTTCCCTCGAAGGCGCGCGCGGGCGAGCTGCTCGCCGAGGTCACGCCCGACGGGCTCTCGAAGAGCTTCCTGTGTCTGTCGGGCGCCGAGGCCAACGAGAACGCCGTGAAGATGGCGCGCCTCGTGACGGGGCGGAAGAAGGTCGTCGCGCGAACGCGCAGCTATCACGGCGCGACGCTCGCGATGCTGTCGTTGTCGGGCGACCCGCGGCGCGAGGCGTTCGAGCCCGGGCTGCCGGGCGTGGCGCGCTTCGCCGACCCGTACTGCTTCCGCTGCCCCTTCGGCAAGAAGCCGGCGTCGTGCGCGCACGAGTGCGCCGAGGACCTGGAGACGACCTTGTTGCGCGAGGGGCCCGACACGGTGGCGGCCGTGATCGCCGAGGGGATCGTCGGCGCGAACGGCGTCTTCGTGCCCCCGAACGGGTACTGGAAAAAGCTGCGCGCCATCTGCGACAGGCACGGCGTCCTCCTGATCGCCGACGAGGTGTTGTCGGGGTTCGGCCGCACGGGCCGCTGGTTCGCGGTCGACCACGACGGCGTCACGCCCGACCTCATGACGATGGCGAAGGCCCTCACGGGCGGCTACGCGCCAGGCGGCGCCGTCATCGTGAGCGACCGCATCGCGCGCCACTTCGACGACGCGGTGCTCTCGTGCGGCCTGACGAGCTACGCGCACCCGCTCGTGTGCGCGGCCATCGTGGCGGCCATCGAGACCTACCGCGACGACGGGCTCGTCGACCGCGCGGCGACGCTGGGCGAACGGCTGCGTCCGCGCTTGGCGGCGCTCGCGCGGACGCGCCCGCAGATCGCCGAGGTCCGCGGCCTCGGCCTGCTTTGGGCCTTCGAGCTGTGCGTCCCCGGCACGAAGGAGCCGCTGCCGGCGCCCGCGCTCGCCAAGCTGGCCGCGACGCTGCGTCGCCATCACCTGCACATGCACAAGCGCGACAACCTCCTCTACTTCGCGCCCCCGCTCGTCATCAGCGAGGTCGAGCTCGAAGAGGCGGTCGCGGCGCTCGGGCGCGCCCTCGACGAATGGCTGGGGGACGGCGCGTGAGCGCCGCGGACGGCGGCAAGGTCTACGCGACCGTCGACGACGCGCTCGATCTGCTGCGCGACGGCATGCGCATCATGTCGGGCGGCTTCGGCCTCTCGGGCAACGCCGAGGCCTGCATCGAGGCCATCGCGCGGCGAGGCGTCAAGGACCTCACGATCATCAGCAACAACTGCGGCAACCAGGGCCAGGGGCTGGCCGTCTTGCTCAAGAACCGCCAGGTCCGGCGCGTCGTGTGCAGCTTCATCGGGGGCAACCCCGACCTCGCCGAGCAGTACCTCGACGGCACCGTCGAGGTCGAGCTCAACCCGCAGGGCACGTTCGCCGAGCGCATCCGCGCGGGCGGCGCGGGCATCGGCGGCTTCTATACGCCCACGGGCGTGGGCACGGTCGTCGCCGAGGGCAAGGAGATCCGCGAGCTCGACGGCCGCCAGCACGTCTTCGAACGGCCGCTGCGCGCCGACCTCGCCATCGTGCGCGCCGCCGTGGGTGACCGCCTCGGGAACCTGCGCTTTCACCGGACGTCGCGCAACTTCAGCCCGCTCATGGCCATGGCGGCCGACGTCACCGTGGCCGAGGTCGATCGCCTCGTCGAGCCGGGCGCCATCGACCCCGACGACGTCCATCTGCCCGGCCTCTTCGTCAAGCGCGTCGTCGAGGTGCGCGCGCACAAGAACGTCATCGAGTTTCGCACGACGCGGAAGCGCCCAGGAGCCGGCGAACGATGAGCTGGTCGCGCGACGACATGGTGAGGCGCGCGGCCGCCGAGGTGCGCGCGGGCCAGATCGTCAACCTCGGCATCGGCCTGCCCACCGAGGTCGCGAACTTCCTTCCCGCGGACTCCGACGTGCAGCTGCACTCCGAGAACGGCCTGCTCGGCATGGGTCCGTTCCCCACCGAAGACGAGGTCGATCCCCAGCTCATCAACGCCGGCAAGCAGACGGTGACGGCGCGCCCCGGCGCCAGCACCTTCGACTCGGCGCTCTCGTTCGCCATGATCCGCGGCGGCCACGTCGATCTCGCCATCCTCGGCGGCCTCGAGGTGGCGTGCACGGGCGACCTCGCGAACTGGACCGTACCCGGCAAGCTCATCACGGGCATGGGCGGCGCCATGGACCTCGCGGCGGGCGCCAAGCGCGTCGTCGTCCTGCAGAGCCACGTCGCCAAGGACGGCAAGCCCAAGCTCGTCGCGCAGGTGACGCTGCCCGCGACCGCCCTCGCCTGCGTCCACCGCGTCATCACCGAGCTCGGCGTCTTCGACGTCGGCGGCGATCACTTCGTGTGCGTCGAGCGCGCGCCCGGCGTGGGCGAGGACGAGATCGCGCGCGGAACCGGCGCGCCCGTGCGGTTCGGGTAGGGTCTCGACCCGCCACGCAACTTGATTCGGTGATCCTTCGCCTTCAGCGCACCGTCAACGCGGCGGTCGGCCGGGCGGGCTTGCCGTCCTCACCGGGATCGGCGTAGGCGCGCAGCTCGAGCGTCGTGGGCGCGCGAACGGCGCTCTCGAAGGACCACGCGCGGTGCAGCTGCGAGCGCGTGCACGGGACCTCTTGCCTGGGCTTGCAGTCGTGCACCGAATCGACGACGAGGACGTGCTGGCCGGCCGGCAGCGCGCCGGCGAAGAGCTGCGCGAAGTCGGCGTTGTGCAGCTCGCCCGCGTTCTTGTCGCGCGTCACGACGGGGGCAAAGTCGATCGAGACCGAAACCGACCGCAGGCTGTACTCGTCGGGGACCTCGTCGCGGTAGCGGACGATGATAGGGCCGCGGCCGGCGGCCTGTTGCAGCTTGTCGGCGACCTCTTGTTGGACGCGCGCCAGATCCTCTGCGACGGCCGCGTCGCGATCGTGGGGGGGCAGTGACAGCGCGCCATCGAACGCGGCCCAGGCGCTCGCGACCGCGCCCCGTCGCTCGCGCAGACGCCCGAGCGCCAGATAGGCCTCGCGGCAGCGGCGGTCTGGATGAGCCGGGCCGCAGGCGGCGCCGCCGAACTGCTCGAGGTCCTTCATGGCCGGTGCCCAGTCGTCGTGGCGCGCCTCGGTGAGGCCGCGCTTGTAGAGGATGTTGAGGTCCGTCTGGGACGCGCAGGCGGATGAGAAAAGGAGCAGCACGAGCAGCCCCTTCACCCAACCTCTCATGACTCGCCCGCCGGCGGGCGCGGGGGGTCGAGGCCGAGGCGCTTCAAGGCGGCGTTGACGGCCTTGAGATCGGCCCACGCTTCCTTCTTCTTCGAGGGATCGCGGAGCAAGTAGGCCGGGTGGAAGGTCGGCATGAGCTGAATGCCCTCGTACGAGCGAAAGCTTCCGCGCAGCCGCGAGATGGGCGTGTCGTCGCGCAGGAGGCACTGCGCGGCGAACTTGCCGAGCGCGACGATGACTCGCGGCCGCAGCGCCGCGAGCTGGCTCTTGAGGAAGGGCTCGCACTTCTCGATCTCGTCGGGCTCGGGGTTGCGGTTGCCGGGCGGACGGCACTTGAGGATGTTGCAGATGTAGACGTCCTGCCGCGCGTACCCCATGGCCTCGATCATCTTCGTGAGGAGCTGGCCGGCCTTGCCGACGAAGGGCTCGCCCTGCGCGTCCTCGTCGGCGCCCGGCGCCTCGCCCACGAAGACGAGGTGTGCGTTCGGATTGCCCACGCCGAAGACCAGGTTCGTGCGCGTGGGCGCGAGCTTGCAACGCTTGCAGTCGCCGAGATCCTCGCGCACGACGGCCAGCCCGAGCGCGCCAGTCTGACGCGTGTCGGGCGGCTCGGGCCCGGACGCGGAAACCGCCGCCGCCGCCGGCTTTGCGTCGGCGGGCGCCGGGACCGCGCTGGCCTTGCGCGCGCTCGGCCGCAGCGGGATCCCCAGGAGGCCCGCGCGCTGGCGCGCCCCGAAGTTGGTGCGCACCTGTCCGACGAGCGCGCGCAACTCGGCCCGCGCGTCCGCCGGGGCCTCGTCGTCAGTGCCCATCGACGACCAGCGCGTCGACCGCCAGCGCGTAGTAGAAGGTCGCCGCCGTCTCGGCCTCGTTGAAGCTCGGATCGCGCCCGAGGGCGCCGTCGTGATCGCCGTCGCGCCGCGCGAGCTCGTCCATGATCGAGGTGTACGACTGCAGGAACGTCGGATCCGTCGAGGCGACGTAGGCGTGACCGAGGGCCCAGGCCGCGCACGCGTTCCACGTGTTCTCGTCCTGGCGGCGCGCCGTGAACGCCGGCGGCGCGATGGGCGCGACGCGCTCGCGCAGCCAGGCCCCCACGAAGGGCGTGCTGCCTTCGGCGGCCAGCACCGCCAGCACGCGCGTGCCCGTCGTCGACGAAAAGTCGAAGAGGCCGCCCGCGGCCGCCGGCTCCTCGCCGAAGGGCGCGGGCGGCCGCATGCCGAACGCGCGCTCGACGAACTTGTGCCCCGCCGCCAGCAAACCGCGGTCCTCGACGGCGCGTGCGTGCTCGATGAGGGCCCGCGCGAGGAAGCCCGGATCCTTGAACTCGCGGCCCGACAGATCGTGCAGCGCGCCCAGGTGGGCGGCGAGCACGCGCGCCGCGCGCTCGACGAGGGCCTGGCGCCGCCCGTCGCTCGGCGAGAGCACCCGCTCGGCGCCGTGGGCCATGAGCAGCGTGGCGCAATCGTAGGCAGCCTCGTCGCTCGCGGCGTTGTCGAGCGACTCGGGCACGAAGCGCCTGCCTTGTGCGTCGACGAAGGCCCAGGCGGCCGCGCGGCTGCCCGCGAAGCGATCCTCGCCCGACGACCGGTGGTGCCGCGCCCAGACCCAGATGGCCGCCAGCGTGCCGTGGAAGTCCGGCTCGTCGGCGTCCGGCCAGGGTGGAACGTTGCCGCGGGTCGCGCCCGCGACCGCCTGGCGCGCCGCGAACACGGCGCCCGCGAGGCCGAGGTGGCGGCTCGCGATGGGGGCGTAGGTCTTGAGGCGGGGATCGGGCATCGGTCTTCAGGTGGGAATGCGCGACGGGCGCGTCTTGCGCGAGCCGGGCTGGCGCGGCTCGGGACGATCGCCTTTCGCGAGCTGGGCGCCTGGGCGTGCCGCGAGCCGGGGAACGAAGAGGCTCCACAGCCGGTCGGCGACGGCGGCCTTCGAGGTGCGCCCGATCTCCGTCTGCGTGCCGTCGGCGAAGATCACGGTGACGGCGTTCTCCTCGCTGCCGAAGCCGATGCCGGGCTGGCTGACGTCGTTGGCGATGATGGCCTCGCAGCCCTTCTCGACGAGCTTGGCGGCCGCGCGCTCGGCGAGCGCGACGCCGTCGCCGTCGGCGGTCTCGGCCGCGAAGCCGACGAGAAAAGGCAGGTGCGCCTCGCCGCGGGCGCGGACGAGGCCGGCCAGCAGATCCGGATTGGCCGCGAGCGCGAGCGTGGGGGCCGTTCCGCCGTTCGCGCCCGCGCGCCGCGAGAGCTTGCCCGTGGCGGGCGCCGCCGGCCGGAAGTCCGCGACGGCCGCCGCCATGACGACGACGTCGGCCTCGAGCGCGTGCCGGGACAACGCGTTCTGCATCTCCGCCGTCGTGCCGACGTCGAGGCGCTGCTCGACGCCCGGCGGCGTCGCGGGCGTACCTGGCCCGGCGACGAGAGTCACGGCGGCCCCACGCGCCGCCGCCGACGCCGCGATCGCGAAGCCCATCTTGCCCGAAGAGCGGTTGCCGAGGAAACGAACGTCGTCGACGGGCTCCTGCGTCGGGCCCGCGGCGACGACGACGCGCCGGCCTGCGAGATCGCGCGGCGCGAACACGCGCGCCGCCGCGTTCAGGATCTCCTGGGGCTCGATGAGCCGCCCCGGCCCGACCCAGCCGCAGGCGAGCGCGCCTCGATCCGGTCCCACGGTCTCAAAGCGCCCGGAGCCCGCGGGCCCGAGCAGCCGGCCCAAATTGGCCTGCGTGAGCGGGTTCTCCCACATGTTGACGTTCATGGCGGGCGCGAGCAGCACGGGCGCGCGGCAGGCGAGCACGACGGCGGCCAGGAGATCGTCCGCCAGCCCAGCGGCGAGTCGCGCGATGACGTCGGCCGTCGCGGGCGCGATCACGGCGAGGTCGCACTCGTCGGCGAGGCGGATGTGGCCGATCTGCGCCTCCTCGGCCGGGTCGAACAGGCTCTGCGCCACGGGGTGCCCCGAGAGCGTCTGCAGCGTGAGCGGCGTGATGAAGCGCGCGCCGGCCTCCGTGAGGACGACCCGCACGATCGCGCCGGCCTTGACGAGCAGCCGGCAGAGCTCAGCGGCCTTGTAGGCCGCGATGCCACCGCTCACGCCCAGGACGACGCGCTTGCCGGTCAGGGCGCTCCGTTCCTCCGTCTCCGTGCCTGTGCTCATGCGCGATGTCTCGGGGACCACATCCGACCGGGCTCCGACCTTACCCCAAAATCGATACGGAGATCCCCACCGTGGGCCGCAAAAGGTATAAACGGGCGGACGTGGCAGAGACGGGCGGGTTTCCCAGGCGTTTCGATCAGTACGTTCTCCTCAAGCCCCTGGCGCGCGGGGGCATGGGCGAGCTCTACCTCGCGGCCTCGGGCTCGCGCGGCATGGAGAAATTCTGCGTCATCAAGACGGTGCTGCCGAGCCTGGTGGCGCTCGAGAACGCCAAGCGCTTCCGCGACGAGGCCATGGTCGTCGTCCGCCTCCAGCACGCCAACCTCGTGCCCGTCTTCGATGCCGGCCGCCACGAGGACCAGATCTACATCGCCATGGAGTACGTCGACGGCAAGGACCTGCTGGCGGTCTGGAACCGCTGCGCCCAAAAACGGGTGCCCTTCCCCGTCGACGTCGCGGTCTTCATCGTCAAGGAGCTCGCGCGCGGACTCGGGTACGCGCACGCCTTCGGTGGTCTCAAGCTCGTGCATCGCGACGTATCGCCGGCGAACGTGCTGCTCTCGTACACCGGCGAGGTCAAGCTCACAGACTTCGGCCTCGCGCGCTCGACCCTCAAGCTGCAGCAGACGGCGCCGGGGATCATCTTCGGCAAGCTCTCCTATCTCGCGCCCGAGCAGGCGCGCAGCGAGCCGCTCGACGGGCGCACCGATCTCTACGCCGCGGGAATTCTGCTCTGGGAGCTCCTGACGGGGCAGCAGCTCTTCCCCGTCAAGCAGGCCGCCCAGGGCGACGCAGTTGGCCGCCGCGACTCGACGGCGGACGCGCTCGCGCGCGTGCGCGACCCGCGGATCGTGCCGCCCTCGCAGGTCACGCCGCGCGTCCCGCCCGAGCTCGACACGATCGTCATGCGCGCGCTCGCGCGTGAGCCGACCCGCCGCTACCAGACGGGCGAGGAGCTGCGCGCCGACCTCGCGGCCTTCCTCGCGGCGACGACGCCCGAGACGGACACGGCCCGTCTGGCCGCCTTCCTGCGGCCGCTCTTCCACGACATCGCCGAGTCGGAGCGAGGCGAGCGCGAGACCCTGCTGCGCGGCGCGGCGGGCCTGCTCTCGGGCGCCTTCAGCGCCGAGCTGCCGGCGGCGTCGCGCCCTGCCCAGGGCCAGGCGCCGTCCGCGCAGACCCAGCAGCCACCGGCGCAACAGCCGCGCTCGCCGGGTCGCCGGCACACGGACACGGCGCCCCACGACGCCGGCCCGCCTGACGCGGGCGGGAGGCGCGCGCCCTCCGCGACGCCGCACGGCCACGATACCGGCGGGCGCGACAGCGGCGCGGGCGGGCTCGGCGAGGATCCGCGCGTGGGCACGACGCTCGCCGGGCGCTACCTCCTCGAGCGGCTGTGCGGCGAGGGGGCCATGGGCCGCGTCTACGAGGCCCGCCACGTCGACATCGGCCGCCGCCTCGCCGTCAAGATCCTGCACTCGAGCTTCCGCCACAGCGCCGAGGTCGTCGAGCGCTTCAAGCGCGAAGCGCGCGCCGCCTCGAAGATCGGCCAGGCGAACATCGTCGACGTCACAGACTCGGGCATGGCGTCCGACGGCGCCTTCTTCTTCGTCATGGAGTACCTCGACGGCGTCGACCTCGAGAAGCTCATCGCGCGCGAAGGCGCGCTGCCCCTCGGCCGGGCGCTGCTCATCACGACTCAGCTCTGCCGCGCGCTGCAGGCGGCTCACGCGAGCGAGATCATCCACCGCGATCTCAAGCCCGCCAACGTCATGCTCATCAACCGCAAGGACGACGACGACTTCGTGAAAGTCCTCGACTTCGGCATCTCGCGAAACATGGACCTCGAGGGCAGCGGCGACGATGTCCCGGGCCGCAAGGGCCTCACGCGCCCCGACGTCGCCGTGGGCACGCCCGTGTACATGTCGCCCGAGCAGGCGGCCGGCATGCGCGCGGACGCCCTGACGGACGTCTACGCCGTGGGCGGCCTGCTCTACGAGATGCTGACGGCCACGCCGCCGTGCGCGGGCGACGACGTCCTCACCGTGCTGAACAAGAAGGCCACCGAGGAGCCGGTTCCAGTGGGCAAGCTGCGCCCCGACCTGCCAGAGGACGTGCAGCGACTCGTCACGCGCGCGCTCTCGCGGCGGGCGAAGGATCGCCAGCCGTCGATGGCCGCGCTCAAAGAAGACGTCATGAGGTGTCTCGCGGCCGTCCGGGGCGCGCCCCCTGGCCTCGAGCTCGGCCGCGCGCCGAGCGAGAGCACGCGCCCGCGCGGGTCGACGGAGCGGCTGCCGACGCTGCGCGCCCGCGCTTGGATGATCGCGACCGGTCTGGGCGTGTTCGTCGCTCTCATCGCCGTCATCTCGATCGCGCGTCACGCGGGCCGCTCGAACGAGTCAGCGGCCGCGGCCGTCGCGGGCGCGCCCGTCGTCTTGCCAGCGCCCGAGCCGGCCCCCATCATCGTCCCCGTCGAACCATCGCGGCCAGCTCTCCCCAGCCCTTCGGCCGAGCCGATCAACCGGAAGCGGGCCGCGCGCTTGCTCGAGGGCGCACCCGCGGCTGGAGCGTCCGCGGCGCCGGCGCTCGCGCCCCCGTGGCCGACGGTGTCGCCGCCGGTGTTCCCGCAAGAGGCGGGCACGACGGCGCCGCGCCGCGCGCGCGGCGAGCGCGGCGCCAGCGCGCCAGGATCGGCCACGGGCGGGGCGCCCGCGCCGACCACGCTCGCCGTCCCGACGCGCCCGAGCGCAGGCGCGGACGCCGACGCCATCCTCGCGCGCGGCCAGGCCGCATTCGATCGCGGCAACTATCCGGAGGCCATCCGCCGCGCCAAGGAAGCGATGGCCGCCGGCGCCGCCGTCCCCGGCCACCTCCTCGTCGGCGACGCCTACTACCACCTCCAGCGCTACGCCGACGCGCTCAAAGAGTACGAGGCGACGTTGGCCCTCGAGCCCTCGAACCCCCTCGCCCGCCGCGGCCGCGAGCTCGCGTCACGCGCGGCGTCGGCGCCGTAGTCAAGGCGTGAGCTCGTCCGCGCCGCAATCGAGCTTACCGCCGGCTGGCCACGGACGCGTCTGACCGTCGAGGTCGCCGACCAGCATGTTGCCGGTCTCGATAGAAAATGTCCGGTATCCGAGACATTCACGGGACGAACTGATCCGCGCCGCAGTCGAGCCTCCCGGCGGGGGGGCCGGGGCGCGGTTGCCCTTGAATGTCCATCGTCGGTGACATCGCCGTCGCGAGAATCTTGCCGATGCATGGCGACATCGACGTGAGATGATACATCGAGTCGAGCTTAGGATCAGGATCGCCATCACCGCAGCAATTGCTGGGCCCGCAGTTTACGATCTCAGCTCCCGCGTTGCCGTGAACAATATTCGTGCTCACGTCGTATGGCGAGCTACACGCAATGCCGACCTGAGCATTATCGACGACCGTATTGTTTTGAAAGCGTCCAGTGCCGCCGGTGGGTACGGCGCCGAGACGAGCGCCCGCCCAACTAACACCTCCCGACCCGTCGCCTTGCTGGTTTGCTGCGATGACCGTGTTGCTGATGTCAAAGCTCGCGCCATTCGTCCAAATGCCTCCAGCGCCATTGCCGGTGGCTATGCATCGGGTCAGATGGAGGTCAGCACCGGCGTCAGCCAAGACGCCGATATTTTGCCCCGTAATTTTGAGATCGCGTACCCATGCTTTGCGTAGGCCGTTGATCCGGATACCGGCGACATCGTCGCCACCCGCAGCGACCGATGCCCCACCCCGACCAACGATCAACACCGGATCGGGTGCCGCGCCAGATATGTTTATGGCGCCTACGGGCATGGTCCCTGTGACAAGTAGGATCGGCTTGTTGGTCGAAAGGGCCGCGACAGCCGAAGCCGCCGTGCAATAGCTCGATTGCGTTGCATCACACGCTCCTGCGCGGTCCAGGACGGCGACTTCCAACGCCTTCGCGCAGTGGCCGTCGTAGTCGACGCAGATGCCCGGGGCGTCCTTGCACTCGGCGTCCGCGTTGCAAGGACGACAGGTGTTCTTCGTCGTATCGCAGATGGGCTTCGTGCCGTTGCACGTCGTGTTGTCGAGGCACTCGACGCAAGACTGCGTGGCCTTGTTGCAGGCGCTCTTCGTCGCGTCCGCCGTGCACTCGGTGCCGGCGCCGATGCACTCGACGCATTGCTGGGCCGCCAGATCGCACGCTGGCTTCTTCGGGTCGGTGCAGTGCTTCTTCGAGTCGGTGCACTGGACGCAGGCGGCGCCGCCGTCGCGCGCGCCGCACGCCGGCGTGCCCGCATCTGCGACTGCCGAACATTGGTCATCCGTCACGCAGACGGGAGGCTTGGCCTCGGGCGCTGACTCCTTGGCTGCGTCTATCGCGTCGCCAACTTCGCCAGCGTCGCCAACTTCGCCAGCGTCCCCGCCGACGTCGTGCGCGTCGTGGCGAGCGGCGTCGAGGGCAGCGCATGAGTAGTCGAGATTGATTCCGGCCTCGGAGCAATAGTTCGGGTTGGCCTTCGTGCAGGCCGCGGACGCGAACGCCGACATCGCGATCAACGTCAACCCCAGAGCCCTCACTAGAACCTCCCCGTGAGCACGAGGACGCCCGCCGCGACGGCGAGCGCGCCGGCGGCGAGCGACGTGATGCCCCATCCCGTCGTCGAGTAGACGCGGGGGCACTGCGCGCCCGCGCCCGCCGAACAGGTTCCCTTGCCGTCGGCTTCGATGAGGTAGAGACCCAAGGCCCCCGCGATGGCGCCCGCGCCCACGCCGATCCAGCCGAGCTCGCGGTGCTCCTCGCTCGTGACCGCGCGGCCGCCCATCGGCGACGTGGTCTCCACGCGCACGGCTCCGGGCGGCGCGGGCATGGGTGTCGCCGGCGCGGCGCCCACGCCTGCCACCGACGGCGCGGCCTTCTTCTTGAAGGCTTGGACCTTCAGCGCCGACGCCGACACGCCCGCCATCTCGAGCGCCTCGCCCTCGGTGCAGATCTCGCAACGGTCCTCGCGGCTCTCGATGAGGTCGCCGGTCTTGCCGTCGAGCATCTCGAGGCGCAGCTCGTAGGTGCGGCCGTCGATCTCGAGCGTGCCCCGCGCGACGTAGGAAGCGACGGTGGCCTTCGCGACGGCCGTGACGCAGCCGTTGCCGTCGCAGGGCGCGCCGCCGGGGCCGGTGGCGGCCGCGGGCATCCCGTCGACCACGTCGGCGCCCGACGCGAGGAGGCCCTCGTGGACGGCGTGGGTCACGCGGTCGCGCAGATCGGGCGTGACCTTGGCCCCGGCCACCTCCATGACGGCGATGCGCGGCCGCTCGGCGCGCGCGATGGCGGGAGACAGCGCGAGGGCCGTCAGCGCCGCGAGCGCCACGCGAGTCTTCATGCGGGCGATGCTCCGGTCCGCGCCGTCATAAGTCAAGACTTTGGCGGCCCCGTGAGAGGCTCAGTTGGCGCTCACGCCCCGCACCGCCACCTCACCGACCGTCTCGGCGCGCGCGAGGCTCTCGCGAACGAACAAATGTAGGCGCTCGAAGAGCGTCAGGGGCGCCGCGCCGGCGGCCACGCCCCTCGCAGCGATGCCCGCGTGGCGCGCGAGGTAGAGCGCGCGTGGCAGATGATAGCTCTGCGTGCAAACGAGCGCCTCGCGAAGCCCCTGCGCCGCTGCGTCGGCCATCGTGGCGGCTGTCCGATAGCCACCCCGATCGAGGATCAAGGCCGCGCGTGGCACGCCCCTCCTCGCGAACCAGGCGGCCATGGCGCCCGGCTCGTCGTAGCCTTCCGCCTCGCGCCAGGCGCCCGACAGAAAGATCCGCCGGACCTTCCCAGCGCGATAGAGCTCGAGCGCGACGCCGACCCGCAGGGCGAGCTCATGGGAGAGGCCCCCGCCCGGGAACACCCGGTTGCCGAGCACGATCGCGACGGGCCGTTCGGGCGCCGCGCCGACGTCCGGCACGATGTCCCCGGCCGTGGTGTGGAGGACCCACCCGTTGCCGGCGCCCACGAGGATGAGTCCGAGCACGCCGACGCCCAAGAGCGCGCGCCGCAAGCGGCGACGCGGCGGCACCGGCTCAGCCATCGCCCCGGTAGATCTTGGCGGCGCCCGTGTGGCCGAGTCGATGCCAGCGGATGTGCTGGCGCGACAGGTGAAAGAGGATCTCGTGGCGCGGGAGGCCGCGCTCGACGGCGCGCTCGACCCAGTCGAGCACGACCTCGCGCGCGTCTGGGGGGTGGAAGAGAAACGTGCGGCCGAAGATCGGCGCGTCGCCGTCCCAGATGACGCGCGCCTCGAAGAGATCGCCTGGCGAGAAACCGATGGTCTTGCGGCGTTCGGCGACCTGGAAGCGCGCGCCGCCCACGACGTCCTCGACGTCGAGGACGCGGTCCGCGACGGCGTAGAGCTCGAAGAGGCTGCGGTGACTCGACGCGAGCTGCGCGAGGCCGCGCCGCTCGTTGGGCGACCAGCCGCCCCGCGCGTCGCCGAGGGCGTGCACGACGGGCGGCGCGCCGTCCGCGCACGGGCGCTCGAGCACGTACCACTCCAGGAAAGAGGCCATGCGTCCGTCGAAGAGCTCGGCGTCGTCGTCGAAGACCTTGCCGGCGCGCTCGAAGTACTCCTCGCGCGCGCGCATGGCCGTGAGCTTGTGCTCGCCCGCGCTCCACCGCTCGGCCAGCCGGTCGATGAGCCCGTGGATCGTGAGCTCGACGCCCGATGCGGAGGGGCGCGAAGCCCCGTCGCCGGTCGAGCGGGGCGCGTCGGTGTTGCGCTCGCCCACGGTCAGCTCTTGCGGCGCTCTTCCATGAGTGCGCGAAAGCGGTCGAACAGGTACGAGGCGTCGTTCGGGCCCGGCGACGCCTCGGGGTGATACTGCACGCTGAAGACCGGCAGCGTCCCGTGGCGCATGCCTTCGACGGTCCGGTCGTTGAGGCTCACGTGCGAGAGCACGGCGCGTCCCTCCATCGAATCGACGTCGACGGCGAAGCCGTGGTTCTGCGAGGTGATCTCGACCTTCTGCGTGCCGAGGTCCATGACCGGGTGGTTGGCGCCGTGGTGGCCGAACTTGAGCTTGTACGTCTGGCCGCCGAGCGCCAGGCCCAGGATCTGGTGGCCGAGGCAGATGCCGAAGATCGGCAGCTTTGCCGCGCAGAGCTCGCGCGCCGCTTCGACGGCGTAACCGACGGCCGCGGGATCGCCCGGGCCGTTCGAGAGGAAGACGCCGTCGGGCTTGAGGCGCAAGACGTCCTTGGCCGCCGTCTGGGCAGGCACGACGGTGACCTCGCAACCCGACGAGCGCAGACGGCGCAGGATGCCGCGCTTCATCCCGAAGTCATAGGCGACGACGCGGTGGCGCGACTCGGGCGCGTGGGCGAAGGGGCTGCCGGCTGGATCGCCCGGGCGCGGGCCCGTCCAGACCGTCTCGGTCCACGAGTAGGCCTTGTCGGTCGTCACCTCGCGCACGAGATCGCGCCCCTCGAGCGAAGGATGGGCGCGCGCCTTGGCGACGGCCGCGGCCGGGTCGGCGACGTCGCGGCTGATGACGGCGCGCTGCGCGCCCGACAGGCGGATCCGGCGCGTGACGGCCCGCGTGTCGATTCCGGTGATGCCCGCGACACCGTGGTCCCGCAAGAGCGCGTGCAGCCCGCCGGAGGCGCGCCAGCTCGACACCGAGGGGGATAAGTCGCGCACGACGAAGCCAGCGCACCAGGGCCGCGCCGACTCGAAGTCGACCGGGTTGATGCCCACGTTGCCGATCTCGGGCGCCGTCATCGTCACGATCTGCCCGCGGTAGGAGGGGTCCGTGATGACCTCTTGATAGCCCGTGATGGCGGTGTTGAACACGATCTCGCCCGCGCCGTCGGTCTCGGCGCCGAAGCCGAAGCCGCGGTAGATCGTCCCGTCCTCCATGGCCAAAAGGGCGGGCGGAAGGCCACCCGTCTCCGAGATCGATTTGCTGGGCTCACCTGGGGCGGTCACGACAGTCTCTCCCCCGAATATACGATCCGACCGCCCACGATCGTGAGCGTCGCGCGCCCCCTCATCGGGCGGCCCGCGAACGGGGTGTTGCGGGAACGCGAGCGCAGACCGGCGGGCACGCAGGTCCAGGCCGCCTCGGGGTCGATGACCGTGACGTCGGCGAGGCGGCCCTCCGCCAGCGTGCCGCCGCGCAGCCCGAAGGCCGCCGCGGGCCCCGTCGACATGCGGCGCACGAAGTCCGCGGGCGAGAGGCCCGCCGCGCGCACGAGCTCGAGCACGAGCGCCACGGCCGTCTCGAGACCGATGACGCCGAAGGCGGCCTGCTCGAACTCGACGTCCTTCTCGACGGCCGAGTGCGGCGCATGGTCGGTCGCCACGGCGTCGATCACGCCCTCGACGAGCGCGACGCGCAGCGCCTCGACGTCATTCGCCGCGCGCAGCGGCGGGTTGCATTTCGCGTGCGTGTCGTAGGTCGCGCAGGCCTCGTCGGTGAGCGTGAGGTGGTGCGGCGTGACCTCGCAGGTCACGGGCAGGCCGCGCCGCTTGGCCTCGCGCACGAGACGCACCGACTCGGCGCTGCTGATGTGCGCGACGTGGTAGCGCGCGCCCGTGAGCGCGCAGAGCTCGATGTCGCGCGCCACCATGGCCGACTCGGCGGCGGACGGCTGAGCGCGGATCCCGGCGCGCGTCGAGACGAGGCCCTCGTTCATGGCGCCCCCCGCCGACAGCGTGAGGTCCTCGCAGTGCTGCACGACCGGCAGCCCGAACGTGCGCGCGTACTCCATCGCGCGGCGCATGAGCTCGGCGTTCATCACGGAGTGGCCGTCGTCCGATACGGCGACGCAGCCCGCGTCGCGCAGCTCGCCCATCTCGGCAAGCGACTCGCCCTTGAGGCCCTTCGAGATCGCGCCCACGGGGTAGACGCGCACGACGCCCACCTCGGCCGCGCGCCGCACCATGAGCTCGCTCACGGCGCGGTTGTCATTGGGCGGCACCGTGTTGGGCATGGCGCACACGGCCGTGAAGCCGCCCGCCGCCGCGGCGCGCGTTCCCGTCGCGATGTCTTCCTTGTACTCCTGGCCCGGCTCGCGCAGGTGCGTGTGCAGATCGATGAGGCCGGGCACGACCCAGCACCCGCGCGCATCGACGATTCGCACGCCCGCCGGCTGGCCGTCGGCGAGCCCGGCGCCGACCCGGGCGACGACCCCGTCCTTGAGGAGCACGTCGGCGTCCGCGTCCAAGCCGCGGGCGGGATCGATGACCCGGCCCCCTCGCAGACAGATATCCATACCGGGACCCTTTGATAGGTGGTCCAGCCCATAAAATCAACGGGAAATCCGAGCGCAGCGCGGCTTCGCCGCGCGGAGCGAGCGCCAGGGGACGCGGCGAGGCCGAGCGAAGCGAGGGCAGAGCGGCAGGGGCAGGCGTACCGAGTGCGAAGCTCCCTCCCAGGGTTCCGATTAGATCGCCGTTTCGCCGCCCGCGAGGAGGTAGAGCACGGCCATGCGCACGGCGACGCCGCGCGACACCTGGTCGAGGATTACGGCGCGCGGGCCGTCGGCGATCGCGGGATCGAGCTCGACGCCCCGGTTGATGGGTCCCGGGTGCATGACGATGGCATCCTTCTTCGCGAGGCCGAGGCGGCGCGCGTTGAGGCCGAAGTAGCGCGAGTACTCGCGCGTGTTGGGGAAGAGGCTCGTGCCCATGCGCTCCTTCTGGATGCGCAACATCATGACGACATCGGCGCCCTCGAGCGCGGGCTCGATGCGGTCGTGCACGACGGCGCCCATCTCGGCCAGGCCGGGCGCGAGCAGCGTGCGCGGGCCCGCGACGCGCACCTCGGCGCCGAGCGCGCGCAGCGCCCAGATGTTGGAGCGCGCCACGCGGCTATGTCGGATGTCGCCGCAGATCGCGACGCACAGGCCGGCGATGGCGCCCTTGTGCGCGCGGATCGTCGAGCAGTCGAGCAGCGCCTGCGTGGGGTGCTCGTGCGCGCCGTCGCCGGCGTTGACGACGGCCGCGCCGATGCGGCCCGCGAGCATCGTGGCCGCGCCCGCCTGCGCGTGCCGGAGCACGACGACGTCGGGCGCCATGGCGTCGACGTTCTTGGCGGTGTCCATGAGCGTCTCGCCCTTGATCGTCGACGACCCCGAGCCCGAGATGTTGACGGCGTCGGCCGACAGGCGCTTGGCGGCGATCTCGAACGACGTGCGCGTGCGCGTCGACGGCTCGAGGAAGAGGTTGACGACCGTCTTGCCACGCAGGGTCGGCACCTTCTTGATGGGCCGCTCGTTGATCTCGAGGAACCGCTCGCCGAGGTCGAGGATCGTCTGCAGGTCGGCGGCCGACAAGCCCTCGATGCCGAGGAGGTGGCGGTGGGGGAAGGCGCTCATGCGGGACTCCCCGCGTCGCTCTCGTTGCCGGCGCGCTCTCGCAGCACGACGCGGTCCACGCCGCCGAGCTCCTTCAGCATCACGCGGACGGACTCGCTGGCCGTCGTCTGCACGGAGATGCCGGCGAAGTCCGGCTGGATGGGCAGCTCGCGGCGGCCGCGGTCGACGAGCGTCGCGAGCTTGACCGCGCGCGGGCGGCCGTAATCGGCGAGCACGTCCATGGCGGCGCGCACCGTGCGGCCCGTGAAGAGCACGTCGTCGACGAGGACGATGGTCTTGCCATCGATGGGCTCGGGGAGCTCGGTGGGACCGATCTCCGGTTTGGGCAGGCCGCTGAAGACATCGTCGCGGTAAAGCGAGATGTCGACGGCGCCGAAGATCGGCCGCGCGGCGGCGCCCTCGGCCTCAGCGACGAGCTCGACGAGGCGCTGGGCCAGGAACGCGCCGCCCGTGCGGATGCCCACGAAGTAGAGCGGCCGCTCGCCCTGCGGGACCCGCTCGAGGATCTCGCGGGCGAGGCGCCGCAGCGTGCTCGCGACGCCGGCCTCGTCGAGCAGCTCGCGCCGCTCGCGCAGGTCGCTGTCGGGAGGCGGTGGACGCGGCGTCACGTCAGAGATAGTACCGGACAAAGAGGTCGCTGAGCACGCTCGCGACGCCGCCCGGACCGACGACGCCCACCGACCAGACGCGCGCCTCCGCGGCGCTGACCCAGCGAAAGCCGAGGCCGGCGTCGAGGCCCAGCGAGAGGGCCGGCACCCCCACGAAGCCGAAGTGCAGCTCGCCCTCGAGGGCCGCCCGCACCGTGACGAGCGTCGTCGACGTCGCGCCGCTGTGGCCGGGCGAGAACCAGACCAGGCTCGCCTCCGGGCTGGCCGCCACGGCGAAGTGGCGCCAGTTGCCGAGCAGGACGGACACCCCTGCGATGGGCCCGAGCCCGACATAGGTGTCGAGGGTGTGGCCCGCGTCCCGACCGCCGCCGAGGCCGAAGGCCAGGCCGCCCGTGAACGCGAGATTACGCGTCTGCCAGTACCGCAGCGACAGCGCGCCCAGGCTCACCGTGCACGGCGTGGTCTGCGCTCGGGGACAGGCCGCGTCGGCGCGCAGGTCGAGCGGGAAGGGAGAGGTGTCGATGCGGCGGATCTCGATTCCGAAGTGACCGACGACGGCGTCGTGATCCGAAGGCGCGGGCGTCTCGTCGGAGGTCGGCACGGGGACGACGACGCGGGTGGCGGGGGGCGCCGGCGCCGGCGCGAATCCCACGAGCGGCACGTCCGCCGCGGACCCGACGAGCGGCACGTCCGCCGCCGGCGAGGTCGCGGGTGGCGGTGACGCCGCGGGGCCGGGCGCGGGCGCCGGGGAAGGCGGCGCCGCCTCGGCGGCGGGCGCGAGCGGGGCGGGCTTCGGCGGCGCGGACGACGTCTTCTCAGCGCGCGCGCTGACCGATGCCAGCAGGAACGCCGCCGCGATCCCTGCGGGCCAGAGCGGGCCGCGCTGCCCGACGCCCCCTGGCGGGCGAGTCGCGGGCGGGCGGCGCTGACCGGCGTCGCTCAATCACACCCCCTTGTCGTAGATGCAGATCGACGGCGTCGCGCCCGCGTCCGCCGTGGGAGCCTCGCATTGATAGCTCTGCAGGAGCCGGGTGCAGTCGCCGGATTTGAGGCAGCCCTCGTAGCAGGCGTGCAGCGGCTGATCAGCGCCTTGCTGAGAGCACGTGGCGGCAGCTCCCGGGCAAGAGTCGACGGCGCCGGCGGCCGCGCCCGGGGCGCACCCGAAGGTCTGGCAATAGCCGCCGGGGAATCGGTCCGAAACGCATACGCCGCCGAGCTCGCAACCCTGGTCGGTCGCGCACGGCGCGCCCGAGGCGGCGCCCGCCTTGTAGCAGAGGCCGTACTTCGTCGCGCAGGTGTCGGCGCCACCCGCCGCGCAATCGGCGTCGGCGTGACAGCCGTCGTCTGCGACGGGCACGAAGAGCGTCTGGCACAGACCGACGACGAGGTCGTCGCGCGGATCGGCCGGCGTGCCGTTGTTGCCCAGCACGACGCGCGCGCAGCGCTGATCGGCGCCGCAGTCGCTGCTCTTCGCGCAGACCCCCGAGCAGTACGAGCGGTTGGCGGCTACGTGGAACGCACGGTCGTAACACTGGGCGCTGCGACACTGCGCCGGGTCCGAGCAGGCATCACCCATCGACTTCGCGCCGCCCACCTTCTGGCAGGTCAGCAGGTTCGTGCGCGCGCCGGCCGCGACGCAGCCCTGGTCCGCGGGACAATCGGCCTCGCGCGCACAGGCCGTGCCCGGGATCTTGTCTTTGGGCGTGCAGAACGCGAGGGTCACGTACGATCCCTTGGGCAACGGATCCGACTTGGATTCGAGGCAGTAGGCGTTGGTGGGGCAATCGGCGTCGTTGCGGCAGAGCGCGCTGCAGAACGGCTGCCCGGGCGCCCCCGCGGCCTCGATGCAGAGCGCGTCGGCCCTGCAGCGATTCGTCGCGCTCGCGCCTTTGGCGCAGGCAGCTCCAAACTCCTTGGCGGACGCCAGGGGCAGGACGCAGCGGAGCTGGAGCGCGTCTCCGGCGGCGGTCGCAGCGTCGGGCACGCAAGCGTAGCCCGGCGTGCAGACGATATCGGCGCCGAGCTCGGCGACCTGACCGACGGCGAGCGCGCTCACGGTCTTGGGCGCGCCGCAAAAGTTGATGGGGCACGAGCCGCCGCCCATGGCGTCGGCCGGACAATCGGCGTCGGGCGGCGGGAGCTTTGGAACGGACTCGGCCTCGGCGTCGGTGCCACCGTCCGAGCGCCGGCCGCCCGCCGCGCCGCCGTGACACCCGGAACCGGCGACCAACGCAGCAAACGCCGCCAAACCAGCCGCGCCGAGCCGGCGCGCGCCACCCAAGTTAGATACCTCCATCGGGCCAGGATGTATCACGAAAGGAGCCACGACCGCGAGTTCCCGCCTCGTCGGATCCGGACGCGTGTAGACTTTGGACATGGCGCCGCGTGCCGCGATCCTCCTCATCGGCAACGAGCTCCTCTCCGGCAAGGTCGACGACGAGAACGCCCGTTATCTGACGCGCGAGCTGCGCGCCCTCGGCGTGACGCTCGCCCGGGTCGAGATCATCCCCGACGACGCCGCCGACATCACCGAGTCCGTGCGCGCGCTGGCGGCGCGCCACGACGTCGTCTTCACCTCGGGCGGCGTCGGCCCGACGCACGACGACGTGACCCTCGCCGCCGTGGGAGCTGCGTTCGGCATGCCGGTCGCGCGCAACGCCGAGCTCGAGGGTCTGCTGCGCGCCGGCATCGGCCCCACGCTCCACGAGCGCGACCTGCG
Organism: Polyangia bacterium; assembly: GCA_036494575.1. Taxonomy (GTDB): domain Bacteria; phylum Myxococcota_A; class Polyangia; order Fen-1088; family Fen-1088; genus DASZFV01. Next base: position 1,989 of record DASXOE010000126.1, on the reverse strand, counting down.
CATGGCGGACGTTCCCGCGGGCGCGCGCCTCGAGTACGGGCCCGGCGGCCCGACGGCGGCCCCAGGGCGGTCGGGGCGAAGCTGGCCGGTCGTCGTCGTCGACAACGTGTGGATCCTGCCGGGCGTGCCGTCGATCTTCCGGCGCAAGTTCGAGTCGGTGCGCGAGCTCTTCCGCGCGCCGCCCATCCACGCGCGCGCCGTCTACTCGCGCGAGAGCGAGGGCCCCATCGCCGGCGCGCTCGACGACGTCGTCGCCGCGTTCCCGAGCGTCGAGGTCGGCTCCTATCCCCACCTCGAGGCGCCCGACTACCGCGTCAAGATCACGCTCGACGGGCGCGACCGCTCGGCCGTCGACGCCGCCACGACCCACCTCGTCGAACGCCTGGGCGCCGCCGTCGTCAGGACCGAGTAGCCCCCCGCGTCGCGGCGCGCGCCGCGCGTGGTAGAAAGCCGCCCGATGGCCGACGTCCCACCCAGCGTCAAGGGCATGAACGACGTGCTGCCGCCCGAGGTGTCGAAGTGGCACTTCCTCGAGCAGAAGGCGCGCGACGTGCTGGAGTCGTTCGCCTACCGCGAAGTGCGGACGCCCATCCTCGAGTACACGCCGCTCTTCGTGCGCTCGGTGGGCGAGATCACCGACGTCGTCGAGAAGCAGATGTACACGTTCGACGATCGCGACGGCCGCTCCGTGACAATGCGCCCCGAGGGCACGGCCGCCGCCGTGCGCGCCTATGTCGAGCGGGCGCAGTGGAACCTCGAGCCCGTGACGCGCTGGTATTACCTCGGGCCAATGTTCCGGCACGAGCGCGCGCAGCGCGGGCGCCTGCGCCAGTTCCACCAGGTGGGCGCTGAGCTCTTCGGCGTGGACGAGCCGACCGTGGACGCCGAGATGATCGCGATGCTCGTGGCGCTCCTCGGCGAGCTGGGCCTGCCGGCGGGCGCCGTGCAGGTGACGCTCAACTCCCTCGGCCAGCCCGAGGAGCGCGCGGCCTACCGCGACGCGCTCGTGACGTTCTTCTCGGCGCGCCGGGACGCGCTCGACGACGAATCGCGGCGGCGCCTCGAGACCAACCCGCTGCGCATCCTCGATTCGAAGAGCCCCGAGGTCAAGGCCCTCGTCGCCAGCGCGCCCGTGCTGCTGGACAGCCTCGGGGAGGCGTCCAAGGCGCGCTTCGGGAGGGTGCGCCAGGCGCTGGCCGCGCTCGGCGTGGCGTATGAGGTCGACCCACGGCTCGTGCGCGGGCTCGACTACTACACCGCGACGATCTTCGAGCTCAAGACGACGGCCGGCGAGCTCGGCGCGCAGAACACCGTCTGCGGCGGCGGCCGCTACGACCGGCTCGTCGAATCGCTCGGCGGGCCGAAGACGCCCGCGCTCGGCTTCGGCCTCGGCATCGAGCGCACGCTGCTGGCGCTGGCCGAACCGGCCGAGAGCTACGAGCCGACGCTGGGCGTGTTCTTCGCGCCCATGGACGCCGCCGCCCTCGCCTTCGCGCTGCCGCTCGCGCACGGCCTGCGCAAGGGTGGCCTGCGCGTCGAGATCGAGCACCGCGCCGTCAAGGGCCTCGGGGCGCAGCTCAAGCGCGCCGACAAGCTCAAGGCCCGCCTCGCCGTTATCGTGGGCAGCAACGAGATCGCGTCCGGCAAGCTCACCATCAAGGATCTCGCGAGCGGCCAGCAGCACGAGGTGCCCGTGGCCGAGCTCGAGACGAAGGTGCGCGGCCTGCTCGATTGACAGGGCGGCGGCCGCGCGCCGTTTGACGATCTCATGGGCCGAGGCCTATAAACTCTTCGTTCGAGGCCACCATGCATCTCATCCACAGGACCACGTGTCGCGTCTGCCAGTCGTCGTCGTTGACCAAGGTCATCGACCTCGGTGAGCAGCACCTCCAGGGCTCGTTCCTCAAGCCGGGCCGGCAAGTCCCGCCGCTGCGGCGCGTGCCCACGTCGCTCGTGCGCTGCAACCCCGAGCTCGACGAGAAGGCGTGC
>DASXOE010000125.1:0-53049 GCA_036494575.1 Polyangia bacterium | reverse complement strand
CCATCCGCCGGAGCGCTCTATTCGGAGAGAGGGGGACGGATGCCCACGTGGCGGCGAGCGCGAGCCGCGGCCCACGAGGTGGACCTTGTCGCGACGTGCGAGCCGCGGCTGCTTGGGACATCCGGAGGGTCGATGCGAGCGCGAGCGAGCGAGCGACGTCAGGCACAGGGTCGATGCGAGCGTCAGCGAGCGAGCGACCCCGCCCGAGGGCGTTTGGCGACCGGAATGACGAACTTCGCCGCAGTGTGCGTGGCCGAGAACGCCGCCACCTTGACGTCGACGAGGCCCGCGGCGAGCCCGGCCTTGCGCGTGTCGGTCTCCGTCACGGGCGTGTCCTTGCCCTTGGGGCGTACGATCCAGAGCGCGCCGGCCGGAGCGAGGCGCTTGGATAGAGGCGCGAGGCGCGCCAGCGCCGCGCGCGTCGTGGGGGCGTAGAAGAGGACATCGACGGGCGTTCTGGAGGTCGCCGCCCCGTCGTTGGCTCCGCCCTCCGCGAGCTCGCTCTCGAAGGCGGCGTCGAAGCCGAAGTCACCGACGAGCGCGACGCGCGAACCGGGTTTGACGCCCAGCTTGGCGAGGCGGCTCGGCGGGTTGCGGATCTTCTCGGCCCACTTCCGCGCGACGGCGCCGAGCTCGAGGGCGAGGGTGCCGCCGCTCCATTTCAGCGTCAGCGTGTCGCCGGCGACGGACACGCCTTTGATCTCGCTCAGGGGGACGCGCGCGCGAAAGTCTCCGCGGAAAATGACCTCGTTCGTCTCGAGCAGCGCCTTTCCGCGAGACGTCTCGTCGGCGAGAGTCGCGGCGCAGCTGGCTTCGAGGCCCATCGCCGCCGCGCGCTACACGATAGGGAGAGGAGCGCGCGCCGTGGGGAATGGCGCCGGTGTCGCGCCGGCCTTGCGCCTGAGCTTCGGCGTGACGGCACGTGAGCGCGCCGTGTTTGCGACGGCGCGCGGGCGCGGCGTGCTCATGACCTCGGCGGCGGCCTTCTGGCGTCGTTTGTCGGCGTACATCTCTTCGTCGGCGTGGGCGATGAGGTCTGCGGCCGTGGCGCCGGCGTCGGGCCAGGTCGCCGCGCCGAGGCTCATGCCGAGCGGGATGTCGCGGCTGGCGTTCGCGACGACGAGCTGCTCGCGCAACCGGGCCACGAGGCGCGCCGCGTCCTCGCTCGACACGTCGGGCAGCAGCACCGCGAACTCGTCGCCGCCCGTGCGGCACGGAACGTCGTGCGTGCGCAGGTGCGTGTGCAGGAACTCACCCGCCCACTTGAGGAGCACATCGCCCACGGGGTGCCCATGGGCGTCGTTGATGGCCTTGAAGTCGTTGATGTCGACGACGAGGACCGAGAACCGGCGGCCGCCTCCCGCGCGCTGCGAGCGGCTGTGCTCTTCGTTCAACCGCTCCTCGAAGTAGCGCCGGTTCCACAACCCCGTCAGGGGATCTCGGTACGCCATCGCGCGGAAGACTTGCAGCTTCGCGACCTCGCGCCGGAGCACGGCGTTTTGCCGAGACAGACGAAGGACCTGAGCGTTGAGCTCCTCGGTAGGTCCTTGTCTCACCACGCTCTTCCGCATCAGCGCTTGAATCACATTCCGGGGATAAGCAACTCCAATGCCTCACCCCGCTTCGCGTTAAAGTCAGAAAACTCTAGCACCGCGCGTTCTTGCAACGACAGAAAAATGTCGGTGCGGCAACCCTTTGACGCTTTCCGCTGGCGCACCGTGCGTAGGCGGCCGCGTACATCGTGGGTTTGGACGCACGTCCCCCCACCATTCGAGCCGCTCAACGCAGGGACCGCCCCCAGCGGCCCAGGATCCAGGCCGTGGCGTTGTCGCGCCGCGAATAGACCGCGAGGCCGTCGTTGTCGAGACGGCCGGCCGGCGAGAGCTGCCAGAAAATGCCGAGCTGTCCGCCAGCGAGCGCGAACAGGTTGCGCAGCCACGTGTCGTAGCTCTGCGCGCGCTCGGCGTCGGGCGCGACGAAGCCGCACTCGCCGAGGTAGGCGACCTTGCCCGTGAGGGTGGCGATGGCCTGGTGTCGCTCGATCCAGATCTCGGCGTCGCGGGCCGTCGTGAACCCGTAGTTGCGCGGGTAGAAGTGGTAGCTCAGCATGTCGAGGGCTTCGACGCGCGAGAGCTTCGAGTAGCTCGCGCCCTCGTCGCCGCGGACGGCGTAGAGGTTCGTCAGGCCTTCGTAAAGCGTCGGGTCGTCGTCGAAACCGTCGCCTCCGTCGGAGACGAGCTGGTCGGGCGCGAGCTGCTTGAGGAACGTGGCGAGCTCGTCGATAGTGTCGACGAAGGCCGTCGAGCCGCGGCAGCTCTGGCAGCGCAGCTCGTTCGCGATCTCCCAGGCGAGGATCGCGGGCTCGTCCTTGTACGCCACGCCCGTGAACGTGTTGACGCGGTTGACGAGCATGTAGACGTAGTCCTTCCACCACTGCTTCATCTGCGGATTCGTGAAGAAGTCGTCGTGCGTGTAAGCGCCGCCGAAGGCCTTCGACGCCCAGTCGGCGTAGGCGGGCAGGCCGCCGTACTCACCCCAGTTGTTGACGAGCGGGATCACGAGGCGGATGCCGCGGCGCTTGGCCTCCCAGACGGCCTGGTCGAGCCCGCGCAGGCCCTCCTCGCGGAAGCCCTCCTCGGGGCTGCGCCGGATCGAGGACGCGTCCTTCGAGTCGTTGAAGCCCCAGATGCGCGCGACGGGCAGGGACAGGCAGACGAGATCGTCGAGCACCTCTCTGACGGCGCGCAGCGCGCCTCGGTCTTGGTCCTGCTGCGCGTAGGAGAGCAGCTGCTGCAGATAATAGAGGTTCGTACCCGTCGCGCGATAGGGTGTGACGCGATCGATGAGGAGGGAGCCGTCGTCGCGGCCCACGAAGCCCGAGATGGGCGGCAGCGGCGCGCACCCCGTGTCCTCGAGCTCGCCGCCGTGATGGACGACGGTCGACTCGGCCGCCGCGGGCGGCGGCGGCGCGGCCTCGTTCCCACACCCCGCGAGCGCTGCGGCCAGGGTCCACGGAATCGCCCCCATGCACGAGCGGGCGCGCGCGCGCGGCGGGGCCGGGCTCCGAAGGGTCACGAAGCGGGTTCGGGGCGGTACTCGCAGGCCTCGTAGAACTGACGTCCGAAGGCCGTGACATAGAGCGCCTGCCGGTGGAGGTCGGCGACGACCGCGTCGGTGGCGCGCGCGAGCGCCGGTGGGTGCGCCTCGATCTGCGCGATGGCGGCGAGCACGTCGGGGTGCTGCTCGACGGCCCGGAAGATGCGCGTGTCCTCCGAGATGCGCACGCGGCGCAGCTCGACGAGCCCGAGGCGGCACAGGTTGTCAACGTAGAGCGGGGCGCGGCGCGGGTGCTCGGAGCCGGCCTGCTCTCCGAGGAGGTTGAAGTGGCGCAGCGTCGTCGCGACGAGGGAGCCGTGCCGGTGGCGCGACTGCACGCTGACGATCGGGTAGGGCCCGTCGTGCTGGAACAGGCTGATGATGCGCACCTCGTCGGAGGTGAGCTGGCGCAGCACCTCGAGGAAGCCCGGGTGGATGCGGTCGGCGCGCGCGCCGTCCATCGAGGCGGCGAGGAGGTTGAGGTAGCGCTCGCGCATCGTCGCGTCGTTGCGCACGCTCGCGGCGAGCGCCTGGGCCGCGAAGGCCATGGCGGGCGCTCGGCGGCGGGCGCCCGGGATCGCCGAGACGCGCTCGCCGAGGTCGCGCAGCGTGCCGGGGACGCGCGCCGCGACGTCGGGGACGTTTCGCAGCGGCGAGAGCGCGAGCTGAGCGAGCGCCTGCAGCCCGCCGCCGAGCTCCGCCGAGAACGCCAGGTTGCGCGCGGGCCGCACGACGAGATCTCGAATGACGCGCGTCGCGCTGCGCATCCGCTCCCTCTCCTTGGCGAACATCATCGCTCGGAGGTTACTCGATCCGGACGGCTGCGTCTCAATCGACGTCGAAGGGAACGTCGCCGAGAAAAAGCAGCTGGCCGGCGCCGATCGCGAGCGACATCGTCTGCGTCTCGGAGAGCTTCGCGCCCGCGGCGTCGAGGAGATCGAGCGTCACCGCGTACGTGCCCGGCGCGATCGCCGTCGTGCGGCCCTTGCCGTCGCCGCACGTCAGATCGAACGCCGTCGCGCCGGCGAGCAGCCGTATAGTGGCCGCGCCGGCCTGCGTGCACGATTCGATCGCGCCCGTGCTCTTCTTGTCGATGGACCACGTGAGCGCGAACCCGCGCCCCTTGGCCGCGTCCGCGCCCCCCACCTGCAGCGGCAGCGACGGCACGGTCGCGGCCTGGCCGCTCACGACGATGAGCTGGGGCGCGACGATCTCGGCGAGGACCACGCCGGCGGCGTCGCGCAGCTTCATCGAGACGGAGTGGCTGCCGGCCGGCAACGCGCAGGTCGTGGCGGCGAGCGCGGCGCACGGCACCGTCGACGTCGCCTCGGCGTTTGTCGCGAGGTTCACGACGTCGATGTCGACGGTCTTGCCGCCGACGCCGTCGCAAGTCGAGGTCGCGCCCGTGGCGTCCTCGAGAGACCACGCGAGCGACAAGGTCGCCGTCCCGCTCGCCGCGCACGCCGTGCCCATCGAGCCCGCGTCGACATCGGACGACGTCCCCGCGTCGGTCGCCTGCCCGTCGGCCGCGCCGCCCTCGCGCGTGATGTCGTCTGCGCCGGCGTCGCGCGACGAGCCCGTGGTCGTCCCGGCTGGATAGCTCGAGCTCGGGTAACGGTTGCCCGAGCCCGACGAGAACCCCCGCGCCGGGTTGCCGCTCTGGCCCGCGTCCAGGCAGCCCACGAAGCCGCTCGCGGCGAGGGCGAGGGCGCCGACTGCCATTCCGATCCCAGCCAGCCGTCGCGGGTGAAGCATGGAAACAAGTCTGGGAACGACAGCTGCTTCTCGTCAAGGCCGCACGTGCGTCGTGCGCGCGCTGGCGTGAGCGCGATCACCTGCGCGCGGGCTCGGTCGCGAGCGCGGAGGTTTGCGGCCGAGCGGGGAGCGGAGTCGCACGGCGCCGAAGCAGCTTGCGCCGCCCCGGCCAGAGCGCGAACGCCGTGAGCGGGAAGAACACCGCGAACTCGACTGCTAGATCGAGGAGCCCGGCGCTCGACAACATCTTCATGCCGCGGGGTGCGTCGGGCAGCAGGCGCCAGGGAGACATGAAACGCGCGTCGGAGAGCGGCCAGAGGAGCGGGATGCCGCGTCCGCCTTCGCCGCAGGCGTCTAGGATCCCGTGGCTCGCGACGGCGAGCGTCGCGGCGACGGCGGTGCGCACGGCTGGCCAGCCGAAGCGCCGCGCCGCGAGCCCGCTCAGAAGGCCGATCACGACGGCCATCAAAAACGAGTGCGAGGCGCCCCGGTGCCCGAAGCAGCCGAGATCGCGGACACCGCAAGCCACCCCGAGCACGTCGGCGTCGGGCAGCTCAGCGAGCGCCGCGAAGAAGAGCAACGTGCCAGCCGGGGTCCGTTGCTCCTTCCCGTTCCACTGCGTCCGCGCCGTATCCGTGCCGCCGTGCAAGCGACCCGCGAGCAAACCCACCGCGAGGTGGCCATAACTGGCCATGATTTAATTGTGGCCTGCGACACTTCTGGCCGCCACTGCTTTCGGGGCAGCGCGCTGCGTTTCGGCGCCGGGTCGCGCTCCGTTCGTCGCCGACCGGGGGCGCACACCCACCGACACTTCAGGCTGAGGTTCGGGGCGACGCGGGCGCTTCGTTCGGCCGCTCAGGCCGCCCCGTGCGGCGGAAAACCAGCGCGTACACGAGCTGCGTCTCTGCGCCGATGTTCCAGGCCCAGGGCGCGAGCAGGCGCGGCGCCTCGAAGAGGCGGTCCATGCTCGTGAGGCGGCCGAGGAGGTCCGTGGGGTCCGGGTCGGCGTGCCCGCCTTCGCTGGCGTGCCGCGCCGCGAAGGCCGCCACGTCTTCGGGCGGCGCGCCATCGAGCGCTCGCAGCGCTGGCGCGATCTTCGACGACAGCACGTCGAAGATCAAGATGCCTGTCCCTCCCGGCTTCGTCGCCCCGGCGAGCGTCATGAGGTGGACCGCCGTGATGGCCGCGTGCAGGTTGGCCCAGTCGGACGCGGGGAGGATCCACGCCCGGTGGTAAGGCACGGCGAGCTGGCTGAGCACACAGGTCGAGACGACGACGTCGAAGGACCGCCCGAGCCGACCCATGATCTGGTTGAGGATCCCGTGGATCGCCGGCTGCGCGGCCAGCCCGAGGTCGGCCTCGGCCGGGAAGGCCTCGCCCCACTCGTCGAGGTGGTGCGTGAACCCCGACAGGTCGACGCCCGGATGCAGCACGAGCCGCTCCCGCAGTGTCGCCGGCGCGCCCGCTCGGCAGCGCTCGAGCGCCTCGCCGTCGATGTCGACGAGGTGAACCGACGCGAACCGCTCGGCGAGCGCAGGCAGATCGAGGTCCGAGCCGTTGCCGGCGCCGAGCACGCACAGGTCGCCGCCGCGGCCGGCCGCGCCGACGATCGCCGTGACCTGCGCCCGGTGGCCGGCATACCACTCGCGATTTTGGGCGACGTTGTCGTTGACACGCCCCTGATAGCCCAGCGCGCGCACCGGGGCCGCGGGGGGCCCCTCGTTCGCCGCATGCGCGTCGGCCAGGTGGGCCGTCAGGCACGCGAGCGAGCACGCCAAGAACGGCTTGGCTGAGGCGCCCGCGTCCAGGCAGAGATCGCAGATGCGCCGCGGAGCGGACGCGTGACCGCACGTCCGCGCGGACTCGGGCTCGGGCGGTCGGCGCTCAGGCACGTTGCCCGCCCAAACCGCGGATTCCAGGGTGCCGGGGGTGGGTATCGAACCCACAAGCCGCTTTCGCGACAAGAGATTTTAAGTCTCTCGCGTTTACCATTTCGCCACCCCGGCCCCAGCGTCGCCCTCCGAACGCGGGTGCCACATGGTACATACAGATAACAGCTTCTCAAGCAGCCGATGCACGAGAATCCTTCTCCTCAAGCCCACTTGCGCGTGCGTCGATGGGCCCTTGTCGTGCGCCGTGCTCGGGTGGAGATGGTCGCCATCGTCCTCGTTTTTTTGGGGGGGGCGGTGACCTCGTGCGTGAACCTGAGCTATCCGCCCGGCGCGACTGGCGACGGCGGCGGTGGGTTCGTGCCCCATCTTCAAAACGGCGCGGCCTGCTTGGAGAACGGCGACTGCCGGAGCGGCTTCTGCAGCGACGGGTTCTGCTGCCGGGAGAGGTGCGACGGGACGTGCCTGACCTGCGGCAAGGCCGGCAGCGAGGGGCGCTGCGTTCTCGCGGACGCGGGCTCCAATCCACACGGCTCCTGCGTCGACGAGGGCGTCGCCAGCTGCGGCAAGAACGGCACCTGCGATGGGGCCGGGAGCTGTCAGACGTACCCCGTCGGAACCGTTTGCGCGGACGCGCGCTGCCAGGTTCAGCAGATCACGCTGGCGTCGCGCTGCACCGCCGACGGCACCTGCATGCCCGGCACGCAGCAGCCTTGCTCTCCCTTCCTCTGCGACGACACTGGAACGAAATGCCAGACGTCTTGCGTCGACAACAGCGTGTGCTCCAACGGCATCACGTGCGCGAAGGGCGTGTGCGGTTTGAAGGCGTTGGGGACGGCGTGCGCCGACGGCACCGAGTGCTCGCTGGGGTTTTGCGCGCAGGGCGTATGTTGCACCGACACCTGCACGGACCTGTGTCACTCGTGCGCCCTCAAAGGCAGCGAAGGCGCGTGCACGCTCGTTCCGGCGGGCATGCCGCCGACGCCAGCGACCGCGTGCGCGACGACCGACCCTTCGGGCTGTGGCACCGACGGCACGTGCGACGGCGCGGGGGCATGCCGCCTCTACGTGGCGGGGACGGCGTGTAGCGCCGTGAGCTGCTCGTCGGCCATGTTGCGATCGGCCGCGACGTGCGACGGCAAGAGCCACTGCCAGATGCCGGCTGTCTCGACCTGCGGCGGATACACCTGCGCGACGGCCGTGACTTGCAAGACGACCTGCGCGGCCGACGCCGACTGCGCGTCGCCGAGCGAGTGCGGCCAGGGGGCGTGCGGCGGCCTCCTGGCACAGTACTTCCGCCAGACCAACCTCTCGGACCTGGCGTTCACGCGCACGGACCGCACGATCAACTTCAACTGGGGGAACGGCTCACCGAGCCCTCTGCTGAACGCCGACAACTTCTCCGTGCGTTGGCGCGGCAAGGTCACGGCGCGCTTCAGCGAGCCGTACACCTTCTACGCGGCGACGGACGACGGTGACCGCCTCTTCGTCGCCGGCCAGGACGTCATCGATCACTTTGTCATCCACTCGGTGAGCGAGGACGCGACGAAGCCCATCATGTTGACGGCGGGCCAGCCCGTCGACATCGTCCTCGAGTACTTCGAGGGAGGGGGCACCGCGAGCGCCATGCTGTCGTGGAGCAGCGCGCACGAGCCCAAGGCCGTGGTCCCGACGAGCGCGCTCGCGCCACAGTGACGGAGCGCGCCGGCCGCGGTAGAAAGGGCGCGCCCATGTCCCCCGCGCCCGTCGCCGACGCCATCCTCTTCGACCTCGACGGGACCTTGGTCGACTCGGAGCGCGAGAACGTCGAGTCCGTCGTGCTGGCGGCGCGGCGCTGGCGCGCCGAGCTGTCGGCCGAAGAGCGCGCGTTCGTCATCGGGCACTCGTGGAACGAGATCCACGCGCGCATCGTCGCGAACCACGCGCTCGACGTGACGATGCCGGCGCTCATCGCCGCGGCCGTCGAGGAGAAGCGCGCGCTCCTCGCGAGCGGGTACCGGGCGCTGCCGGGCGCCGTGGCGGCCGTGCGGCGCCTCGCGGCCCGCTCGACGCTGGCCGTCGTCTCGGGCGCGAGCCGCGGCGAGGTCCTCGACGCGCTCGAGAGCCTGGGCGTGCGCGATGCCTTCGCGCTCGTGCTCGGCGCCGAGGACTACCCGCGCGGCAAGCCGGAGCCGGACTCGTACGCGCTCGCCATCGAGCGGCTCGGCGCCGTGCCGGCGCGCGCGGTCGCCATAGAGGACGCGACGCCCGGCGTCCTGGCGGCGCGGGCGGCCGGGGCGCGCGTCATCGGCGTGCGGGCGGGGAACTTCAGCGATTACGATCTGTCGGCCGCCGACGTCGTCGTCGACACGCTCGACGAGATCACCGACGCGCTCCTCGCGAGGCTCGTGGGGTGAAGGTCGACCCAAGCGCGATCTCGTCCGACGCGGCCTATTTTTGGATGACGGCCACGATCGTCCCGCGTCCCATCGCGTGGGTCTCGACGCTCAACGAGGACGGCAGCGCGAACCTGGCGCCATTCTCCTTCTTTACGGGCGCGAGCTCCAACCCGCCTACCCTCATCATCTGCGTGAGCCGGAAGAGCAAGCTCGAGATCGGACAGAAGAAGGACACGTGGGCCAACATCGAGCGCACCGGGGAGTACGTCATCCACGTCGTGCCGGACGCGCTCGCGCAGAGCATGAACGCGACGTCGAAGGAGTATCCGTACGGGACCGACGAGCTCGAAGCCGTGGGGCTCGCCAAGGCGCCGTCCGAGCGCGTCGGGCCGCCGCGCGTCGCCGAGGCGCCCGTCGCCATGGAGTGTCGCCTGCTCCGCATCGTCGAGGTCGGCGCCGGCGCCGGGACGGCCATCATCATCGGCGAGATCCTTCTGTGGCACGTGCGCGATGATCTGCTCGTCGAGGGGCGGATGGACTTCGGGCGGCTCGACGCGGTGGGGCGCCTGGGCGGCGCCGTCTACGCGCGGACGCGCGACCGATTCGACATGCCACGGCCGAAATAAGGGCCGCCGCGCGCGCGTGGTAAAATGACGGAACGGTGTTCGAGCGTCTTCCAGCCGATGTGACCCTCTACGAGGTCGGCCCGCGCGACGGGTTGCAGAACGAGTCTCGCCTCATCCCGACGGACGACAAGGTGCGGTTCATCGACGCCCTCTCGGGCACGGGGCTGCGCGCCATCGAGATCACGAGCTTCGTCAATCCGAAGTGGATTCCGCAGCTCGCGGACGCCGCTGAGGTCGCGCGGCGCGTCGCGCGCGAGCCCGGGGTCATTTACTCGGCGCTCGTGCCCAACCGGCAAGGGCTCGACTCGGCCGTGGCGGCGGGCATGAAGGAGATCGCCGTCTTCATGTCGGCCTCCGAGACCCACAACAAGAAGAACGTCAACAAGACCATCGCGGCGACGCTCGCGGCGTTCGAGGAGACCGTGCCGCCCGCGCTCGCCGCCGGCCTGCGCGTGCGGGCCTACGTCTCCACCGTCTACGGCTGTCCTTACGAGGGCGCCGTCGACCCCGCCAAGGCGGTCGAGCTCTGCCGCGCCCTGCGCGCGCTCGGGTGCTATCAGGTGTCGCTCGGCGACACCATCGGCGTGGGGACGCCGCGGCAGGTGCGCGACGTGCTCGCGCGCGTGCTGGCCGAGATCCCGGCGCCCGAGGTGGCCGTGCACTTCCACGACACGCGCGGCACGGCGCTCGCCAACATCCTCGTCGCCGTCGAAATGGGCATCACGACGGTCGACGCCGCGCTGGGGGGCCTCGGCGGCTGTCCGTACGCGCCGGGCGCGTCGGGCAACGTCGCCACCGAGGACGTCGTGTACATGCTCGAGGGCATGGGCGTGCGCACGGGCGTCGATCTCGACAAGCTCGTCGATTGCTCGCGCCTCGCCTCGACGCTCGTCGGGCACGAGATGCCTTCGAAGTTCTATCGCGCCGCCGTGGGCGCCCGTGCGAGAGTCTCCGGCTGATGACGGACGAGGCGGCTCCTCCCGTGCTGAGCGAGGTGCGCGACGGCGTCGCGACGATCACGCTCAACCGGCCGGGCGCCGCCAACGCGCTTTCGCGCGAGCTCGTGGGCGGGTTGGGGCAGGCCTTGAGCCGCGCGCGCGCCCACGACGGCGTGCGCGCCGTCGTGCTCACGGGCGCGGGCGGCAAGGCCTTCTGCGCGGGCGCCGACCTGAAAGAGCGGCGCGCCATGACGCTCGAGGAGACGCGGTCGTTTCTGGGCGCGCTCAACGCCGTCGTGGACGCCGTCGCGGCCTTCCCGCGCCCCGTGATCGCGGCCCTCAACGGCGCGGCCTTCGGGGGCGGGCTCGAGCTCGCGCTCGCGTGCGACTTTCGCCTGGCGGCCGACACGGCCGAGCTCGGGCTCGTCGAGACACGCCTCGGCATCATCCCGGGCGCGGGCGGCACGCAGCGGCTCGCCCGCGTCGCCGGCCTCGCTGTGGCCAAGGAGCTCATCCTCACGGGCCGCCGCATCGGCGCCGCGCGGGCCCGGGAGCTCGGCGTCGTCTCGGAGGTCGTGCCGGCCGCGGCGCTCACGGCGGCCGCGGCGCGCCTCGCGGCGGAGCTCGCGGGCGCCGGGCCGCTGGCCGTCGCGCAGGCCAAGCGCGCCATCGACGGCGGCTTCGATCTCCCGATGCCCGAGGCGCTCGCGCACGAGCGCGCGTGCTACGAGATCGTGCTCGCGAGCGCCGACCGCGACGAGGGCCTCTCCGCCTTCGCCGAAAAGCGCCCGCCCCAATTCACCGGAAAATGATCATCGGTCGCTAGCGCGGGACCGCAAGGAGCCGACATCGATGTCACGCAGCGACGAGCTCAAGGCGCTGGCGGAGAAGATCCGCAAGGGCGGCGCGCCCAAGTATCACCAGGCGAACGCCGCGGCGGGCAAGCTGTTCTGCCGCGAGCGCATCGCGCTCCTCTGTGACGACGGCGGCAAGGACTTCGTCGAGGACGGCCTGTTCGCGAACGCCGGCGCGCCCGAGCTGCCCGCCGACGGCGTCGTGACGGGCGTGGGCCGCGTGCACGGCCGCCCCGTGGCCATCATGGCCAACGACTCGACGGTGAAGGCCGGCTCGTGGGGCGCGCGCACCGTCGAGAAGATCGTGCGCATTCAGGAGACGGCGGGCCGGCTGCGCATCCCGCTCTTCTATCTCGTCGATTCGGCCGGCGCCCGCATCACCGATCAGATCGACATGTTCCCGGGGCGCCGCCACGCGGGCCGCATCTTCAACAACCAGGTCAAGCTCTCGGGCGCCGTGCCGCAGATCTGTCTGCTGTTCGGGCCGTCCGCCGCGGGGGGCGCGTACATCCCGGCCTTCTGCGACGTCGTCTTCATGGTCGAGAAGAACGCCTCGATGTACCTCGGCTCGCCGCGCATGGCCGAGATGGTGATCGGCGAGAAGGTCACGCTGGAGGAGATGGGCGGCGCGCGCATGCACTGCGAGGTCTCGGGCTGCGGCGACCTGCTCGCCAAAGACGAGCGGGCGTGCCTGGCCGCCGCGCGCGACTACTTCGCCTACCTCCCCGAGCGCGCCGGCGAGCTGCCGCCTGCCGCCGCCGCGCGCCCGCCGCGCGCCGACGCCAAGCGCATCGACGACGTGCTGCCGGCGAACCAGAACCAGGCCTTCGACATCGCCGCCGTCATCGACGCGCTCGTCGACGAGGGCAGCTTCTTCGAGCTCAAGAAGCTCTTCGCGCGCGAGCTCGTCACGGGCTTCGCGCGCCTCGACGGCCGCGTCGTGGGCATCGTCGCGAACCAACCCAAGTGGAAGGGGGGCGTCCTCTTCGTCGACTCGGCCGACAAGGCCGCGCGCTTCATCTGGCTGTGCGACGCCTTCTGCGTCCCGCTGCTCTTCCTCGCGGACGTGCCGGGCTTCATGATCGGCAAGGCCGTCGAGCGGCAGGGCATCATCCGCCACGGCGCGAAGATGCTCTCGGCCATGGCCGACGCCACCGTGCCGCGCCTGTGCGTCGTCCTGCGCAAGGCGTACGGCGCCGGGCTCTACGCCATGAGCGGCCCGGGCTTCGAGCCCGACGCCACCATCGCGTTGCCGCAGGCCATGATCGCCGTCATGGGCGCCGAGGCCGCCATCAACGCCGTCTACGCCAATAAGATCGCCGAGAAGCCCGAGGCGGAGCGCGCGCGCTACATCGAGGAGCTCCGCGCCCAATACAGAGCCGACATCGACATCCTCAAGCTCGCGGCGGAGCTGCACGTCGACGCCGTCACGCCGGGCGACGAGCTGCGCGCCGAGCTCGTGCGCCGCTTCGCCAACGCCGCCCACAAGACCGTCACGGGGTACCCGCGCCGCCGTCCCGTTTTGCCCGTGTGAGAGCCGGTCGCGATGATTCCACTCACGCTGATTTCCGCCGACGAGGCGCGGCGGATCCTGCTCGAGACGCCGCCCGTGGGCACGGAGCGCGTGCCGTTGCGCGAGGCCGGCGGCCGCGTGCTGGCCGCGCCGCTGCGGGCGCCGGAGGATCTGCCCGCCGAGCGCCGCTCCGTCATGGACGGCTACGCCGTGCGCGCCGCGGACGTGCGGGACGCCTCCGAGCTCGCGAGCGTGACGTTGACCCTCGTGGGAACGGTGCCCATGGGCGACGTCTTCCACGGCGCGGTCGCGGCGGGCGAGGCGGTCGCGATCTCGACGGGGGGCTTCGTGCCCGCAGGCGCCGACGCCGTCGTCATGCTGGAGCACACCTCCTCTACGGCCGAGAGCGAGGGGCAGGGCCGGTCCGTCGAGATCGCGCGCGCCGTCGCGGCCGGCGCCAACATGATCCAGGCTGGCGAGGACTTCGCCGCGGGCGCCGACGTGTTGCCCGCGGGGCGTCGCCTTCGGCCCCAGGACGTCGCGGCCCTCGCGACCTTCGGCGTCGCCGAGGTGAGCGTCTTCCGCCGTCCACGCGTCGCCGTGCTCTCGACGGGCAACGAGCTCTGCGACCCATCGTCGAGCGCGGCGCCACGGCCCGGCCAGGTGCGCGACGCGAACCAGTACGTCCTGGCGGCGCAGGTCGAGGCGGCGGGGTGTCTCGCCACGCGGGGCGGCATCGTGCGCGACGACGCGGGCGCGCTGCGCGAGGCCGTCGCGCGTGCGCTCGCCGAGCACGACGCCGTGATCATCTCGGGCGGCTCGTCAGTCGGTACCAAGGACGTCGCCGCCGAGGCGATGCTCGGCCTGTCGCCGCCCGGCGTGCTCTTCCACGGCGTCGACATCCGCCCGGGCAAACCGACGCTCTTCGCGCGCGCGGGCGCGCGACCCGTCGTGGGGCTGCCCGGCTTCCCCACCTCGTCGCTCATCGTCTTCGACGCGTTCATCCGGCCCTTGCTCTGGCGCCTTGGCGGCGAGGTCGGCCGGGAGAGCTGGCCGGCGCGCCGCCGGGCCCGCCTCGCGAAGGCCCACGCTTCAGTCGTCGGTCGCGAGGACTACCTTCGCGTTCGGCTCGTCGAGCGCGACGGCCAGCCGTCCAACCTCTGGGCCGAGCCCCTCGCGGGCGGGTCGGCGGCCATCTCGAACGTCGTCCTCGCGGACGGCCTCGTGCGCGTCGAGGCGGCAGTGGTCGGGCTGGCCGCCGGAGCGATCGTAGATGTGCTCGAATATTGATCTTGCCGATCCACCACATCTGCGCGCAGGACGATCCTGTAGACTCGCGTAGGGAGACGTTCCATGATCCGATTGATTGAGGCGCTTGGTTATCGCTCTCTTCGTGATGTTCGCCGGACCGTCGGTAGATTTCAGCTTCTTGTCGGTCCGAATGCCAGCGGGAAGACGACGTTCCTCGATGTGGTGGGCTTGCTTGGCGATCTCCTTCGCGACGGTATATCCACGCTGAGTCTTCGATCCGGAAACTTCTACGACTTGGTCTGGATGAAGATGGGGCGAAAGTTCGAGCTCGCGATTGAGGCGGAGATTCCGAGGCTTCTGCAGTCAGGCACTTCGGAGGGAGGGAACGGAGGGCCGACCCTTGTGCGGTACGAGGTTTCGCTAGGCCTTGACGCCGACGACGTTCTCGGGGTTCTGGCAGAAACGCTCTGGCTGAAGCCAGAATCGGAGGTCTCCGCGAAGCAAAGAATCCTGTTTCCACAAGGTTTCCCGCCCCGTCCCTCAATTGTTCATCCAGCCGGTAAGCCCGCTCCTCAGGGGTGGCGCCGGGTTGTGCAAAAGAGCGAATCGAACGATTATTTCAAAGCTGAAACGTCGGGCTGGAACGCGCCTTTTCGCTTCGGTCCGCAACGCCTTGCTCTTGCCAACCTCCCGGAGGACGAAGACAAGTTCCCGGTTGCGGTGTGGTTCCGGCGGCTGCTATCGATCGGAATCCAGGGCGTCGTCCTATCCGGAGAGGACATGCGTCGCCCATCTCCGCCGGGGAGTCCTCACGAGTTCCAGTCGGACGGGTCAAATCTGCCATGGGCCATTGATCGACTCTCGCGCCTGAATCCCGAGCGCTTCGAACGGTGGCTTGATCACGTTCGCACTGCGCTGCCAGATATCGAGACTGTGGAGACAATCGAACGCCCGGAGGACAAGAACCGGTACCTGCTTGTCTCATACAGAACCGGCCTGAAGGCGCCTTCGTGGACGGTTTCAGACGGCACCTTACGCCTATTGGCTCTGACTCTCGTCGCGTATCTCGACACGCCCGATCGAGTGTATTTGATCGAAGAGCCAGAAAACGGGATTCACCCCCGTGCCGTGGAAACGGTTTATCAAGCGCTGGCGTCCACGAGTGAAAGCCAGATCCTATGCGCAACCCATTCCCCTGTCATGCTTTCTCTCGCCGAGCCTGAATCGGTGCTGTGCTTCGCGCGC
The DNA here is from genome assembly GCA_036494575.1 of Polyangia bacterium. Classification (GTDB taxonomy): domain Bacteria; phylum Myxococcota_A; class Polyangia; order Fen-1088; family Fen-1088; genus DASZFV01. The sequence goes on along the minus strand of DASXOE010000125.1, from coordinate 37,504 downwards.
ACGGACGATGGTGCGACCGATATCGTAGTTGGAAGTGAGCATCCCAACCTCAAGACCTGGAAGCGTGGCACCGATCTCGGCACGTTGTTCGCTACAGGAGTTCTTGGGTGAGCGGGTACGCGTTCGATCTGGTACTTCTCGTCGCCGACCTAGATCAGGAAGTTGCCCTTCGGACTCTCGTTGATCACCGGGCGCCCAGTCTGGGTATCAGGGAACTAAATTGGACGCTGCTCCGAGATTACCGCCATGATCCTGGCTGCCTCAACGAGTCGCCCAATGTTCTGCAGCCATTTCAATCCCGGGCTGCGCATGCTTTGGTCGTGCTGGACCGAGAAGGGTCAGGTCGGGAAGATCTTGCTGCGATCGAAATCGAAGAGATCGTTGCTGCGCGTCTTGCGGAATCCGGCTGGGGAGATCGCGCGCGAGTCATCGTGGTCGACCCAGAATTGGAATCTTGGGTATGGAGCGCTTCGCCAAAGGTCGGCGAGGTCCTCGGATGGCAAGGCAGGAACCCTCCTCTTCGTGACTGGCTGCGGCTTCAAGGCTTCATCGGGACGGTTGATGAGAAGCCGAGCCGACCGAAAGAGGCGATGCGCGCGGCTTTGAAGGAGGTGCGCCAGCCGGTTTCCGCTTCGATCTTCGGCCGCCTCGCACGAGAGGTTGGATTGGAGCGATGTGCGGATGCGAGCTTCGCACGACTGAAAGACGTGCTGAGAGGATGGTTCGGCGACCAGGTGGACCAGGTGGAGTAGATCGTCGGACACGTATTGACGGGGCGCTGCGTCCACCGGTACCCTGGCGTGCCCTTCCTCTCGCTGCTCTCCTCGGTCCACATCTCGGAGGTCGTCCCCGCATGATCCGTTCACGCTCGGCCGCGGCTCTGTTGTGTTTCGGCTTCGCGATCCTGGGAAGCACCTCCGGGCTCGGCGGCGCCGCGGCGCTCGCGCAGCAGGTGCGCCCGTCCGTCAAAGGGCGCTCCCACCGCGTCAAGGTCGACAGCTCTCCGCAGCAGGCGGCCGTCTACTGGAGCGCGGGCTCCACCGCCCAGCCGAAGGACTACGGCATCGCCGGCTACACGCCCCTCACGCTCAAGGTCCCGCGCGGCGCCGTCACGATCGTCGTCGAGCTACAGGGCTTCAAGCCGCAGCAGCAGGCCGTCGACGTCAAGAAGAGCCAGACCGTCAGCTTCACGCTCGAGCGCGCACCCGCCGTCGCGAAGCTCGACCTGCAGTCGACGTCCGACGGGACTGGCGCGGGCGCGGACGTCACGATCGACGGGGTTCCGCGCGGCACGATCCCGAACACGTTCGAGGTCGCCGCGGGTCGCCACCAGGTCGAGGTGCGCAAGGGCGGCTTCAAGCCCTGGAGCCAGTGGTTCGACCTCGCCGAGGGCGAGCACCACACCCACGACGTGACACTCGATCGCGCCGAGGCGCCGACGGGCGCGCTGCTCGTGACCTCCGACGCGGGCGGTGACGTGTACGTCGACGGCGTTCGCAAGGACGTCGCGCCCGCCATCATCACGGGCGTCCCCGCGGGCGACCACGTCATCGAGGTGCGCAAGGACGGCGTGCCGCCTTGGCGCCAGAACGTCACCGTGCCGTCGGGCCAGCAGGTCAAGGTCTCGGCGGTCTTCGGCGCCGCCGCGGCCGGCAACGGCAGCCTGCGCGTCATCGCGAGCGAGCCCGACGCGCAGATCTTCGTCGACGGCGAGGACAAGGGCCGCTCGCCCGCTTCCGTAGCGTCGATCAAGCCCGGCGATCACATCGTCGAGGCGCGCAAGGCGAAGTTCAAGGCGGTGCAGCAGACGGTGCACGTCGTCGCGAACGAGAACGCCATCGTGCAGCTCAAGCTCGAGATCGCGCCGCCCGACCGGCCGCGCGCCGCGCTCAAGGTGCAGTCGACGGTGCCGAACGCCGAGGTCTTCGTCGACGGCTCGAGCCTCGGGCGCGCGCCCGTCGACCGCAACGATCTCGATCCGGGCAAGCACTACGTCGTCGTCCACCGCGACGGCTACACGGACTTCAAGCGCGAGGTCGTGCTCGTCGAGAACCAGCCTGTGGCGCTCGTGGCCGACCTGTCGGCGACGGGCAGCGTGCGCATCCTCTCGACGCCCGAGGGCGCCGAGGTGCGCGTCGACGGTGAGCTCATCGGAAAGACGCCCGTCTCGCGCGACCAGATCCCGGCGGGCGACCACGTCGTCGAGTTCCGGCTCAAGGGCTACTTCGACCACAAAGAAACCATGAAGATCGAGGGCGGCCGCGAGAAAGTCTTCTCGGTCGACCTCAAGCTCATCCCCACGGGCCCCTCGCCCGAGCAGGTCGCCAAGCGCAAGGGCGGCATGTCGTCATTCGGCGCGAAGGTCAATCCGGTGGGCGGCGTCACGGCCGACTTCGGCACGGGCTACCCCTACTACTTCATGGCGCGCCTCACCGTGGGCGCGTTCAACGTCAAGCCGCTCGGCCTCGACCTGGGCGTCGAGTTCCAGACCTTCTTCGAGATGTACGATCTGTCGTTGCACGCCCGCCTGCAGCTCGTCGAGGCGGGGCCGCTGGCGCTCGGCGTCAAGGCGAACCTGGGCGGCGGCGGCGGCACCAACGGCCGAGACACGTACTTCCTCGACCTCATCGGCATCGCCTCGCTCGCCTTCAGCGACGTCGCGACGGTCTCAGCGACGGTGCGCTACTCGGGTTGGACCGACCGGTTCTGTCCCTCCGCGGCCCAGGTGGCCAATGGCGTCACGCCGGAGCAGTACTGCAAGGACTGGACGGCGGGTAACCCCTCGGCGACGGCGCTCTTCGACAAGGACCCGAACAACAACCGCTTCGGGGGCAACCGCTTCTACCTCGGCATCGGCGCCACGGCGGCCCTCGATCGGTACACCTCGCTCTTCCTGCAGCTCGAGCTCATTCCGGCCCCCGACACGTTCTCACCCGAGCCGCGCAAGTCCTTCGACAGCCGGTACAACGGCGCCATGCTCGGGAAGGACCCCTTCATCTACGGCGCGGCCGGCGTCTCGTTGAAGTTCTGAAATTTCGCTAGCGTCGGGGGGCGATTTTCTTCAACGTACCCCCCATGAGCAGCACCGGGGGCATCCCGCGCAAATGGACGGTCGCAGACTCCGCCGAGATGTACGGCGTGAAGTACTGGGGCAATAACTACTTTTCGATCAATGACTCGGGCAACGTCCAATCGCACCCGGCCGGTCCCGAGAACGGACGCATCGACCTCAAGGAGCTCGTCGACGAGGTGGCGAGGCGCGGGATCGGGCTGCCGCTGCTCATCCGCTTCTCCGACGTCCTCAAGAGCCGCATCGTCGAGCTCAACGAGACCTTCCGTGCCGCCATCGCCGAGCACGGCTACAAGGGGCAGTACAAGGGCGTCTACCCCATCAAGGTCAACCAGCACCGCTACGTCGTCGAGGAGATCGTCCAGTTCGGTCGGCCGTACCACTACGGTCTCGAGGCCGGGTCGAAGCCCGAGTTGCTGGCCGTCATGGCCATGCTCGACGACGAGGAGGCGCTCGTCATCTGCAACGGCTACAAGGACGAGGAGTACATCGAGACCGCGCTCATGTTCTCGAAGCTGGGGCGCACGGTCCTCATCGTCGTCGAGAAGTACTCCGAGCTGCAGCTCATCGCCGACGTCGCGAAGAAGATGGGCGTGCGGCCGCGCATCGGCGTGCGCGTCAAGCTGGCGGCCAAGGGCTCGGGGCGGTGGGAAGCCTCGGGCGGCGATCGTTCGAAGTTCGGCCTGTCGACGCGCGAGGTCGTCGAGGCCATCAACTTCATGCGGGCCAACGACCTGCTCAACTGCTTCGAGCTGCTGCACTTCCACTTAGGCAGCCAGATCTCGGCTATTCGTGCAGTCAAGAACGCGCTCCGCGAGGCGGGCCGCTTCTACGTGGAGGTCGCGAAGCTGGGCGCGCCGCTCAAGTACTTCGACGCGGGCGGGGGCCTCGGCGTCGACTACGACGGCTCGCAGACGAACTTCGCGTCGTCGATGAACTACACGACGCAAGAGTACGCCAATGACATCGTGTTCTCGCTGCAGGAGATCTGCGACGCCGCGGGCGTGGCTCAGCCCACGATCGTCACGGAATCGGGCCGCGCCATCGTCGCGCACCACTCGATGCTCGTCATGGACATCCTCGGCGTCGGCGAGTTCGACGTTGGCAAGGCGCCCGAAAAGCTGGCACCGGACGCGAACCGCGTGCTGCGCAATCTCTTCGAGACGCACAAGGACATCTCGCGCAAGAACCTGCTCGAGACCTACCACGACTCGCTCGAGTACAAAGAGGAGGCGCTGCAGCTCTTCAATCTAGGTAACCTCTCGCTCTCGGATCGCGTCATTGCGGAGGACATCTTCTGGGCGGTCTGCCAGAAGATTCTCAAGACGCTGCGCGAGCTGCGCGAGGTCCCCGAGGAGCTCGACGGCCTCGAGCGCGCGCTCTCGGATACCTACTTTTGCAACTTCTCGATGTTCCAGTCGCTGCCCGACATCTGGGCCATCGACCAGCTGTTCCCCATCATGCCGATTCACCGCCTGGGCGAGGAGCCCACGCGGCGCGCCGTGCTCGCCGACATCACGTGCGACTCCGACGGCAAGATCGACCACTTCATCGACCGCCGCGACGTCAAGTCGGTGCTCGAGCTGCACCCCGTGAACGGGCAGGACTACTACCTCGGCGTGTTCCTCATCGGCGCGTACCAAGAGATCCTCGGCGATCTGCACAACCTGTTCGGCAACACCAACACCGTGCACGTTTCGCTCGCGTCGGGCGGCGGCTACCAGATCGAGCACGTCGTGACCGGTGACACCGTCACCGACGTGCTCAAGTACGTCAGCTACGCCCGCGAGGACCTCGTGGCGCGCGTGCGCCGCTTCGCGGAGCTCGCCGTGCGCGCCAACCGCATGTCCCTCGACGAAACGCGGTCGATGCTGCGCATGTACGAGGAAGGGCTGGCCGGCTACACGTATCTGGAACGCGCTTAGCGTTACACTCGGGGGCAATGAACCTCACGGGGAAGCTCGGGGATCCGGCGCGGGTCGACGCGTCGTTGTCGGGGCTCGCGCGCGGCGTCGTCGGGTCGGAGATCCTCAAAATCGCGGCCCAGATCCGGGCGCTCAAGGCCCAGGGCCGCGAGATCTGCAACGTCACCGTGGGCGACTTCGATCCGACGCAGTTCCCGATCCCCGCGGGGCTGCTGGCAGGTGTCACGGCGGCGCTCGAGGCGGGGCACACGAACTACCCGCCGTCGGACGGCGTGCTGGCGCTGCGCGAGGCGGTGGCACGCTTCTACGCGCGCGGGCTCGATCTCGCCTATCCGGTCGAATCGGTCCTCATCACAGGCGGCGCGCGGCCGCTCCTCTACGGGACCTACCGCACGATCCTCGATCCCGGCGACGCCGCGATCTATCCCGTGCCGTCGTGGAACAACAATCACTATGCGTACCTGTGCGGCGCGCGCGCCGCCCTGCTCCCCGTGCGCGCCGACGCGAACTTCTTTCCGACGCCCGACGAGCTGCGCCCGTTCCTCGCCTCGGCGCGCCTCCTGCTCATCAACTCGCCCCTCAACCCGACGGGGACCGTGATCGATCCCGAGGTGCTGCGCCGCATCTGCGAGCTCGTCGTCGAGGAGAACCGCCGCCGCGAGAGGGCCGGGGGCGACGCCGGCAAGGCGCTCTGGCTCTGCTATGACCAGGTCTACTGGCAATTGACGTTCGGCAACGCGCGCCACGCCACGCCGCCGGAGGTCTGCGCCGAGGTGGCGCCCTACACGATCCTCCTCGACGCGGCTTCGAAGAGCTTCGCCGCGACCGGTCTGCGCGTGGGCTGGGCCGTCATGCCGCCGGCGGCGCGGCAGCGGATGGCCGACATCCTGGGCCACGTGGGCGCTTGGGCGCCCAAGGCCGAACAGGTCGCCATGGCCGCCTTCCTCGACGATGAGGCGGCCATCGCCTCCTATCACGTGACGATGCGTGCGCGCGTGCGCGAGCGCCTCGACGCGCTCGCGCACGGCTTCGCCGCCATGCGCGCCGAGGGCTTGCCCGTCGAGGTCATCGAGCCGCAGGGCGCGATCTACCTCTCCGTTCGCATCGCGCTGCCGGACCACACGAACGAGGCGACGCGGCGGCTCCTGCTCGACGCGGCCGGCTTCGCCGTCGTGCCTTTCCAGGCCTTTGGCCTCGGCGAGGACAGCGGTTGGTTCCGTGTCTCCGTGGGCGCCGTCTCGGTCGCGGAGATCACCGCGGCCTTGCCGCGCGTGCGGGCCGCCGTCGCGTCGGCATCGGCTTCGGCGTGAGCGACGCCGCGATATCCGGGGCGCTCAATCCGGAGGCGTCGCGCGGCACGATCCGGGTGCTCGCGCTGGCGTTCGTCCTGCGGGCGGCGATCTTTCCATTCGCCGACAACAAGCAGGGGGACGCGCCCATGCGCGCGCTCGTCGCGCAGCACCTCGCGCTCGATCCCGCGTGCGCCGCCAATCCCCGGACCTACTGCCAATTCGGGCCGCTGCACGCCATGCTCATGGCTCCGCTCGCCGCCCTCGATGGCGACCTGCCGCGCTCCTCGCGGGTGGTGTCCTTTGCGGCGGGAATGCTGACGTTCGTGCCGTTCATTCGCCTCGGGCGCCGGCTCGTAGGGGTCGCGCGCGCCGAGCTCGCGGCGCTCGGTCTCGCCGCCTCTCCGTTGCACATTCAGGCCTCTACGACAGCGGCCAGCGAAGCGCTCTATCTCTTGCTGTTCGTCCTCATGCTCGAGCGGCTCACGCGCGCGCTCGAGGACGACGAGGCGCGCCCCGGGTCGTTCGCCGTCGCCGGGGCGCTGGCCTCGCTGGCCGCCATCACGCGCTACGACGCCTGGCTCGCGCTGCCCGCGACCGTGGCCGCCGCCTGGGCGTTCGCGCGCGGTCCGGCGGGCGCGGCCCGGACGCGGCGCGCGCGCGGTCTCGCCGTTTTCGCCGTCTCCGCCGCCGCCTTGCCGGCAGCCTGGATGGCGTGGGGCGCGCTCGCCACCGACGATCCGATCTTCTTCTTCCACTACATCTCGAGCGACCACGCCCAGCTCGCGGCCGCGGCGCTCGCGCGTTACGGCGCGGCGCTCGGGCGCGGGCGCCAGCTCGGGATCTGGGCGCTCGCCTTCATGGGTGTGATGACGCCGGCGCTCGCGCTCGCCGCCCTCGTGGCGGCCGCGCGCTCGGCGGGCGCGCCGCGCGCGCCCGGCCTCCTGCGCGTAGCCTTGGTCGCGGGCCTGGCGCCGCTCGCGCTTTACCTCGTGCAGGGCCTCGTGCGGCTGGGGTTCGAGCCGCTGCCACGCTTCGCCCTCGTCCCGGGGGTGCTGCTGTTGCCGTTCGCCGCGACGGCGGTGCCCCTCGAACGCCTGCGCGCCGCGCGCGTCGTCGCGCCGCTCGCCGCTCTGGCGTTCGCGGTCGCGGTCTTCGTCGTCGCCGGGTGGGGCCGCGCGCGCCTGTGGGGCGGCGCCGAGTCACTCGGCGCGCTCACACGTCTCGACGCGGAGGATCGCGCGCTCGCGACCTACCTGCGCGCGCACCGCGCTCCCGGCGAGCGGGTCATGATCGAGCCCGTCTCCTACGACGAGATCGCGATCGCGGCGGCCGGCGGCGTACCCGCGACCGAATCGGTCACGCTCGCCCTGACACGCGAGCCCTCGCGCACCGTCGCCGAGACCCTGCGCGTGACGGGCGCGCGCTGGATGGCCGCGCTCGACGACGACCGGCCGACGGCCTGGATGAGACGACTGCCCGACTGGCCCAAGGATGCGCTCGAGCTCGGACGATGGCGGCTGATCCACAGGTGAGCGCGCGGCGCCTCGTGCTCGCGATGACGGCCGTGGCCTTCGCGGTTCGCCTGGCGTGGGTGCTGGCCGTGCCCACGCATCCCGTCGGCGACTTCGCGATGTACTGGGAGTCTGCCGCGTACCTCGTCGAGCACGGCGCGCTCGATCCCCAGTTCATCTACATGCCGGGATACGTGGCCGCGCTCGCCGTCGTGCAGGCGCTCGGCGGGGGCCTGCTCGCCGGCAAGCTCCTCGGCGTCGCGGCGGGCGCTCTCGCGACGGCCGCCGTCACGGGCCTCGCCGCGCGCTTCTTCGATCGCGCGTCGGCGGTGGCGGCCGGGCTCCTCTGCGCGCTGTGGCCCGCCGGCGTCGTGGTCTCCAGCGTCACGGGGACGGACATGCCGGCGGCCGCGCTGCTCGTGACGGCCGCCTGGCTGCTCCTGCGCGACGCGCACGAACGTCCGTGGCGCGCCGCCGTGCTGTTCGGCCTCGTCATGGGGATCGCCGCCTACGTCCGCGCCGTCGCGCTGCCTTTGGTGCTGTTCGCGGCGCCGATCTGGTGGGCGGTGGGCGCCTCCTGGCGCCGGATCGCCGCCTGCACCGCGCTGTCGTGCGCGCTGGCGTTCCTCACGCTGCTGCCCTGGGGACTGCGCAATCACGCCGTCTACGGGGAGCTCTTCCTCACGGACAGCCACGGCGGGCACACGGCCCTCGTGGGCGCGAATCCGAACACCGACGGCGTCTACGGCCGTTCGCTCAACCGCATGTTCACGGAGACCACCGGCTACCGCCTCCTCGAGGCGCCACACCGCGAGGCCGACCGCTCGGCCTACGCGCTCGCGAAGCGCTGGACGGCCTTCGAGCCCGACTACGCGCTCGGTCTCCTCGCGGCCAAGGCCGATCGGTTGCTCACGCACGAGCGGCCGCTGCTCTACTGGCCGATCTACCGCGAGGGCGTGCTCGAGGGGAGCGCGCGCGACAGCTTCGCGCGCCACCGCGTCGCCCTCGATCGCCTGGCCGATTTCTATTGGTACGCGCTCGTCGCGGCCGCCCTCGTCGGGCTCGTCGTCGCGGCCTCGCGGCGGCTCTGGCCGGCCCTCGCTCTCCTGCCGTTGCCGCTCGCGCTCGCAGCGATCTACGTCGCCTTCTTCGCCGAGGTCCGCTATCACCTCGCGATCGCCGTCTTCCTCTTCCCCTACGCGGGCCTCGGCTGGCGCTGGCTCTGGCAGGGCGCGCGCGACCTCGCGGGCCGGCGGCTCAACGTGCGTGGCCGGCGGCGGCTGCTGCGCGAGGCCGCGCTGGCGTTGCCCGTGCTCGTGGCGCTCTTCGCGGGCTGGCCACGCCTCGTCGCGGCTGGCGCGGAGCTGCGCGATCGGCATCGCTGGGGCGTGGGCGTCTGCCACGTCGAGAAGCAAGCCCGCCTGTGCGCCTGGCGGCCCACGATCCCCGCGCCAGGAGAGGGCCGGTCGGGCGTGCGCGGCGTCTGGGACGGAATCGGGCTCAAGCTCTCGACGGCCATCGCCGCCGCCGCGACCGACGTCGACGTGCCCCCGGGCAAGTATCGCGTCTCGGTCGTGGCCGATACGCAGCTGCCTGGCCCGTCCCCCGAGATACGGCTCACGCTGGGTGCGCGCGGCGCGGCCCTCGCGGAGGCCACGCTCCCCGCGGCCCCGGGTACGCCACCCAGGCGTATCGAGGGCGTCATCGAGCACCTCGGGGGTCTCCTCGATGTCGAGGTCAAGGCCGAGCGCCTCTGGACGACGCCCACTTTCTACGATCTGCCGGCCGTCTGGATCTCTGACTTAAAGATTGAGGCGGACTTCCATTAGTGCATAATCCCGAGCCGATGCGCCGGGTCCATTCGCTGACGAGGATTCTCGGCGCCGTCGGTGTCTGCGCGGCAATTGGCTCGAGCCTTTTGCTCTCGGGCTGTGGCAGCGCGGATGACCAGCGCCCGGCCCAGTGGTCGTACATCTACCCGGCCATCATCGAGCCGTCCTGCGCGACGGCCAGCTGCCACTCGGACTTCACGCGCCGCGCGGGCGTGAACTTCGGCTTCAGCGACGAGGCCTACTTTCAGCTGACCCAGCGTCATTTCGTCGTCCAATGCGCGGCTCCGCCCGCGACCCCCGACGCGGCCTGCCTCGCGCGCGCCGTCGACGACTCGGAGGTCATCCATCTCATGCGCGCTGAGGGAGCCTCTCGGATGCCGCCCGACTTTCCGCTGCCCGATGCCGACATCCAGCTCATCGGCGCTTGGATCGCCAACAACGCACTGAATAACTGAGCCCGTAGGACTTCAACCGGAAACCGGATGTCACGTCGCTTCGCCAGATTCGGGATCACCAGTCTCCTCACCGCGGTCGTGCTGCTCGCGGGCGCGCGGCAGGCGGCGGCGTATCCTCAGTTCCAGTTCAGCTCGGGCACGAACCGCTGCGGGCAGTGCCACTTCGCTCCTTCGGGCGGCGGGCTCCTCACCTCGTGGGGGCGCGACGAGAGCGCCGACACGATCAGCCTCGGCGGCGACGGCGCGTTCCTGCACGGGCTCGTCTCGCCGCCCGCGTGGCTGGGCATCGGCGGCGACTTCCGCCTCGCGGCCCTGACCAACGACGTCGGCAGCCCTTCGGGCCCAGAGTCGGCGGTCTTCCCGATGCAAGCGGACCTCTACGTCCGCGCGGCGTTCACCGAGTCGCTCTCGTTGAACGTCACGGGCGGCATTCGCGGCATCGAGCGGCCGAACGATGGCTCGATCGGCGGGCGCCTCGGCTCGGCCGTCGACGACCTCATGTCGCGCGAGCACTACCTCATGTGGCGGCCGAGCGCGACCGGCCCCTACGCGCGCATTGGCCGGTTCTTCGCGCCTTACGGCCTGCGCTTCGTCGAGCACGTCTACTACGTGCGGCGTTACACCGGGTTCAACCTCTACGAAGAGACGTACAACGCCTCGGGCGGGTACGTCGCCGACGAGTGGGAGGTGCACCTCACCGGCTTCGCGCCCGTCCCCACGACTTTGCCCTCGCCCCTGCGCAGCGTCGGACCCGGCGAGGCAGGGGCCGCGGGCTACGGCGAGATCCGGCTCGCGAAGATGAGCGCGCTCGCGGGCCAGTTCCGCGTCGGCATCGGCTCGCTCGAGTCGCGCTATCAGGCGGGCGCCATCGGCAAGCTCTGGGTCGAGAAGGCCAAGCTCCTGCTCCTCGGCGAAGGCGACTTCATCCGCCAGCAGTTCAAGACGACCCCGGCCTATGCTCAGAACCAGTTCGTGTCTTACCTCGGCGTGAACTTCTACCCGGTCCGCGGGCTCATGGGCGCCGTCGCCTACGAGCGCTTCCAGGAGAACCTGAGCGTCTCGACGACGGCCCGCAACGCCTACGACCTGCAGCTCAACTTCTTCCCGTGGGCGCATTGCGAGGCCGTGCTGCTCGGGCGCTACCAGCTCACGGGCTCGGGCGCCGTGGACGGCGGAACGGCCACGCTCTTGATGTTGCAGCTACACTACTACCTGTGATGATGGGCATGCGCGCACACGGTTTTTTCCTCATCACGATGCTCGCGGGCATCGGTCTCGTGGGTGCCGCCGGCTGCCTCAACTCCGTTCCAGAGCGGCCGAGCTACGAGCGCGACATCAAGCCGCTCATGGAGGCGCACTGCATTCGCTGCCACGGCGCGGGCGGGACGCTGAACGCGGATCCGGACATCGCGAAGATCAGTGGCGTTCAAAAACCGCTCGCCACCGACTTCACCTCGCTGAATGGGCTTATGCCCCTCACGGGCCCGGCAGAGCCCGCCCTCGAGCTCTTCATCCGGAGTCTACCCATGCCACCGCCGCCCTCCGATCTCCTGACCAGCTGGGAGAGCGACCTGCTTTTCACCTGGGCGAAGAACCCTCTGCCCTAGCGGATAGCTTGTTGGAGCGTGGGAGCGTGGGGATCCGTGCAACGCTCGCGGCCTTGGCGCTCGCCGCCTGCCAGGAGCCCGTCCCCAAGACGCCGACCTTCGAAGTCGACGTCAAGCCGATCTTCCAGGCCAACTGCGTGCGCTGTCACGGCGCGGGCGGCACGTTGAACGCGGATCCGCGGGCGCTCGAGCCCGTGAAGGCACCCAACGGGTTCCTCGATCAGTACCAAGACAAGTCGGATTGCTCGCTCGATGCCATCGGCACCTGTCCCCTCGGCGCCCTCTCCGAGGCGAAGAACGGAATGCTCGCCTACTACCTTCACACCAATTCCGTCGTCCGCATGCCGCTGGCGCCGTCGGGTCCGCTGGCTCCGTGGGAGCTCGAGGTCGTCGATAACTGGCTCGCCGAGTCGCCGCCCGCGCCGTGAGGTGCGTCATTCGATGCGTCGCGCGAAGGGCGAGTGCGCGCCTGATATTCTCCGGTCCGCTGATCCAGCAGCGACTCGGGCTCGGCGAGAGCCTCGAGATCCTTGGGACGGCCCGCCGCGCGCTTGACCTCGACGAGCTTCGGAAGGTCGAGACACAGACACACGTCACTCCGAAGACGTCGACCTCGATGGCGTAAGGAGCGAGGGCGAGAAAACGGCCCCCGCCGACGATCTCGCGGAGCAAGTCGAGGTCGCCCAAAGTCGTGGTCAAGGTGAAGTTCAACCCTCGCGTCACCGTGGCCTCGTCGAATCGGACGGTCAACCCAGCGGGCGCGCCGCTTAGATACGGCTGAAACTCGGCGAGCGCGGCCGTCAACCGTCGGATGTTCTCGAGGTCTCGCGCGTAGACGATGTCGAGATCCTGCGTCAGTCGCGCCGACGCGTGAACCGTCGCCGCGGCGCCGCCGAGGTCGGCCCATCACTCGAGAGCAGCCCGAAGCGTCGGCACGTACTGGACGACGATCTCCCAGACCTGCTGGACCTCTATCGCCCAGTAGTGGTGGCCTAGCTTGTCACGCAGGCGGGCGATGTTCTTCCAGTCGATCGTCGGGTGCTTTCCTTTGAGCTCGTCCGAGAGATTCTTGGCGGCCTCGCCGATGATGAAGAGACGTCGCGCCACGGCGTCCCTGAGGAGCGCGTCACCGACGAAGTCGGAGAGCCGTTTGCCGCGCGTGTACGTTTCGATCGCGCGGCAGGAATCCACGACATCCTCCACGAAGGCCGCGTCGCGATCCCCACCGCGCCTATCGGCCAAAAATCACCCTCGCGCCGCCGAGGATGGAGCGTTGCCGGACCTGATTGGTCGACTCTTCGATCGCGCGACGGGATACGAGATCGACGGCGCGACCGAAGATGGTTTCGAGCTCGTCCGTCATGTTCATTTGTTCGAAGTAGCTCGGCGAGGAGCCCTCAGCTTCGAACATGACGTCGATGTCGCTGCCGGCGTCGAATGCGTCCGTGAGCGCGGAGCCGAAGAGGTAGAGAGTCTTGATCGCGTGCTCCGCGCAGAAGCGCCCCAGAGCGCGCGGGTCGATTTTCAACTGATCCGACTCGGGCGTTTGCCGGGGCCGCTCCGCGAAGTCTGGCGTCACGAGGGCAGCGATGGTGCGCCCTCTTCGTTCGATGAAGACCGGGTCTTTTTCGTATGAGAGGCGCTTCAGCGTCTCGAAGAAATGACGGCGCAAATAGGTTGCCTGGACGGTCTTCACATCCTCAAGTGTACACTTCGATGCTTCTACCGTCGAGGTGAACTGTACGTTAGTGCTTCTTGTCCGGCATCCCGTGGCCGGGGCCCAGGATCTCCTGCATGGCCGCGATGGGATCGAAGGCGCCGACGTTCTGGTCGGGCGTGTGGCAGCCGAGGCAGACGACGGCGCCGACGGCGCGCATCGTGCCTTGCTTCTTGTCGATCGCGCGGATGTGCGGCGCGCTCGGGCCGTGGCAGCTCTCGCAGCCGACGTCGGCGAATTGGCCGCGCACCATCGTCATGTCGCGCGTGCCGCCCGTCTGTAAGAAGCCGACGATGTGGCAGCCGACGCAGCTCGGATCCTTGTCGTGCTTCGCCCGCACGAGCGTCGAGAAGGCGTGCGCGTGGTCGGTCGTCTTCCACTGCTCGACCGGCTTGGGGTGGCAGTAGCCGCAGGCCGTCGTGCTGCCGTAGTCCCAGATCTCGTACAGCGTGTTCATTTTGACGAGGACGTGCTTGCGCGCGGCGTCGGCGAGGGTCTTGTCGCTGTCGGTCAGCGGGATACGCGCGACGCGCGAGAGCAACCCCACGCCGAGCTGCTCGGGGACGTCCTTCTCGAGGTCGACGACGGCGTCGTCGAAGGCGGGTGGCTGCCCGGGGGCGAGCCGGACGTCGAGGCGGCCGACGCTCATGTCGCCGCCCGCCGCGAGGAGCAGCGGACGCGCCCCGGCGCCCGTCGCTGCTTGATTCGCTTGGTGGTCGGCCGCGTGCCCGGCGTCGGGGGCCGCGTCGGGGACGGCTTCGTGGCCGAGGGCGAGGACGGCGGCGTCCGCGTCGACGCCGGCGACGATCTGCGCGGCGCGCGCGCGACCGGCCGCCGCGTGCACGAGGGCGACGACGAACGTCGCGCCGCGCGCGCGCAGGTCGGCGGCGGCTGCGCGCGCGGCCGCGTCGGGAGGAGTGAGGACGTAGCCCGCCTTCTCTAGGGCCGCCGCGGCGTCGGCGGGGAGCTCGGTGACGCCGAGCACGCCCACCTTCACGCCGCCGGCGTCGACGATGGCGTTCGCCGGGAAGACGGGCGCGTGCTTGCGATCGACCAGATTGGCGAGCACGACGGGCACGTGCGCCGCCGCGAGCTTCTTGGCGAGGCTCTTCGGGTCGAGTCCCGCGTTGGCGGACCCGAGCTCGCGCTCGCCCAGCGTGACGGCGTCGACGCCGAGCCGGCGATAACCCGCGAGCACGAGATCGAGCCAGCGCGGGACGTCCTTGGGCGTGGGTGCGACGGCGTCGCGCGGCTCGTCCGTAGGCAGGGGAAGGAAGTCCCCGGCGTCGACCTGGAGCACGCCGCCGCCGGCGACGCGCGCGCGATCGACGATAGTCGCGCGCCGCGCGAGGCCGCCTGAAGACTCGCGGCGCGCGAGCGGCACCATCGTCACGCCCGGCGGCAGATTGAGCGGAGCCTCGTGGGCCGTCATCCGGCCGCGCAGATCGGACGTATAGAAGAGCGTGAACGTCGGCCGCGCCCGCGGCGGCTTCTTCGCCTCGGGGGCCGCGCCGTCGGGCGCCGCCGGCGTCGCGCCCGGGGGCGCCGGAGCGGGCGCGCGGCGGCCGCAGGCGAGCCCGAGCGCCGCGGCGAGCGCGAGGGCAGTCGTCGCGAGGGACCTCGACGTCGGCGGAGCGGTTCGGGGGGCGTGCGGCGTCATGCTCGGACGGTCATGGCGCGTCGAGCGTCTCGCGCACCTTGCCGATGAGCGTATCGGGCGTGATGGGCTTGGGCAAGAACGCGACGTTGGGATCGACCGTGCCATCCTGGACGATGCCGTCGTCGGTGTAGCCGGACATGTAGAGGATGCGCATGCGCGGGCGCTCGGCGCCGAGGCGCCGCGCGAGCTCCTGGCCGCCGATGTGCGGCATGACGACGTCCGTGACGAGCAGGTGGATCGGCCCGGCGTGGCGCTGAGAGGCCTTGATGGCCTCGGCGGCGTTGGGCGCCTCGAGGACCTGATAGCCGGCCGAGCGCAGGATGTCTCGCGCGAGCACGCGCAGCTGGCCTTCGTCCTCGACGAGCAACACCGTCTCCGAGCCACGCCGCGCGACGGGCGGCCGCGGCTCGCGCACGGGAACGGGCGGCGTGCGCTGCTCCGTCGTGCGCGGAAGATAGACGCGGAAGGAGGCGCCCTCCTTGGGCGTGCTCTCGACCGTGACGTGGCCGCCGCTCTGCTGCACGATGCCGAGCACCGTCGAGAGCCCGAGCCCCGTGCCCTTTCCGCGCGGCTTCGTCGTGAAGAAGGGCTCGAACACGCGCGCGCGCGTCTCCGCGTCGAGCCCGACGCCCGTGTCGCTCACCGTGAGGCACACGTACGGCCCGGGCCGCGCGCCGGCTCCCACGCTGCCGCGCACGTGCTCCTCGTCGAGCACGACGTCCGACGTCTCGATCCAGAGCTGGCCGCCGCCCGGCATGGCGTCGCGCGCGTTGACGACCAAATTCATGATGATCTGTTGCAGCTGCCCCGGGTCCGCCTTGACGAGCGGCGTAGGTTGCGCGAGCGAGATCGTGAGCTCGATGTCCTCGCCGAGCACGCGCCGGAGCATGGGCTCGAGACCGCGCACGACCTCGGCGATGTCGAGCACCTCGGGCCGCAGCATCTGGCGCCGGCTGAACGCCAGGAGCTGGCGCGTCAGATCGCGTGCGCGTTGCCCGGCGATCGCGATCTGCTCCGCGTCGGCGCGCAGCGGATCGTCGGGCGAGAGCGCGTCCATCATCATCGCGCTGTAGGACAGGATGATGGACAGCAGGTTGTTGAAGTCGTGCGCGATGCCTCCGGCCAGGCGCCCGATGGCCTCCATCTTCTGTGATTGCCGAAGCTCTTCCTCGCTGCGCCGCAGGGCCTCCTCGGCCCGTTCGCGCTCGGCGATCTGCTCGCGCAGGTCGGCGTTGAGGCGGGTCAGCTCGGTCGTGCGCTCGTCGACGCTCAGCTCGAGCTGGCGATGGGCCTCGTGCCGGCGCTCCTCGGCGTTCTTGCGATCGGTGATGTCCTCGGAGATGCCGAGCAGGTAACGCGGCTCGCCCGAGGGTCCGAGGATGGGAATCTTCTTCGTGTGCAGCCAGCGCAAGCCCTTCGACGTCTGGATCGGCTCCTCGGGGATGTCGACGAGCTGCCCGTTCTGGAGCACCGCGCGGTCCGTCTGCTGAAAGAAGCGCGCCATGTCCTCAGGGAAGAAGTCGAGGTCGCTCCTCCCCAGGATCTTCTCGCTCGAAAGACCCGTCACCAATTCGCACGTGCGGTTGAAGCGCTCGTAGCGCAGCGTCTCCGCGTCCTTGACGAAGACCATGGCCGGGATGTGCTCGATGATCGAGTCGAGGAAGGCGTTCAGGGTCCGAATATCCCTGGCCGTCGACAGATGGTCCGGAACGTTCACGCCGCCCTGCGCGAGGCGGTTGATCTCGTCGATCTTGGACACGGGGGCGCCCAGTCTCGATCTCCTGGCCTCCGGTGTCCACATCAGATACAAAAAACCGTAATACATCTTACGAATTACAGCTAGATTTATGAATTTATTGATATTCCCGCTCATTACCCGCGCCAGATCGGTCGAGTGATCCCTCGCGGATGGACAGCGGTCTCGTCATTTCCCCCACCACCGAGGGCGATCTCGAGAAGGCCCGCCCACACATCGAGAAGTTCGGTCGCTACTTCTTGCTCGATCGCATCGCTGTCGGGGGCATGGCCGAGGTCCACCGCGCGGTCACGCAGGGGGTGGAGGGATTCCGCCGAACGTTCGTCGTCAAGCGCATCCTCGCCGACAAGGCGAGCTCGCCGATCTTTATCCGCATGTTCTGCGACGAGGCGCGCATCAGCGCCTTGCTCCACCATCCCAACATCGTGCAGGTCTACGACTTCGGCCACGTCGCCGGCAGCTACTTCCTCGCCATGGAGTACCTGCCTGGCAAGGACCTCTCCTCGCTGATGCGCTTCTTGCGCGCCGCGAAGGCCTCCGTGCCGCCGGGCCTCGCGGCCTACGTCGCGCGCGAGGCGGCCTTCGGCCTGCACCACGCGCACGCGCTGCGCGGCGCCGGCGGTCAGCCGCTCGGCATCGTCCACCGAGACGTCACGCCGTCGAACATCATGTTGCTCTACGCGGGCGGCGTGAAGCTCCTCGACTTCGGGATCGCCAAGGCCACGGCCGCCGCGGGCGCTGCGCCGGAGGGCGAGGGCGTCAAGGGCAAGTTCGGATACCTGTCGCCCGAGCAGGCGCGCGGCGCGGACGTCGACGGGCGCGCCGACGTCTTCGCGCTCGGCGTGACGCTGTGGGAGATGCTCGTCGGCCGGCGGCTCTTCGCGGGCAAGGACGAGGTCGAGACGCTGCGCAACGTCTTGCAGAAGCCGGTGCCGCCGCCGTCGTTGCTGAGGTCCGAAATCCCGCCGGCGCTCGATCGCATCGTGCTGCGCGCCCTCGAGCGGTCGCGCGAGCGTCGCTACGCCACTGCCGAGGAGATGGCGCGCGACTGTGACGGCGTGCTCGGCACACTGCGCGCCGACAGCCAGACGTTGCGAGCGTTTCTCAATGACCTCTTCGCCGAGGAGTCGAGCTCGCTCTCGCTCGACATGCCCGAGCTGCCCGACGAGCTGCTCGCCGAGTTGCACTCGGCGCCCGTGGCCTCGAGCTCCGCGGTGCCGCGCGACGATCAGTCGCTCGAGATCGAGGTCATCGACATCTCGGGGCCGCACGGGCGCACGCGCACGCCGGCCCCGCCTTTCGGCGTCATCGCGACAGACGCGTCCGGGTTCGGCGCGGAGCGGCCGAGCTCGCTCGGTCGTCGCGTGCGCGTGGTCGCGTGCGCGGTCCTCGCGGCCAGCCTCCTCCTCGCCTTCGGCATCGCGCGGCAGGGGCACCGAAACCCGAGCCGCGCCGCCGCGGCGCCCGCGCCGGTCATTGTCGTGGCGCCGGCCGCACGGGCGGCGTCGCCTCGAGCGGTCATCGCGGGTACGGCGGCGCCAAGGCCAGTTCTGTCTACCATCACGGCGTCGGGCCACGTGGCAGCGCCCAACGCCGGCGCGGGCTCGCCCGCCGCGCCGACGCGCGCGAAGTCCAGCGAGAGCGTCGAGGCGGCCGACCGTAAGACCCGCGGCCACCATCGGGCCGCGCGGGCCCACGAGCTGTCGACCGACCTCACGCTCAACCCGTTCTAAGTCTCGCCAGGCAGCGCACGATCGATGTCGCTGCTCGCCCGCGTCAGAAGCAGACCCACGCGCGGTCGTTGTTCCCGTTGCTCCCACAGAGACAGGCTTGTCCCGTGGCGGGCTTGCACGGTTTGTCGCCGGCCACGCAAGTGACGCCATTGTCGACGCCCGAGGCGCACGCCGGAAGGTTGAAGCCGACGGCATCGAGGCCGCGGCTGTCGCCGAGATTGCCGAGGATGTCGGCGAGGATGGCGTCGAAGTTCGTGCCGCCGTCGAAGTTGAAGCCACCGAAGCCACCATCGAAGGCGAAGCCACCGGCTCCGGCGCCGGCCTGACCGGCTCCGGCGCCGGCTTGACCCCGCCCATTCCTGACTGGCCGGCCGCGCCGCTGTTACCGCCTTGCCCTGCCGCCGCGCCGCCTGTTCCGGCCGTGCCGTGGGTGCCCCCGGCTCCGGTGGTCTTCGAGCCGCCTTTTCCGTCGTTGGCACAGCCTACCGCCGAAACGGCGAGCAGCACGCCCATCGCACTCAATGCGAACCAACGCGGCGCCTTCGTTTGGATGGCCTCTGGTGTTTCGCCGAGTGTGCCCCTTTCGCGAGCCTTCATTAAAAAAGCCCATGGCAAAGTGCCCGCCGACCGCGGCGCGCCCGCGAGGCGGCCTCCGGAAATCGGCGACGTCGTTTCGATTCCCGGAGGGTGTCTCAGCTTGCGCCGAGGGGGCGCGGGCTCGGACGTCGGCGATTTTCCGATCGAACGGCGCCTTCGGCTTCCGCGCGCACGTGCGGAACGGCCATTGCAACTGCGATGCGTGCCACACGGAGGACACGATGAAGAGACCCATTGGAAAGATGACCATGCTCGCGCTGGCCTTCAGCGGATACGCTTCGATCGCGATGACGGGCTGCGCACCGCGCGCCGGCGACGCATCCGCGCTCGAGAGCGCCGACGGTACCGGCCGCGCGACGTTCGCGCTCCAGATCGCGCCCGGCTTGAACATCAACACGGCGAGCTATGCGATCATGGGGCCCGGCGGCTTCTCGAGGATGGGGACGGTCGACGTGTCCCACTCGGCGACGCTCACGCTGACCGTGGGCGGCTTGCCCGCGGGAACCGGCTATCACGTCACGCTGTCATCGACGGCCATCGACGGCACGACGAGCTGCATGGGCTCGGCGACCTTCGACGTCGCTGCGCGCACGACCTCGGCGGTCACCGTCTCGCTCGACTGCCACGAGGCGCCGCGCACGGGCACGGCGCAGATCAACGGCGTGCTGAACGTGTGCCCCGTCGTCGACGGCATCAGCGCCAACCCCTCCGAGGTCCTCGTGGGCAGCTCGATCGCGCTCACGGGCTCGGCGCACGACTCCGACGCGGGGCCGGGACCGCTCGCCTTCCAGTGGCAGGCCACGGGCGGGACGCTCAGCAGCGCCACGGCGCAGAACCCGACGTTCACCTGCGCGACGCCTGGCACCTCCACGGTTTCGCTCACCGTCTCCGACGGCGATTCACAGGCCGGCTGCGCCAACACGCTCTCGGCCCAGGTGACGTGCACGGGCAGCGTCAGCGGCGTCGTCACGAGCGCGCTTTTCGTTCCCGGCAGCGCCACGGAGCCGACGGTTCAGGGCGGCTACTACCAGGGCGCCAAGGTGTGCTCGGACGTCAATGACAACGGCAAATGCGAGCCGGGCGAGGCCGCTGCGACGACGAACGCCTCGGGCCAGTTCACGCTCTTCACGACGAGCGCGGCGCCCGTCATCGCGGACATCGGCACGAGCGCCGTCAACACGGCCAACGGCGCGCCGAATCCGACCCGGAACGTCTTCCGCACGGCGGGCGCGCAGCTGACGGACCAGGGTGGGAACGTCGTCATCAGCCCGGCTTCGACGGAGGTCGTGCGCCAAGTGGAGGCCAACGGGACCGACTATGCCACCGAAAAGCAGAACCTGGCGGCACGCCTCGGCGTGCCCGCGGCCTCGGTGCTCGCCGACGTCAACGCGGTCGCCCCCGCGGGCGACAAGACGACGCTGCTGCGCGAGGAGGTCGTGCTCGCGGGCCGCTTCAGCTACGCGGTCACCAAGCTCGATCGCGGCGATCTCTATCCCGACGCGCTGGCCGTGCCCGGCGGCGATCCCGAGCTCACGGGCCTTCCGGGCGTGACACCCGCCACCGCGACGACGGCCGAGACGCGCAGCCCGATCACGTTCCACCAGGCCGAGCAGGCCGCCTTCGTGGTCGAAGGCATCCCGCGCTACGACCACATCTTCGTCGTCATGCTCGAGAACAAGTCGACGCAGGCGATGCTCGGCTCGCGGTTCGCGCCCAAGATCAACGCCTACGTGCACGCGGGCAACTGGGCGAACAGCTACTTCGCGACCGGCAACCCGAGCGAGCCGAACTACACGGCGCTGGGCGGCGCGGACGACTTCGGAATTGTCGACGACAACCAGTGGAACTGCGACGCGACGGGCGCGAACGCGCCGACGGATCTGCCGTTGCCCACGCATGACCAGCCGGGCCTCGCGAGCTCGCCCTTCGCGGGCACCTGCATCAACAACCTCGCCAATCACAACATCACGGGCAGGCCAAACCTGTTCAACGCCATCACGGCGGCGGGCATGACCTGGCGCACGTACAACGAATCGATGAACCCTGGCCAGGACATCCGCACCGACAGCATCGCCGATCCTGCGGTGACGGCGCTCGACAACGTTTATGCGCCGGGCACCATCGGCGGCAACACGTCGCCGGTCGGAACGCCAGGCCTCGTCCTGCCGTTGCCGGCCGGCCTCTACAAGACGAAACATCACCCCGGCATGGCGTACCAGAACGTGCGCAGCGCGCCCGAGTTCAAGTACAGCAACCGCACGCTCGGCGGCGGGCAATGGGACGCCAACCTGCTGCATACGTCGAAGTACGCGGTCCCAACCGGCTACGACCTCGATCAGCTCGGGACGGACCTCGCCTCCGGCGGCGTCGGCGCGCTCAACTTCGTGATTCCGGACCAGTGCGACGACATGCACGGCATCGGTGTCACCGGCACGGTGCCGCCGAGCACGACGCCGGTCACCGCGAGTGACTGCGTCAGCATCGGCAACAACCAGCCCGTCGCGACGGGCGGCAACATCATCACGCGGGGCGACAACTATGTCGATTCCCTCGTCAAGAAGATCCAGGCCTCGTCGCTCTGGACGAACCACCAAAAGAAGGTCGCGATCGTCCTCATGTTCGACGAGGGCAACTCGACGACGAACCTCAATTCGTGCTGTGGCTGGAAGGCGGGCAAGAATGCCGCCGACGCGCCCCTCGTGCCGAGCGGCTCGACGTTCGTGCAGGACAACTCGGTCGTACAGTACGGCTCGGGAAACAAGGGCCACGGAAAGAGCCTCTTCGTCGTCCTCAACAATCAACCGACCGCGCCAAAAGGCATCGTCGACGACGACCCCTACAGCCACTTCTCGTTCGTGCGGACGCTGCAGGACATGTTCTTGCTCGCCGACCCTGTCAAGGACGCCTCGTACATGAACCGCTCGAAGTACACCGAGAAGTTCATCGCACAGAACATCATGAACCTGCCTGAGTACGCGGGCAGCGCCGACACGCACTACGACTCGGTCCGCCCGATGAACCACGCGTTCGTCATCCCGCCGACCTACGTCGAGAAGGCGACAGACGACGATACGCAGCCGCTGCAGATGGGACCGGACGCCACGCAGACCAACATCTGGTCGGTCAAGTAACAAGAGTCCCTCCCGGACCTTCGCGGCGGGGTCGCGTCCGCGTCCCGCCGCGGGCCTCGGAGCTCGATGAAGCGAAGCGAAAAGAGACTCACCCTTCGGGGGTTCGTCCTCCTGGCGGGTCTTTGTCTGCTTCCTGTGGCTTGCGGCAAGGTCGCAGACGCGAGCATCTCCACTTCGCGGGCCGCGAGCGCGGTGACGGAGCCGCCGGCGGCGGCGCGCGCGCCTGCTCTCAGCCGCGCCGCGCGGGTCGGCCAGAAGTTGTTCTTCGACAAGACACTCTCGGCATCGGGAGCGATGTCGTGCGCGACGTGCCACGATCCCGACCACGCCTACGGCCCGCCCAACAGCCTGGCCGTTCAGCGGGGCGGCCCCCACGGCGACGCGCCCGGGACGCGGGCCGTCCCGTCGTTGCGCTACAAGGAATATACGCCGCCCTACGCCGACCTCCTCGACAACCCGGACGGCATCAGCGCCCCAGGCCCGGGGGGCGGCTTCACCTGGGATGGGCGCGCGAGCTCCCTCGCCGTGCAGGCGGCGCTCCCGTTGCTGTCGCCGGCCGAGATGGCGAACGCGGGCCCGGCGGACGTGGTCCGGGCGATCGCGGCAGCGCCTTATGCGGCCTCGTTCCATGAGGCGTTTCCGGGCGTCGCGTGGGCCGACACGACGGCCGTCTTCGAGGCGGCGCTCCGCGCCCTCGAGGCGTTCCAGCGCGAGGAACCGACCTTTCATCCCTACACGAGCAAGTTCGATCTGCACGCCGACAACAAGATCGGCGGGTCGTTCACGCAGGCCGAGATGCGCGGCTTCAAGCTCTTCGTGGACGCCAGGCGGGGGAACTGTGCCTCGTGCCACTTCCACGGCGCCGGGCTCGGCGGCAGCTCGGGAATCTTCACCGACTACTCATACGAAGCGATCGGCGTGCCGCGCAACCGGACGCTCGCCGCCAATGACGATCCGCAGAGCTTCGATCTCGGCATCTGCGGGCCGCTGCGAGGCGATCACGCGCCTCGCGGCAAGCCGAGCGCGTTCTGCGGCATGTTCAAGACGCCGACCTTGCGCAACGTCGCCACTCGGAAGGCCTTCTTCCACAACGGCGTCATGCACTCGCTCGAGCAGGCCGTGCGGTTCTATGCGACGCGCGACACGATGCCCGAGCTCTGGTATCCGACGATGGGCGGGCGCCCGAAGGCGCGCAACGATCGCGCGTTCCCGACTTATGGCCTCGTCCTGACTCAGTACGTGGGCGGCCGGGTCCAGAAGTACGACGATCTTCCGGCCCGCCACCACGCGAACATCGATCGGCAGATGCCGCTCGACGGTCGAGCGAGCGGCGCGAAGCCGCCGCTCGGGGAGCGCGAGGTCCAGGACCTGATCTGCTTTCTCGAGACGTTGAGCGACGGTTACCGTCCACCACCGGCGCCGCCCACGACGGGCCGCTGCGTGGAATGAAGGGGGCGTCATCATGAACGACACGAACAGATGGAAGGGAGTGCTGCTGGCCGCGGCGCTGCTCGTGAGCGCGGGCGCCTGTCGCTCCAAGACGGACGCGAGTCGCGCCGATTTCACGCGGGGCGTGCGCGCCTACCTCGAGCAGCGCGGCGATCTCTGCGTCGGCCGCCCGCGCTGGCCCGTCGACGTGGCCGAGCGCGCCGGGTCCGAGAGCGCGCAGGACGCCGCGCAGCTTCCTGTCCTCGAGCGCCTCGGCCTCGTGGCCTCGACGGTGCTGGCCGAACGCCGGGGCGGCGTGGCCACACCCTTCGAACTGCGGCGCTACCGCCTCACTGCCGCTGGCCGCAAACACTACATCGATCGCGAGACGCGCCTGCCGACGCCGCCCGACGAGCCCGGCGACGCGGCCCGCGCCGACTTCTGCGTCGTCAGGCTCGAGCTCGGACGGGTCGAGAGCTGGGACGTGCAACAGGGCGCGCCGCCGACGGCGCTCGTCAGCTACACGTATCGCGCCGACGCGCCGTCGTGGACGCGCGATGCTGGTTTTCAAAAGGTGTTCCCGGCGGTGGCGCGTCTCCTCGCCGGCGCCGGCACGGCCCATCTCGTCGAGGGCTTCACGCTCACGCCCGACGGCTGGACGGCGAACGACCTTCTGCCGAAGGCGAGCGGACGCCCGGCGCAGGCCGCGGCGCCGTGAGCTCCCTCGTTCGCTTCAGGCCAGAGCTCGGCGCCTGGCTCGCGCAAGGGCTCGATGAGGGGCTGCCGCCCACGGAGCTCGTGAAGACGATGATCGACGAGCGCATGCAGCCGGCCGTCGCGCACGCCCTCGTTCAGGCCTTCGTCGGCGCGCGGCGGGACGGCCTGGCCGCGCCGCTCGACAGCCTCGTCGTCGAGGACGAGGCGCTCGTCTACTGGCGGGACGCGCCCCTCATCGGCGCGGGTCCTCTCTTGCCGACGTCTGACGGTGCGGCGGTGCGAGTCCTCGCGCGCGGCGGGAGCCCGACGCTGGCGCTGCTGGGCGACGTGATGTCGGCGGACGAGTGCGCCGCGCTCATCGCCCTCGCGCGGCCTCGGCTCGTGCCCTCGACGGTCGTCGATCCTCAGACCGGGCTCGACGTCGTCGCGGGCTATCGAGACAGCTTCGGGATGTTCTTCCGCCCAGGCGAGACCGACCTCGTCGCGCGCCTCGATCGGCGGTTCTCGGAGGTGATGAGCCTGCCCGTCGAGAACGGCGAGGGCTTGCAGGTGCTCCGCTACGGCCCGGGCGGCGCGACGTCGCCACACTTCGATTTCATCGCGCCGACGAACGCGGCCAACCGAGCCTCGGTCGCGCGCAGCGGGCAGCGCGTGAGCACCTTGCTCGTGTACCTCGCCGACGTCGAGGCGGGGGGCGAGACCGTCTTCCCGCGCGCGGGCTGGAGCGTGCAGCCGAGGCGCGGCAACGCGCTCTACTTCGAGTCGTGCAACCGCCGTGGCCAGCTCGACGCGCAGTCGCTCCACGCCGGCCGCCCCGTGACGCGCGGCGAAAAGTGGGTCGTTACGAAGTGGATGCGCGAGCGTCGCTTCGTTGCCCGATGACCACGCTCCGGCGCCGCGGTGAGCTGGGCTCCGCGTGGCGGGTAGGCAACCCTTGATCTTCGGGGGCCACAACCCAGGTTCCCTTCCACGGGATGAGCCTTCGGTCAGCCATTGCCCTGTCCGCGACGCTCGCGGCATGCGGCTCGATCACGACGCTTCCGAACGAGACTGACGGGGGAGGCACGGATCCGGGGGAGGTCGCGAATGGGGCCGCTCCGAAACGCGGGAGCGCGATCTGTGACGGTGGCATTTGCACGGTCCCGGTGTGTGCGGCGGGGAGCACGTCGTGCGACGGGACGTGCGTCGTCACGACGGCTGACGACGGCGCGAACTGCGGCGGCTGCGGGCTCGCGTGCTCGGGGGCCAAGGTCTGCGCCGCCGGAACCTGCGTCTGCCCCACGGGTCAGAGCGATTGCAAGGGAACTTGCGTCGATTTGACCTCGAACGCCGCGAGCTGCGGCGCGTGCGGGTCCGCGTGCCCGGCTGGTCAAGTGTGCAGCGTCGGGCTATGCGCCGATTCGTGTGCGGCGGGGCTGACCTCGTGTGGCGGCTCGTGCGTGGACACGGCCATCAACGCTCTCGACTGCGGCGGCTGCGGCCGAGCCTGCCCGGGCGATCGCGTCTGCAGCTTCGGGCAGTGCGTCTGCGACGGCGGACGGACGGTCTGCAACGGCGTGTGCGTCGATCTTCGGAGCGACCCCGCGAGCTGCGGCGCGTGCGGAATGGCCTGCGCCGGCGGACAGAGCTGCAGCGGCGGCTCGTGCGCGACCAAGTGCGCGGGGGCCATGATCTCTTGTTCGGGCAAGTGCGTGGACCTCACGCACGATCCGGCGAATTGCGGCGCCTGCGGCCTCGGCTGCCCGACCGGCGCGACGTGCGTCGCAGCCGCTTGCGCGTGCGGCACCGGCCGAGCGCCTTGCGGGGGCGCCTGCGTGGACCTTCAAAAGGATGCGGCGAATTGCGGCGCCTGCGGCCACGCCTGCGCCGCCGGCGCGCCGTGCATGAGCGGAGGGTGCGCCTCCGGCTGCCCGAGCGGGCAAGCGCGCTGCAGCGGCTCCTGCGTCGACCTTCAAATGAACGTCGAAGACTGCGGCGCTTGCGGCCACGGGTGCGCTGCGGGCGAAACCTGCCACACGGGGACCTGCACGGCCGTCACTTGCAAGGATGGAGGGATCCTCTGCGGTCTCGTCTGCATCGTCGACATGACGAAGGACTCCTCGAATTGCGGTGCCTGCGGGAATACCTGCATGCACGGCCAGAAGTGCAACGGGAGCCAGTGCGTGGACAACTGACGCGCGTGCTCCAGCGGACGCTCGCCACGAGCAGCTAGTTCGAGCAGCTAGTTCGAGCAGCCGATCTTCTGGCCGCTGACGCGAACGTCGTCGATCCACATGTCGGACAGCGTCGGGATGGGGTGGTACTCCCAGATCCCGAAGGACACGCTGGCCCACTTGGGGGGCAGGTGATTCGTCTGGCCGCCGGCCGCCATGGCGGAGTCGGTGTGCAGCTCGGTCAGCTCCTTGTCGTCGACCCAAACGCGACGGATTTCGGTCTTCGGATCGGAGCCGTCCTCGAGGAGCTCCACGCACTGCCACTGGTTGGCGATGATGATGGACTTCGACGAGGGGCCGAACTCGAACTTGGGGTCTGCGTAAAAGATCGAGAAGCTCAGCCACTGCTTGGCCGACCCAGATCCCGCGAGCCCGACGCCAGCCTGAACGTTTCCGCGATCGTTGTTCCCGTTCCCCAGCAGATACCCGCTGTGCATGTCGGGGTTCGCGGCAGACGAGGCCGGGATGTCCGGGCTGAAATAGGCGTACATCCGGGCGTAGAACAAGTTCGGCGTCCTCGGGAAGTTCACCGACTCGACGATCTGCGCGGTGCTCTGCTGGTTGGGGACCACCTTGATGTGCACGGCGTACTTGCCGCCGTGCGCGTGCATCTGGTCGACGGTGATCGACGCGGAGCCGCTCGGCTTGTTCATCTTCCACTTTTGCATGTCGAGCGCGCCGGTCTCGAAGTCGTCGCAAAACTCGGTGGCGGTCGTCACGCAGGGAGCCGCGGGCCCCGCATCGCTCGAAGGGGGCGCGCCGGCCGCGGCGTCGGCGCCGTCCGACCCACCGGAGCCCGCGCTCGCCGAGCCGGCGCCGCCCGCCGCGCCGGTCGCCGGCGAGCCTGCGGCGCCGCCCGCGCCCGACGCGCTCGAACCGGCGCCACCCCCGGATCCTGCCCCGCCGGAGCCAGCCGCGCCGAGGGCATTGCCGGCCGAGCCGCCCACTCCCGCGCCGCCGGTTCCGTTGCCGGGCCTGCCCATCTGGCCCGTGCACGCGGCGGCGCCGACCAGAGGCGCGAGACCAAACACGACGAAGGCCCAACTGCGGCACGTCTTCATTCGAGAAACACTATACCGCGCGATCGGCGACGAGCGCCTGACGGTGTTTCGCATCCTCAGGTTGACGCGCACGGCCGCCAAAACGGCTCACTCGCATCGTATATAGACGTGAGCTTGGACGAGGATCATCGACACGGCCGCGCGGCGGGGAAGGCTCTCCACCGCTTGCCCCTCGCGCGCGTCGCCACGGCGAAGGACCCCGTGTGCGGCATGGACGTGCCCGTCGATGCGCCGTTGCGCACGGCGTATCGCGGAACGACCTACGTCTTTTGTGCGCAACAATGCCTGGATCGCTTCGCGCGCGACCCGGCGGCTTTCGTCGGGTCGCCCAATCCGAGCTCGAGCGCCCTCGCGACGGCGCCGTCCGCGTCGGCCGAATGGACGTGCCCGATGCATCCCGAGATCGTGCGCGCCGGGCCGGGGTCTTGCCCCATCTGCGGCATGGCGCTCGAGCCCCGAACGGCGGGTGCGGAGGCCGCCCCGAACCCCGAGCTCGTCGAGATGTCCCGGCGCTTTTGGACGGCGTCGGCGCTGACGGCGCCGCTCGTGCTCCTCGCCATGGGAGAGGTCGTCTTCGGAGGGGCGTTCGCCGCCGTGGCGCCGCTGCGCGCGCGCAACTGGATCGGGCTGCTGCTCGCGACGCCCGTGTGCACGTGGGCCGCGTGGCCGTTCTACGTCCGCGCGGCGCAATCGATCCGCAACCGCAGCCTCAACATGTTCACGCTCATCGGGCTCGGCGTCTCGGTCGCCTATGGCGAGAGCCTCATCGCCGCGCTGGCGCCCGGGTTCTTCCCGCGGTCGTTCCGAGACTCGAGCGGACAAGTCGGCGTCTATTTCGAGGCCGCGGCCGTGATCGTTACGCTCATCCTGCTCGGGCAGGTGCTGGAGCTGCGGGCCCGAAGCGCCACCGGCGCCGCCATCCGCGAGCTGCTCGGCCTCGCGCCGAAGCAGGCGCGCCGGATCGGTCCCGACGGATCCGAGGCAGACGTGCCCCTCGACGGGGTCCTCGTCGGCGATCGACTGCGAGTCCGACCGGGCGAGAAGATCCCGGTCGACGGCGTCGTCGTCGAGGGACGCAGCCACGTCGACGAGTCGATGGTCACGGGCGAAGCCATCCCCGTCCAGAAGGAGACAGGAGCGCGCGTCGTGGGCGCGACGATCAACGGCGCGGGCACGCTGGTGATTCGCGCCGAGAGGGTTGGCGCGGAGACGCTGCTCGCGCGCATCGTGGCGATGGTGGCCGAGGCGCAGCGGACCCGCGCGCCCATCCAGAAGCTCGCCGACGTCGTCGCGGGGGTCTTTGTCCCGAGCGTCATCGCGATCGCGGCGCTGACGTTCGCGATCTGGTCCTTCGTCGGCCCCGAGCCGCGCCTGGCGCACGCCCTCGTCAACGCCGTGGCGGTGCTCATCATCGCGTGCCCGTGCGCGCTCGGGCTGGCGACGCCCATGTCGATCATGGTGGCCACGGGGCGCGGCGCGACGACCGGCGTCCTCTTCAGGAACGCCGAGGCGCTCGAGATCTTGGGCCAGGTAGACACCCTCGTCGTCGACAAGACCGGGACGCTGACGGAGGGAAGGCCGAAGCTCGTGAGCGTCACGGCGGCCGGCGACATCGATGAGTCGGACCTGCTGCGGTTGGCGGCGGCCGTCGAGCGGGGCAGCGAGCATCCGCTCGCGGCCGCCATCGTGGCAGGCGCCGAGGCGCGCGGGCTGGGGCAGGGCAGGGCCACGGCCTTCGAGGCATCGAGCGGGAAGGGCGTCAAGGGGACCGTCGACGGGCGGGCGGTCGCGCTCGGCAACGCGGCGCTGCTCGCGGACCTCGGCATCGACGCGGCGCCGTTTTTCGCGCGCGCCGAGGAGCTGCGGCGCGACGGACAGATCGTGGTGTTCGCGACCGTCGACCGTCGCGCGGTCGGCCTCGTGGGCGTCGCCGATCCCATCAAGGACGGCACGCCGGAGGCGATGCGGGCGCTTAAGGAGGAGGGTTTGCGCATCGTCATGCTGACCGGCGACAGCCGGACGACCGCCGAGGCGGTGGCGCGCAGACTGGGGATCGACGAGGTCGTGGCCGAGGTCCCACCGGCCGAGAAGGCCGACGTGGTCGAGCGCCTCCAGCGCGAGGGCAGGATCGTCGCCATGGCGGGCGACGGCATCAACGACGCGCCGGCGCTGGCGCGGGCCCAGGTCGGGATCGCCATGGGGACCGGGACCGACGTCGCGATGGAGAGCGCGGGCGTCACGCTCATCAAGGGCGACCTGCGCGCGATCGTCCGCGCGCGGCGGATCAGCCGGCAGACGATGGCCAACATCAAGCAGAACCTCTTCTTCGCGTTCGTGTACAACGCGGCGGGCGTTCCCATCGCGGCCGGCGCCCTCTACCCGACGTTCGGGCTCCTGCTGTCGCCGATGATCGCCGCGGCGGCGATGTCCATGAGCTCAGTGTCCGTCGTGGCCAACGCGCTCCGCCTCCGCCGCGCGCGCGTGTAGGAGCGCGGCGACGATGCGGCTTCAGATCACGGCGGGGGCGTTCGCGCGGCCAGCCAGCGCTCGAGCTCGGGGTCGTACGCGCCATAGACCTGGCCCATGGCGCCGCGGCCCACGAGGCCGAGCACGACGAAGCGGCCGAGCGCCGTGCCGCGCGGGAGCACCCCGGGCGCCGGCTCCTGAACCGACGACGAGGCGAGATCGAACTCTGATTGACGCATGGTCGCCGGGTTGCTGGAGGCGGCCGCCGACGTGTGCAGCCAACTTTTCATCGGCATGAACGCGCCCGCCGTGAAGCCCGGGGTCGGGCGCGTCACGAACCTGACGCGCCGGTGGGCTTCCGTCCGTGGCGCCCGAGGACCATCCCACCGGGCACGGTCCTCGGCGGGCGACGTCAGTGCTGGACGGCGCCGATGTCGAAGGCGCCGCTCGCGGGACGCGTCACGTTCAGGAAGTCCTGCGGGACATCCGACACGAGGTTCGTGCCCGCGCCGATGGCTGGGCTGCCGGCGCCCGGGCGGAGGTCCGTCGGTCCCACGAAGAGGGGATCGCCCAGTACGGAGTGCGTGTCCGCCGTCGCCGGGTGGGTCGCGCCGAACGCGAGGCCTGCCGGGCCGTCGTAGAAGAGGTTGTAGTCCATGTTCAGCCCCGTCGACGACGAGGCGCCGAGGTCCATGACGTACCCCATCAACGCGCTTGGGCTCGCGAGCAGGTTGTCTATGATGCGCAGGCCCGTCGTGGGCTGCACGACGCCGTTCGTGTTCGCGGAGCCGATCCTGAACACGTAGCCGGCGTTCACTCCCGCGTCGATGATCGTGTTCGAAAGGACCGAGCAGTTCTTGCATCCCAAGATGTCGAGCGCGCGGCGGACGCGGATGAAGATGTTGCTCCACGCGAGGGCGTTCACGGCCGCGTAATGCTCGGGGTCGTTGTCGCAGGTCGCGCCGCAGGCGTCGCCGAACACCAGCGCGCCCGAGGCGGTCGAGATGTCCTGAAAGAGGTTTTTCTCGAACGTCGCGCCGGTCGATCCGCCGACGAGCTCCGTGGTGCCGAGATCGCCAGTGTCGATGTCGTGGAGGTAGTTCGCGCGGAAGAGCAGGCCGCTCGCGCCCGTGAGGCTGGCCGTGCTGTTCGCCGTCGGGCCGGAGAACTCGTTGTTCTCGATCACGACGCCGTGGGTCTTCTGGTAGATCTTGAGCTGCGAGAAGCCGCCCGTGAGCTTGCTGTTCCGGAGGACGGAGCCCTCGCACTTCGAGATGGACTGCCCGTCGAAGCGGACGACGAAGGCGCCGTCGCTCTGCGGCTTGTTCTTGAACTCGAAGCCGTCGATGACGACGTGGTCCTTGTTCACCTCGACGGTGGGCGCCGCGGTGACGGCGGAGCCGTCGATGATCGCCATGCCCCTGCCGTCCGCCGAGCGGAGCACGATCGGGTTGCCGGCCGTGCCGTCGCTCGGGAAAGTGAGCGTCGCCGCCGGCGTGTACGTGCCGGCGTGGACCTGCACGCAGGCGCCAGCGGCGGTCGCCATCGCGATGCCCTTGCCGATCGTCTTGTACGGCATGCCCGAGGTGCCGTCGCCCCCGGTGTCGTCACCCGTCGTCGCGACGTGGATCTCCGACGCGCACGTGTAGCTCGTCGGCGGGGCCTGCGGCACGGCGGCGTAGGCCTTCCAGCCCGCGTCGAGCGCCTCCGTTGCGTCCCCCGCGACGTCGACGTCGGCGTTGCCGCCATCGGGACCTCCGCCGTCACCATCGGGATTTCCGTCGTCGACGTCTTCGGCGTCGCCATCGGGATTTCCGCCGTCGACGCCCGCGGCGCCGCCGTCGGGACCTCCGCTGTCGACGCCGGCACCGCCACCGGGGCCTCCGCCGTCGTTGCCGGCGCTGCTGCCGCCGGACCCTCCCCCGTCGACGCCCGCGCTGCCCCTGTCGGGGCTTCCGTCGACGTGCGCGCCGCCGCCGCTGCTCGAGCATGCCGCGAGGACCAGAGAGACGATCGCCAGGGATCGCGCAAAAAAAGCTACTTTGAGAGCCACATCTTCTCCTCGTATCTGGCCGCGCAGGGCGCGTGCACATCGCGCTCTCGAACAGCGCTCGATCCCGCCTGCCGGGTTCC
The DNA here is from genome assembly GCA_036494575.1 of Polyangia bacterium. Lineage (GTDB taxonomy): Bacteria > Myxococcota_A > Polyangia > Fen-1088 > Fen-1088 > DASZFV01. The sequence goes on along the minus strand of DASXOE010000125.1, from coordinate 5,200 downwards.
ATCGTAAGGCGAAGTGTCTGGTCCGTCCACTCGCGCGGCATCTTGCGCGCGCATCACCGCCGGATCGGGAAGTCTTCCCTAGGGCCTCGGGAAATTTTCCCGACTTCGGCCGCTCGAGTCGCGGCGAGAGACGTAAGACCGCGCCGTTCATGACCCCGCCGCTGGCCCGCTCCTTGCCTCGACGAGGCAGACCGGCCATGCTCCTCGTCGCATCAGCCACCAGAAACGCGACCGCTCTTCTCCCATGGGAGCTCGAGGACAACGTGAACCGCTCGGCGCTCCGTAGGGTCGCGCTGATCGCCGCCATGGTGGCAACAGTGGTCGCGGTCGCCGGGGTCGCCTACTGGGACGCGGAACGCGAGTCCGCGGCGGCCCTACAGGACTTCGCGCAGGAGCAAAGCACGCTCGCCGCGGCCCTCGGCTCAGCGCTCCGCGTCCGCACCACGAGGGGCCGCCCGATCGAGCAGAGCGAAGCGCTCAGCGAGATGCGGTCCGTCGAGCGCGCGAGGAGCCTCGCGATCCTCCTTCACCGTCCCGGCGGAGCAACGTTTCGCGCGACCGACGGACGGGAGCTTTCGTCGCCCAGGCTGGTCGACGCCCTCGCGGCGGGTCAGGCGATCGTCCGGATCCCACGCGACGAGGCGGGCGCGTTTGGCCTCCCTGCGCGCACCGCTCTCGCGGGACTCTCTCGCGTCGACGGCGGGCCGAGCGGTGTCTGGGAGATCGTCGCCATCGCCACGGCCGAACGGCAGCGCGACCGCGAGCTCTGGGCGCGGCGCCGCCTCGTGCTCAGCGTGTTCACGGCGGCGGGCCTCGTCCTCGCATTCGGCGGCCTCGCGATGCGCGTCCAGCGCAAGGAGCTGGTGCTCCAGCGCGAGCTCGCCATCTCCGGAATTCAGCAGCGGCGGGACGAGCGTCTCGAGCGAGCCAACAAGGCCGCCGCCATGGGGACGCTGGCCATGGGGGTGGCGCACGAGATATCTACACCGCTTGGCGTGATCGCGGCGCGGGCCGAGCAGATGATGCCCAAGGTCGCGACCGACGAGCGCCTTTCGGCCAGCGTCAGCGCGATCCTCTCGCAGACGGAGCGTATCGACCAGGTCATCCGTGGGCTCCTCGGGCTCGCGCGCGGAGAGACCCCGTCGGCCGAGAGGATCGATCCCCGAAGGCTCGTCCAGAACGCCGTCGACCTGGTCGAGCACAGGTTCGCGAAGGTCGGGGTCCCTCTCCATCAGGAGGTCGATCCTGCGGTGTCGACGGTCATGGGCGATCCGAGGCTCCTCGAGCACGCGGTCGTGAATCTCCTGCTGAATGCCTGTGATGCTTGCCAGGGAGGAGGCGAGGTCGTCGTCCGGCTCCAAACGAAGGACGGCGAGCTCGAGATCGCCGTCGAGGATACCGGGACTGGAATCTCACCGGCCGACGCCGGCCGCGCGCTCGAGCCGTTCTTCACCACGAAGGCCCGCGACGGCGGCACGGGCCTCGGGCTGGCGATCGCGCACGAGATCGTCTCCAACCATCGCGGCCGGCTGGTGTTCTTCAACGTCACGCCTCGAGGAACGCGGGCCGCGATCCTGCTGCCGCCGGTCGAAGGGAGCGCGAATGTCTAAGCCGCGAGTCATCGTCGTCGACGACAACTTCGAGATGGCGCGGACCCTCGCCGAGGGGCTCGCCGATCGCGGGTACGCCGCCACCGCCGTGGCGTCCGGACAGGAGGCCGTCGCACGCCTCCGGGCCGAGCCCTTCGACGCCGTCGTCACCGATCTCAGGATGCCGAAGGTCGATGGCTTGGAGCTGCTCTCGGAGTCTCGCAAGCTCGATCCCGAACGGCCCGTCATCGTCATGACGGCGTACAGCGCGATCGACACGGCGGTCCAATCGATCCGCCAGGGCGCGTACCACTACCTCACGAAGCCGTTCAAGCAGGACGAGCTCGTCATTTTTCTCGAACGCGCGCTTCACGACGTGCGACTGCGGCGCGAAACCTCGGCGCTCAAGACGGCGCTGCGGACGCGCTTCTCGTCGACCAACATCGTCGGACACAGCCCCGCCATCCAGGCCGTGCGCGAGCGCATCCGACGGGTCGCCGACGCGCCGGCGCCGGTCATCGTCTTCGGCGAGACGGGGACCGGCAAGGGATTGGTCGCGCACGCGCTCCACGCCGACAGCCAGCGCGCCGGGCGTTCGTTCGTCTCGGTGAACTGCGCGGCGCTGCCGGAGCAACTCCTGGAGAGCGAGCTGTTCGGCTACGTGAAAGGCGCCTTCACGGGGGCCGTCAGTGACCGCGCCGGTCTCTTCGCCGGAGCGGATGGTGGCTCCTTGCTCCTCGACGAGATCGCCGAGATGACGCCCGCGCTGCAGGCCAAGTTGCTGCACGTCCTCGAGAGCGGGACTGTCCGACCCGTAGGCGCCGTGAAACAGGTGGAGGTCGACGTCCGCATCATCGCGGCCACCCAACGCGACTTGGTTCGAGCCGTGCGCGACGGAAGGTTCCGCGAGGACCTCCTCTATCGCCTGGACGTGGTGTCGATCGTCTTGCCGAGCTTGCGCGATCGTCGCGAGGACGTCCCCGAGCTCCTCGCGCACTTCCTCCGAGCCGCGCAGGACAAGTATCCGCAGGCTCGCGTGCGCGGCTTTTCCACGAAGGCGCTCGATCGGCTTCGCGAGTACCGGTGGCCCGGAAACGTCCGCGAGCTCGCGCACACCGTCGAGAAACTGGTGCTGCTCGGGCAGTCGTCCGAGATCGGCCTCGATGAGGTCAGCGAGCTCGTCACCGACGTCGGCAATCACAGCAGCCTCGAATTTCGAGGCGACATCGTTCCGCTCAGAGAGGTCGACCGCCGCTATGCCGCGTGGGCGCTGGCTCAGACGGGAGGCCACCGCGGCAAGACTGCCGAGAAGTTGGGCGTCGACCCCAAGACGTTGCGGAAATGGCTCGAAGAGTCCGAGCTCGTGGAGGCGACCGAGAAGTCAGACGGGAAGACCGAATGAAACGAGACTCAGCCGCTTCTCCAGAGGATGACCAACGGGCTCTGAAAATGCGCCGCTCAGCTCGCTGAGGCTCCTTTTTTTTGTGTCACGGGTCCCTGGCGACTGTTAGGGATCTCCGTATGCGCGTCTTGTTCTCGTCGACTCGGCAACCGCTGTTGCCGTACGCGCAGGCGCTCGAGGCCCACGGGCACGAGGTCCACCTATCGAGACGGCCGTGGCGACGATGGTCGCGATGGCGTCGGCCTGATCGCGCGCCCTACGGCGCCTCCATCGAGACGGGGATGTCGAAGCGTCCGCCGGTCACGTCGATCGCGCCGCCGTCGGCGCCCGCGAAGGAGAATTCGAACGTTCCCGTCGCGTGGGGCTTGCCGTCGGCGCCCGTGGCGAAGGCCACCGTCACCGTGCAGGTCGGCGACGTCGGGACCAGGTCGTCGTAAGTGATCAGCACGACGGTGCCGCCGTCGGCGCCGCAGGTGTACGTCCCGCCGAGCGTCGTGGGCGCCCCGAGCTCGATCGAAAGGCCCGGGTTCACGCCGTCGGCGCCCACGATCTCCAGCGTGTCCGTCATGGTCGCCGTGCGCCGCGCCGCGATCCCGACGGCGATCCCGTGCGGCGTCCCATTCGCGAGCCACGTGATTTCGCCTGTCGTGCCGGCGTCGTGGCCCGGGGCGCCGCCGTGCCCCGCCGCGCCCGAAGTCCCGCCCGTCCCACCGCCATCGGCGCCACCCGCACTCGAGCCGCAGCCCGCGAGCGCGAGCGTCACGATCGCTGCGAGGATGTTGCCCGGTCGGCGCATTCGACGACGGCGACTTTACTCGACTCGGAGCCGGCGGGGCCAGCGTCGAGCGGACGGAGCGCGAAAGTGATCCGATCGCCGCCCTCGTTCGTAGTAACGTCGGCGCCGCCGGCAGCGGCCGCGGCGCGCTCATAACCCAACGGAGGATTCGGATGACGAAGAGACTATGGCTGACGGTGGCATGCGCCGCGTGGTTCGTGGTGGGCTGCAAAGGCGACAAGGGTGCCCCGGGCGCCCGCGGCGACGCAGGCCCCGTGGGACCAGCCGGCGAAGCGGGACCGGCCGGCGAGGCGGGGCCGTCTGGGTCCGGAGCCACGGTCGACGCCAGCGACGCCCCCCAGCCGGGCAATATAGATGAGCTGACGGCGGCCGCCCGCAAGGGCCTCGAGCTCGCGGCGCCGCTGCGCCCGTCGCTCGCGAACAAGACGATGGCCCAGCTCGAGGCCATCGGTTACGGGTCGTATCTCGTCAACGCGGTCGCGGCCTGCAACGATTGCCACCAGGAGGTCGTGCCGGGTGACGCCGGCCCGCCGTCGTTCAACTACCTCGCAGGCGGCGCCGAGTTCGACATCCCCGTGGGCGGCGGCTTCAAGGTCTTCGCCCGCAACCTCACGCCCGATCCGACGACGGGCCTACAGCTCACCGAGGATCAGTTCATCCAGGTCTTCGAGACCGGCGCCGACTTCAAGGGCGCGGGCACCGCGGCCCCCACGAAGAGCTTGATCGTCATGCCGTGGCCGACCTTCCGGTGGATGACCCGCGCCGACGTGAAGGCGGTCTACGCCTACCTCCGCGCGTTGCCGCCCGTCTCGAACATGGTCAAAGACGACGTCAACAAGCCCGCGATCCCGCCCGCGGCTGCGCCCATGTCTTACGACGAGGGCACTGGCGGCGCACGCCCGCTGCCGCCCGAGACGACGCCCGATCCGGGCAACGTCGCGCGAGGCATCGCGCTGCAGCCGGTCCCGATCCCGCCTCCCGTGTTCGGACTCATGTCGCTCGGCGAACAGGCGCAGTTCGGGCGCGGCGCCTACCTCGTGAACGCCATCGCCGGCTGCAACGATTGCCACTCGAACCCGGACCGCAACCAGATGACGAACCAGATCAACACCGACGGCTACCTCTCGGGCGGCCGCGTGTTCGACATCGCGGCGACCTTCGGGCCAGCGGCGGTCGCGCAGTTCGGCATCACGCGCTCGATGACGTCCGACCTCACGGGCGCGACGCACGGGTTCTTCGCCGAGCCCGACGTCACGTTCGCGCTCTTCCAGAGCATCATCATGGAGGGCAAGCACGTCGACGACAACCCGCCCGCGCCGCTCGCGCCGCCCATGCCGTGGCAGACGTTCCGTAACATGCTGTCCGACGATCTCGCGGCCGTGTATGCGTACGTCGCGCACGTGCCGAAGCGGA
>DASXOE010000124.1:0-18769 GCA_036494575.1 Polyangia bacterium | reverse complement strand
GCCGGCCACTATTGCCCGTCACCAGGCAACTTCTGCCCGGTCGTTCGTTGGCCCGATGGGCCAATGTGGCCAGCTCAGCGGCCCGACATGTTGCCGGGGCTGAGCACCGGCCTTGCAGAGGTTACTTCCATACAAACGACGCAAAAGGACATTTGCGTAGCGAGAGCAATGACATCTGCATGTGCAAAAGACATCACGGAGGGAAGGAACAGAATGAGCTTCGATCGGCAGGACATAAAAAAGAACTTGGCGCGGCTGGTTCGGGTTTGCCTGTTGTTTTCTGCGTTGGTGGCCGCCTCGAGCTGCCGCGCGCCTTCGAGCGCCGATGGGCCCGCGCCCGTCGCGAACGGCGTCAGCGCCCGCGTGCCTGGGAGCTGATGCCCATGCGGCCGACGCTCGGAGCAGGCTTCAGTGCCGCGTCATTGGCGCTCACCGTCGGTCTGGTCTTCGGGGGTTGTGGCGGCGTCACGATGGCCGTGAGCAATGACGGCGGTGCGTCCGGCGCGGCCGACGGCGGGCCGCTGCTCGCCGGCCCCTCCCGCGGGAAGTCGTCGGGGAACGCGGACGCCAAAGTGGCGATTGACGGATCCTCGGCCGCGGACGCGACCCCGGACGAGGGCGCGCCCGAAGTCGAGGGCGGCGTTCTCGACGGCTCGACCGTACCGTCCCTTGTCTCGGGGCCTGACGGCCAGCACCCCAAGCTGGATCAATCTTCGAACCGGCTCGAGATCATCGGCGTGTCGCCTCACGCCGCCGACCCGGAGCTCGCGTCTTCGTTGGCGTCCGAACAGGAGTTCGGACTGTGGGACACGCGCGTGCGGCAACGCGAGCGCCTCGTCGTCCTGGTTCCCTCGGAGGGCGCCGACCCGGTCGAGCAAATCGAGCTCGGCCAGATCGTGGTCGGGTATGGCTACCAGGTCGTCTTGCCGGGTTACATCAACCGGGGGTATGCGCCCACGTGCAACGACCCATCGCGCTGCTCCACGGCGGAGATCTATCGAGAGCAATTGGAAGGCGTCGACGTGAGCGACGCCCTCGAGGTGACGCCGCCCAATTCCCTGGAGAGACGCATCGCCCGCATGCTGAGCTACCTCGGCGAACAGAACCCCGCGGGCGATTGGACGTTCTATCTCTCCGGGAACGTGCCGCGCTGGGACCGGATCGTCGTGGCTGGGTTCTCTGGCGGCGGAACGATGGCGGCGTTCGTCGCGCTTCACCGAAACGTCTCGCGCGCCGTGATGCTCGAGGCGCCTTGGTCCCCGAACCAGGGGATCATCACCGCACCGACCTCGTTGACGCCCAGCGACGCTTTCTACGGCTTCGTTCATCAGAGAGCCGACCACTTCGCCGAGGTCACGCTGGAGTGGCTGACGCTCGGTCTCGGGTGGAGTCCCATCGTCGTCGTCGATGCCGCCGCCGCGCCGTACGGTCAAAGCCACCGGCTCGAAAGCGACGCCTCCGTCAGCGTCCCCGCCTGCGCCCACTTCAGCGTCATGCCGGGGACCTGTTCGCCCACGGGCCCCGATGGGGCGTATCTGTTCTCGCCGGTGTGGCGCTATCTGTTCACCGGCGAGTAGGGGCGGCCGCGGGTTCGGGCGGGCGCGGGACTGAGGTATGCTGAAGCATGAGCTGCGGCATGCGTTCGGGCGCATGAAGACGAAGGTCGGCGCGACGACGATCTCCCACGACGGCGGCAAGCGGCCGCTCGGGAATCGTCACCGGCTGATCGTGTGGGCGAGCGGGGACGTCCAGCCGTGGTTCCTGCCGGCGGCCGGCACTCTCACGGTCGGGCGCGCGGAGGACGCCGACATCCGCGTCGCGTCGGCGGCGGTGTCTCGAGAGCACGCGCGCATTCACGTCAACGGCGCGACGGTCACGATCGAGGATCTGGACAGCCGGAACAGCACCCGCCTCAACGGCGAGCGGATCGCGGGACGGGTCGCGCTCGGCTACGGCGACATCGTCTCGTTCGGCGATGCGACGGCGATCCTCGAGGCGCAACCCGACGACGCCGACGTCGATGTCGACGTCGACGTCGACGAGGAGGTGCCCCCCGAAGGCGTGACATTGGAGATCGGCGACCGCACGATCGCGCTCGCCGATCCCATCATGCTCAACACGTTCACGCAGATCCGGCGTCTCGCGCAAAGCCCGCTGCCCGTGCTGATCGTCGGAGAGACGGGCGCGGGCAAGGATCTCGCCGCGGCGGCGATGCACGCCTGGTCCAAGCGCGGCAATGGGCCGTCCGTGAGCATCAATTGCGCCTCGTTGCCTGAGTCCCTCGTGGAGAGCGAGCTCTTTGGTCACGAACGCGGCGCGTTTTCGGGCGCCGACCGGGAGAAGGTCGGTCTGCTCGAGGCCGCGAGCGGCGGGACCTTGTTCCTGGACGAGATCGGCGATCTGCCGGCGGCGATCCAGCCCAAGCTCCTGCGCGCGCTCGAGAGCCAGAAGATCATGCGGCTCGGCTCGGTGCGCGAGCGCGCGATCGACGTTCGCGTCGTCACCGCGACGAACCGGGATCTGGAAGCCGCGGTGACGAAGGGGCTCTTCAGGTTGGACCTCTACTACCGGATCAGCGCGGCGGTGGTTTATCTGCCCCCCTTGCGCGCGCGGCTGCGCGAGGTGCCTTTGCTCGCGCGTCGCTTCTTGGACGACGCATGTCGCGAGCTCGAACGTTCGAGCCCCGCGATCGTCGAGGGCGCCATGAAAAGGCTGCTCGGGCACGACTGGCCGGGCAACGTGCGCGAGCTCAAGAATCTCATGGGCTATCTGGCCGCGCTCGCGGGCGATCCTTTGACGGCCGAGGACGTCTCCGCGGCGATCGCGAAAGGCGCGCCGGCGTCGTCGAGCTCGGGCGCCGTGAGGCCCGCGACCTTCGATTCGTCCGGGGGTCGTCCGCTGCGCGTCGTCAAGGAGGAGCTCGAACGCCAGGAGATCGAGGCCGCGCTAGCGGCCACGGCCGGCAACAAGACGCGCGCCGCGCAGAGGCTCGGTATGCCGCTGCGGACCTTCACCTCGAAGTTGAAGCGCTACGGTTTGCCGCGCCCAGAATGAGCGCCGGCCCGCCGAGCTGCCTCGCCGTCGGGACGACGAAGAAAGGTGAGCCGTTTTTGGCGAGGGCCGGTACTGACGCCACATGTATGCGTGTGAATGGCGTCCGCGTGTGCGCAGGTCCGTGACCGGCGGCTTTGCCGTCGTTTTGTTCGTCGTCTTCGGCGGGCCAGGCTGCACCGCGGGCGGCGGGGGAGGGCGCGCGAGTGCAGGCGCTGGCGGGACGACGCCGCCGAGCGGCTCGGCGGGCGCAGCCGGATTCGGCGGCGGCGACAGCGCGGGATCGACCGCCGGGATGGGAGGCGTCGCTGGCGAGCCGCCCACCGATGCGGGCAGTGCCGGCGCGCCGGATGTCGTCGGCGAGCCCGCGCCGGAGGCGGGCGCCGATTCGCGGAGCGACGCGGGCGCTGGCTCGGACGCGGCAGGCGGGAAGGTCACGCACCGGCTCGTCAGCTCGGTCTCCGACAAGGGCATCTTGGCCATCGTGGCCGCGGACGGGCACATCGAATGGCAGTACGACGTGCTGCCTCTCGGCGGCGAGGCGAACGACGCGTGGCTCTTGGCGAACGGAGACATCGCCTTCGCCTACAAGGCGGGCGCGCAGGAGCTCACGCCCGCCAAGAGCGTCGTCTGGAAGTACGCGGCGCCGGCGGGCTCGGAAGTCCACACGTGCCAGCCGTTGCCGAACGGCAACTTCCTCATCGGCGAGGCGCACGAGGGGGGCGTCGCTTATCTGCGCGAGGTCGACGGCGCGGGCAAGGTTCAGTCGAGCGTCACCATCGACGTCGGCGGAGGCCTCGGCCCGCACGCGCAATGGAGAGAGGTGCGCAAGACGCCGCAGGGCACGTATCTCGTCACGTACCTCCAGCTCGACAAGGCGATGGAGTTCGATGCCACCGGGAAGAAGCTGCGCGAGTTTCCGTGCGGCCAGTTCGTCGCGATTCGCCTCCCCAGCGGCAACACGCTGGTCTCGTGCGGCGACGATCACCGCGTCATCGAGGTCGATCCGCAAGACAAGATCGTTTGGCAGGTCGGCGAGAAGGAAATCCCGGGGAACACACTCGGCTTCGCGGCTGGGCTGCAGCGTCTCCCCAACGGGAACACGATCATTTGCAACTGGCCGGGGCACACGGGACTCGCGACGCCTCCGCCCCAGGCCTTCGAGCTCACGCCCGACAAGAAGGTCGTCTGGCAGCTCGACGCGGCGCCGCTCGGTTGGGTGTCGAACGTCGAGATTCTCGACCCCGACGCCCAGGTCGGAGGCGTCGCTCTTCGCTGATCGACGTGATCGACGGTCAGAACGTGCAGGCCGTCTGGAATTCTCCGATGCCCCACCAGTGCGTCGCGTTCGAGGTGCCGACCTGCGAAACCTTGACGGCGCGAACGATGCGCGGGGCGAAGTCGATGACCGTCGCCCCCTCGGCGCCGTTGCCGGTGACGAACGGCGTTTCATCGAAGGTCACGCCGTCGAGCGAGCCCCGCACCTCGTAGTCGCCCGGATAATCGGCGCGGTAGGTGCCCGCGTCGTTCAGCGTGATGTTCGAGAGCGTCACTGGGCCGCCGAAGTCCACGGCGAACCAATCGGTTCCGTCCTGAAACCGCCCGTTCGACCAGCGCGTCGTCAGATCCCCGTCGATCGCGGAGGTGCTGCCCATGGGAGTGGATCCGCTGGCCTTCCATTTCGAGCGGTCGCAGTGATCGTCGACGGCGATCTGAACCAAGGTCACGTCGTCGGTGGCCTCCAGGTCGAGGTCTCCCACGGCCGAGCGCTGCTCTGTGGCCGTCGCGCCGCCCCGAGGCGCGAACGTAGTGACCTCGGCGGTCGCCGTTGGGAAGTGCAGCGTGACGGGGACCGCCGTCGGCGCGTCCGTGCTCGCGACCTCGAGCCAGAGCGCGAGGACGTAGGTCCCGTCGCGCTTCTCGAGGAGCGTGCGATGCACCGTCGCCGGCGCGTCGAGCCGGTAGCGGAGCTGCCCCGCCGCGGCAGGCTGCCCCCGATCGCCGAGCAGCGTGACGAGGTTCCGGAACGCCGTGAACGAGGCCTTCGGCGTGCCGTCCAGCTGGGCGAGACCTTCGTTCGCGCCGAAGCCCTGCGCGACGGCGCCTGCGCGCGCGCCGGCCGCCGGATTCTGCTCGTCGGGGCGGTCGGTGATGCCGCCCAGGTACGCGCGGACGAAGCCGCGATTGAACGCCTCGAAGGCCAGCCGCGCCAGATATTTGGCCTGCACGATCTCCGAGACCCCGCCCGCCGGATCGGCCGCGTTCGTGCTGTACCCCTCGAGGCCGAGCATGAGCGGCCGCCCGGCCGCGCGCGGGCGCTCCGCGGACCACTGATCGTCGAGGCTGTCACCCATCAGATCCTTCATGGTCGCGGGCCGGGCCGTCCTCCCGTGGTGCACGGTGCCGAAATCGACACACGGCCCAAAGTCGACGATCGGAGAGACCAGGGGCAACGCGACGTCTGGACCCACGACCGACGCCGCGTGGGCGGAGCCCTTGACCGCGGCGTAGAGGTCGGCGCAGAAGGCCAGTCGCGCTCGCAGCGCCGCCTCGTCGGGGACCACGCCGCCGGCGAGCGGATCGACCTGGAAGGCCTCGATAGCCCCACCCGCGGCGAGGGCCGACTGGAAGTAGGTTCCGAGCGCGTCGATCCAGACCTGGAAGCCGATGCCCGTCGCGCCCAGCTCCGCGACGCGCCCGAGGTCGGGCTCGGCCGTGAGGTCCATGGCGTGGCGGACGCCGAGGTCGCCGAGGAGCCGCTTCACGACGGCGTAATTGTCATTCGCGGGCGTCGTGGTCGCGAGGTGCGTGCCGACAGAGAGCATCTCGACGAAGGCGTCCGCCGCCGTCGCCGGCTCGGCCGTCCAGGTTGCGCCGCCGCCCCCGGGCTCGAGAACGGCGACGCGCACGTCGCAGCCGGCCGCCCCCGCGAGGGCGACCGCGAGCGCGAGGCGGCCGCACGCGCGACGATGCGCTCGCGGTCTCTTCACCATCAGAAGCGCGCTCCGATGCCCAAGGCCGCCGTGGCGCCCGAGTCGTAGACGCCGATCTCCGAGCGATCGGCGTCCACCGCCCTGACACCCCGGAGGGCAGCTTGCCAGCCCGCGAAGGCCACGAGGCGCAGGGGCTCGGCCAGCGTGACCCACGCGCCGAGCCCGCCCACGGCGGCGACGCCGACGGCCGTCGCAGCGTGCGCGGTCGCGCCGGAGAGCGGCGTCGCGCTGACGTTCATCCACGCGCCGACGAGGCGCGCCACGACCTCGGCTCCGGCGCGGCCGCCGGCGGCGCGCGCCGGCAACGCGAGCGTGGCGCCGAGGTTGGCCGTCACCGCGCTGCTGTCGATCGAGCCGTCGGGCACCGCGCGTGATTCGGCCCGGCGCGAGCCCACGCCCGCCTCCAGCGCGAGGCGCGAGCCGACGAAAAGGGCAAAGACGGCCTCAGGCCCGAGGGACAGCGTCCCGCTGCCGCGCCGCTCGGCCGCGAGCAGGAGCCGCGCCTCGACGCGCGCGGGCCGCGGCGCCGGCCTGCTCGCGGGCGGGGCCGAGGTGGCGGTCGCCACCGGCTTCATGGGCTTGCTGGGCGCGATGCCCGCCAGAGACCAGGAGGAGCGGATCAGCTCGTCGACGGCGATCGCGATGGCGAGCACGGCGCCGTCGGGCGGGAGCGAGGAGAGATCGACGACCTGGCGCACGGACGCGCCGGAGCGCAGGTACTGGACGTCGAGCGCCACCGCCTGCGGCGAGCCCTCTATCGCGCCCACGCTCAGGCGGGCGTTCGGGCTCGGGGCGGTCGTCGCTCCGTCGGCCACGACGATGACGTTGCTGGCGACGAGCTCCGCGCGCAGGTGCTCGACGAGGTCTGCGCCGAATTGGTGATAGGCGAGGGCGGGGTCGATCTGCACGGCCAGCGCGAGGACGTCGGTGGCCGGCGGCCTCGTGTCCGTCGCCGGCGTCGCCGTCTCAGGAGGCCCACCCGCGACCGGCAGGCTCGTCGCGAGCCAGCCGACGAACGCCACGACGGGCGTCATCGATCGCGGCAGGACGCCGTCACGCGTCCCGCGTGGGCGCCCGTCGAGTACTCCGCGAGGTAGGCCGCGCGCGCCGACAGGCACGCAGCGGCGTCGTGGCTGCGGTCGAGGGCCTCGACGTGCCGCGTGGCCGCGTCCTCGCGCAGGACCGGATCTCGCGCGAGGTTCATGGCGGTGCGGAACGACGCGGCGGCGTGACCGGCCTCGTGCAACGTATCCAGCTGAATCCGGCCGAGCTCGAAGGCCGCGAGCGCGGCCCGCGGATCGTTCGGGAAGCGGCGGCAGAGCTCGTCGAGCGCTCGGGCCGCGTCTCGCTGCCTCCCCTGCCAGCGCGCGCGCGTCGCGACGGCCAGCAGGCTGCGCGCGTCGTCGGCGGTGGCGCGTCCGGCGGACGCCGTCCTTGGCGCCGAGGCGGCGGGCGCTTCGTCGGCGGTCGAGCCGGGGCCGGCCGAGGCGACGCTCGCGCCGCTCGTCCAGGACTCGCCCGCGAGGAGCACCGATCGCGCGATCGATCGATGGACCTCGATGGCGCCGCGCTCGACCTCGGCGGCGGCGATCTTTCCGCCCGCGCCTTCGGAGACGGACACGACGAAGCGCGCGCCGGCGACGACGAACTCGACGTCGAGCACCGCGACGACGAAGCGACGGTCCGAGTCGCGAAGCACGTCGAGATCCGCGCTTCCGCGCTCGAGCACGATCCGCACCTCGTCCTTCGCGCTGCGCGCGAGCGTGAGCACGCCGCCCGGACCTAGGGCGATGCGTGAGCCGTCCGGAAGAGCCAGCTCGCGCTTCGTTCCGGCCGAACTTTCGATGCGCGTCCCCTCGGCGAAGAACGGCTCCGGCGCGAGGACCGGAGCTGCGACGATCGGCGCCGACGCCGGAGGCCGCACCTGCCTCGAGGCGAGCACGAGCACGAGCGCGGCCACGACGCCCACGGCGCCGCAGGCCGCGACCCATCCGCGAAGGCGCGCGCGGGGCCGCCCGAGCCGCACCTCGATGCGCCGCCACTGCCGCGAGACGTCGATCTCGGACGTCGCGTCGACCATGTGCTCGCCGAGCGGACGCTCCGGACGGGTCATCCCGCCGCCTCCCAGGCACCGCGCTCCGCGGCGAGCGCCCGATCCGCCTGAGCGAGCCAGCGCTTCACGCTGGCCAGCGAAGCGCCCATGAGCTGGGCGACCTCGTCGAGCTGGCGACCTTCGACCCGGCGCAGGACGAGAGCGATCCGCGTCTTCGGAGGCAGGGTTTCTACGATGCGGTAGATGGATCTGAGCGCCAGCATGGCCTCGAGCGGCGCCGCGGGCGCTATCAGCTCCTCGATCACGATGGGCTGCGACGTGCGCAGGCCGAGCCGACTCATGAGCCGGCGCTTCCGGATGAGGTTGTGCGCCGTGCGAACGGCGATCTCCGCGAGCCAGCCGCGAAAGGCCTCGGGCCTCGCGAGAGTCTTCAAGGAGCGGAACGCCCGCAAGAAGGTCTCCTGCACCAGGTCGTCCAGATCCTCTCGGCTGCCGAGCAAGCGAAAGCAAAGACGGTTCAGCATGAGCCCGTGCTTCCGGACCAGGGCTTCCTGCGCGTGCAAATCCTGCGCGCGCGCCGCGGCGACCAGTACCGCGTCAGAGACGCCGTCCGGGTCGGGCCTGGGAAGAACGCGCAACATGGCTCTTCGATAGTACCCCCGGCGCCGTGAAACGGCTCGGGCCCGGCGCGTGAGCCTTTTCGGCCCCCTGAGGTTACTCACCCCCCGCATGCCACTTCAGTCCCAGAGGGCGCCTGGCGGGTTGACGCGACGCAGGCGAATGCCCGGCGCCCTGGGCTTCGCCGCGCTGGTGGCTGGTGCCTGCACGGGGCAAATCGGGACGACGGGAGCAGACGCAGGCGCCGGCTCCCCGTTGGGTCCGACGGGAACCGGTGGCGCCGGTGGCGCGGCCGTGGGGCCGAAGTCCGGGCCCTGTGACCCGAAGCTGGGCCTGGCTCCGCCTCGGCTGTGGCGCCTCAACGATCAGCAATACGTCAACGTCGTCCACGACGTGTTCGGCGCGGGGATCGCCGTACCGGCGGCCGTGAGCGCGGCCGCCATCGTCGGCGCCGAGGATGCCACGAGCGCGTCGGGCCTCAAGATTGCCGACGAGCCGACGGTCCAGAATTACATGGCGACGGCCAGCGCGACGGCCGCGAGCGCCGTGACCGATCTCGGCAGGCTCCTTCCCTGCGCGACGCCCGACGCGGACTGCGTCGAAGCGTTCATTCGAACGAAGGTCGCGCGCGCCTTCCGGCGGCCCGTGACCGACGCCGAGGTGCAATCGATGCTCGGCCTCTACCAGCTGGGCGCGCAGGACTCTCCCGCGACGGGCGTCTCGACGCTGCTGACGTACGTCCTGCAGGCGCCGCCCTTCTTGTGGCGCACGGAGCTCGCGGGCGTCGATCCGGCAGTTCCCGCGACGACCCCCAAGCCGCTCGGACCCTTCGAGCTCGCGTCGGCGTTGTCGTTCCTGTTCGTCGACTCGGCCCCCGACGACACGTTGTGGGCGAAGGCGGTGGACGGCTCGATCGTGCGCAGGGACGTCCTCGTGGCGGAGGTCGACCGGCTCATGGCCCTGCCCGCCGTCAAGGCCAACGTCGCGAACAAGGTCGGTGGCTGGCTCTCCGTCCACAAGACCGAGGTCACGGTCAAGGATCCGATGGTGTTCCCGCAGTTCACGGCGGCGGTTCAAACGGCGCTGACCCAGAGCGTGCAGCTCTTCCTGCAAGACGTCGTCTTCAACGGGACGCTCCTCGACCTCGTGACGTCGGGGAAGATGTATCTGAACCAGGATCTCGCCGCCCTCTACGGCGTCGCCGGCGTCACGGGCTCGGCCCTCGTCCCCGTCGACTTGCCCGACCCGCAGTGGCGCGGCGGCATCTTGACCCAGCCGGCGCTGCTGGCGGCCAACTCGCGCCCCGACAAGGGCGATCCGATTCACCGCGGTCTCTTCATCTACAGCTCTATGGTCTGCGGCGCGACGTTGCCTCCGCCGCCCGCAAACGCTGCCTCCGTCGACAGCTCGCTGCCCGCTGACGCCACGGAGCGAATGCGCGCCAACTTCCGCGAGTCACGCGCCGACTGCAATCCCTGTCACGGACGCTTCGATCCGCTTGGCCTCCTCACGGAACGCTACGACCCTCTCGGCCGCTACGTCTCGACGGACGCGAGCGGTCAGCCCATCGATCAGTCGGCGACGATCACGCTCGGCAACAACCTCGACGGACCAGCGAACGGACTTCCTGATCTCATCACGCGCCTCAAGTCGTCGCGGCAGTTCTCCGATTGCGCGTCGGGCATGCTCGCGAACATCAGCCTCGGGCGCCCCGTCTCGAGCGAGAGCTCGTGCGCGCTGCAAGACGTGCAGAACACCTTCGCCGCGGCCGAGTCGTTCATGGGGCTCTTCAAGTCGCTCGCGACGTCGCCTGCCTTCGCGACGCGCGACGGCAGGCTGCAATAGGAAGGCTGTCGATGAAGGAGATCACGATGCCTCGGATTCGCCGGCGGACGTTCCTGGGCGGGGGCATCGGCGCCGGCCTGGCCTCGCTTTTCCTGCGGCCTGCCGAGGCGGCCGCCGCCGTGGGGCCGCCCACGCGCTTCCTCCTCGTCCACAAGCCCTGCGGCACGATCTTGAACCGCTTCTTCCCGACGGCGGGGACTTCGAGCAGCTTCACGCTGGGACCCATCACGGCGCCGTTCGCGCCGCTCATGGGCGACATGGTCATCCTCGACAACGTCACGGCGCCGCGAGACGGCAGCTGGCAGGGCGATCGGCACGGCGCGGGGCTCATCTGCATGACGACGGGCAGCCGCGCCATCAGCGACGGCACGCCCGTCGACAGCGACGATCAGTTCCACAACCTCACGGGCGCCAACAACTCGATCGATCAGGTCCTCCTCGCGCAGTCGCCGCGCCTGCAAGGCTCGGCGGTCGGCTCGGCGCACCTCGGCTCTTACCGTGACTCGGTTCAGAACGGGCGCCTCTACCCCGCGAACGGCGCGCCCAACTTCCGCGTGCTGTCGTTCGCGGGACCTCGCAACACCCCCATCTTCCCCGAGGTCCGTCCAGACATCGCCATGCAGAACATCTTCGGGAGCGCCATGCCCGGAGGCGCGGCCGCGGTCGCTCGTCAGCAGCAGCTCAACAAGAGCATCCTCGATCTCATCGCCAAGGATCTCGGGACGCTGCAGAAGCAGGTTCCTTCGTCCGAGCGTCCGAAGCTGGACGCGCACCTCGCGGCCATCCAGCAGCTGGAAACGCAGATCGCCAACCTGAAGACCGGCCAGCAGACCTGCATGGCGCCTGCCGCGCCGCCGGCGCTCACCTCGATCCCCGCCGGGACACCGTCGGGCGTTCGCATCGACGCCGTCGACCACGCCGTCGTGTCGAAGGAGCAGCTCAACACGATCAAGGTCGCGTTTCAGTGCGACCTCATCCGCTCGGCGACGTTCACGTACGGCCACGGAAATTCGGACGTGCAATTCGGCGCGATCCTGCCCAACTTCGGAACCCTCACCGGCTTTCACGACGTCTCGCACCTGACCGATTCGAAGTCGGTCGACGAATTGGCCGCGGTCGACACGTACTACAGCGCGCGCTTCGCCGAGTTCCTCCTCGATCTCAAGAACACGCCGGAGAGCGACGGCAGCAGCATGCTCGACAACACCCTCGTCGTGTTCTTCAGCGACGTGAGCATCGGCAACAATCACGATTGGCGACGGATGCCGGTCATCCTCTTCGGCGGCAAGTCGGTCGGCCTGCGGCAGGGCCGCTGGCTCGACATGCAGGGGCGGTACATGAACGACATCTGGGCCTCGACGCTCGCGGCCTTCGGCGCTCCGCTGCCCAGCGACAACAAGTTTGCCGGCAACGACGTCTGGAAGGGCGTGACGGGTCCGCGCCTGGGCGCCGGCGCCGTGTCGGGAATCTTCGGTCCCTGAGGGGCGGCGAGGCCGGCGCCTTTCTGCGAAGATACGGGCCGATGCCCGCAGCCCAGCCGTCGGCCCTCGAGACCGGGAACGTCCTCACCGTCATGGTGGCGCTCGCCGCGAACCTCGGCGTGGCGCTCGCGAAGCTCGTGGCCGCCGTCATCACGCGATCGGGCGCCATGGCGGCCGAGGCTTTTCACGCCCTGGCCGACTGCGGGAACGAGGTCTTGCTGCTCGTCGCGCAGAGCCGGAGCGAACGCCCCGCCGACGAGGAGCACCCGCTCGGACACGGACGGGAAGCCTACTTCTGGGCGCTCATCGCGTCCTTGGCGGTCTTCGTCACGGGAGCGCTGCTCTCGCTGCGCGAGGGTATCCGCGAGCTGGTCTTGGGCGCGCAGGCGACGTCGTTCCCCTTGGCTTACGCCGTCCTCTTCGTCGCGCTCGTCCTCGAGAGCCTGTCGCTCGCGCGCGCCTACCGGCAGCTCCGCAAGGAGGCCAGCGACCTCAGCCGCGAGTTCCTCGAGCACTTCGACCTCAGCTCCGATCCGATCGCGCGCGCCATCTTCGCCGAGGACGCCGCGGCCGTCGCGGGCAACGTCATCGCCGCGATCGGAATCGTCCTGCGCCAGACCACGGGCTCGTCCGTTCCCGATGGCGTCGCCGCGATCCTCATTGGCGTGATCCTCGCGTACGTCGCCGTGCAGCTCGCCCGACGCAACGGCGACTTCCTGATCGGGCGCGGGGCCTCGCCAGCCATTCAGGAGCGGGTCCGGCGGGTCATGACGAGCCAGCCCGGCGTCCAGGCCGTCGCGGACCTGGTCATCACGTTTCTCGGGCCTCGTCAGCTGTGGGTCATCGCGCGCATCGGGATCGAGGACGACCTCAGCGGTCAGGGCGTCAAGGAGCTCCTGCGCGCCGTCGAGCGGGCGCTGACCGACGACTCCCGGTTCATCGCGCGCATCGATCTCGTCCCACACTATGACCCGAAGTGAGATTTTTCCCGAGGGAATCGCGCGAAAATGACCCGTTCTCCTTGCCGCCGAGAAATGCCGCGCTAACCTTGCGACCTTGGCTGAGGCACCGAGGGGCAAGAAGCGCAAGCCTAGGATCGAGTTGGGAGTGGGTCGCGCTCACTCCCAACGAAGCGCCCGCGCGTCGAGACGGACCTAAACACCAAAGTCGCCCTCGGGTCGCGAGCCGCCGTCGGTCGCGCGTGACGATCATACGATCGATCCGCGCGCCGATTGGGCTGCGGGCAATGGTCCAGGCTCCTTCTGGAAGGCACGTGACGATCGTGAAGGGAAAGCTCCGTCCGGGACAGGGAATGAAGCAGGCGCGTCCTCGGCTCGCCGGCGTCGTGCTGGGCGTGATCGCCGCCGCCGTCGCCGCGTGCTCGTTCCGCGCGAAGACGAGCGGCGGCGCGGCCGGGAGCGGCGTCGCTGGCGCGAGCGGAAGCGGCACGGGCGGGGGCGGAGCGGGCGGCGGCGCGGGTGTCGCGTCCGGCGCGGGTGGAGTCATCGGAGGCTCCGGGAGCGCGGGCAGCGGCGGCGTGGGTGGCAATAGCGCGAGCACCGGGGCCTTTCCGCCGCCCATAAACGGGGTCACGAGCGTGTCGGCCACGGGGCCCAACGCGACGCCACCGATTCCATCCGACGCGGCGAAGAAATTCACCGGCACGGCCGACGCCAGCCGCAACCCCGAGCTCGTCTACCCGAACGATCACGTCCTGTTCCCCCCGAACGTCTTCGGCGTGGAGATTCACTGGCGGCCCGGGTCGGCGATGAACACGCTGTTCGAGCTCAGCTTCAAGGGGGCCAGCCTCGAGCACGTCGTCTACACGCGCTGTCAACCGCTCGCGGACGGTTGTCTCTACAGCCCGCCCGACGACGTCTGGGGCCCCATCGCCCAGGCAAACCTCGGCGGCACGAACGTGCAGCTCACCGTGCGCGGCACGGATGACGACGGCATGGCCGTCGGGACGAGCTCGACGTTCAGCCTGGCCTTCGCGAAGGATGCGCTGCGCGGCGGGCTCTACTATTGGACCACGTCGCAGGGGAGCGGGATCATGCGTCGGGACTTCGGCGACACGACGAAGACCGCGGCGGAGCGCTTCATCGGCACTCAATTCACCGGGGGCACCTGCGTGGGCTGCCACGCGCTGTCGCGTGATGGCGCCAAGATCATCGCGTCGGCCGGCGGAGAGTACGACGGGCGGCTCCTGCTCTTCGACGTGGCGCATGCCCAACCGGCCGTGCCGTTCCCGCTGACCCAGCGCAGCCAGTTCGAGTCCTGGAGCCCGACCGGCGGTCAATTCGTGGGCGTCTACACCGACGATCGCAAGACGGGGCCATCGAACCTCCTGCTCTTCGACGGGATGACGGGAGCGAGCGCGAGCGCGATCGAGCTCGGAGGACTCCGCGCCGATCACCCGGATTGGTCTCAGGACGGAAATCGCATCGTGTTCACGTCGGTCGATCCAACCGGCTCGTACGCGGACCAGGAGCCTGGTCACGCGGGCATCTCCTACGTCGACTTCGTGGCGGGCGCCTGGAGCGCGCCGAAGTCTCTGGTGGCCGCCGTAGACGGCAAGAACCACTACTATCCGGCCATCGGTCCGGACAACACGACTCTCGTCTACGACGAGTCGACCTGCGCCTCGGGCTCGGGCACGTACGGCAAGGAGTGCAACGCGGACACCGATCCGACGGCGACGCTGTGGACGACGCGGTTGCCGCCGTCGGCGGTCACGCCGGTCGCGCTCGGGCTCGCGAACATGCCCGGGGTGGCCGACGCCGGCAATGCCAGCCTCACCAATTCATTCCCCAAGTGGGCTCCTTTCGTGTTCCACCTCTCCGAGCAGCAGAATCTGTTGTGGCTCACGTTCTCATCGACGCGCCGATATGGCCTGCGCCAGCCACCACCGGGCGGCCACGTCGAGAGCGACGTGGGCAACCTCATCTGGATGGTGGGCATCAATCCGGGGTCGAGCTCGGCGGATCCGAGCTTCGCGGCGTTCGCGCTCCCGTTTCAGGACATCACGACCTCGAACCACATCGCGCAATGGACTGAAAAGGTCGTTCCAGTCATCCCTTAGGGACGCGCCTTAGGGACGCGCCTTAGGGACGCGCGCCTCAGGGATGCGCCGGAGCCATGCGCGTCGACGTGCGGACGCGGCAGAGCTTGTCGTGCGCCGTCATGTAGAGGACAGAGCCGTCGTCGCCGAAGGCGACGTTGGCCGTCGGCTCGCCCGTGACGATGGTGCCGAGCAGCTTGCCCGTGGGCGCAAAGACGAGGACGCCGCCCGGGCCGCCCCCGAAGAGGTTGCCGTGCGCGTCGATCTTGAGGCCGTCGGGGAGCCCCTTTTTGCCGGCCTTCACGAGCGACGTCGCGTCGAAGAAGAGGCGGCCGTTCGCGACGCCGCCGTCGGCCGTGACGTCGTAGACCATCCAGATCGCGCGCGCGGGATCGGAGTTCGAGACGTAGAGCAGCTTCTCGTCGGGCGAAAACGCGATGCCGTTGGGGAAGGACAATTCCTTCGTCAGGAGCTTGACGGCGCCGTCGGCCGTGCGGTGGTAGACGCCGGAGAACGGGAGCTCGCGCTTCCAGCTCGGCGGCGCGCCCTCGAAGCCGTAGGGCGGATCGGTGAAGTACACGTCGCCGTTCGAGCGCAGGACGACGTCGTTGGGGCTGTTGAAGCGCTTGCCCTCGAAGCGGCCGGCGACGGTTGCGAACGAGCGGTCCGCCTCGAGGCGCGCGACGCGGCGGTCGCCGTGCTGGCAGAGGATGAGGCGGTGCGCGCCATCGAACGTGAGGCCGTTCGGGCCCAGGTTGCCGCCGCGCGGCTCCTTGCCCGTGTAGCCGCCGGGGCGCAAGAAGTCCGTGAGCCCCTCGCCGTCTTTCCAGCGGTGGATGACGTTGTTGGGGACGTCGGAGAACAGGAGCGCGCCGCCGCCCTCCGTTGTCCAGACCGGTCCCTCTGCCCAAGTGAAGCCCTCGGCGAGCTTTTCGATCTTGGCGTCGGGCGGCACGAGCGCGTCGAGCGCCGGATCGAGGCGCTCGATCGAGCCGATGACTGCATAGCCGGACGCGGCGGCCGGCGGCGTCGCGGGCCCTGGAGCCGCGGGCGGCACGGAGCGGCACGCGGAGAGCGCCGAGACGAGCGCACACGCCAAAACGAACGAGCCCAATTTGTAAGCGTTGCCGTTGTCGTTCGCCATGTATCAGTCTCCTGTGTGGGGAATCGTGCGTGTCGTGAGGATTGGGCGCCTAATGTAATGATCGAGCGCCGTTAAGCCCAGCGCGAAAGCCGTCGATCAGAATGCGCTGGCAGAATGCGCTGGCCGAATGCGCTGGATGAGGCGGTCGCCAGTAAAACTGGATACTTGACTACGATTTCTGCGATAGCGCCTGGTTGAGCGACCGCTCGCCTGTTACCGTCATGGATACGATCGTTGCGCGCGCGCGACTGAGATCGGAGCTGGGTAAGCATCAATCGCCCACTTGGTCATCGCCAAGACCGCGGAGGTTTCGACATGCGATGTTTCGCTATCACCGGAGCGTTGGTGCTCGTCGTTTCGGGTTGTGCCAAGATCTCGATGCCGAACGCCGGGAGCGGCGGTGCCGGTTCCGGTGCCGGCGCCACCTCCGGCGCCGGGGGCGGCGGTCTGTTTGGGGGCGGGGGCGGCTACGCAGGCGCGACGACGCGGGGGGACGGCGGCGTCGTCATCAGTCCCATCGCGGGAACGATCAATTCCGACGTCGGCGACACGGTCACGGTCTCCGGCCAGCCCGCCCAGGCGAAGTTCACGCTGCACCTCAACGACGGATCGACGCCGAAGGTGACCTGGGCAGTCGACGACACCAAGATCGGCTCTATCGGTGACGACGGCGTCTATCACGCCAACGGCTACGTGGGCGGCGTCGTCACCGTGACCGCCATGGTGGGCGCCGGGCGGGCCGTCACGACGATCACCGTGAACGTCGACATCACGGACGATCCCAAGACCCTCGACCCGATGGATCTCACGACCTTGAAGACCGGCGGCAGCGATCCGCAGTTCACGTGGCTCTATCCGTACGACAAGACCGTGTTCCCGCGTGGGCTGGCGCCGCCCATCCTGCAGTTCAGTGGAAACAACGGAACGCGCGCGACGTTCATGACGATCACGACGGCTCATTTCAGCTACAAACAATTCACCAACCTCAACGACCCGCTTCAGGTCACCATCCCCGTGCCGATATGGAAGGGCCTCACGTTGACCGCGGGTCCAAAGGACGCGGTCACGGTCAGCGTCAACAAGCTGGCCGGCAACACGGGCAGCGGTCCGCTGACGCAAAGCTGGTTCATCGCGCCGGCCAGCATCACGGGCGTTTTTTACTACAGCACGTACAAGGGCTCGATGCTCACGAACGGCGGTGGCGGCATCATGCGCATTCCGGCCGGGCAGAACGCCCAGCTCGCCGTGCCTGGTCTGCAGAACGGCAGGCAATGCACGGCGTGCCACACCGTGAGCGCCAACGGCAACGTTCTGGCCGCCGGCTCTGACAACATGCCCACGCCGGGGAGCATCACCAGCACGAACCCGACCGGCGACTGGAACCCCGTGACCAGCCAGACATACACCCTCGCGCCGACCGTGGCTCCGGCGCCGCGCACGACGTCGATGGACGGGCAGATGTTCTCGTTCGTGGGCCTCACGCCCGACGGGAGCATGGGGCTCGTCAGCGGCCTTCCCCCGAAGCGCAATTGGCCGTTCCTGCCGCACGGGATCGCGTCGACGCCGGGCACGCCTTCGCGGTTGGTCGATACGATGACCGGCACGACCATCGCCGCGCCTTCGTTGAGCGGCCTCGTGCAATACGCGACGACGCCCGCCTTCTCCCCAGACGGCCTGCACGTCGCGTTCGTCAACAGCGACCGGCTCGGGCCGACGTGCCTGGACAAGACGTGCACGGGCGCCTGCCTTCAGGCCTGCCAGCGCGTGCTCTCGGTGATGGACTTCGACGGCAAGGCGTCGCCGCCGGCATTCTCCAAGCTGACCGATCTCGTCACCGGAATGGGCACCGGCACGGCCGTCGCATGGCCGGCGTTCCTGCCCGACGGGAAGGGCGTCCTCTTCCACTTGGGCGATTCGCTCGACTCCGACCAGTTCGTGAGCGACGCTGCGCCTTTGACGCCACAGCTCGGGGAGGTGCGCCTCGTCGAGCCGGACAAGACCGTCAACACGCTGAACGCCCTCAACGGGCGCGACGCCAGCGGCAAGCTGTATCTGCCGAACGGCGAAACGATCGAAGGCAAGATGAACTACGAGCCCAGCGTGCTTCCCGTGGCCGTGGGTGGATATTACTGGGTCCTCTTCACGAGCCGCCGCACCTACGGCAACACGATCTCACCGACGAGCGGGGATCCGCCCGGCAACGATCCCTTCGGCACGGAGGCCAACCCGAGCCCGCGCAAGAAGATCTGGATCGCCGCCATCGACATCGACCACCCCGGGAAGGCCGACCCCAGTCACCCCGCGTTCTATCTGCCGGGCCAGGAGCTCCGGACGGCCAACATGCGCGCGTACGCGGCGCTCGCGCCGTGCCAGCAGAACGGAGTGTCGTGCGAGACCGGCGCCGATTGTTGTGGTGGATATTGTCGCGAGGTGTCGCGCTCCGCCGACGGCGTCCCGACGTTGCAGTGCGTGCCGCCTCCCGCCAACACGTGCTCGTTCGTCGCCGAGCCGTGCAAGACGCCC
>DASXOE010000123.1:0-13330 GCA_036494575.1 Polyangia bacterium | reverse complement strand
GTGATCCAGTGCCGCGAAGATCCGCGCCGATCTGAGGGAGGGCACCCCGGGGCGCGCGCGCAACGTCACATGCGCCGGATGGCGGGGGTTCAAAGGCGTTCGCGAAACATGAGCGGGCCCAGGCCGCTCCGAGGACGGCTTGCGTCCGGAGTTCCGTCGAGCGCCGCCCCAGCCCGGTGGAATCGGCAGCCTCATCTGGCGTGGCTTTCGGCGTCCCTTTGGTCGCGACGTGACCGCTCCAGAACCGGCAGCGGCTCTTGATTCGGCGTCCCTCCGGCACGCTCTCGACGCTCGGAGGTCCAGGCGACCCCCACTGACACCGCAGACTTCACCGCCCGAGCCGACGCACGAGGCGGGCCACGAAGAAGAAGACGGCGGGCGGGACCAGCAGGAACACGCCGACGATGCGCATCGTCGGCGTGAGCGTCGCTTGCTGGCCGAGGCAGTTCGGGCAGAGCGCCCACGCGGGGCGCGCGGCGGCGAGGAGCACGGGCGCCAGGACGAGCAACGCGAGTGGAAGGCGCGCTGTCGCGCGCGGGGGCCCCGTCATCGCTGCGTCACCCGGAAGGCGGTGTCGAGCATCAGGGCGACGGCGAAGGCGGGCGCGAGGAGCAGCGGCGCGAGGAGCGCGAGGCGGAGAAGGCGCGACTCGCGGCCGATGCCCATGAACGCCACGAGCACGACGAGAGCCTTCGCCATGGCGAGGCCGACGAGCGCGGTGATTCGCGCCGTGCGGTCGACGGGCAAGCCGACGACGAGCACCTCGAGCGCGGTGAGCACGAGTAGGCCGCAGAGCCCCAGGACGAGACGGCCGCCACGCCCGGGCTTGGGCACGGAGAGCGTCGAGGGAAGCACGTCCTCGTCGGCGGTCATGGCGCGTCTCGGTCGCGCCGTCGACGGCGCCCGCCCGCGGCCTGTCGCGCCGTCGGGCTCATGACGTCGGCAAGAGATAGACGAACGAGAAGATGGGGATCCAGGCCAGGTCGACGAAGTGCCAGAAGATCGCCGCCACCTCTAGGCTGCGGGCGCGCGCGCGCGGCGCGAGCAGGAGCCCGAGGAGGATGAGCACGCCGACGAGCACGTGCAGCCCGTGGTAGCCGGTGACGGCGTAGAACGTGCTCGCGAACACGTCCGTGCCGAGGCGCATGGGCGCCGCTCCCGCCGCGAGGTGGCCGTACTCGATGACCTGCCCGCCCAGAAATCCCGCGCCGAGGAGGATCGTCGCGGCGTGCCAGACGGCGCGCGCCGTCGCCCGATGCGCGCGCGCGGCGCGTACGGCCATCGTCATCGTGAAGCTGGACGTCACGAGCATGGCCGTCATGACCGCCGCCTGTAGGATGGCCAGACGCTCTTGCGGGTCGGGCCACTGGTCGGCGCGGACGCGCAGGACCGCGTAAGCCATCAGCAGGCCCGCGAAGCCCATGGCGTCCGTGGCGAGGAACATCCACATCCCGACCTTGCCCGCGGACGCGCGCGCGCCGCCGCCGCCGGCTTCCGGGGCGAACCCCGCGGCGCTGGCTCCGAGGGTGCTCATCGCTCCCGTGGGATAACACGACCTTGACATGGGGTGAAGGGCGGTCAGATATCCACGGACGCATGTTCGCTCCGCCCGACCGCCCCGCCGCGCCGACGTCGGCGCCGCCGCGCCCACGCCGCGGGCTCGTGGCGCGCCTCGTGGCCCGACCGCTGTTCTGGGCGCTCGCGTGCGGCCTGCTCTTCGGCGTGCCGCTCGTGCGCTCGGTGCGGCGGCAGCTCGGCGCCGCGCCCGCCGTGCTCGCGTCGCTGCCGCCGTTCACGCTCACCGACCAGCTGGGTCACGCCTACGGCACGCGCGAGCTCGAGGGAAAGGTTTGGGTCTCGGACTTCATCTTCACGGCGTGCCAGGAGGCTTGCCCGCTGCTCAGCCAGCGCATGCAGGAGATCGGCCGCCGCACGAAGCACCTCGGGCCGGACTTTCACCTGGTCTCGATCTCGGTGGACCCGGAGCGCGACACGCCGGCGCGCCTCGCCGAGTACGCCGCGCGCTACGGCGCGAGCCCCGTGCGATGGTCGTTCCTCACGGGACCGGCCGCCGCGCTCGAGGACGCCGTCACGGGCGGCTTCAAGGTCGGCATGGGACGCGAGGCGATCACGCCCGACGGCGGCGGCCAGTCCTTCTGGCAGATCTTCCACGGCGAGAACCTCGTGCTCGTCGATCGCCGGTTGCGCATCCGCGGCTACTTTCCGGCGACCGCCGAGGGGCTCGATCTGCTCGTCGAAGCCATCGGCCGCATCGTCAACGGCGCCTAGGGCGCGGCCGATGGCCGCGTGCGGCTTGACGCTCCCGGGCGCGCCTGTTAGCAACAACGCACGATGAAGACCTCGCGCGCGTGGCTCGGGCTGGTTTGCGTGACTCTCGCCGCCGCGGTCTGTAAGAAGGAAGAGCCGCGCCCCGAGCCCGTGGTCGTCGCGCAGGGCGCGGCCGCTCAGAAGCTCCTCACGCCGGAGGCCGCGGCCGTGCCGGCCGGCGGCACGGCGGCCATCAAGGGGACCGTGACGCTGACGGGCGTTCCGCCCGAGATGCCGCTCACGAAGCGCGACGCCGATCCGTATTGCGCGCGCACGCCGATGAAGGACGAAGAGGTCGTCGTCGGCGCGGGCGGCGCGCTCAAGAACGTCATCGTGCGCATCACGAAGGGCATCAGCGGCAACTACGAGCCGCCCATGACCAACCTCACGCTCGACCAGACGCAGTGCATGTACCGGCCCCGCGTCGCCGTCATCATGGCGGGCCAATCGCTGCTCGTGCGAAACAGCGATCAGACCCTGCACAACGTCCACACGTACAAGGGTGCCTCCACGCTTTTCAATCAGGCGGAGGTGCCGGGCCTGCCCGCGATCGCGAAGACGTTCAAGGACGCGACGGGCGAGATCCTGAAGTTCAAGTGCGACGTGCACCCGTGGATGACGGGCTACGTGGCGGTCATGGGCCACCCGTTCTTCGCCGTCACGGGCGCGGACGGCAAGTACGAGATCCCCAAGGTCCCTGCCGGCAAGTACACCGTCGAGGCTTGGCACGAGCGCTACGGCACGAAGTCGCAGGAGGTCTCCGTCGAGGCCGGCAAGCCCCTCGAGCTGGCGTTCACCTTCGAATCGAAGTGAGCCGGGGCGGCTGAGCCGTCATGCCGCGCACGCGTTACGAGGCGGCCGCCGAGGGCCTCACGGTCAGGCAGCTTCCCGGCTCCGCGCTGCGCGCGGCCCTGCGCGACGGTTACGGCTGGCGCGAGCTGCGCGGTGACGTCCTCGCGGGAGTCACGGTCGGGATCGTGGCGCTCCCGCTCGCGATGGCCCTCGCCATCGCCGTGGGCGTGCCCCCGCAGCAGGGCCTCTACACGTCGATCGTCGCCGGGGCGCTCGTCGCCCTGCTCGGCGGCTCGCGCACGCAGGTGTCGGGCCCGACGGCGGCGTTCATCGTCGTGCTCGTCCCCATCTTCACGAAGTTCGGCCTCGCGGGGCTGCTCCTCGCGGGGCTCATCGGGGGCCTCATTCTCGTGGCGCTTGGCGTGGGGCGGCTCGGGCGGTTCATCGAGTTCATCCCGCACCCCGTGACGACGGGCTTCACGGCCGGAATCGCGACGGTGATCGCGACGCTGCAGCTCAAGGACGTGCTCGGCCTTCGGCTCGCGACCGTTCCCGGCGACGTCCTCGGGCGGTTCCGCGCCATGTGGCAGGCGCGCGCGACGGTGTCGGTCGCCGAGCTCTCGGTGGCGGCGCTCACGCTCGCGCTGCTCGTGGGGTTGCCGCGCGTCACGCGCCGCCTGCCCGCTCCGCTCGTCGCGCTGCCCTTGGCGGCCGCGCTCGCCGCGCTGCTGACGCACGCGTTCCCGGGGCACCCGATCGCGACGATCGCGAACCGCTTCCACGCCACGCTGCCCGACGGCCGCGTCTTCGCCGGCGTGCCGCCCCTGCCGCCGCTTCCCATGCTGCCGTGGCACGCCGCCGGGCCGGGCGGCGCGCCGCTGGTCTTGTCGCTGAGCACGTTGCGCGAGCTGCTGTCGGCGGGCTTCGCGGTCGCCCTCCTGGGGGGCATCGAGTCTTTGCTGTCGGCCGTCATCGCCGACGGCATGGCGGGGACACGGCACGATCCCGACGCAGAGCTCCTCGCGCTCGGCATCGCGAACATCGTGACTCCGTTCTTCGGCGGCATCCCGGCGACGGGCGCCATCGCGCGAACGGCGACGAACATCCGCTCGGGCGCGCGCTCGCCCGTGGCGGCCATCGTCCACGCGCTCGTCGTGCTCGCGGCCGTGCTCGTGCTCGCGCCCCTCATTGGTTACCTGCCCATGGCGGGGCTCGCGGCGCTGCTCCTCATGGTGGCCTGGAACATGGCCGAGGCGAAGCACTTCGCGCACGTGCTGCGCGTCGCGCCGCGCGCGGACGCCCTCGTGCTCGTGACCTGCTTCGGCCTCACGGTGTTCTTCGACATGGTCGTAGCCGTCTCGGTGGGCGTCGTGCTCGCGGCGCTGCTGTTCATGCGCCGCATGGCCGAGCTCACCGAGGTGAAGCTCACGGCGTCCGAGACGAGCGCCGATGAAGCCCCGACCGACCTCCCCAGGCACCTCGCGGGGAAGGTGGCGCTCTACGAGATCGCGGGGCCGCTCTTCTTCGGCGCCGCGCAGAAGGCCATGGGCAGTCTCGGTCGAATCACGGGACCCACCCAGGTGGTCATCCTTCGCCTCGAGCACGTCCCCGTCATGGACGCCACCGGCCTCGTCGCGCTCGAGAGCGCCATCTCGGCGCTCACGAAGCGCGGCTGCGTCGCCATCCTGACGGGTCTGCGCCAGCAACCGGCCGAGCTGCTCGAGCGCGCCGGGTTCCGCCACAGGCCATGGCGCCTCATGCTGCGGCCCGACCTCGCGTCCGCCATCGCCACCGCCGAGGAGCTCGTGAGCGCGAGCCCCCGCAAGGCGGAACCGCTCACCGAGATCGACACGCGCCCGCCTGGCGCCGGCGACGCGCCGGTCAGTTGACCCGGCCGCTCGGGCTGAGGGCGGCCTGCACGCGGCGCGCGAGCTCGTCGACGGCGGCGTCGTTGTCCGCGCCGGGCGCGGAGGTGAGCTCGCACATGAGTGAGGGCACGACCGGACAAAGGAGGTCGTTCGAGGCCGAGACACCATAACCAAGCGCAGCCGGAGTCGACGGCGCACCTTGGCGCTGACAGTTCAGAGTGCCCGAAGGCCCCGTCCCGTCGCCGGCGCAGCCCGCGTCGGGCGAGAGCGCCTCGATCGTCACGTGACAGAACCCCTGGGCGTCGTCATCGTGATGAACCGTGACGCCGATGCCGGATCCCGTCGAGAGGAACGAGCTGTAAGGGCCGCCGACGCGCGCGCTGAAGAGCATCGAGAGGTTGCGGGGCGTCGGAAGCTGGATGAAGCCCGAGCGCGCGAAGACGCCGCTGATGGCGTCGGCGCACTCACTCGCCGCCACCATCCTCGCGACTTGTGCCCGGTGCGGCGTCGTCGAGTAGCAGCCGACGGAGCTGCCGAGCGAGCCCAGCGCGAGGAGCGCGAGCATTCGGGCGCCGAACTTCGGGGACGCCATGCGAATCACTTGATCTCATGATAGCAGCCTGCGCCCGAAACGCGATGTCGTTCGTGTGCCTACGGCGCCCCCACATGCCCTCCTTTCAGCTATAAGTGGGCCGCCATGCTGGTCCACCGGTTCGCGATCGCCACGGCGGTCGCGACCTATCTGCTCATCCTCATCGGGGGCCTCGTCCACGGGACGGGGTCGAGCCTGGCGTGTCCGGACTGGCCAACGTGCTACGGCACGCTCATGCCCCGCATGGAGGGCGGCGTCCTCGTCGAGCACAGCCACCGCTTGGCCGCCGGCACGGTGGTCATCTTGACGCTGGCGCTCGCCGTCATGCTGACGCGCAGCGCGACGCCCGAACATCGACGCCTGCGCCCTTTCGGCTGGCTGGCTGTCGGGCTCGTCATCGCGCAGGCGCTCCTCGGCGGCATTACGGTGATCCTGCGTCTGCCCACTCCTATCTCGACAGCGCACACGGCGACGTCACTGCTCTTCTTCCTCACGGTCATCTATGTCGCGGCGCGCTCGCGGCCGGTCTCTGCCTTCGCGCCGCCGCGCGCGTCGCTCTCGGGCCGCGCCACGGCCCTCGCGATCGTCTCGGCGGTCGCGGTCTATTTTCAGATGGTGCTGGGTGGGCTCGTGCGGCACTCGGGCGCGGCGCTCGCCTGCACGGACGTGCCGCTCTGCCGCGGGGTCCTCTGGCCTGACGCGCACCCGACCGTGCTCATCCAGGCCCTCCACCGCCTGAACGCGCTCGTCGTCGCGTCGCTCGTCGTGGCGTCGGCGATCGTGACGTGGCGCGAGTCGCGCGCCCGCCGCGATCTGAGCGCCGTGGGCGTATTGGCCGCGCTGGGCCCGCTCTTCGTCGTCGTTCAGATCGCGCTCGGCGTGCGCGCCGTTCAGACGTTCCTCGACCTCGCGACAGTCGAGGCGCACCTGGCGGTCGCCACGGCGTTGCTCGCGACGCAGGTGCTCGTCGTGCTGCGCGGTCGCCCGGACGCCGTTCCCGCGCGCTGGCGGCCGACCTGGATCGCCGACGTCGTGCGGCTCGCCAAGCCCCGCATCACGGGCCTCGTCATCGTGACCTTCCTGGGCGGCCTCTGGCTCGCGCCCGGGGCCATCGAGCGCTGGCGCGCGCTCATGACCCTCGTCGGCACCGTGCTGCTCGTCGCGGGCGCGAACGCGTTCAACATGATCATGGAGCGCGACGTCGACCCCCTCATGGAGCGGACGCGCGATCGGCCGCTTCCGCGCGGCGCCGTTTCGCCCGAGCTCGCGCTCGTGTTCGGCACGGCGCTCTCGTGCGCGGCGCTGCCGCTGCTTTTTCTCGGGGGCAACCTGCTCACGGGACTCCTCGGGTTTCTGGCGCTCGGGTCGTACGTCGGCGTCTACACGCCCATGAAGCGTCACTCGGGCGTGGCCCTGTTCGTGGGCGCGATCCCGGGCGCGATCCCGCCGCTCATGGGCTGGACGGTCGTCACGGGGCGGCTCGATCTCCCGGGCCTCGTGCTGTTCGCGATCCTGTTCCTCTGGCAAATTCCTCACTTCCTGGCCATCGCCATCTACCGCGCCGCCGACTACGCGCGCGCGGGCTTCAAGGTCCTGCCTTCGGCGATCTCCGAGCGCGCGACGCGCGTGACGATCGTCGGCTTCTCGATCGTGCTCGTCGCCGCGACGATCCTGCTCGAGCCGCTGCGCGTCGCGGGCCCGCGCTACATGCTCGCGGCGACGCTCCTCGGCGCCGTGCTCATCGGCTGGGCCGCGGCGGGCTTCCGGCGCACGGCGGCCGGCGCCTGGGCGCGCTCGCTGTTCCTGTTCTCGATCATCTACCTGACGTTGCTCTTCGTGGCCCTCGCCATGGATCGGACGGTCGCGTGACGGCGGCGGCCTCCGAGACGGCGGCGAGGACCGGCCGCGCGCCCGCGGCCGCGTCGACGACGGGAGCCCCGCCGAGATTGCGGGTGAGCGGCCTCACCCGGCGCTTCGGCGCGCGCGTGGCCCTCTCCGACGTCAGCTTCGAGGTCGGGCCGGCGGAGGTCTTCGGGCTGCTCGGTCCGAACGGCGCCGGCAAGACGACGGCGTTCCGCCTGCTTTCGGGGCTCCTGCCGCCCGACGCGGGGACCTTCGCGCTCGACGGCCGCGCGGTCTCGCCCGCCCAGCCTGCGTACCGCGCGCGGCTCGGCGTCGTCTTTCAAGAGCCCAGCCTCGATCTCAAGCTCACGGGCCGCGAGAACCTGCGCCTCGGCGCCGCGCTCTACGGCCTGTCGCGCGGCGTCGCGACGCCACGCATCGAGGAGGCGCTGCGCGTGATGGAGCTGGGCGCGCGCGCCGACGAGGCGACCGCGAAGTACTCGGGCGGTATGCGCCGGCGCATCGAGATCGCGCGCGTGCTCCTGCACGACCCCGACGTGCTCCTGCTCGACGAGCCCGGGCGCGGCGTCGACCCCGATGCGCTCCGCCGCATCTGGGACGAGCTCGCGGCGCGCAAGGTCAGCCGGGGCACGAGCCTCGTGGTCACGACCCATCAGCCCGAGGAGGCCGAGCGCTGCGATCGCATCGCGTTGCTCGACGGTGGCCGCGTCACGGCCACGGGCACGCCCGACGAGCTGCGCGCGCGCGTCGCGGGCGACGTCGTGCGCGTGCGTGGCGCGCGGCCCGAGGAGCTGGCCGAGACGATCCGCGCGCGGCTCGGCCTGCCGGGCGTCGTGCTCGACGGCGACGTCGTGCTCGAGGCGCCGCGCGGCCACGAGCTCGTCCCGCGCGTCGTCGAGCTCTTCCCTCCCGGCCGTCTCGCGAGCGTCGCGACGAGCCGCCCCACGCTCGCCGACGTCTTCGCCAAGCTCACGGGCCGGGGGCTCGCGTCGTGACCGTCGCCGCGCAAATCGTCGAGGCCTCGCCCCGCGCGCCCGCGGCGCGCTGGTTCGGTCCGTCGATCGTCGGCGCTCTCGTGGGCCGGGACCTGCGGCGGTTCTTCCGGCAGCCGAGTCGCGTCGTCGGGTCGCTCGCCCAGCCGCTCATCCTGTGGCTCGTGCTCGGCGCGGGCTTGTCCGGTAGCTTCCGTCCCGGAGGAGGCGCGGACGCTGGGGGTGTCGGCTACTTGCAGTACTTCTACCCGGGCATCGTCGTGCTCACGATGCTCTTCACGGCGATCTTCTCCACGATCTCGGTGATCGAGGATCGGCACCACGGCTTCCTCCAGGCCGTGCTCGCGGCCCCGGCTTCGCGCACGGCGCTCGTGCTCGGCAAGACCCTGGGCGGCGTCGCGATCGCGTCGCTGCAGGCGGGCGCCCTCCTCTTGCTCGCGCCGCTCGCCGGCTTCTCGCTCGGCGAGATGAACTGGCCCCTCCTCGCGGGCGTCCTCGTGCTCGCGGGCGTCGGCTTCACGGCGCTGGGCTTCGCCATGGCCTGGTGGATCGACTCGACGCAGGGCTATCACGCCGTCATGAGCGTCGCGCTCATCCCGTTGTGGATGCTCTCGGGCGCCATGTTCCCGCCCTCGCCTGGCAGCCGCGTCCTCGGCGCGCTCATGGCCGCCGACCCGATGACCTACGTCGTCTCCGCCGCCCGGCGCGGCTTCCACGGCGGCGCCCTCCCCGCGGGCCTCGTCCCGGCCGGCTCGGCGCTGACCGAGGTCACGATCGTGGCGGCCTTTGCCGTTCTGGCGGTCGCGGCCGCGGTCGCCCTCTGCCGCCGCCGCGCCTAGCCGGCGCCTGCGGGCCGACTCTAGCCGAGCTCTAGCCGCCCGGACGGCCGCCACCCATGCCGCGTCCGGCATTACAAGCGCGTGGGCCGCAGATCTTCATGTTGCCGCCGCCGCAGCAGTGGCCGAGGAGGCCCGGGCAATCCGTGTCCGAGTTGCAGAGGATGATGCCGGGCGAGAGCACGCACGCCACGGGTTGCTCGCACGTCGTCGACAGGCTTCGCGTCGAAACGCAGCACACCGCGCCGCCGCCGCACTCGGCGGTGTTGGAGCATGAGAACGATAGGCCCCCTTGGCAGCTGTCGGTCGCGGCGATGCACGAGGCCGCCGGGGCCCCGTTCTGAAGACGCGCGCAGCAGGTCTGCGTGCCGAACGTGCACGTCTCGGCGCCGCACGGGATGCGCATCGGCGTGGGGACTGCCGTCGCTCCCGCGGCGCCGGTCATTGCCGGCGCTCCGGCGCTGCCGCTCATCGTCGCGCCGGCCGTGCCCGTCGTCGCGGTGGCGCCCGCGGCACCTGTCGTCCCCGGCGCGCCCGCCGCGCCGATCCCCGCTGAGGCGCCGGCTGCGCCCTCCGACGCGGCACCCGCGGCGCCCGTCACCGTCGCGTGACCCGCGGCGCCGGTCGTCACCGGCACGTCCTCCGGACCACCGAGGTCGAGGCCCGTTCGACCGCAAGCGTCCGCGAAGATACCCGCGCAGAGCAACGACCCAAAACAAGCAAGTCCGCGCATCGACATCTTGGTGTTCAGCGTGGTCGAGTTTGCCGAAAAAACCAATCACGCACTGCGTGGGCGGCGCAACCTCGCGGGACTGGCACAAGTAGCGCCGTAGCCGACCACGAAGCTCAAGCTCAGCGTGTGTCGCCGCGGAGCTCCTGACGTTCGCCGTGGGCCTACTGGCGCTCGCCATTCATCTGCTTGCGCTCGCCGCGCCGCTCGAGCGGTTCGCCGTTCTCCTGCTTGACCGCGCCGCGCTGGACGTTCCGCTCGCCGCGCGCATTCGTGCGCGCGGCCGCGTCGGGATCGCGGCGCGCCGTTCCTGACGCGCGACTCGCTGCTCAAGCCGTGCGCCCCGGTCCTCTTTGTGTTGCCCACGCTGCTCTTGACGTTCCCCCCGGACCTCCTTGCGCTCTCCACGAACCTCGTTGTGCTCGCCCGGCGCTCGAGCCGCGCGCCGTCCTGAGCGCGAACGACCGAGGGAGCGACCGGGGATGGGTGAACATGAGCTGCCCCCTTTTTTGGACCAAACTCAGGTTGAGGATTTCGCGGCCAGTGTTGGCGAACGACACGAAGCCCGACGATTTGATGGGCAAAGACGCGGGCCGAACGCTGCGCTTTCACGTCGGCGGTACCAGTCGTAGAGGTCCGTCGTTTACAGCACGACGGTGAATTTGCCGTACTGGCGAAAGTGGCGGTCGAACGAGGCTGCGCGTTTGATGCGGAGCCGCTCCATCACGACGAAGCTGATTGCGTCGCACACCGAGTAACTCTTGTCGGCGTGGCGCTCGACGAGGTTGAGGCCGCGCCTGTGGTCGTCCGGCGTGACGTGGACAACGCGCGCGAGACCGGCCCGCATCTCCTCGAGGAAGCGCTTCGCGGCCGGTCGCAGGTCCTCTCGCGGCTCGACGCGCTAGATTCGGAGCATCAACGCGTGCGTCTCGTAGAGGACCGCCGTCGTGGTCACCAGTGGGACGGGCGAGGTGAGGAGTCCGACGAAGAAGCGGTCGGCGGCCTCGTGGTGGCGGTCCCGCTCGGCGAAGCGCGCGTAGAACACGCCCGCATCGACGAAGATCATACTTCGATGTCGTGCTTGCGCGGCTGATAGACGCCCGTCTCAGAGACGGTCGGGTCGCTCACGGCGACCGTCGGCACGGCGAGGAGGCGCAAGATCGCGTCGCGCTGGCGCTTCATGTCCTCAGTGGTGAACACGAGCGGCGCCTTCTCGCCCCTCCTGGGGCGGTCCGCGATGGTCCGAGGTCGGACTTTGCGCGAGATCTTGGCAAGTGGCTTGGGCATGAGAACTAGCGATAATTGTACCAGAACAGGGTGTTATTTAGTCGATTTGCTTGCAGTTGTCGGTGTTCAATTGATGTCCCTCAACTTCGCGCCTCATAGTCCCAGCCATCGTCGGAGTCGAGCGTTTACGGGGCCTAGAGTCGCCAGGCCAGAAACATGAGTATGGCGAGGATGGCCGCAGGGATGAGAATTGACACCCAGGGGCCGACCTCATTCCACAGTCGACGCATCGGGCCCAGTGCCGCACGCGAGCGCCTCTGCCAATGACGGCGGGCCGTAATCGTCCCCACTCGGGGCACATTCACCACGATAACGTCTCACAATCCCATCTTACAAGTGCTCTTGCCTGTCTGATAACGCCGCTTATGTAAAATTTCTACGGCCGTTCCGCCCACGTCTGGCGTACGCGCTCGTTGAGCGCTCCAGGGCCGAGGGTGTGCCGACCCTACGCCCGCTCGGCGCCCGGGTCGCGCGCGAGCAGCGCCGTGACGGCGTCTCGAGCCGTCTGGCCGTCGTGGAGCACGGATGCGACGGCGCGCGTGATGGGGAGGTCGACGCCGAGGTCCTCGGCGAGGGCCCGCGCCGTGCGCGACGTGCCGATGCCCTCGGCGACGTGGGCCAGCGCCGCGAGGATCGCGGGGACCGTCTCGCCGCGCGCGAGGGCGAGGCCGACCTGCCGGTTGCGCGACAGCTCGCCCGTGCAGGTGAGCACGAGGTCGCCGAAGCCGGCGAGGCCGGCCAGCGTGAGCGGGTGCGCGCCCAGCTTGACGGCGAGCCGGCTCATCTCGGCGAGGCCGCGCGTCATGAGCGCCGCGCGCGCGTTCAGGCCGAAGCCGAGGCCGTCCGAGCAGCCCGCGGCGATGGCGATCACGTTCTTGAGCGCGCCGCCGATGGCCACGCCCGTCACGTCGTCCGACGTGTAGATGCGGAAGCGCTCGCCGCCGAGCGCGGCGACGACGGCCACGTTGGCGCGCGCGTCCGTCGAGGCCGAGACGAGCGCCGCCGGCAGTCCGGCGGCGATCTCCTGCGCGAACGACGGTCCCGACAGCAGCGCCACGCGGGCCGCGGGCGCGACCTGCCCGATGACGCCCGCCAGCGTGAGCCGCGTCTCCGGCTCGAGGCCCTTCGACGCGCACACGACGACCGTGCCGGCGGCGAGCGACGCGCCCGCCGAGACGAGCGCCGCGCGCACGGCATCCGAGGGGACGACGACGACGACGAGCGCGCGACCGCGCACGGCCGCGACCACGTCGCTCGTCACGGCGACGGACGCGGGCAGGCGGAAGCCCGGCACGGTGCGCGCGCTCGCGCGCGTGCTCGCGAGCGCCTTCGCGTCGCCGGGGTCGAGCTCCCACAGCGCGACGTCGTGGCCACGCGCCGCCGCGAGCGACGCCAGCACGGTCCCCCACGCGCCCCCACCGAGAACGCCGACCTTCATCGCGAGCGTCTACTGCCCGGCGACGCGGACCGTGTTGCGGCCGCCGCTCTTCGCGGCGAAGAGCGCGCGATCGGCGGCCGCGAGGACGAGGGCCGGCTCGGAGCCGTCGTCGGGAAACGAGGCCACGCCGAGCGAGATCGTGAGCTTGCCGAGCGGCTGCGCGCCGCCGAACTCGAACGGAAACTCGGCGACCTGGGCGCATATGCGCTCGCCGACCTCGCGCGCCGCCTGCTTGCCGACGTCGAGCAGGATAATCGCGAACTCCTCGCCGCCGTAGCGCGCGACGATGTCATTGGCGCGCCGCCCGTGCTGCAGGATCTTCGAGACGCCGCGGAGCGCGTTGTCGCCCGCGAGGTGGCCGTGGTGGTCGTTGTAGATCTTGAAGTGATCGACGTCGATCATGAGGACCGAGAGCGGCAGGCCCGTGCGGTTGCTGCGCTCCATCTCGAGGGAGAGCCGCTCGCGGAAGTGCCGGTGGTTGTGCAGGCCCGTGAGGCCGTCGGTGATGGCGAGCTCCGAAAGGCGCGCGTTCAGCGTCTCGAGCTCGTGCGTGCGTGTCGCGACCTTCTCCTCGAGTGAGGAGTTGAGGTCCGCGAGCTCGGCG
>DASXOE010000122.1:0-12949 GCA_036494575.1 Polyangia bacterium | reverse complement strand
GTACGAGAGGACCCGGGTGGACGGACCGCTGGTGTTCCGGTTGTCATGCCAATGGCATCGCCGGGTAGCTATGTCCGGAACAGATAACCGCTGAAAGCATCTAAGCGGGAAGCTGACCTCCAGATTAGGAATCCCGAGCCGTAAGGCTCCTGAAGACCCCTTGTAGACGACGAGGTTGATAGGCCGGGTGTGGAAACGCTGCAAGGCGTGGAGCTAACCGGTACTAATCGGTCGAGAGGCTTGGTCACCATTATTTTCTTTGTCGTGGATGCTCCGTTTATGAGGTCGAGTAGTCGCTTGATTGCGAGCTCAAGACACCAACAGATTCGTCAGCCCCGCAAACGCAATTCACTTGAGTCAAGGTGATCGCGTCGAGCGAGGGCCGGCTTTGCCGGTCCGAGCTCATCGCGGGGGGTCTGGGACCCTCTCAGGGTCTCAGAGACAAAAGATTCCGGCGGTCTTACCGGAGGGGTCACACCCGATCCCATCTCGAACTCGGAAGTTAAGACCTCCAGGGCCGATGGTACTGCAGGGGGGACCCTGTGGGAGAGTAGGTCGCCGCCGGGAATTATTTGAAAGGCCCTCGAGCTCGCTGGCTCGAGGGCTTTTTTTTGCCCTGCGCGGTCGCCAGTCTGTCAACGCTTCGCGACGGCCGGCGCGTCGAGCTTCGCGAGGTGCCGGCCGAAGCGTTCGGCGATGAGGTGTTCGACGCAATAGCTCGCGACGGAGAGGCGCTTGCGGGCACAGCCCACCTTGCGGCAGTCGAGCTTGCGCTCTCGCAGCTCGCCGAAGTGATCCTCGAGGCGCGCCAGGCAGTAGGCCCGCAGCGTCGCGGCCCGATCGATGTCGCGCAAGCGCTTCGCGGTCGCGGGCTCGGGGCGGCACAGGATCATCCCGCCTTCGAGCTCCTCGGGCCAGATGGCGAGCCACGCGCGCGCGCAGTCGGGGCACTGCCGGAGCTCCTCCCACTCGGCGAGCTCGACGACGGGCCACTGCATGACCCGGTCATCGTCCACGCGGGCCCAGGCTGGACGCGCGCTGCACGAACACGACGGCGTTGAATCCACTACCTTCTCTATTCTGCCCGGAAATTCGCGGCGCTCCAACTTCGTGGCCCGTTCGACCTCGAACGCACCATGGGCCCGTATGTATACTCGGCGCCCATGCCGGCCCCCGATCCCGAAGCGCTCCGCGTCCTGCGCGAGCGCGGCTTCATCCAGCAAATCAGCGACGAGGAGGAGCTGAAGCAGCAGCTCGCGACGCGCCGCGTGACGTTCTATTCGGGGTTCGACCCCACCGCCTCGAGCCTGCATGTGGGCAGCCTCGTTCCGCTCATGGCCATGGCGCACCTCGGGCGCGCCGGGCACCGGCCCATCGCGCTCCTCGGGGGCGGAACGACCATGGTGGGCGACCCGAGCGGCAGGACCGAGCTCCGGCAGATGCTCACCAAGGAGGCCATCGCCGACAATCGCGCCGGGATCGAGGCGCAGGTGCGGCGCGTGCTCGGTGATGTCCCCGACGCCGTCGTCGTCGACAACGGAGAGTGGCTGTTGCCCCTCAACTACATCGACTTCCTGCGCGAGATCGGCCGGCACTTCAGCGTCAACCGCATGCTGGCCGCCGAGGCCTACAAGCAGCGCCTGGAGAAGGGGCTCTCGTTCATCGAGTTCAACTACCAGCTGCTGCAGGCCTACGACTTCCTCGTGCTCAAGCGACGCCACGACTGCACGCTGCAAATCGGCGGCGACGACCAGTGGGGCAACATCGTCGCGGGCGTCGATCTCATCCGGCGCGTCGACCAAGGCCACGCCTTCGCCCTCACCTTCCCGCTCATCACGACGGCGTCCGGCGCGAAGATGGGGAAGACCGCCGCGGGCGCCGTGTGGCTCGATGCCGGGCGCACGAGCCCGTACGACTTCTATCAACACTTCGTCAACGTCGACGATCGCGACGTCGTGCGCTTCTTGAAGCTGTTCACGGTCGTCCCCCTCCCGGAGATCGAGCGCTTCGAGGCGGTCGTCGGCGCCGAGCTTCGCGACGCCAAGCGGCTGCTCGCGCAGGGTGTGACGACGATCGTCCACGGCGCGGCGGCGGCCGACGAGGCCCAGCGCGCCGCGGCCGCGGCCTTCGGCGGCGGGGGCGACGAGTCGGCCCTTCCGACGTTCGCGGTGGCCGGCACGGAGAAGATCGTCGACGTCCTCGCGGCGAGCGGCCTGGCCGCATCGAAGAGCGTCGCCCGCCGGCTCGTCGCGCAGGGAGGCGTGCGCGTTGGCGACCGCAAGGTCGCCGACGTCGACGAGACGCTCACCGCCGGCGAGATCGGCGGTGGCGTGGTCCTGCACGCGGGCAAGAAGAGCGTCCGGCGCCTCGTCCTCGCACGCTGAGCGAGGGACCGGGATCGGGCCTCAGTCGCCCGAGCCCTCGAGCTCCTCGGTGACGTCGCGGCCGACGACGCGGCCGGCGGGCGTGAGCCGCAGGCGAATGAAACGGATGTCGGGGAAGCGCGCGACGACCTCGTCGAGCGTCGGGTCGGCGCCGCGGCGGGCGAGGCCGACGATGCGCGCATCCCCGAACGTGTAGGCGCCCGAGGGCGGCAGCGGCGGGGCCGCGACGAGGAAGGCGGCGCGTGCCGCGAGGGCGGGCGGCAGCTCGACGAAGGACGCGGGGACGTCGCCGAGGACGAGCAGCTCGCCCGCGAGCGGCGCCAGCGCGGGAGCTTCCTTGACGGCGAGATCGATGTCCTTGATGCCGCCGTCGACGTGGAAGACGCGCGCGCCCCGCTGGGCGCCGTCGGCCACGGCGCGGCGCGCGGACGCGAGGCGGGCCTCGTAGCGGACGATCTCGGAACGCCGGGCCGTCGCCTGGAGCGCGCCGAGGAGCAACAGCGCGGCCCCGATCGTGACGCGCGCCGGGAGCGGACGCTCGGCCAGGGCTTCTGCGGCGGCCCAGGCCAGGCCGACGGACGGAAGATAGAAATAGCGCGCGCCCACGATCCAGCCCGGACCGAGCAGCGGGAGCAGCGCGACCGCGGTGAACGCGAGAGGGACCCAGGGCGCCGGCCGCCGGGCGCGTGCGGCTGCCAGACCGAAGAGCGCGAGCGCCGCGGCGCCCAGGCCCCACGCCAGGATCTCGGGCAAGACTGCGGCGCCCGTCCCGACGTGAACGAGCCCGTTCGCGAGCTGCGCGAGCTTGGCGACGGGCGACGCGCGCTCGTCGCCGGGGCCGCCCCACCCGCCGAGCACGCGCGCGCGCACGAGCAGCGCGAGCGCCGCGGCGACGAGGCTGGGAAGGACCGCGCGAAGGCGGCGCCCACGCGGCTCCGGCGCGGCGCGCGCCCCCAGCACGACATACGCGAGGGCCGGGAGCACGAGCGCCGACTCCTTCGAGACGAAAGCGGCGAGGGCCAGAGCGGCCGTCGAGACCGGCGACGCTCCGCGCGCCAGCGCGAGCAACGCGGCGAGCGTGAAGGCCGTCGCGAAGAGATCCGTGCTCGCGGCGTACCACGAGGCTGCGTCGAGGTTCTGCGGGGCGAGGAAGAACAGCGCCGCCGCGACGCGCGCGACCGCGAGCGGCCGTCCGAGCGCGACGAGGAGCCTCCCCAGCAGCAGCGCCGAGAGCGCGTGCAGGCCGAGCGCGAGCGCCGCGAAGGGCCACGAAGCGGGAAACGAAGAAGCGGACGAAGCGACCGGCGTCGCGTGCGCCAGGAGCCACCACGCGAGCATGGGCAACGGCCGATAGAACTCGCCGCCGTGCTGATCCCGCACGAAGGCGACCAGAGGATTGGGCGCCAGGCGCGCGAACGCGAGGAAGAGATGATCGTCGCCCAGGAACGTCGTGGCCGCGAAGAAAGGCACGACGACCAGCACGCCCGCGGCGGCGACGACGAGACCCGCGACCGGCGCGCCCCGCCCCCCGTCGCTCATGATCCGGAACCGCTCTCCCCGCTCGCGCGCTCGCCGCGCGCGCGGCGCAGATCGTCGGGCGTGTTCACGTTGATGAACGAGCGCAGCGCGCGATCGACGGCGCGCAGCGCCGTCTCCTCTAGCCAGATCGTGCGCACGGCGGCAAAAAGAGCGTGAGCGGCGCGCTCGCCGGCGGCGAGACGCGCTTCGACGACGGGCAGGCACGCGGGCCCCCAACGCGCGAGCAGCGGCTCGGCCCGGCCCGCGAGCCGCGGAACGACCGCGTCCGCGCGCGGAGCGTGATCACGAAGAAGCGCGAGCAAGGCGGGCGCGACGAACGGCAGGTCGCCCGCGACGCACACGACGCCCGCGTGCCCCGCAGTCGCCGCGAGGGCCGCATGCACGCCCGCGAGGGGACCCGCGCCCGCGTGGAGGTCGGGCGTGACCTCGACGCCCAGCCCCGCCCACGGCGCCGGATCATTCGCGACGACGAGCACGCGCGGGAACGTCGCCCGCAATGCCTCGAGCAGGCGCTCTCCGATCGAGCGGCCTTCGACGACGAGAGACGACTTCGACAGGCCGTCGAGGCGCGTCGCCGCGCCGCCGGCGATGATGGCGGCGGCCACGGGCGCCATCGATCCGGACACGACGGACACGCTGAGGTCTCCCACGCCCCTACGGCCAGGGCGCGTTCGACCGGCGCGCGACCCCCTGAAGGATGCGGATCATCTGGTCATGGATGTGGCCGTTGCTCGCCAGCACGCGGCCCGTCGTGCCGACGAACGGCGAGCCATCGAGCTCGGTGGCTCGCCCGCCCGCGCCCTCGACGATGGCGGCGCCCGCCACGAGATCCCACGGGTGCAGGGCGCGCTCCCAGTAGCCGTCCAGCCAACCGCAGGCGACGAAGCAGAGGTCGAGCGCCGCCGACCCCAGGCGGCGCGTGCCCTGCGCGGCCGCCGTGAAGGCCGTCCACTCGGCGAGGTTGTTCTGCACGGGGTTGCGCTCGTACGGGAACCCCGTGACGAGCAGGGAGCTGCCCAAGCGGTCCGTCGTCGACGGCGAGATGGGCTTGCCGTTGAACGTCGAGCCGCCGGGTGAGCCGCCCGCGTTGGTCGTGCCCGCGAAGGTCCAGCCGAGGGCCGGCGCCTCGACGACGCCGAGCACGGCGCGCCCGTCCATCCAAAGGCCTAGCGAGACCGAGAAGATCGGGAGACCGTGCGCGAAGTTCGTCGTGCCGTCGAGCGGATCGACGTACCAGATCCGCCCGCCGGGGCGCGCCTCGCCCGCCGCAGTGCCCGCGACCGTCGTGCCCTCCTCGGCGACGATGCGGTCAGCGGGAAAAGCGCGCGCCAGGCGCTCGACGATGAGCGCCTCCGAGCGCTTGTCGTACTCAGTCACGAGGTTGATGTCCTCGGACTTGAACCCGACGATCGGACGCGTCCCCCAGCCCTCGAGAAGGACGCGGCCCGCCTCGCGCGCGACCAACTGGGCCACGCGCAGCGTCTCGGCGAGGGGCACGCGCAGCGTTTCTGCCGGCGAATCATCCGAGATCGTCACTGCGTCACAGATCCTTGCGCATCCAGGTCGCGGCCTTCGAGCGGGCGAGCAAATACTCGGCCGTTTGTGCGATGGCGGGATCGACGTCCTTGCGATCGACGGCCGCGAAGCCGAGCTTTTCGCCGAAGTATCCCTGCGCGCCGTCCGTCACGAGGTAGAGCTGCCGCACGCCCTGCGCCCGCGCCCGATCGGTCGCCGCCTCGACGAGGACGAAGCCCAGGCCCTCGCCGCGCCGCTCGGGCGCCACCGCCAGCATGCGCAGGAGCGCAACGTCGCCCACGTTCTCGACGGCGACACAGCCGACGAGCGGCGCGTCCGGCGTCTCACCCGGGATGACGAGGTAGCTCATCCAGAACTGATCGAGAACGGGATGGAGGATGCCCACGCGATCGAGCAGGTGGGCGATCTTGACCTTGTGCTCGGCGCGCGCCGGCATGACGGCGTCGCCCAGACGGGCCAGGAGCTTCTCGTGCAGGCCGCCGTAGTCGCCCGAAGACATGACGAGCACGGTATCGCCTGGCGAGGCACGCTCGGCGATGTGGGCCACCGTGGCCTCGACCGTCGGCACGAGGCGCGCGGGCACGTCCACGCGCCGCAGGTCGGCCGCGAGGCGCTCGACGTCGAGCCGCTCGCCGTCTGGCACCTTCTCGGGCGCGTAGAGCGGCGCGAGCACGACCTCGTCGGCGACCGAGAGCGCGTCGGCGAAGTCAGCCTGGAACACGCTGCGACGGCTCGTCGCTGAGCGCGGCTCGAAGGCGGCGATGAGCTTGCCCGGCCCGTGGCGACCCTTGAGCGCGAGGATCGTCTCGCGGATGGCCGTCGGGTGGTGCGCGAAGTCGTCGATGACGGTCACGCCCTGCGCGACGCCGCGCACCTCCTGCCGCCGGCGCACGCCGAGAAACCGGCGCGTCGCGCGCGCGATCGACGGCATGTCCACGTTCAAGCTCGCGGCGACGGCGATGACGCCCACGAGGTTCTCGAGGTTGTAGATGCCGGGCAGGCTCGTCTCGACGGTCACGATCCGCTCGCCCCGCCGCGCGACGTCGATCGTGACGCGCCCGCCGAGAGCGCGCCGCGAGA
Source organism: Polyangia bacterium (assembly GCA_036494575.1). Classification (GTDB taxonomy): domain Bacteria; phylum Myxococcota_A; class Polyangia; order Fen-1088; family Fen-1088; genus DASZFV01. The sequence goes on along the minus strand of DASXOE010000122.1, from coordinate 6,410 downwards.
CCTCGAAGGTCCAGTCGGCGCCCGAGCCGGGACGCCCGTATGTCATGACCTGGCAACGGGCGGCGCGCGCGACCTCGACCGCGTCCGGGGACGCTGCGCACGCGAGCAGCAGGCCGTCCTCGGGGATGAGGGCGACGAACTTGCGGAAGGTCGCCTTGACGGCCTCCTCGTCGCGAAAAATGTCGGCATGGTCGAACTCGACCGACGTCAGCAGCGCCGTGCGCGGGCGGTAGTGGAGGAACTTGGAGCCCTTGTCGAAGAAGGCCGTGTCGTACTCGTCGCCCTCGACGACGAACTCGGCGCCCTGTCCGAGCCGCCACGACTGGCGGAAGTTCAGCGGCACGCCGCCGATCAGGAAGGACGGGTCGCGCCCGGCGTCGGTCAAGACGTGTGCCAGGATCGACGAGGTCGTGGTCTTGCCGTGCGTCCCGGCCACGACGACCGAGTGCTTGCCCTCGAGGAAGAGCTTTCCGAACAACGAAGGAAACGACTCGAGTGGGATCCTGCGTTCGGTGGCGGCGAGCACCTCGACGTGGTCCTTGCGGCAGACGTTCCCCACGACGACGCACTCGGGCCCCCAGTCGAGGTTCGCCGCGCGGAAGCCTTCGAAGGTCGGAACGTCGAGCTCCGCGAGCTGCGTCGACATCGGCGGGTACACGTGCTCGTCGGACCCGCGCACGTCGTGCCCTGCCGCCTTGAGCAAGCCGGCGAGAGAGCCCATCCCCGTGCCGCAAATGCCGATCAAATGTACCTTCACTTGGGCAGGCACTCCGTCGAGCCCGGCATGAACTGCGTGGCGAACTTCTTCACCTCGATCGTGAAGGTGACCTTGAAGTCGGCGAAGAGACCGAGCTCGCGCACGCCCGTGCCACCCGTCGTGTCCCACTTGAGGTCCTTGATGACGGACGAGCCGCACGGGTCGATGCGGCCGCGCTTGCGCGTCTTGAGCTCGGCGCTCCAGGCGTCGGCGCCCTCGCGGTTGCAGTGGCCGCCCGGACCCGGGCACTTCACGGCGAGGACGTCGTACCACCACGGGCCCTTCGGGCCATACTCGGCGATCTCCAGCACGGGGCTCACGCCCTCCTCTGGCCGCCGCTCACGCGCGACGTACGACACGTCGTGCGTCGTGCCCGGAACGACGTCGACGTAGAAGCAGGCCTCGTCGGGCCCCGAAGAGAGCTGCCCCAGCGTGGGCGACATGAGCGTCGCCGGGCCGCCACCCGCGCCGATGCGGATCTCGAAGCGCTTGTGACCCTCGTCCGGCGGCGGGTTCTCCGCGGGATTGCCGACGCGGCTGCGACAGGTGCACACGGCGTCGTGGCACCGTGAGCCGCCCAGGTTAGCCGTCGAGCCGGCGACGTTCGGAGCCGTCGCGGCCACTGGCGTCACGGCCGCGCCAGCCGCGCCCGAGGCCGCGGGCGCGGCGCACGCCATCGTCGTTAGAGCGGCGAGAGCCAATAAACGATGCCTGACGGGAGGCCCGAAGGCATGCCTGAGGAGTGGCCTGAAATCACGCATGAAACGGCGTGCGACGGCGGTGGACGCCAGCGCAGCGCTTACGTACCATAGTTTTCCCATGTCTCCTCCGTTTCCGCGTCCGCGCGCCCGTGTCCTTCTCTCCTCGTTTGGTCTGACCCTTTGCTGTGTGGCGACGCTGGCGGCGCCTCTTGGCTGCGCGACCTCCGACGATGCCACGAAGCCGGTCACGTACTCTCTCACGGCCAAGCAAAATTACGACAAGGGGATGGCGGAGCTCAAAGACGAGGACTACGCCGAGGCGCAGAAGTACTTCCAGTTCGTCAAGCAGAAGTACCCCTTCTCGAAGTACGCCGTCCTCGCCGAGCTCGCGCTCGCGGATTCGCACTTCGAGCGCGGCAACTACACCGAAGCCATCGACAGCTACAAGACCTTCGCGCGCCTGCACCCCACGCACGACAAGGTCGAAGACGGATACGTCGCCTTCAGGATCGGCGAGAGCTACTTCAAGGACATGCCGGACGACATCTTTCTCCTCCCGCCGGCCTACGAGAAGGATCAGTCGGCCGTCATGGACGCGCTCCGCGAGCTCGGCGACTTCGGCCGCAAGTTCCCCGACTCGAAGTATCTCAAGAAGGCGATGGAGCTGCGGCGCCAGGTGTTGCAGCGGCTCGTGGACCACGAGGTCTACGTCGCGCGCTTCTACCTCCGCGCCGATCACCCGAACGCCGCGGCGCTCCGCCTCGAGGGCGCGCTGCGCCGCTACCCGGGCTCGGGCCGCGAGCCTGAGCTCCTCACAGCCCTCGGCGAGACCTACCTCAAGCTCGGCGACCCGCTGCGCGCCAAGGAGACCTTCCAGCGCGTCCTCACCGAGTATTCCGCGGCCGAGGACGCCCGGCGCGCGGCGCTGTACCTGCAATTCATCGCGAAGCGCTACGGCGACAACCCGAAGCCTCTCGCGCCGCGGGCCGAGCCTTCGAGCGCCGTCCCTGCGGACGCCCATGGATGAGCGAAACAAGGACGCGCTGCGCGATCTCGTGACGCGCGGGCGCGAGCACTACGTCGCGCGCGAGTACGACAAGGCGGAGACCTGCCTCACCGAGGTCTTGCGCGAGAACGTGGCCTACGCCGACGTCTACGACATGCTGGGCGTCATCTATCACCAGTCGGGACGCCTCGCCGACGCCGAGGGAATGTTCCGGCGCGCGCTCGAGATCAACCCGGCGTACACCGAGGCCGCGCTCAACCTCGCCGTGACCTACAACGACCTCGGCAAGTACCGCGAGGCCAAGGAGGTCTACCAGCGCGCCCTCGCCGCCTCGAAGAACGCGCCCAGCAGCCTCGATCCCTTCGCGAAGGGCAAGATCGCCAACATGCACGCCGACACCGGCGCCGCCTATCACACCGTCGGGATGTACGCCGACGCCGTGCGCGAATACCAGCGCGCGCTCGCGCTCTGCCCGACGTTCGTCGACATCCGTACGCGCCTCGGGACGACCCTGCGCGAGATGGGAGACACCGCCGAGGCCGTGAACGAGTTCGAGCGCGTTCGCGCAGAAAATCCGCGGTTTCTTTCGGCGCGCCTGCACCTCGGCCTGTGCTACTACGCCGCGGGCCGCCACGCGGACGCCATGGCCGAGTGGCGGGCCGTGCTCGAGATGGCGCCCGAGAACAAGTCCGCCCAGATGTACCTCGCCATGCTCGACCGACGGACGTAACGGCTTGCTGACGTTCCGTCCTTCGCCCGAAACCTTCGTCGTCGAGGAGCTCGGGGCCTACGAGCCCGCGGGCGCGGGTGAGCACACGTTCTTGTGGGTCGAGAAAAGGGGCCTCACGACGATGGACGCCGCGCGCCGCCTCGCGCGCCTCCTCGACGTCGACCCGCGCGACGTGGGCTATGCCGGGCTGAAGGATCGACATGCGGTCACGCGGCAGTGGATGAGCCTGCCGCGCGTCGACCCGGAGCGCGCCCGCCAGGTCTCCGAGCCCGATCTCGTCGTGCTCGAGGCCATCCGGCACGGCAACAAGCTGCGCACGGGCCACGCGCGGGGCAATCGCTTCGAGCTCGTCGTGGGCGTGCCCGTCGCGGATGCGAGCGACGCGGCGGCCGGGGACGCGATCGCGGCGCTGCGGGCGCGCGTGGAGGCGCTCGCCGCCGCGGGGGTGCCCAATCGTTTCGGCGACCAGCGCTTCGGCGCGGCCGGCGACAACGCGGCCGTCGGCCTCGCGATTTTGCGCGGCGAGAAGCGGGAGCGCGACCACCGGCTGCGCAAGCTCCTCCTCTCGGCGGCGCAGTCCGCCGTCTTCAACCGGGCGCTCGAGCTGCGCGCGGCGGGCCTGGGCGGCCTGCGGGGCGTGCTGGCCGGAGACGTGCTCCAGAAGGTCGCGACGGGCGGGCTCTTCGTCACCGAGGCCGCCGACGTCGATCAGCGCCGTGTCGACGCGGGCGACCTCGTCGTCACGGGACCGCTGCCCGGCGGGCGCGAGAAGGAGCCGCCGCCCGACACGGCGGCGCGCGCCGTCGAGGACGAGGCGCTCGCCGCCGTGGGCGCGACGCGGGAGGACTTCGCGCGCGCCGGCCGCGACCTCCCGGGCGCGCGCCGGCCCTACCTCGTGCCGCTCACGCTCGGCGACCCTGCCGTGCAACCCGAACCAGGTCGCGCGGGTCCAGAAGAGGTGGCCGCGCGCCTGCGCTTTATCTTGCCCGCGGGGAGCTACGCCACCGTCGTCGTCGCCGCGCTGGGCTGATCAGGCTCGTCTCGATGACGGAGTTTCCGTGCTAGCTTTCCGTCACCTTCCGCCACCTTCGTCGAGGAGCGCATGCGTCTGACCGAACGAATCTTGGGTTTCACTTTGCTCGGCTCCGAGTGGGTCCTCTGGGTCCTCATCGGCCTGTCGCTGCTGTCCGTGACCATCATGGTCGAGCGCGGCGTCTTCCTAGCGGCCAGGCGCGTCGATTTCGAGGCGCTCGGCCGGGAGCTCCTCTCGTTCCTCAAGGACGGAGACGCCGCCGGGGCGCGCCGGGCCCTCGCCGGCCAGCGCGCTCCGGAGTCTAAGATCGCGTCGGCCGGGCTCGAGCAGTACGACCGGGGCGCCGAGGCCATGTCCGAGGCCATGGCGAGCGCGAAGTCGCGATTGCGCCTCGATCTCGAGCGCAACCTGGGCGTCCTCGGCACGCTGGGCAACAACGCGCCCTTCATCGGTCTGTTCGGCACGGTCCTCGGCATCATCAAGGCCTTCGCCGATCTCGCGCACAACCAGAGCGGCGGAGCGGCCGCCGTGATGTCGGGCATCTCCGAGGCGCTCGTCGCGACGGCGGTCGGCCTCATGGTCGCCATCCCGGCGGTCATCGCCTACAACTACTTCCAGGGCAAGGTCCGCGGGTCCCTCGGCCGCGTCGACGCCATGGCGCACCTCCTCCTCTCGGCCGTCGCCAAGCCCGCCAAGGAGACCTGAGCCGTGGCCGGCGGCGCGAACTTCGGCGGCGACGACGAGATGCAGACGATCGTCGGCATCAACGTCACGCCCCTCGTCGACATCACGCTCGTGCTCCTCATCATCTTCATGGTGACGGCGTCATACATCGTCAGCCCCGCCATCAAGGTCGACCTGCCCAAGGCCGCCTCGGGGTCCGAACAGACCAAGACGACGCTGTCGATCACGATCTCGAAGGACAACGCCGTCTATCTCAACGGAGAGCGCAGCAGCGACGGCCGCATCGTCGACTACATTCACGGCGAGCTGCCCAAGAATCCCGATCTGCAGGCCATCATCGCCGCCGACAAGGTCGTGTCCCACGGCGACGTCATCCACATCATCGACCTCGTGAAGCGCTCCGGGGTGCACCGCTTCGCGCTCAACGTCGATCCCGGGAAATGATGCCGTGACGGTGGCCGGCGGAGGTCTCGCGGGCCTCGAGGAGCTTTGGGGGGAGCACCGGCCCCGGGCGCGCGGCGCGTTCATCGGCACGGTCGTCGCCCTCGGCCTGCACGTAGTCATCGCGGCGGCGCTCGTTCGCGTCGACATGCGGCTTTTGCGCGGCGACACGACGGTGGAGATGGACGTCCAGGAGCCGCCGCCCCCGCCGCCCGACGTCCGTCCCGAACCGCCGCCCCCGCCGCCCCCCGAGTTGAAACCGCGCCTCGTCGTGCGTCACGCGCCGGCCCCGACGCCGCCCCCCGAGGCCCCGCCACCGAGTGAAGCGCCTCCCAAGGCGGACGAGACGCCACCTGTCTTCGGTGTCAGCCTCGACTCGACTGTCGGCGAAGGGCCGGGGCTGGCGGTCCCCGTGGGCAATACGCTCATGACCAAGCAGCGCAAGGCCGGGCCGCCGGGCGCGCTGCCGGCCACCACGGGCGATCCCGACCGCTTGCCCGCGCCCGTCCCTGAGGTCTTCATCGCGGAGCAGGCGCACCCGGAGCACGAAGTAAAGGGCGCGTATCCGCCCGAAGCGCGGCGAATGGGCCTCGAAGGCCACGTCGTCGCGAAGCTCTTGGTCGACGAGAACGGAAACGTGCGGCGCGTGACGATCATCGAGAAGGCCGGCCACGGCTTCGACGAGGTCGCCCGCGACGCCTTCAAGCAGTACAAGTTCTCCCCGGCCCGCACGAGCGACGGTAAAGCCGTTCCCAGCAACGTCACCTTCAAGTACACGTTCGTCGTGGAAGATGCCCAATGAAGACGCCCAATGAGGGCGCCCAATCCGGCAATCTGAATAGACGCCGAGCCAATAGATAGACTTCGTACCCTCTCCGGGGATATCCTGGGCCGGCCTACTTCTGAGGCTACCCCCGCTCGGGACCCCGGATGACACCCACGCTTCGGCCGCTCCTAAGACTCATATCGCTTTTCTGGTTCGCGGCGCTCCTCACGGTCCCGACGTCCGTCCGCGCTCAAGTGCTGGTGCCATTCCAGCGCACGATCGACGCGAACCT
>DASXOE010000121.1:0-17750 GCA_036494575.1 Polyangia bacterium | reverse complement strand
GCGAGCGAAGCTCGCCTCCGCTCGAAGATCTAGTTTGAAAGACACAAGGAGCCCTCTCATGTCTCGTAGAAAAGTCTCTCTCATCGGCGCCGGCAACATCGGCGGCGAGCTGGCCGCCCTCATCGCCCGTCGCGAGCTCGGCGACGTCGTGCTCTTCGACATCCCCGAAAAAGAGGGCGTCGCCAAGGGCAAGGCGCTCGACCTCGAGCAGAACGGCGCCGTCCTCGGCTACGACTCGAAGATCACGGGCAGCTCGAGCTGGGCCGATGTCGCCGGCTCGGACGTCGTCATCGTCACGGCGGGCGTGCCGCGCAAGCCGGGCATGTCGCGCGACGATCTGCTGTCGATCAACCTCAAGATCATCCGCAGCGTCGGCGACAACCTCAAGAAGGCCGCCCCCGACGCCTTCGTGATCGTCGTGTCGAACCCGCTCGACGCCATGGTCTACGAGTTCAAGAGGGTCACGGGCTTTTCGGGCAAGAAGGTCGTCGGCATGGCGGGCGTGCTCGATTCGGCCCGCTTCCAGCTTTTCCTCGCGCGCGAGATTGGCGTGGCCGTCAAGGACGTGCGCACGATGGTGCTGGGCGGCCACGGCGACACGATGGTGCCCGTGACGAGCAACTGCACCGTCAACGGCATCCCTGTCACGCAGCTCGTGGCCGCGGACAAGCTCGCCGCCATCGTCGATCGCACGCGCAACGGCGGCGGCGAGATCGTCAAGCTCATGGGCACGAGCGCCTTCTACGCGCCGGCCTCCGCCGCCGTCTCGATGGCCGAATCGTACCTCAAGGATCTCAAGCGGCTCGTGGCTTGCGCCGCCTACCTCGAAGGGGACTACGGCTACAAGGACCTCTACATGGGCGTCCCGGTCGTCATCGGCGCCGGCGGCGTCGAGCGGGTCGTCACCATCCAGCTCACGGCCGACGAGAAGGCCATGCTGGAGAAGTCGGCGGCCGCCGTGCGCGAGCTCATCGAGGCGTCCAAGAAACTTTGAACGGGGCTTTTAAAGAGAAGCTTTAAGAAAGGCCCACGCGCCCTATGAAAATTCACGAGTATCAGGGGAAAGAGCTGCTGCGAAAGTACGGTGTGCCCGTGCCCAAGGGGACGCCCGCCTTCAGCGTCGACGAGGCCGAAGCCGTCGCCAAGGCGCTCATTGCCGAGACGGGCAGCGAGATGGTGGTCGTCAAGGCGCAGATCCACGCCGGTGGCCGCGGCAAGGGAGGGGGCGTCAAGGTCGTCAAAGGCGCGGCCGCCGCGCGCGAGACGGCCCAGAAGATCCTGGGCATGAAGCTCGTGACCCACCAGACGGGGCCGGCGGGCCAGGTCGTCAAGCGCCTCCTCATCGAGCAGGGCATGGACATCGCGCGCGAGCTCTACTTGGGCGTCGTCGTCGACCGCGGCGCCGGTCGCGTCGTCGTCATGGCCTCGTCCGAGGGCGGCATGGAGATCGAGGAGGTCGCGGCCAAGACGCCCGAGAAGATCCTCAAGCAGATAGTCGACCCCGTCGTCGGGCTCGCCGGCTACCAGGCCCGCAACCTCGCCTACGGCCTCGGGCTCACGGGCGCGGCGGCCAAGAACGCCGCCGAGCTGCTCACGCTGGTCTACAAGGCCTTCGTCGAGCTCGACGCCTCGCTCCTCGAGGTGAACCCGCTGGTCGTCCTCAAGGACAACCGCGTGCTCGCGCTCGACGCCAAGGTCACCTTCGACGACAACGCTCTCTACCGCCACAAAGAGCTCGAGGCGCTGCGCGACCTCGACGAGGAGGACCCGGCCGAGATCGAGGCCAAGCGTCACGACCTCAGCTTCATCACGCTCGACGGGAACGTCGGCTGCATGGTCAACGGCGCTGGCCTCGCCATGGCGACGATGGACACCATCAAGCACTTCGGCGGCCAGCCCGCGAACTTCCTCGACGTGGGCGGCGGCGCGACGGCCGAGAAGGTCACGGCGGCCTTCAAGATCATCACGGCCGACGCCAAGGTGAAGGGCATCTTCGTCAATATCTTCGGCGGCATCATGAAGTGCGACACGATCGCCGAGGGCGTGATCTCGGCCGTCAAACAGGTTGGGCTCAAGGTGCCGCTGGTCGTGCGCCTCGAGGGCACGAACGTCGAGCTCGGCAAGAAGATGCTCGCCGAGTCGGGCCTCGCCCTCACGACGGCGGGCGACATGGCCGACGGGGCTCAGAAGATCGTCGCGCTCGTCAAAACCCAGTCTGCGGGGGGCAAGTAGCCATGTCGGTGCTGGTTGGGAAGGCTACGAAGCTCATCGTCCAGGGCCTCACGGGCTCGGCGGGGACGTTCCACGCCAAACAGATGCGCGAATACGGCACGAACGTCGTGGGTGGCGTCACCCCCGGCAAGGGCGGAACGACGCACGAGGGCTTCCGCGTGTTCGACACCGTCGCCGAGGCCGTGACGCACACGGGGGCCAACGCCACCGTCATCTACGTCCCGCCGCCCGGCGCCGCCGACGCCATCCTCGAGGCCGCCGACGCCGGCATCGCCGTCGTGGTGTGCATCACCGAGGGCATCCCCACGCTCGACATGGTGAGGGCGAAGCGCGCCCTCGAAGGCAGTAAGAACAGCGCGTATCGCGTGAGCGAGGACGGGCTCCGCCTGGCCGAGCTCTTCGCGGGGGGTTTGGGACCCTCTCAGGGTCCCATTTTGATCGGCCCGAATTGCCCCGGCATCATAACGCCGGGCGAGTGCAAGATCGGCATCATGCCGGGCTACATCCACAAGGCCGGCAAGGTGGGCGTCGTCTCGCGCTCGGGCACGCTGACCTACGAGGCGGCGCTCCAGCTGACGACGCTCGGCCTCGGCCAGTCGACGGCCATCGGCATCGGCGGCGATCCCGTCAAGGGCATGGACTTCATCGACTGCCTGGCGCTCTTCGAGAAGGACCCGCAGACCAAGGGCGTCCTCATGATCGGCGAGATCGGCGGCACCTCCGAGGAGGAAGCGGCGCGCTTCGTTAAGGCCAATATGAAGAAGCCGGTCGCGGGCTTCATCGCGGGCCAGACCGCGCCGCCCGGAAAGCGCATGGGCCACGCCGGCGCCATCATCAGCGGCGGTAAGGGGACGGCGGCCGAGAAGATGGCCGCCATGCGCGACGCCGGCATCGCCATCGCGGCGACGCCCGCCGACCTGGGTAAGACCATCGCGGCACAACTTCGGGAACCCTGAGAGGGTTCCCGAGCCCTCCGCGCGGGCTCCGGCGAGCAAAAGCTCGCCTTCACCCGGGCGATCTGTTCACGCAAGGAGACACATGGCACTGGAGCGTACTTTCGGAATCGTCAAGCCCGACGCCGTGGCCGCGGGAGCCATCGGCGGCGTCATCGACCTCATCGAGAAGAGCCACCTCAAGATCGTCGGCCTGCGCTACCTCAAGCTGTCGCAGGAACAGGCCCAGGGGTTCTACGCTGTCCACAAGGCGCGGCCGTTCTTCGGCGATCTCGTGAAATTCATGACATCCGGCCCCTGTGTCGTCATGGCCATCGAGGGCGAGAACGCCGTCGCGAAGTATCGCGAGGTCATGGGGGCAACCGACTCGAAGAAGGCCGCCCCGGGGACGATCCGCGCCAAATACGGCACCGACATCGAGAAGAACGCCGTCCACGGCAGCGACAGCCCGGACAACGCCAAGCTCGAGCTCGGCTTCTTCTTCACGGGCGCCGAGCTCTAGCTTTCGCGCCGGCAAGGCCTCGGGCCTGACGCCCTCGAGAGCGAGAGGAGTATTTCTGCCTCTTTGAAACTGGTCTATAGTAGATGCAAGCCTACTCATGACCCTCGCGCTTCGTTCTCTTAGGTCGCGCATTTCGCCATCGCCGCTTCGCACGAGCCGTCTCACGGCGCTCGTCGTGCCGCTCGTGCCGCTCGTGCTGCTCGCGGGCGGGTGCAAGGACCGCCTCTACGACTTCGGTGGCACGCTCAAGCCGATCGACGCGAGCGCCACGGGTACCGGGGGCACGTCGTTCGCCGACGCCCTCCCGCTGCCGGACGCCGGCCCGGACCTCGCCGGAGTCGGGGGCACGGGCGGTATGGACGCGAGCGGTGGCGCAAGCGGACACGCGGGTGGCGGCGCGGGCGGCACCGTGCAGCTGTGCGATCCGGCCTCGCCCGACCGCCAGACCGATCCATTCAACTGCGGCACGTGCCTCAACAACTGCACGGCGGCGAACTCGGTCCCCGACTGCGCGGGCGGCGTCTGCAAGATCACGTGCGTGGGCGACTTCGTCGACGCAGACAAGAATCTGTCGAACGGCTGCGAGTGCGAGCCGTCGAACGGCGGCACGGAGTCCTGCGACGGGCTCGACAACAACTGCAACGGCACGGTCGACGAGGGCTTCGACTTCCAGAACGACATCGACAATTGCGGCGGCTGCAACAAGCGCTGCTCCTTCCCCTTCGCGACCGCCACCTGCAAGACGGGCGTCTGCACGCAGGGCGCCTGCCTCGCCGGCTTCTACGACCGCGACCCCAACGTGCCGGGCTGCGAGACGGCCTGCCAGAAGACCAACGGCGGCGTCGAGATCTGCGACGGGCTCGACAACGACTGCGACGGCACCGTCGACAACAACGTCGGAGCCGCGACGATCACGTGCAAGACGAAGGGCGTCTGCGCCGGCACGACGCCCACGTGCATGGGCCAAAGCGGCTGGGTCTGCAAGTATCCGACGACCTTCCAGGAGCTCGAGGACACGTCGAAGGGCTGCGACGGGCTCGACAACGACTGCGACGGGCTCACCGACGAGCCGTTCGAGATCGGCAAGGCCTGCGTCGTCGGCACTGGGCCGTGCGCGGGCACGGGCGTCTGGGTCTGCGACAACACGCAGCCGACCGGCCACCACTGCATGGGTTCGATGAAGACGCCGGGCGTCGAGGTCTGCAACGGCAAGGACGACGACTGCGACGGCGAGGTCGACGAGCTCGATTCCCAGGCCAACCGGACGACGGACGACAAGATCGTCTACGTCGCGGCCCAGAACGTCACGATGTTCGTCTACGAGGCCACCCGCTACGACGCCACGGGCACCGACCACGGCTTCGACTCGACCCGCCGCCCGTGCTCCGTGCCGGGCCGGCAGCCCTGGACGAACGTCACGAAGGAAGAGGCGGAGGCGGCCTGCGAGAAGATCGGGCTGCCCGGGTCCGGCTGGCGCCTTTGCACGGCGGCCGAGTGGTTCGACGTCTGCAACGGCTCGGGCAACACGACCTTCCCCTACGGCAACACCTACGGCGGCGCGAAGTGCAATGGCTACGACTACACGCAGCCGAACCCGGCCGCGACGATCGCGACCGGCGCGGCGACGATGTGCGTCTCCGACCAATCGGCGGCGGCCGGCGACGAGTTTTACGACATGAGCGGCAACGCAAAGGAGTGGGTCGTCTCGGGCGCGGCGTCGACGTCGGCGGCCGGCCCCTACGAGCTGCGCGGCGGCGCCTACGACATCGCGAGCTTCGTCGACAACTCGGTGACGCCGGCGGCGACGCGCGCCCCGGGCCTGCAGTGCGACGCGTCCACGCCGGCGCCCTCGGTGCCCGTGCGTCTGCCTTCGGTCGGGTTCCGCTGCTGCAAGACCGGGATGCTGCCGTGACGCGCGGTCGAGGTCGGGCTTGTTGGGCGCTGTGAAGACGGGGAGGCTCGCCGCGGCCGCCGCCGTGATCGTCGCGGCCCTCGGCCTCGGCGGCGGCGCGCGCGCGCAGTCGCTGCGACCCAACATCCTGGTCGTGTTCGACACGTCGGGATCGATGCTCAACAACGACACCAACGACGGCTCGGCGCTCTGTAACGGCAACGGGACGAACTGCCGCATCTTCAGCCTCAAGAAAGCGCTGCGCGACGCGCTCGCGCAGGTCGGCACGGACGAGGCGAACTTCGGCCTCATGCGCTACCCGGAGCTCGAGAACCCGGGCCAAACCCCGGTCTGTCCCAACGGCCACTACGACAACGACGCGACGACGGCGCTGCCCATAGGGTGCAACGGCAACTGCGGCGGCAACTGCGAGTGCGGCTGCCGCTTGCCCACGCACACGACGGAGACGACGTACGCGCCCTGGTTCGACAACGGCTACCGCAGCGCCCTCGTGGTCGACGTCACGAAGCGCCCCGCGGCGACGAAGCCCGTGGCGGCCGACTTCGATCCCGCCGACGGCAACCTCAGCGAGGTCTACCGCTGGATCGACGGCACGGAGGACGCCGGCAAGGTCGCGACGCTCAGCGATCCCGAGTTGCGCACGCACGCGAACTGGTACACGCCCATCGGACGCTCGCTGTTCTACGCCCGCATGTACTTCGACAACTTCGTCAAGCCCGCCGACCCCAAGGGCGCTTGCCGCACGAACATCATCATCTTCGTGACCGACGGCGACGAGACGTGCGACACAGGCAAGGCGGGCAACGCGACGCTCAACCTCGCGACCTGCGCGCAGACCGGCTACACGGCCTTCCACCCTGAGGTCCAGGCCTGTCAGCTCAACGTGACCTCCGCCGTGCGCACGTACGTGCTCACCGACGTCAGCACGAGCGCGGCCAACGACGCCATCGCCAAGGCGGGCGGCACGGGCGCTGCCATCCGCGTGACCCTCACCGACACGGCGGCCGTCAAGGCGGCGCTCGTGGGCATCATCGCCGCGACGGTGCCGCCCACGGAGGTCTGCAACGGCAAGGACGACAACTGCAACGGGCTCATCGACGAGGGCGTCAGTAACATGTGCCCCGTCTCCAACAACCCGAACGACGCCGACAACCTCAAGGGCGCGGGCGCGCAGCACTGCGCCGTCGAGACGTGCAACTGCAAGGACGACAACTGCAACGGCCAGGTCGACGAGGGGTTGACCCCCAACAAGTGCGGCGGCCCGTGCGGCTGCGCCGTCCCCGCCGAGATCTGTGACGGGGTAGACAACAACTGCGACGGCAACATCGACGAGGGCTTCAGCGTGGGCAGCGCGTGCGTCAACAACGGCGTGGGCGCATGCAAGCGCGGCGGCATCCTCGCGTGCAACGGGAACGGCACCGGCACGGTCTGCGACGCGCCCGTCGTGACGCCGTCGCCGGAGGTGTGCAACAACATCGACGACAACTGCGACGGCCAGGTCGATAACGGCCCGCTGCCGGGCGTGGGCGTGGCGTGCGGCAACGGCATCGGCGCCTGCTCCACGGGGGTCACGGCCTGCGTCAACGGCAAGCTCATCTGCAACGCGGTCAGCATGCCGATGCCCGAGATCTGCAACGGCAAGGACGACGACTGCAATGGCCTCATCGACGACGGCGTGCCCGGGACGGGCGTCCCCTGCCTCTGCCCGAACGAGACGCAGGCGCAGGTCGGCGTCGGCGTCTGCACGGCCGGCAAGACGGTGTGCCGCAAGGGCGGGCTCGTGTGCGACGGCTGCACGGGGCCGACCGCCGAGATCTGCGACGGCAAGGACAACGACTGCGACGGCAAGGCCGACGTCAACGCGACGTGCCCGTCGAAGTTCGCCTGTCGCGAGGGGGCCTGCACGCTCGTCTGCCAGGGCGGCGAGTTCCCGTGCCCGAGCGGGTACAAGTGCGTGAGCACGTTCTGCGTGCCCGAGCGCTGCGCCCAGGTGACCTGCGTGCAGGGGCAACACTGCGACGAGAACACCGGCGCGTGCGTCGATCTGTGCGCCGGCGTCGTCTGCACGGCGCCCGCCGTCTGCATGCAGGGGCAATGCCTCGACTGCCAGACGCTGGGGTGCGACCCGGGGCAGGTCTGCTACAAGGGCTCGTGCCAGGCCGACAAGTGCGCCGGCGTGAAGTGCGGGGACGGCACGTACTGCAGCGACGGCAAGTGCCAGAGCCTCTGCCCGCCCGGCAAGTGCCCCGCCGGGCAGAGCTGCACGAACGGCCAGTGCAACGACGACAAGTGCGCGACCGTCGCGTGCCGTCAGGACCAGTTCTGCGACCCGGCGAGCGGCCAGTGCAAGCTCGATACGTGTCAGGCATTCCAGTGCGCCGCGGGCCAGCGCTGCGTCTCGACGACGGGCCAATGCGCGCCCGATCCCTGCATCCTCATGCAGTGCCCGGGCGACTGCTACGTTTGCACGACGACGGCCGACGGCGTGGGCACGTGCGTGTCGAACGGCCAGTGCAGCCAGACGCTGACCAAGCTCGGCCAGCGCGGCGGCGGCTGCACGTGCGCGCTCGACCCCGACGCCGGCCGCGACGGCGTCCCCTGGGCGCTCGCGCTGCTGGGCGTCGTCGGCCTGGCCTTGACGCGCCGCCGCCGCGCGCGGTGAGCGTCGCACTGGCGAGGGAGGCCGCTCGGCGCTAGTCTCGCGCGCGCCCAATGGACCTCGATCTGCGCTCCCTCACGCCCGCCGAGCTCGCTGCCGAGCTCGGCGCAGAGGGCGCGCCCGCCTACCGGGGCGAGCAGGTCTTCCGGTGGTTGCACGAGCACGGCGTCGAGAGCGTCGACGAGATGACGAACGTGCCGCAGGCGCAGCGCGACGCGCTCGCCGCGCGGCTGCCTCTGCGCCCGCTGCGCGCGGACGTCGTGCAGGAGGCGCGCGACGGCACGCGCAAGCTGCGCTTCCGCACGTTCGACGATCGCGCCATCGAGTCGGTGCTCATCCCCGACGACGATGCAGAGCGGGACAAGCTCACGTTGTGCGTGTCTTCGCAGGTGGGCTGCGCCATGGACTGCGGCTTTTGCGCCACGGCGACGCTCGGGTACGGGCGCAACCTTTCGGCGGGCGAGATCGTCGAGCAGGTCTACCGCGCGACGAAGCTCGCGGGACGGCGGCCCACGAACCTGGTGTTCATGGGCATGGGCGAGCCCCTGCACAACCTCGAGAACGTCACGCGCGCGCTCCTGCTCCTCGAGCACCCGTGGGGTCTGCACTTCTCGCCCCGACGAATCACGGTCTCGACGGCGGGGCTCGTGCCCGGCATCGAGAAGCTCGGGCTCCTCTCGCCCGCGCCCAACCTGGCGATCTCGCTCAACGCGACGACCGACGAGGTGCGCGACCGCATCATGCCCGTCAACCGCAAGTGGCCCATCGCCAAGCTGCTCGAGGCGGCGCGCCGCTTCCCGCTCGCGCACGGGCGGCGCGTGACGTACGAGTACGTGCTCCTCGCGGGCGTCAACGACACCGACGCCGACGCCGACCGGCTCGTCCGCCTGCTGCGCGGCATGCCGTGTAAAGTGAACCTCATCCCCTGGAACCCGTTCCAGGGCCCGCAATTCGAGCGCCCCACCGCCGAGCGCATCCGGACCTTCCAGCAACGTCTGCGCGCCGCGAACATGGCCGTCTACATTCGCTCGCCGCGCGGCGACGACATCGACGCCGCGTGCGGCCAGCTCGCGGCGCGCGACGAGGCCGGCCTCGTGCCCGTGTCGCGGCTCGAACGGCCCGCCGAGGCCATATAAGAACGCCGCCATGGCCGCCGCCGGGACGCCCGAAGACGAGCTGCGGCGCGCGCGCGACCTGGGCATCGACACCTGCGGGCGCATCGCCGAGTTCTGGGGCTTCACGCGCACGATGGGCCGCGCCTTCGGCTTGCTCTACCTTGCGCACGAGCCCCTGCCGCAGGCGGAGATCCAGGCGCGGCTCGGCATCTCGGCGGGCAGCGCGTCGATGACGCTCGCCGCCCTCGGGCGCTGGGGCGTCGTACACCGCGTCTGGGTGCGCGGCCAGCGGCGCGAGCACTACCAGGCCGAGACCGACTTCTGGAAGATGATCTCCGGCGTCCTCAACGAGCGCGAGCGCCGCGAGATCGGCGCCGCCGTCGAGGCGGTCAAGCGCGGCGTCGCCATGGCGCGGGCCGCTCAGGCGGCGGCGCCGCGCAAGCTCGCGGCCGAAGCGGCCTTCACTGCAGGCCGGCTCGAGCGCCTGCACGAGATCTGCGCCCTCGGAGAGACGCTGCTCGACATGCTGCTCGGCCAGCTCACGATGGACGTGGGCCGCTTCCGCGACGTGCTCAAGGTCGAGGCGCCGCCACCTCCCACCGCCGAGACGACCGCCGCGGGCCGTCCGCGCGCCCCCGCGCCGCGCCGCCGGGGCGCCCGCGCGCGCCGGTGAAAGATGGGGGCCGGTGACTTTGGTTCTTGCGAACTTTCAATTCATTTTGAATATTTAGAAAGGTCGTGACCCGCTTGCCCTCCCTGACCAATATACCGGCCATGTCGGTCGTCGGCTCGAGCGCGCCCCCGCGGGTCCCTCCGCGTCCTCGCGTCGAGGACCTCGTGGCGCTCGTGGGGGCCGAGATGCGCCTCGTCGAGGCCCGCCTCGCCGAGCGCCTCGACAGCCCCGTGGGGGCCATCCCGCAGGTGGGCGCGCACCTCCTGGGCGCGGGGGGCAAGCGCCTGCGGCCGATGCTCGCCGTGCTCAGCGCGCGCGCCTCGGGCGCGCCCGTGGACTTCGGCGTGGCCGTCGGGTGCGCCGCCGAGCTCATCCATACGGCGACCCTGTATCACGACGACGTCGTCGACGACGGACGCGTGCGGCGCGGCCGGCCCGCGGCGCGCATGGTCTTCGGCAACGGCATCGTCGTCCTCGTGGGCGACTTCTGCCTGGCGCGCGCGCTCGAGACGGTGGCCCTCACGGGCTCGTTGCCCATGGTTCAGTCGCTCGCGACGACCGTCACCGAGATGGCCGAGGGTGAGGTCGCGCAGCTCGAGCGCGCCGGGAACCCCGACGCGACGGTCGAGGACTACTTCCGCGTCATCGATCGCAAGACCGCCTCGCTCATCGCCTGGTGCGCGCGCGTGGGCGGGGCCGTGGGCCCGGCCCTCGACGGTCCGCTCGAGCGCTACGGGCGCGCGCTCGGGAGGGCCTTCCAGATTGCCGACGACGTGCTCGACGCCGACGCCGATGAGGCGACCGCTGGCAAGTCGGTGGGTCTCGACTTGCAAGAGGGCAAGCTCACCCTGCCCGTCCTCCTCGCCTGCGAAGCCGATCCGGCGCTCGGCCGGCACGTGCGCGCGCAGCTCGGCGACAAAGGCGTATCCGCCAACGTCGCCGCCGAGATCCTCGCCGAGACGCGCAGGGCGGGCGGCATCGCCCTCGCGCGCGACAAGGCGCTCGCGCTCGCCGCCGAGGCCGTGATCGAGCTCGAGCTCGTACCGCCCTCGCCCTTCCGGGACGCGCTGCGCGACCTCGCCGTGCTGTCGGTCGAGAGGAAGTCCTGATGGCGCTCGCGCCCGACGGCCTCGGCGTGGCGACCGGCGTGGGCGGCGTGCCGGCGCAGTGGAACGATCTGCGCGCCTTCGTGAGCTACCTCGAGGAGCGCGGCGAGCTTCGCCGCATCACCCGTGAGATCGATCCCGTTCTCGAGCTGTCGGAGATCGCGCAGCGCTCGATGCGCGTCGGGGGACCGGCGCTGCTGTTCGAGCGCGTCAAGGGCTCGCGCTTCCCCGCGCTCATCAACACGTACGCGACGCGGCGGCGCATGTCGTGGGCGCTGGGCGTCGCCGACCTCGAGGAGCACGCGCGCGCCATCGGCGCGCTCGTGAAGTCCCAACCGCCCGTGTCGCTCATGGACAAGGTCCGCATGCTGCCCAAGGTCGCGCGCGTCGCCTCGGCCATGCCCCGAACGGTGCGGACGGCGCCGTGCCAGCAGGTCGTCGAGCGCGAGCCCGATCTGTCGAAGCTGCCGATCCTCACGACCTGGCCCGAGGACGGCGGCCCCTACATCACGCTGCCGATGGTCGTGACGCGCGACCCGGACAAGGGCACGCGCAACGTCGGCTGCTACCGCATGCAGGTCTACGGCCCGCGCGAGACGGGCATGCACTGGCAGCTCCACAAGACCGGCCGCCGCCACATGCGCCGCTACAAAGAGCTCGGCATCCAGCGCATGCCCGTGGCCGTCGCGCTGGGCGGCGATCCCGTGCTGGCCTACGCGGCGACGGCGCCGCTCCCCGACGGCATCGACGAGTTCCTCTTCGCGGGCTTCCTGCGCCGCAAACCCGTCGAGATGGTCGCCTGCAAGACCGTCGACCTCGAGGTGCCGGCGTCCGCCGACTTCGTGCTCGAAGGCTACGTCGACGTCGACGAGCTCCGCCGCGAGGGCCCTTTCGGCGACCACACGGGCTACTACTCGCTCGCCGACGACTACCCGGTCTTTCACCTGACCTGCATCACGCGCCGCGAGCAGCCGATCTACGCGACGACCGTCGTGGGGCCGCCGCCGCAGGAGGATGCCTGGCTGGGCAAGGCCACCGAGCGACTTTTTCTGCCGCTTCTGCAGATGACATTCCCCGAGATCGTGGACATGAATCTCCCCATCGAGGGCGTGTTCCACAACCTGTGCATCGTGTCGATCAAGAAGGACTACCCGCACCACGCGCGCAAGATCTGCCACTCCTTGTGGGGCATGGGACAGATGATGTTCGCGAAGTGCATCATCGTCGTCGACGAAGACGTCGACGTGCAGAACGTGCGCGAGGTCGCGTGGCGCGCCCTCAACAACATCGACGCCAAGCGCGACGTCTTCTTCGCCGAGGGGCCCATCGACGTGCTCGATCACGCCTCGTCGGCCTTCGGCTTCGGCGGCAAGCTGGGCGTGGACGCCACGCGCAAGTGGAAGGAAGAGGGCTTCACGCGCGAGTGGCCCGAGGTCCTCAAGATGACGCCCGAGGTGATGGCGCGCGTCGACGCCATCTACAAAGAGCTGGGGCTGCCGTGACGGCCGCCCCGACGACGACGGCCACGACGGCCACGACGACGACCCCGAGCCTCGCCGAGGGCGGCCACGACGTGCGCGGCATGTTCGACCGCGTCGCCGGTCGCTACGACGCCGCCAACCGGATCATGTCCGCCGGCGTCGACGGGCTGTGGCGCAAGAAGGCCATCGCGCGGCTGCTCGAGGGACTGGGAGGCGCGCCGCGCGTGCTCGACCTCGGCGCGGGAACGCTCGACGGCGGCCTCGAGATCGTGCGCCGCGCGCCCGGGGCGCGCGTGGCGGCGGCGGATTTTTCGCGCGAGATGTTGCGCGCGGGCCGCAAGAAGCTGCCCGCGGGCGTCGTGATCGAGACGCACGGCGCCGACGGCCACGCGCTGCCCTACCGCGACGCGGCCTTCGACGGCGCGTTCTCGGCCTTCTGCGTGCGCAACCTGCGCGACCTGCCGCGCGCGCTCGCCGAGCTCCGGCGCGTCGTGCGGCCCGGCGGGCGCCTCGCGATCCTCGAGTTCTTCCGGCCCGACAAGCCGCGCTTCTTCTTCGACCGCGTCTACAACGCCCACGTCCTGCCCCTCGTGGGCTGGGCCATCACGGGCGACCGCGAGGCCTACCGCTACCTGCCCGACTCCATCGCCCAGTTCCGCTCGCGCGGCGAGCTCGAGGCGCTGCTGCGCGCGGCGGGCTTTGCCGACGTCGCCGGTCAGCCGCTCTTCCCGTCGGGCGTCGCCTCTTTGGTGGTGGCGTCGTGAAGCTCGTCGTCGCCGTCGGCGGCGCCTCGGGCTCGATCTATGCGAAGCGTCTGCTGGAGGTGTTGGCCGCCAGCCAGATGAAGGACTTCCAAGCGGGGGTCGTGTTCTCGTCGTCGGGGGCGGAGGTGTGGAAGCACGAGCTCGGCGACGTGCCGCCCTATCCGTTCAAGCGCTACGGCCTGCGCGACTTTCACGCGCCGTTCGCCTCGGGCTCGGCCGGGTGGGACGCCATGGTGGTCATCCCCTGCTCGACGGGCGGCCTGGCGCGCATCGCGCACGGCGTGTCCGACGACCTCATCGGGAGGGCCGCCGACGTCATGCTCAAGGAGCGCCGCAAGCTCGTGCTCGTCGTGCGCGAGACGCCCCTGTCGACCATCCACCTCGAGAACATGCTGGCGGTCACGCGCGCGGGCGCGGTCGTGCTGCCAGCGGCGCCGTCTTTCTACTCGAGCCCGACGACGATCGAGGCGCTGCTCGACACGGTCGTGGGCCGCGTCTTCGACCAGCTCGGCCTGCCCAACCAGCTCATGCCGCGCTGGGGCGGCGGAGGCGCGACATGAGCCCCGGCGCCGACGCGACCTCGACGTCGTCGACCTCGATCCCCGCGGCGTCCGAAGCGGCCGCGCCGCCCGTCGAGGATCTCTTCGCGCTCGGCCGGCGGGCCGCGGCCGCGCGCGACGCGGCGCTCGGCCGGCGCGGCACGTTCGCCCGCTCGCGGCGGCTTTTGGGGTCTGGCGCCTGGCGCGGCCCGCGCGACGCGAGCGTCTCCTACGTCGAGGCTGGCGACCTGCCGGCCCTCGGCGGCTGGGCGGCGGCGCACGCGGCCGGGGCGACGGTCGTCGTCGGCGCCGACGTCGCGACCCTGCGTGAGATCGCCGGCGACGGCGCGCGCCTCGTCTTGCGGGCGGCGTTCCGCGGCGGCGAGAGCGAGGACGCGCGATCCGGGCGCCTGCGGGCGCTCGCCGCGTGCGACGTGCCGCTGTGGGGCGTGATCCCCACGCCCGAGGGCGAGCCCTACGGCCTCGATACGGTCCGCTTCACGGCGCTCTGCCGGCTCGCGCTGCCGGTCGGTTGTCACGTGCTGGCCGACGTCGAGCGCCTCGGCCCGCGGCTCGCGCAGATGTGCCTCGGCTTCGGTGCCGACGAGCTCCTGGCGCCCATCGTGGGCGAGCGCGCGCTCCGCCTCGGCGACAACGCCAACAACCCCGCCCTCACGCGCAAGGAGGCGGTGACGCTCATCCGCGGCGCCGGGCTGGTTCCAGCCGAGCGACTCTTGAATGACGCTTTAGAGGAAGTGACTTAGATGGGCTCAACGAACGTGACGCCGCGGATCCGCGACAAAGTGCGAGATGGAGAGCCGCTGTCTCTAGAAGACGGGATAGCGCTCTTCGAACACCGCAACCTTCTCGAATTGGGATTGCTGGCGAACGAAGTCCGCGAGCGCCTGCACGGCGAGCGCACGTACTTCAACCGCAACCTCCACATCAACGCCACGAACGTCTGCGAGGCGAGCTGCCGCTTCTGCTCGTTCGCGCGCCTCGAGGAGGGCAAGCCGGGCGCCTACACGATGTCGCACGCCGAGGCCTGGGGGAAGCTGCAGGCGCGCCTCGACGCGCGCGACCCCATCACCGAGATCCACATCGTCAACGGCCTGCACCCCGGCCTTCCGTTCGAGTACTACACGGAGCTCCTCGCGGGCTTGAAGCGCCTGCAGCCGAGCATCCACCTCAAGGCGTTCACGGCCGTGGAGATCTTCTACTTCCACAAGAAATACGATCTGCCCATCGCCGAGGTCATCACGCGCCTGCGCGCCGCGGGCCTCGACTCGATTCCCGGCGGGGGCGCCGAGATCTTCGCGGCGCGTGTGCGCAAGAAGATCTGCGACGACAAGTGCACGGGCGACGAATGGCTCGAGGTCCACCGCACGGCGCATCGGCTCGGCCTGCGCTCGAACTGCACGATGCTCTACGGGACCATCGAGACGGTCGAGGAGCGTGTCGATCACATGCTGCGCCTGCGCGCGCTCCAGGCCGAGACGGGCGGGTTCCAGACCTTCATCCCGCTGGCGTTTCACCCCGACAACAACGCCCTCATGAAGCTGCCCGGCCCGACCGGCGTCGAAGACCTGCGCACGTACGCGGTGGCGCGCCTCGTCCTCGACAATATCCCGCACCTCAAGGCCTACTGGATCATGCTGGGCGTCAAGACCGCTCAGTCGGCGCTGTGGTTCGGCGCCGACGATCTCGACGGCACCGTTCAGGAAGAGAAGATTTATCACATGGCCGGCGCGGAGACGCCGCAGGCCATGAGCCCGAACGAGATCGTCCGCATCATCCGGAACGCAGGCCGCGCGCCCGTCGAGCGCGACACGCTCTACAATGTCTTGGCCGAGGGCGAGGCGCTCGCTTCCGACAAGCCCTTCCGCCGCGACGTGCGCCGCCACGCGCTCGAGGTCGTGCCGTGAGCGGCGCCCGGAAGAAGCTGCGCGTCGCGGCCGTCTCGTTCCTGAACGCGCGGCCCATCACCTACGGGCTCGAGCGCGGCCTCGGCGAGGATCGCTTCGACCTGTCGTTCGAGCTGCCGTCGCGCTGCGCGCAGCTCCTCGCGACGGGCGAGGTGGACCTCGGCCTCATCCCCACGGCGGCCTATGCCGAATCGCCCACCCCGCTGCGCGCCGTCCCCGGCATCGCCATCGCGAGCGTCGGCCCCGTGCGCACCGTGCTGCTCGTGAGCGACGTGCCGTGGACCGAGCTCGACGAGATCGCGCTCGACGGCGCATCGCGCAGCTCGGCGGCGCTGCTCAAGCTCCTGTGCCGCGAGCGCGGCGTCGCGCCGCGCTTCCGCGAGGTCCCGCACGACGCCGTCCTCGAGGCCGCGTCGGACCGCACGGGCGCCCTCGTCATCGGCGACGCCGGATTCGCGGCCGCCGAGAGGCACGCACACGTCGTCGATCTCGGGGAGGTGTGGCGCGAGACGACCGGCCTGCCGTTCGTCTACGCCGTGTGGGCGGGCCGACCCGACGCGCTCGGCGCCGACGAGATCGGCATCCTGCAGCAGAGCCTGTCCGAGGGCATGATCCACCGCGCCGAGATCGCGCGCGCCTGGGCCGAAGCGGAGCCCTCAGGCTCAGGGGCGCCGGCGCTCTACGAGCGCTACCTGACCGAGAACATACGTTACCGCCTGGGCAGCGCGGAGCTGTCGGGAGTCGCGGCGTTCTTCGAGCGCGGCCACGCCGCCGGCCTCTTCGGCGCGCGCGCGCGACTGCGCCTCTACGAGCAGGCGGTGACCAGCGCCAGCGCCGGCCGGCTCGACGGCCGCGCCGCGCCCGCCGCCGTCAAGCCGGCACGCGCGCTCTCGGTCGACACGCTCCTCGCCGACGCCGCCGCCGGCGCGCGCCTCTCGCCCGAGGACGGGCTCCGCCTCTACGCCGAAGCGCCGACGCTCGAGCTTGGCGCCGCCGCCGACGCGCGCCGCCGCGCGCTGCACGCGGGCAACGAGGTCACCTACATCATCGACCGCAACGTCAACTACACGAACGTCTGCGTCACGCGCTGTAAGTTCTGCAATTTCTACCGCCCGCCCACGCACAAGACCGAGGGCTACGTGCTGTCGCGCGACGACCTCGCCCGGAAGCTCCAGGAGACGGTGGACCTCGGCGGCGTGCAGATCCTCCTGCAGGGAGGCCTGAACCCCAACCTGCCGCTCTCCTGGTACGAGGACCTCTTCCGCTGGATGAAGGCGAGCTTCCCGCTCGCGATCCATGGTCTGTCGCCCGAGGAGATCCGCTACATCGCCGAGCTCGAGCGCATGCCCATCCGCGGCGTCATCGAGCGGCTCGTGGCCGCCGGCCTCGACTCGATCCCCGGCGGCGGCGCCGAGATCCTCGACGACGAGATCCGCTACGCGATCTCGCCGCTCAAGTGCACGACCGACGTCTGGCTCGAGGTCATGCGGCAGGGTCACGCCCTCGGCCTGCGCACGACGGCCACGATGGTCTTCGGCTTCGGCGAAGAGCCGCGCCACGTCGTCAATCACTTCGAGCGCCTGCGCGAGCTGCAGGACCAGACGGCCGGCTTCACGGCCTTCATCTGCTGGCCATTCCAGGCCGAGGGCACGCGCCTCAAGCTCCACGACGACACGACGGCCATGCGCTACCTCCGCGTCTTCGCGCTCGCGCGCCTCTACCTCGACAACTTCCCGAGCCTGCAGGTGTCGTGGCCGACCATGGGTCCGGAGGTCGGGCAGGTGGCGCTGCGCTTCGGCGGCAACGACTTCGGCTCGGCGATGATCGAAGAGAACGTCGTCTCGCAGGCGGGGGCCGTGTTCAAGCTGTCGGCCCAGGACATCGAACGC
>DASXOE010000120.1:0-85997 GCA_036494575.1 Polyangia bacterium | reverse complement strand
AGTCGCTCGCGGCGCACGGCCCGGACGCCGGTGGCGGCGTCGACGACCTCATACGCCGCGCGCGCACGCAGCCCGTCGCCTCCACCCTCGTTCGCGCCGACGGTCACGACTTCGTGGCGGCGGCGGCCCGGGTGCCGGGGATCGACGATCGAGAGGCGATCCTGATCCTGGGCCGCCGCGTCGCCGTCGAGGCGCCGGCCGCGCCGCCGCCCGTCGTCGCCGCGAGCTAGCCGCTCGCCGATCGCTCGCTCGTCTGGTCGGTCGTGGGCGCGATCTGTCTCGGCGGCCTCGGGCTGGTGATCTCCGGACGCGGCAAGGCAGAGGCCGGCGGCGCCGTCGCGGATCCCGTCACGTACGAGGCGACGGCCAAGTTCGGCACGCCGGCTCGGCCGCGCGCCGTCGTGGGCGCGACGCCCGCGGCCCGCTCACCAATCACGGACGGCAAGGCCTTCAGCATCCCGAGCCGTCAGGCCGCGCCCGCCCTGGCCGCTCAAGCGGCTCCCGCTGCCGCGGCGGCGCCGGGCGCGGACTTCGGCCGTTATCGCCTGCTCAATCGCATCGGAGAAGGCGGCATGTCCGAGCTCTTCATCGCCGAGGCCACGGGCGTCGAGGGCTTCAGCCGCAGCTTCGTGCTCAAGCGCCTGCGCCACGAGCTCGCGCGCAACAAGGAAGCGGTCGCGCAGTTCATCGACGAGGCGCGCATGCAAGCCGGCCTCGTGCACTCGAACATCGTGCCGGTCTTCGACTTCGGCGTCGTCTCGGGCGAGTACTTCATGACCCAGGAGTACATCGTCGGTCGCGATCTCGGCCGCCTCGTCGCGCGCCACGCCGAGACAGTCGGGGGCGGCTTGCCCGAATCCCTGGCCTATTACGTCGCTCACGAGACGCTGCAAGCGCTCGCGTACGCGCACGAGCGCCACGATCGCGAAGGCTCGCCCATGGGCATCGTCCATCGCGACGTCTCGGCCGGGAACGTCATGGTGTCGCTCCTCGGAGAGGTCAAGCTCTCCGACTTCGGCATCGTGAAATCCAACCGGCGTGTCACGCAGACCCAGGTGGGCATGGTCAAGGGCAACGCGAACTTCATGTCGCCCGAGCAGGCCCGCGGGCAGACCGTCGATCACCGCAGCGATCTATTCTCGCTCGCGCACGTCCTCTACTACTGCCTGACCGCTCAGCTCCTCTACACGGGCGACAACGATCTCGACGTCCTCTATCGCGCGGCGAGCGGGGTCACGCCCGAGGACCTCGCGGAGCTCGCGCAGCTGCCCGAGCCGGCGCGCGGCATCCTCGCCAAGGCCCTCGCCTTCGATCCCGCCGAGAGGTTCCAATCGGCCACGGAGTTCGCGGATGCGCTCGCCGCCCACATCGGCGGAGGCAAGGCCGCGACGACCAGGCTCATGCGCGAGCTCTTCGGCGCCGAGATCCAGCGCGAGAACACCGAAGAAGTCGGCGCCGCCACCGCCACCCGCGCGTAACATCGCGGCACGCCAAGCGGCCTCCGCCGGACTTCGAGCGAGGTCCACGCCACCCGGCCGTAACACGCCGCGAGACAGGCGCCGTCTCCGGCGACGATTGTGCGCTCCCGACGCCGTCGGCACGCGGCTTGCGATAGCCGAGACCGAGCGGAGTCAACATGCGCGCAGAGACGAGATCGCTAGCTCGGCGGCCCGATCGCGGCGGGACCGCACGCGCCCCACAGCTTCACGAGGGCGGCGACGTCGCCGACGTTCGGCTGGACGTCGAGGTTCCCGGCGGTCATCACCGATGCCCGATCGGTGACGTGGACGAGGCCGAAGGCGTGACCGAGCTCGTGCGCGATGGTTACGGTGAGGGGACGCGCCTCGAGATCGACGTTGACGAAGATTTCTCCGCGCGCCGGGTCGAAGAAGCCGTGAGACGGCGGCGCCGCCGCCTGAAAGTGAAGGGGCACAGCGCCCGAGGGATTGTCGCCCGAGGGATTGTCGCCCGAAGGATTGTCAGCCGAGGGGTCACCGGAGGGAGCGCTGGCGGTCGGCTCGCCCGCACCGGCCGCCATGAAGACCTTCCCCCCGGCAGCGGCGTTCCACCAGTCGACGGCGCCCGCTACGCCTGCTCTTTGCTCCGCGGTCGCGCCGGGATCGAGAACGACGGCGATGGGCTGGCAGGGATCGAAGCGAAGAGCCGCCGTGGCGCCCGATGAAGTGTCACCGGATGAAGCTTCGCCGCATCCCGCGGCGAACGGAAGGAGGAGAAGGGAAAAGAGGGGGAGGACGAGGCTCGTAGTGTGGGCCAAGTGAGCTCCAAGGGTAACCGAACGTGGACAGATCGCACGCGCAATTCGCCATCGCGAAGGCGCGCGACGAAGCAAACAACGAAAACCAAAGAGAGGTTCGTCATGAAACTTCGAGCGATGATGACTGTCGTCGGCATCGGCCTCTTGGGCTCGATGGCCACCACCCGGGCCGAGACACCCGACACCACCACACCTCCGGCCACGACTCCACCGCCGGTGGACACCAGCCCCCCGCCCGCGACCGTAACGCCGTTGGCGACGCCGCCCGCGATAATTCCGGACAACGATGAGCCCGTATCACCGGCTGCTCCGATCGAGCCCGGCACGATGCCGCCGATGGCGACCCCCTCGGCGCTGCCTCCGCCGGCGCCGCCCGTCGGTGTCGAAGGATCGATGGGCACGCCCGTCTGGATGTCGCGCGTGGGCGCGGCCATGATGCTCGGCGGCGG
Organism: Polyangia bacterium; assembly: GCA_036494575.1. Taxonomy (GTDB): domain Bacteria; phylum Myxococcota_A; class Polyangia; order Fen-1088; family Fen-1088; genus DASZFV01. The sequence continues at coordinate 83,273 of DASXOE010000120.1, read as the reverse complement.
CTACGAGGACTTCACCTACGGCAGCATCAAGTCCATGACAGGTGCCGGCGGCTCCTGGGACGCGCGCCTCGTGGGCGGCACGCGGCAGTTCGTAGGGTTGGAAGCGGCCTACGTGGGCGCCGCGCGCAGCATCCAGACGCTGGGGCTTGCCACGAACACCAATCTCGTGTCGAACGGCGCAGAGGGCGCGCTGCGCGTCAACATCCCGATCATTCAGGGGATGACGCTCCTCGAGCCCTTCGGGTTCGTGGGCATTGGCTGGCAGCACTACAGCCTCTCGAAGACTGCCGCCGCGACGTCCGACATCACGGGCAGCGATGACGTCCTCACCGTGCCCTACGGCGGCGGCGTGGAGCTCTCCTACCGCCGGCTGATGCTCGACGCCCGCTACACCTATCGGCAGACGTACAACAATGATCTGCTGCGCTCCGTGGGCGGCAAGCTCAACACGTGGGGCGTCGGCGGCAACGTCGGCGTCGAGTTCTAGGCGCGTCGCCGTTCGCGCCGGCCGGCGATGGACCGGCCGGCGCGGCCTTGCCTGGCCCGCGCGGCGCCACCATGTTTTGCCGCGGGCCCAAAAAAACCGAGGAGGTATCAGCATGGCTCGCGTGGCATTCGTCGTCGACGAGATGTTCGAGGACTCGGAGTTTCGCGTCCCCTACGATCGGCTCAAGAGGGCGGGCCACGAGGTCGTCGTCATCGGCCGCGAGGCGGGCAAACGCATCGACGGAAAGAACCGCAAGGAGCACGTCACGACGGGCGTCGCCATTCGCGATGTCACGGCGGACGAGTTCGACGCCCTCGTCGTTCCGGGCGGGTATTCGCCCGATCACTTGCGCACCGATCCCTTGGTGGTCGACTTCACGCGAGAAATGATCGAGGGCGGCAAGCCCGTGGCGGCCGTGTGCCACGCTGGCTCGCTGCTCATCGAAGCGGACGTCGTAGACGACCGGACAGTGACGTCCTGGCCGTCGATAAAGACGGACCTGTTGAACGCGGGCGCGCACTGGGTCGACGAGGCCGTCGTCGAGGACGCCAACCTCATCACGTCGCGTCGTCCGGACGACCTCACTGTTTTTACGGACGCCATCCTCCGCCAGCTCGAAGGCCGCATCCCACAGCGCATCTCGCCGCTCATGCCGCCGGAAGGTGAGCCAGGCGAGCCGTCGATACACTGATCATCGATCATCACACTGATCATCACGAAGGGGCCTTTTCGTCAGCGAGTCAGCCAGAGAGGTGAAACATGAGCACGTTGGTATTTGCGTTCGTGGCGAGTCTCCAAATCATGCTCCAAGCGTCTAACATCGCGACGCCGCCGCCGGCCAGGGACACGCAGGCGGCTTGCCGCGGCGTGCCCACCGCCGAGTGGACCGGCGCGTCGCTGACGAATCCACGGAATGTCCGGGCCGTGCAGGAGGTCAAGCCGGAGACGCCAGTCTCGGAGACCGAAACGGTCGTGCAACGCTGGGGCGCCCGCATCCTCTTGGGGGCCCAGCCCGGCATGACGGCCGAGTGGCTGCAACGGGTCGCCGAGTGTCACATGGCGCAGGTGGCGACCTCCGGAAGACTGGACCTGACGCAGTCGCCTTTCGACGTCAAGGGCGCGCTCGTGGCCGTGCAGTCGGCGGGCGACGGCTTCGCCGTCGACATCACGTCTCGCGACCCCAAGGTGGGCCGGGAGATCCTCACGCGCGCACGCGCGCTCGCGCCGCAGGCGGCCAGCAAGCGCTGAGGCCGCCGACATGTGGTTAGACTGGGCGCATGAGCCCGGTCGCAGCGGTGTTGAGCGCGTGGATCTTCGCGCAGGCGGCGCCGCCGACTGAGCCCGCCGATCCGGCGCCGGCGCCCACGCAAGCGCCGGCGGCCGACGAGACGCCGCCTCCTCCTCCCGTGCTCGCACCGCCCGAGGAGCAAGCCCCGCCGCCGCCCCCGCCGCCTCCCGAGCCGCGCGCTTACGGATACGCGGGGATGTCGGAGCTCAGCCTCGCGCTCGGCTATTCTCCGGAGTCCGGGGTGCTGGGCGGCGCCGGCTTCCGGCGGTTCGTCCTCGACGGGCTCGCGCCCGGCTTGGAAGCCTCCGTGCAAGCGGGCGAAGGGACGACCATCGGGCTCGTGCTGGGCACCTTGCGCCTCGTCCCCGTGCGAACGCGGCAGCTCGCTTTCGTGCTCACGGGGCGCGCGGGACGCGTCTTGCTATCCCACCACGACGACGGCTGGGGCGCGGGCGGTGGCGTGGGAGCCATCGTGTCCCTGTCGCCGAACGTCGGCCTCGAGCTCGGCTACGACGTCTTGTGGTTGTCGCCCCGGTCGTTCTGCGCCGACCTGTCGTCATGCACGATCCAAGGTCCCGTCATCGGGTTGCGCCTTTCGTTCTGAGCGCGGCTCCGCGCGCGGCGCTCCAATTCGCCGCGCGAGAGGTGCGCCGGCTTTGCTACTCTCTCGCGGTGCGCTGGCTCTTGTTCATCGTCCTTCTCACGGTCGCTTGCGGATCGCCCGCCGTGGCGCCCCCTTCGTCGCGCGTCGTCGAGATCGACATCGACGACCACGGCCTCGCGGGGCTCTGGATGGCGAACGCGCCCAACATCAAGGGTCTCATCCAGCGCGGCACGTTGGCCTTCTCGCGCGTCATCATCCCGACCCACAGCAACCAGAACAACATGTCATTGCTCACCGGGCAGTACCCCGACGGGACGAACGTGCCCGCGAACTCGTGGCTCTCACGCGCCGCTGGCCTCACGCCGCCCGTGACCTTGCCGGGAATCGCCGCGGGCGACTACATCCTCTACGACAAGAACCCGCTGCGCGTGCGCGGCGACAGCCTGTACCGGGTCGCGCACCGCGCCGGCCTCCGCTCGGCCTATTTCGGACAGCTCCCGCCCTTCGAGGGCACGGCCGACGAGGTCCACCTCACGATCGTCGGCGCGCCGTTCCTCACGACCACCATCACGCCCGATCTCGCGCACCAGCTGCTCACCGACGTGCTGCACTACCCGGCACAGGTCGTCGATCGTTATCACCTCGACGGCCCGGGCGGCGCGGGCGAGGACCTCGTGCACTTCACGATCCACGACGCCGCCGCCTTCGTGCGCGAGGCGCCATCCCCGGCGGCGATTCCGGCGTTCATGTTCATCTGGGACTTCCTCGCCCTCGACGACGATCCGACGAGCCTCTCGGGAGCGAGCGGCGCGGACGTCATCAAGTCGATCGAGCAGTACGACGCCGCCATCGGCGATCTGCTGGCGGCGCTCGGCGAGAGAGGGATCCTCGACGACACGAACATCCTGTTCACGCTCGACCACGGCAAGGTCGACACGCACGAGCAGGTGGCGCTGGGGACGCACGGCGCGACGAGCGCCCGGCCCGCGGACGGCCAGCTCGGCGCCGCCGTGACGGCCGCCGGAGCGCCCCTCGGGATCTCGACCATGGACTACGCGATCGTCAACGAAGACGGCGACGCTCAGATCTACGCGAACGTTCCCGGCGCGGGCACGCCCGCGGGCGCCGCGCGGCAACAGGAGGTCACGCACGCGCTGCTCTCGATCATCCAGGGCGGCGCCATTCGCGGCCTCGACCTCACGCGCACGATGACGGCCGACGGCGCCATGGGCACGCGCCGCTTCCACGACGTCCGCGGCTCGGGTCCCAACCAGGCCGACATCGTCGTCTTCCCCGAGACCGACTGGACGCTCAATCAGGTCGACGCCACCAACGCCCTGCCTGGGCCCTTCCTCGAGCACACGAGCTTCCCCTATGGCCGCCACGGCGGCTATTCGATCGACGAGCTCTACGTGCCGCTCGTCATGGCCGGGCCGGCGTTCAAGCAAGGCGTCTTGCTCCCCCACCCGGTCGAGCATCCCGAGGTCGCCGCGACGGCCGCCTGGGCGCTGGGCGGCTCACGCCTGCAGACGAGCGCGCGCGGCGCCGTCGCCGCGGCCCTCGCAGGCGATCCCGGCGAGACCGTCCCCCTGCCCGACCCCCTCTCCGGCGCGCGCGAGCTGGCGCTCCGAGCGGCGGGCTTCGACGGCACGGTGACCCTCGCGGGCCCTCCGGCGAAGGCGGCCGTCATCGTCGACGTCGCGGGGCTCTACGACGACGAGGTCTTCGGCGATCCGATGGTCGCGGCGGCCGCGGCGCCGCTGCGCGAGCTCGCAGCCGGAGGCACGCGGTTCGAGGACGTCTGGGCGCGCAGCCGCGATTGGCCCGTCACGGAGCTCCAGATGGTCACGGGCGGTTACCCCATCGAGAGCCCATGGGTGTCGATGGCCGAGGACGATCCGACGCAGGTCGTGCTGCCCGCGCTGGGATTGCTGGCCATGCCACCCCCGGTCGCTCGCGTCGCCGACATCGCGGCCTTCAACGCCTGGCGCATCGCGAACGTCTTCGGCGCCGAAACGCTCTTCGGCGCCGCGCGCGCCGCCGGCCTCGCGACGGCGCTCGTGGGCCAGCCTGACTTTCACACCTTCCACATCTCGACCGCCGACATCGACGTGCAGACCGCCACCGACGCCGCCGGCGCCGCCGCCGCCGTGAGCGAGCAGCTCGCGCGAACACCCCGAGCGCTGATCGTCGTCGCGCTCGGCGGGATCCGCACCCCCGAGCGTCACTCGCCGCTCGCGCTCGCGGAGCTCGACGCGGTCGGGGGCGCCGTTCGTGATATCGCTCGGGCCGCGGGCGACGCCCTCGTCGTCGTCACGAGCCGAGGCGCGACGACCATCGACGACCCCAGCTCGGACTACTACGGCGCGGGCACCTCGCGCCACGTTCCCCTCATCCTCCTCGGGCCCAACGTGCGCCGCGGCGTCGTGTCGGGCCAGCCCGCGACGCCCGCCGACCTGCCGACGACGGTCTTGTTCGGCCTCGGCGTCGCCGCGAAGACCGACTTCGCCGACGGCACGCAGACCCTCGCGCCGTCGACGACGCCCTCACCACCCGTGCTCGCGCCGCGCGCGTCGTTCGAGGGCCACGTCCTGCTTCGCGCCTACGCGACGCTGCCCCTCCACCCGCCGCTCGACCGCTACCCGCGCGTGACCTTCGGTCGCGACCCCCTCCACCTCGAGACCTTCGGTCGCGACCCCTAAGAATGCCCTTCGCGGCTCGAGCGGGAGAAGAAGCCGGCGAGGCGGCTCAGCATACCGTGCTGCTTCTTGGTCATGACGAGCTCGACGACGGCGTTCGCGCCCTTGGCGCGCGTGGCCGAGCGCCGCGCCGTGGCCTCGATCTCGTCGAGCCGACGGGCCGTGATCGTGATGCCGAGCTCCCGGCACTCGGCTTCGTACCAACCGCGCGATTGGGTGACTTCGAACGTCGGCACGGACCCTAGTGTCCTCCAGACGCTGCGTGCGCGCCACCACCACCCTAGGGTCAGCGCAAATTGCTAGTTTCGCTCAGCTATTGGGTCGCGTGGACCGCTGCCGCGCGTCCGAGAACCGTGCTGACGCGGGCCCGCGCCGGCAAGAAGTGGTCGAGCGTGCCGCGGTACCAGGTGTAGCCGGCGTATAGGAGGACGAGGACGAGGAGGACGCGCTTCCAGGGCAGGCCGGTTTCTGCGTAGGGATCGTGCCGATCCCGCTTCGAGCCGGGGGGAAGCTTTGCGACGCTCGTGAGCGTCGCTCCGAACGGAATGTTGACCTTGGCCTTCGCGTTCACGGCCCACCCGTTGGCGTCGAGGATGGGCCCTAGGTTCCTCTTGCGCAGCTTGAGGAAGGCCAGGATGACCGACGGCAACGAGATGAGGGCCATGACACCCACGATCGAGCCGACGACCGCCAGCGGACCGAGCTGAAAGATCCCCGTGGCGTATCCGACGAGGGCCGTGAAGAAGGTCCCGATCGCGCCCACGGCGACGCCGAGCGCTGCCACGGTGCCGACGTCGACCTTCTTGGGCTCGGGCGGCTTGGGCTTGTCGACGTGCGCCGCCGTCGTCGCCGCGCCGAGGAGCACGGCGTCGGATTGCTTGTCCTCGGTGGCGGCGCGCTTGGCGACCTGCTCCTCGAGCATGCGCGCGAGCTTCTTGTATGGGGACCAGAACGCCTGGCGGAGGCTGATGGGATTGTCGATGATCTTCGTGATGGTCGCGTCCCAGTCTTGCCCCCTCCGATCGTAGAAGACGCCGTTGCGGCCCACCATGAGGTTGTCGCTGTCTCCCGCGGTGAACGCCGCGACGATGATCATCTTCTCGTTCGAGCCCTTGCGGACGCAATCGAGGTAGGCGAGGTAGACGCCCGCGAGCCCGGCCATGGCGGCGTGCTTGCCGGCGTCCTCGACGCGCAGGCACAGGCGACAGGCGCGCTGGTCGAGGTAGAGCGTCCCGTTCTGGAACACGGACGGCTCGCCGCCGTCGTAGAAGTCCTTGAAGTTGACGAAGTTCGTGCAGAGCAGCGCGAGGTCGCGGTTGTAACGCACGAGCCGCTCGATGTTCTCGAGGCTCGCCGCCTCGGCCTCGAGCGCCCGATCTCTCTCGATGAGGTGATGGAGACGGTCCCTGGCGCCCGAGGCGAGCAGGTCGCGCACGCGCGCCTCGCCGAGCGGCTCGACGAGAGCGCCCGCCTTGGACGTCATCCAATCTGCGTGCGGACCGAGCTTGGCGAGGACGGCCCTCCAATCGGCCTCGGCGAGCTGCGCGCGCGCGCCGAGGATCGGTGACACGGCCGCGTCGCGCAGGGCCGCGAGCGCGGTTGCGTGCGCCGGATTGACGGGGCCCTCGAGCGGCAGCGGGCGCTCGGCGGCCACGAGCGCGAGCGGGAAGCGCGCGACCTCCACCGACGCCTCGCTGAGGTCCCGCGCCGCGAGGTCGAGGTAGACCTCCTCGCGCCGGTTGAGGACCTCGCCGGCGCGCGGATCGAACGCCGCGAGACGGCAGCGCGTGAAGTAGTCGTCGACCTTGTGCCTGACGGCCGAGACGGCGGCGTACGCCGCGACGGTGCCCTCGAGGCCGAGGGGCAGCACCGCGGCCGCGTTCGCGGCCGCCTTGGCGTGCCAGTCCGCGAAGGCCTGCGCCTCGGCGAAGAACGCGTCGAGCTTCTCCTGGTCGACGCCGAGGGTCCCCGAACGATCGGGGACGCCGCCCACGCAAGTCACGACGGCCTGGATGTCGGCGCGCGTCTTGTCGTCGTCGGCCGACAGCTCCGTGATGACGCCGTCGCCGTTGAAGGCGCTGCCGGCGAAGATCTTGACGGGATCCGCCAGATCCTCGACCGCGAGCGTGCGGGCCTCCGGCTTGCCGATGTTGGCGAGGATCTGCTTGGCCGCCGACAGCAAGGTCTTGCCCTCGGGAGTGACGTCGTTGATGGCCGTGAGCGGAAGCTCCGCCTCGGCCGCGAGGAGCCCATCCGGGTCCTTGAGGTTCGCGCAGGCGAAGCTCACCGCCGCGATGAGCTCGGCGGCGCGCACGCGCCCGTCCTTGTCCGTGTCGATGAGCGCGAGCGTGCGCGGATCGATCTCGAGCCCGCTCGTGGGACAGGCCAGGGCCACCCACAGCTTCTGATCGAGCGCCGCGAGGCGGCGTAGATCGGCCGCGCTCTCGAGCTTGACCTGGTCGAAGCCTCCAGCCGAAAAGAAGCGCCAGCTATGATCGGGCTCGTGCTCGGACTTCATCGTTGCGACCTCCGCTCGAACCCGCCGCGCCCTCGCCAGAACCGGCGCTATTTTTCACGCCGGCAGTGTACGGAGCGCCCCGATGGAGTCAACTCCGCCGAAGGCCCTCGGGGCTGCTTTGCGTCCATTCCGAAACTATAATGGGGCCATGAAGTTTCTTTTCTTGGCAGCGTTGGCAGGCGCATTTTGCTCTTCTTCATGCTTCTCGTCGGACTACGGGCCTCCCGCCGGGGGATACGACCCGCGTTTCGGGTGCGCGCAATTCAGCTCGTGCGCGACCTGCACGCCCGTCCTCGGTTGCGGGTGGTGCCAAGCCGGCAGCAAGGGACTCTGCGCTCCCGATCCCGACTCGTGCTCGCGGGTCGCGTCGTTCTCCTGGACGTGGGACCTGGCGTTCTGCCCGGCCGAGCTCGACGCGGGCCTGGCGGCCAGCGCCGACGCCGCGCGTGAGAGCGCGACCGGCGATGCCGCGACCGACGCAACCGGCGACCGGGCGTCCGGCGCCGAACAGTGATCATCGCCTGCGCGATGAGTGCGGAGTGAAGCGGCCTCAGGCGCTCGCACCGGGTAGAGTGCATACATGGGAACGTCCTTTGGCGCGTCGCTCTGGGCGTCCCTCGTGATCTCGTCCGTCGGGCTCGTGCTCTCGAGCTACGGCAAGAAGATGGCGCGTCCACCCCAGCTCGTCGTCGGCCTCGTGCTCCTGATCTATCCGTACTTCGTTCCGGCCCTGGCCCCAATGCTGATCGTCGGGGGCGTGTTGCTGCTGGGACTTTGGGTCGCGATCCGCCGGGGTCACTGATTCAAGGGCGAGGCGCCGCCTGCGGCGCGTCGCGTGAGACCATCGGGCGTAGCCAGCGCAGCATCCGCGCCGCATAGCCTCCGCCCCACCCGCGGTTGATGTGACGGATGACTCCGCCGCCGTCGACGACGAACGTCGTCGGGAAACGATCTTGGCCCCAGGCCCGCGCCGTCGCGCCCCTGCGATCGAGCGCGATCTCGGCACCGGCCGGCGCCGCGTGGGTCTCGAGAAAACGCCTCACGGTCGCGGCGTCCTCGCCCACCGCGACGATGACGAGCCGCGCGTGCGCCGGAAGCCGCGCCTCCACCTCGCCGAGATCCGAGAGGGCGCGGTGACAAGGCCCGCACCACGTCGCGAAGAAATCGACGATCGCCGGCTCACCTTCGAGACGCGCGCGCGGAAACGGCCGCCCATCGAGCGTCTCGAGCTCGAGCGCTGGCGCCCGATCGCCGACGCCCGGAGGCCGCGGGTCGGAGAGCCCGAGCGCGAGGAGCAGCGCGAGCGCGGGCGGCATTGTCAGAATGGGATCGAGGCGTGGCCGCTCAGAGGCACATGAGCGTGTCGTCGCACGACTGGATCATTCCGCAAGCAATGAGGTGCCCTGGAATGCAGGCTCCTGATACGCAACTGTCTGAGATCGTGCAGGGATTGCCATCCTCACAGGCGGCGGTGTTGTTGACGTTGTGGCAGCCGTCGGGTCCAGAGCAAGAGTCGTCGGTACAGGGATTGTTGTCGTCGCAGTTCGGGGGCGGGCCACCGGCGCAGCTGCCGCCCGAGCAGTGATCGTTCGTCGTGCAGGCGTTGCCGTCGTTGCAGGCGGCGGTGTTATTGGTATGCACACAGCCATTGGCGGCATCGCACGAATCGTTGGTGCACGGGTTGCCATCGTCGCAGTTCGGGCCGGCGCCACCGACGCAGGTGCCGCCCGCACAGTGATCGTTCGTCGTGCAAGAGTTGCCGTCGCTGCAAGAGTCGGTGTTGTTGGTGTGGACGCAGCCGTTGGTGGAGTCGCAGGAGTCGTTTGTGCATGGGTTGCCATCGTCACAGCTCGGCGCGGCGCCACCGACGCAGGTGCCGCCCGCGCAGTGATCATTCGTCGTGCAGGCATTGCCGTCGCTGCACGCGGCGCTGTTGTTGGTATGCATGCAGCCATTGGCGGCGTCGCAGGAGTCGTTCGTGCACGGGTTGCCGTCGTCGCAGTTAGGCCCGGCGCCACCGACGCAGTTGCCGCCCACACAGTGATCGTTCGTCGTGCATGAGTTGCCGTCGTTGCACATCGTATTGTCCGGTTTCGGCGGATTCGAGCACACCCCAGTCGTCATGTTGCACGCGCCCGCCGTATGGCACTGATCCGGGGCCGGGCACGTCATCGGATTCGATCCGGTGCACGTCCCCGACTGGCAGGTATCCGTCTTCGTGCAGGCGTCGCCGTCACTGCACGTGGCGCCGTCCGCCTTCGGCGGATTCGAGCACGCCCCAGTCGCAGTGTTGCATGTGCCCGCGATATGGCACTGATCCGAGGCCGTGCACGTGACCGCGCTCGACCCGGTGCATATCCCCGCCTGACAAGTGTCTGGCTGCGTACAAGCGTTGCTGTCGTTGCACGGCGTGCCGTTCGTCTTCGGCGACGGCCCACACTGCCCCGACGCGGGATCGCACGTGCTCACGTTGCACTGATCCCCCCCGCCGCACACCACCGGGGTCGTACCGGTGCACACCCCGGCCTGGCAGCTGTAGCTCTGCAGGCATTTGTTCGTGCCCGTGCAGGCGGTGTCGTTCGGCGCGTTGGTCGTCGTGCAAGTCCCGCTCGAGCCGCAGACAGCGACCAGGCAAGGATTTCCAGTGTTGTTCGTGCATGACGCGGCGTTGCAACAGACCCGGTCGGTACAAAACACCTGTCCGGATGCCGGCGGCGCACAATCAGCCCCGGTGGTACATGTTCCGCCGAGGTGCTGTCCGGTGCCGCAATGGTTGCTGCTGTTGCAGACATTGCCCCCCGAGCAGTCCGACATCCCCGCGCAATTCGTGCGGCACATGTTGGAGCCCGCATCGCACGCATACGGATTGCACGAGCCCGCGGCGCCCGGATTGCTGCTGACGCTGCAATTCCCAGCGCCGTCGCACAACATTGCCGGCGTGAAATTGTTCGCGTTCGCGCCGGTCGTCGGACATGACTGCCCGAGGCAAACCTGCGTCTTCGGATACTTCTCGCAGCCGCCTTTGCCGTCGCAGTTGCCGTCGTTGCCGCACGTCGATGTGGCCGCCTTGCCGCACAGGCCGGTCGTATCGGACTTGCCGGCGCCGATGGGCGTGCACGTTCCCAGCGCCCCCGCGAGCGTGCACGAAACGCATGCTCCATCGCAAACGGCGTTGCAGCAAACGCCCTCTTTCGCGCAGACGAGGCCCGTGCTGCACTGATTGCTGGCCGTGCAGGAGCCACCCGGCCCCTTGAGCCCGCACGAGCCGTTCGTGCAGGTCGCGTTGGGTGCGCAGCTGATCGTGGGCCCGCAGCTGACGTTGCAGGCCGTGCCACCGCAGGCGTACGGGAAGCACGTCGTCGACGCGGGCGTCGAGCAGTGACCCGCGCCGTCGCAAGTCGATTGCGCCGTCGACGTCGTCGTTCCCGCGGGGCACGTCGGGTCCTTGCACCTCGTGCCCGAGGCATATTTCTGACAGGCGCCCCCAGCGCAGCGACCGTTCGTTCCGCAGCTCGCGGCGCCTTGATCGGCGCACACGCCTTTCGGATCGGCAGTGCCGGTGGCGACGTTCGTGCACGTGCCCTCCGTGCCCTTGAGTGAGCAGGACTTGCACGACGCGTCGCAGGTCGTGTTGCAACAGACGCCTTGAGCGCAGACGTTCGAGCCGCACTCCGCCGCCGACGAGCACGGCGCGCCCGGCAGCTTCTTACCGCACGAGTTGGCGTTGCAGACGTTGGGGGCGACACAGCTCGCCGCCGTCGTGCACGAGTCGAAGCACTTGCTCCCGTTGCAGGCGAACGGGGTGCAGACCCGCGTGCTCGGCGAGACGCACTGACCCGTGCTGTTGCAGGTGGGCGGCCCCGTGTAGATGTTGTTCGCGCACTTCTCGGCGCCGCAGACGGTGTTCGCCGGGTACTTCGCGCAGCCGCCGGCGCCGTCGCAGCGGCCGTTCGTGCCGCACGAAGCGGCGCCCTGGTTCTGGCAGATCGAGTGGTTGTCGAGGCTGTTCGACGCCAAGGGGGTGCAGGTGCCGCTCGTCCCCGCGAGCGCGCAGCTCTGGCAGGCGCCGCCGCAAGCCTTGTTGCAACAGACGCCGTCGACGCAGAAACCGGAAGCGCAATCGGCCGCCTTCATGCAGGCGCCGCCCAGCTGCTTGGGCCCGCAGCTGTGGTTCACGCAGGCGATTCCGGCGGTGCAATCCGCGTCGGTCATGCACGACGGTTTGCAGGCGCTGTTCGCGCACCGGAAAGGCGTGCAGTCCTGGAGCCCGGGCGGCTTGCAGGTGCCGAGGCCGTCGCAGGTCCCGGGGGTGTTCAAGCGATCGCCCGCGCAGGACGGCAATACGCACACGGTTTCGGCCGCGTACTTCGCGCAGGCGCCGAAGCCGTCACACGTGCCGGTCTCGCCGCACTTCGCGGCGCCGCTGTCCTGACAGATGTTGCGCGGATCGGCGTTGCCAGGATCGACGGGCCAGCAAGTGCCGAGCCGCCCCGTCTGGTTGCACGACACGCACGCGCCCTGGCAGGCCTCCGCGCAGCAGACGCCGTCCGTGCAGAAGCCGGAGGCGCAGTCGGTGCTCTTCGCGCAGCTCGTGCCCTTCATCTTGAGGCCGCAGCTCCCGCTCATGCACTGCACGCCGAGGCCGCAGTCGCTGTTCGCCGTGCAGGCGCCGAAGCAATCCTGCTTGTTGACGTCGCACGAGTACGGCGAGCACACCTTCGGATCGGCGGGCGCGCACGATCCGGCGCCGTCGCACGTCTGGATGCCGGTGACCGCGGCGCCGTCGCAGGTGCCCGCTTTGCAAACCGTGCCCATGACGTACTTGCGGCAGGCGCCCTGTCCGTCGCAGGTGCCGTCGGTGCCGCAGCTGCGGACGTCCGACATCGGACACGTGGCCGACGAGCGGGGCGGCAGCCCGGCGGGCACGAGGGCGCATGTCCCCATCGAGCCTTTGACGTCGCAGCGCTTGCAGGTGTCGCCGCACGCGCTGTCGCAACAGACGCCGTCGACGCAGAACGCGGACTGGCAGTCGGCGTTGCACCCACAGGCCTCGCCGTTGACGAGATGCGCGCCCGCGTCGGAGCACTTCGGCGCCGGCGCCGCATCGCCGCCATCCGCGCGACCCGGGACATCGACAGGGACGTCGGCCTTGCGGTCGGTGGCTGCGTCCTTGGTTCCCGATGAGGAGCCGCCGCATCCGGTCCCGAAGCTCGCGATCGACGAGAGCGCCACGACCACGGCGAATAAGTGAAGGTAACGCAACAAGTTAGTCTCTTTCATACTTCCCTCTTCTGCGGACCGAAGCACACTCGAGCTGACGAAGCCCTACATCTAGCACGAACAAAGTAAGGTTAAATTCCCAATCTTTCGCGAACAAGGCGCCCCCGGCGGATAAAAGGGGCGCCCAACGCGGCGCTGCTGCCCGCGTGTTCCGGCGAACCGGCACGCCTGACACTTTTCTTGTCACCCCCCGAGCGGCGGGCTCTCTAAATGGCCGAGACGATGTCGCATCCTTCCCCCATACGCAGCCTCGAGGCGCCCCGCGTCTCCGTCACCTCGGTCGGCGTGCCGCCGCACGCGGAGCCAGACCCGAGCGACGAGGTCCTCGCGACGCGCGCCCGAGCGGGCGAGCGCGCCGCGTTCGAGCTCCTCATGCGACGCCACAACCGGCGCGTCTACCGCACGATCCGCGCCGTCCTGCGCGACGAAACCGAGATCGAGGACGCCATGCAAGAGGCGTACGTCTCGGCCTTCACGCACCTCGATCAGTTCCAGGGCGCGGCCCGCTGGTCGACGTGGCTCTGCCGCATCGCCTTCCACGAGGCCCTGGCACGCCTCCGTCGCCATCGCCGCTTCGTCTCCATCGACACGACGAACGAGGCCAACATGAACGACCCTGCCCACGCATCCAGCCTCGATCCCGAGCGCGCGGTCGGAGATCGGGAGCTCGCGCGCGTCCTCGAGGGCGCGATCGATCGATTGCCCGACATCTATCGAACCGTGCTCATGCTCCGCCAGGTCGATGGGCTGAGCGTCGCCGAAACGGCGGCCATCCTCGACGTCGCCGAGGAGGTCGTGAAGACGCGCCTGCACCGGGCCCGCACCACGCTCCGCAACGAGCTCGAGCAGCGCATCGGCACCCAGCTCGACGAGACCTACGCCTTCGGCGCCCAGCGCTGCGACCGCGTCGTCGCCGCCGTGCTGGCGCGCCTGACGCCCGGCCGCTAGGGGCGCGGCCGAAGACTGTCACCTTTCGTCTCGCGGACACTCCATCGACCGGCGCGCTCCTGCGCACACCTTGGAGAAAAACCATGTCCACCCGCCGTTTGCTTCGTTACGCCACCTTGACGTCCCTCGTCCTCGCCGTCGCCGGCTGCGCGACGGCGCCGTCCGCCCCCGCGAGCACGCCCGCTCCGGCTTCTTTCGCCGATCAGGTCGCCTCCGGACAAACCCTATACGGGCAGAATTGCGCGAGCTGCCACGGCGCTTCAGGGCAGGGCGATAAGGCACCGCGCCTCGTGGGCCTCAAGGAGGGGGCGCTCCCCCTCGATCCTCCCGCTGACCGCAAGTATCGCAAAGGCCAGTTCGTCACCGTCGCCGACGTCGCGGCCTTCGTGGTCGCGAACATGCCGCCGAAGAAACCAGGCGAGCCCGCGACCTCGCTGGCAGGTGATCAATACTGGGCGATTCTCGCCTTCGATCTGCACGCGAACGGCGTCGACCTGCCGGCGCCGCTCACGCCGGCGATGGCGGCCACGCTCACGATCCCGCGCTGACGGCTCGAGCGGGCGCTAAGGCGGGTCGCAGCCGACGCGGGAGCTGCTCACGCGGATGTCGTCGACCCAAACGTCGGTCAGCGTCGGCGTCGTGTGGTATTGCAACACGCCGATCGACATCAAGGAGAACTGCGGAGGCTTGCGCCCCGAGTAGTCGCTGACCTGCTCGAGCAGCTCCTTGCCGTCGACCCAGACGCGCCGGTGCGTCGTCGTCGCGTCGCCACCCTGCATGAGCTCGAGGCAGATCCACTGCTGCGGCACGACCATGGTGGGCGAGTCGGGGCCGAACTCGGTGAACATCGGGCCGTGCGCGTGCACGTCGGGGCCGTCGCTGTAGTACTCGGCGTAGCCGAGGTATTGCTTGTTGCCCGCCGACCCGAGGCCGGCCTCGACGAAGCCGAGGTCGTTGTTGCCCGTCCCCAGCAGGTACGCCATGTGGTAGCCGCCCATCGTGTCGTGCGGCAGATCGGGGCTGAAATAAAAATAGGCGCGCGTGTAGGAGGTGTTGTCCTTGGCTGGAAAAGTAACCTTGTCGGTGATCTGGCCGATGCCCTGTGCGCCGGCGACCATCTTGACGTGCAGCGCGTAGGCACCGTGGTGAACGTGCATGCCGTCCACGGTGACCGTCGCGCCGGCGGTCGTGTGCGTGCCCCAGACCTTCGGGTCGATGGCGCCGCTCTCGAAGTCCTCGCACAGCTCGTTGCCCATGGTCTGACACGCAGCGGAGCCGTCGCCCGGCGCGCCGTCGCCGGGCGCGCCGGCGGCGGCGTCACCTCCCGCGTCAGCGGGCTGTCCGCCCGCGCCGCCCGAGCCGCCGCCCGCCCCGGCGCCCGCGATGCCGGAGCCGGTGCCGCCCGCGGTCGCTTGACCGCCCACGCCCGAGCCCGCCGTGCCGGCGCTGCCGCTGGTGCCCGCCACGCCCGAGACCGCGCCGTCGAGATGCGTCGTCCCTGGTCGGGCCGGCGAGGCGGTGCATCCCCAGAGGCAAAAGGAGCAGGAGATGACGGTCGAGACCACGAGCCACGACACCGATCGGAGTGCCCGCATGTCTCGGATTGGACGTCCGTGCCTTGCCTGATCAGGCGTACCAATTCGCGCGCCCCGAAGGCCCGACGACCCGGCTGACGCCGCGGGTCACGCCGGGAGACGGAACTCAGCCGCGGTCGAGCCGCGCGACGGCAAACCATTTCGCCTGGCCCGGAGCGCGCGGATCCGGATCGGGCAGCCACGCGAACGGCCGGATGAGCCAGGGCGCGCGGCGAAAGCGCACGGCCGCGCGAGCGATCGACTGCACCTCGCGCGCGCGCCAGCCGAAGCGCTCGAAGAACGCCACGCCATTCGCGGGCGCGAAGCCCAGCAGGCGCGCCGCCGCGTGGCCGCGCGTCGCCTTGATCATGGCGAGCGCGCCTGGCGAGAAGAGGTCGAGGACCCACCAGCGTATTGCGGCGTGCCCCGCCAGCTCACGCGCGAGCGCCGCCACGACGTCGGCGTCGAGGTACCCGAGGAGCCCCTCGGTGATGACGAGCGTCTGGACGTCTGCCGCGAGGTCGCCCAGGAACGCGTGCCTCGCCGACGCGTCGGCGAGGTCGACGCGCGCGCGCGTGAGCGCGCACACCGGAGTCTCGCCGGCGAGCAGGCGTTCCTTCTCGTCGACGAGGCCCGGCAGATCCGCCTCGATCCACGTCAACGACGGCGGCAGCGGCAGGCGATAGGGTCGCGTGTCGAGACCGGCCGCGAGGTTGACGATCCGCGCGCAGCCCTCGCCCGCGCACGCCAGCACGAGATCGTCGATGAGCTTCGTGCGCGCCACGATCGACCAGCCGCTGCGCAGCTTGCGCGGCCCGGCCGCGACGATGGCGCGGCCGCGCTCGCCCGCGAGCCGCGCCGCGAGTGGATCGCGGAACAAGGCGTCCGCGCGCGCCGACTCCTCGGCGCGATACCGGGCCACCCCGCGCGCCGTGTCCGAGACGTTCGAGACGAGAGACTCTGCGTCCACGCCGGACGATCTAGCACCGCGGCGGCTCCGCGATCGACCCAGGAATGTCGGGGACCTGCCCGGCGGGGGATGGTAGTTGTGTTCGACCGTGAGCACGCCGCCCGAAGCCGCCCCCAGCGACGCGCGCGCGTGGCTCGCGTTCGCGGCCTGCGGCGCCATATGGGGCAGCACGTTCCTCGCGATCAGCTTCGGGAACGACGCGCTGCCGCCCGTGTGGGCCGCCACGCTGCGGCTCGCCCTCGCGGCCCTGCTGCTCACCGCGTGGACGCGCGCCCGCGGTCGGGCCCTGCCGCGAGGGGCCGCGTTGCGCGCCGCCGTCGGCTACGGCGTCGCCCAGTTCGGCGTGAACCTGCCGTTGCTTTATTGGGGCGAGACGCTCGTGCCGTCGGGCCTGTCGGCGGTCGTGTACGGCACCATCCCGCTCTCGAGCGCGCTCATGACGGGCGCGCTCGGCATGGAGCGCCTCACGGCCACGAAGGTGGTCGGCGCCATCGTCGCGTTCGTGGGCGTCGCCGTGTTGTTCTCGTCGACGTTGCACACGCACATCTCGCCGCTGGGGCTTGGCGCGATCCTCGTGGGCGCGACGGCGGCCAGCCTCGGAACCGTCTTGCTCAAGCGCGGACCGCCGCAGGATCCCTTCGGTGCCAACGCAGTCGGCAGCGCCATCGGCGCCGTGATCTCGGGTGCGATTAGCGTCGCGCTCGGCGAGCGGCACGGGCTGCCGACGACCGTCGCGGCCGCCTGGCCGCTGCTCTACCTCACAGTCGCGGGATCGCTGGGGGCTTACGTCCTCATGTCGTGGCTGGTCAACCATTGGCCCGTCACGCGCACGGCCTACGTGACCGTCATCGTGCCGGTCATCGCGCTCGCGCTCGGCAGCGTCGCGCGCCACGAGCGGCTGACGGCCGCGAGCTTCGAAGGCACGGCCCTCGTCCTCGCCGGGTTGCTCGTCGGCATGCGCAGGCCGGCCCGCCGGGCACCGGGCTAGATCTGGGCTCGATCCGGGCTCGATCCGCGTGAGCGGCGGGACCCGAGGTCAGCGTCGATGACGGCGGCGCGCGCGCGTGGCGACGAGGGCGAGCGCAAAGAGCGCGCCCACGCCGGAGCGCGGGCCCGACGGTGAACCGAGGTCGCACCCGCAGCCGGATTTTCCGCCCGACGCCGCCGTCACGCCCGCGGTGGTCCCGCCCGCGCCGCCCGCGCCGGCCCCCCCCCCCGCCGAGCTCCCGGCCACACCGACGCTGCCTCCCACGCCGGTGACGACGACGGACGTGCCTCCGGCGCCCGAGCCGCCAGCGCCCGTGCCGCCGGGCGCGCCCGCGCTGCCCGTCGCCGGCATGTGTCCGATGCATCCCATGCTGCTCGAGCAAGGACCCGCGCACGCGTCGCACTGGCAGTTGACGACCTTGTCGTAAGCGGTCGCGCCCGCGGGGAAGCTCTGGCGGCACTGCGTGACGCACGCGCCGGTCTGGCAGCCGCCCGCGCAAGCGGCGAACTGAGCGCAGACGGACGTCTGCGGGCCGCAGGCGGCGCTCGCGTCGACGCACGCGTTGCCCGGGCCGACCGACGCCAGCGTGCAGTCGTCGCAAGAGACCGTCTTGGGCACCGAGTCGATGAAGCTTTGGATGAACGCCGCCGCCGGTGACACCCGTACGCTCGCCCCGACCATCGTGCAGTCCGGATCGCCGAACGAAGTGACGCCCGCCACGCGGAGGCCCGCGGGCGTGGTGACGAGCGCGGGGCCGCCGGAGTCGCCCTCGCAGGCCCCCTTGAGATCGGTCTGGTCGTAAACGAACTGGTTCGTGGCGATGGTCTGAATGACCCGGGCGACCTCGCGTCGCTGGGAGTTCATCGTGTCCGTCTGGGTCTTGCCGAAGCCGACGACGGTGATGGACGAGCCCGTCGTCAGCTTGTCGTCCGCGGGCGCGAGCGCAGGAATCACCGGCGTCGACGGCAACGCGCCTTGGTAGCGAACGAGCGCGACATCGAAAGGGCTGTCGACCGCGCCGTCGTACTGCGGGTGAACCGCGACCTGTGCGACGCCGTAGTACTGGAACTGGCCCACGCTCGTCATCCAGTCCGGCCCGGGGATGATGTACACGTCCGCCGGGCCCGCGACCTTGAGGGGCGTCGTCACGTGTCCCATGCCGTCGTTCGCGACCACGCAGTGCCCGGCCGTGAGGAAGATCCCCGAGGCACCCACGGTGGCGATGGTCGTCCCCGAGCACGCGCTCGACGTCGAGGCGGTCATCTGGTGAATGAGCGCCATGACGGCGTTGTCGGTCGTGTCGGCCGTGCCGCCGAAGATCGGCGAATCCGTCGTCGTGCCGTCGGCGGGGAGCTGGCTGCACGACGCCAGACCGAGCGCCAGCGCGAGCACGGCGAAAGAGGTGCCGCGCGGGCGCACCATCGATACGAGCGGGGGGCGCCTCATCGACGTCATCAGTGTGACACGCGCCCAGGAGCGCCCGGCCCGTTTTTTACCCTACGGGGCACGTTTACCCCACGGGGCATGAAAGACGCGACGAGCGACCCCGGCCCCGCCAGGCATCCGACCGTCTAACCACTGAGAAACATTCGGTAGGCTGGGTTGGCTGTCTCGTCCTCGAAGGGATAGCCGCGGGCGCGCAGACGCTCGGCGAAGCGCGCGCGGTCCGCGGGCGGCACGTGCATGCCCGCGAGCACGCGGCCGTAGTCGGCGCCGTGGTTGCGATAGTGGAAGAGCGTGATGTTCCACTCCGAGCCCATGGCGTCGACGAACTTCGCGAGCCCACCCGGCCGCTCGGGGAACTCGCAGCGAAAGAGCACCTCGTCGCGCAGCGCCGGCGCCCGGCCGCCCACCATGTAGCGGACGTGCAGCTTCGCGGTCTCATCGGCGCTGATGTCGATGACCTCGTAGCCGCGTTGCCTGAGCTCGGCGATGACGGCGGTCTTCTCGCGCGCGCCGTCGGCCAGCTTGAGCCCGACGAAGACGTTGGCCGCGGCGTCGTCGGCGTAGCGGTAGTTGAACTCGGTGATCGTGCGCGCGCCCAGCACGTCGACGAAGGCTCGGTAACTGCCCGGCGTCTCGGGGATCGTGACGCCGAGGAGGATCTCGCGCGCCTCGCCGATCTCCGCGCGCTCGGCGACGTGGCGCAGCCGATCGAAGTTCATGTTGGCGCCGCTGTTGATGGCGACCAGGGCCCCCGTGCGCGTGGGGTTGCGGGCCACGTAGGCCTTGAGCCCGGCCAGCGCGAGCGCGCCCGACGGCTCGGCGATGACGCGGGCGTCCTCGAAGATGTCCTTGATGGCGGCGCACATCTCGTCGGTGTCGGCGACGAACACGTCGTCGAGCAGCTCGCGGCACACGCGAAACGTCTCGACGCCGACCTGGCGCACGGCCGTGCCGTCGGCGAAGAGGCCGACGCGATCGAGCACGACGCGCGTGCCTGCGGCGAGCGCGGCCTTCATCGAGGCGGCGTCCGCCGGCTCGACGCCGATGACCTTCGTCTCGGGCCGCAGGAACTTCACGTACGAGGCCACGCCAGCCGCGAGCCCGCCGCCCCCGATCGGCACGAAGACGGCCTCGATGGGTTCGGGGTGCTGGTGCAGGATCTCCATTCCGATCGTGCCCTGACCGGCGATGACCTCGGGATCGTCGTAGGGATGAACGAACGTCAACCCCTCGGCTTTCTCGAGGGCGCGCGCGCGCTCGTGCGCCTCTTCGAAGGTGTCGCCGTGGAGGACGACCTTGCCTCCGAAGTAGCGGACGGCGTCGATCTTGATGGGCGGCGTCGTCACGGGCATGACGATCGTCGCGGCGATGCCGAGCCGCTGCGCCGACAGCGCCACGCCCTGCGCGTGGTTGCCGGCCGAGGCGCAGATGATGCCCGCGGCGCGCTCTGCGTCCGTGAGTCGCGCGATGCGGTTGTAGGCGCCGCGAATCTTGAACGAGAACACGGGCTGGAGATCCTCGCGCTTGAGGAGCACGCGACAACCGAGCCGGCGGCTCAGCCTGGCCATCATCTCGAGCGGCGTCTGTTCGGCGATGTCGTAGACGCGCGCGTCGAGGATCTTTCGAACGTAGTCGATCACCCTCTAAGCACACACCGCGATCGGCTCGAGCGCAAGCGCTACGGCCTCTACGACGGCGGCGGACCGCGAACGGTGCTCATTTCGCGACAGACCCCATGTTTCCGGGGTGAGACGTCGAGCGCGCGATTGTAGGCAATGCCCCTGTCCGAGTCGTGCTCGGTGACTACCTTTCAACCAGAGAGGAGGCAGCCATGTGGAGGTCATTGGGGGTTATTTGCCTCTGGGTCCTTATGATTGCCGCGCCGCACGTCCGATCCTCCGCCCTCGAGCTGAGCGTCGTCGAGTCGACCTTGGGGGTCGTGCCGAGCGCGACCGTCCCGGGAGACGATCCGGGCGATCCATTCCGGGAGGGTCCAACGCGAGCGCCCGCCGAGATCCCGGGCTCCTTCGCGTCGCTTCACTTCAAGAATGCCCTCGGCCAGACGTTCGACCTGCTCGCGGCGAGCATCGTCATGGACGGAAAGCCGCTGCCGGCCATCGATAATCTCCAGCCTGACGCCGACACCGTCGTCTTCGCGGGGCGCGTGACGCCCGGGGAGCACATCGTCGACACGCGGCTGACCTGTCAGGGGCGGCGCCGCGGACCCTTCACGTACCTCGACGAGTACAAATGGGAGGTCAAGTCGAACGAGGTCCTCACTGTGCCGCCGGATCGGGCCGTGGTCTTCACGATCTCCGCCGTGCGCGTCAAGGGCGCCAACATTCCCTGGGACAAGCAGGTCGGCATCACGGCGCAGAACGAGGTCTTGCCGAACCCCTTGAGCCTGAAACCTTGACGGCCGGAGCCCGCCGCTTTCATCCCCGCGCGCGGAACGCGGGACAGGCCAGCACAGGCTGACGCGGGTACTTGACGTCGAGCACGGTGCACATGACGAAGGTCGAGGCGCGCGCGGGCACGTAGCGTCGCCCGGCGCACCGGTGGCAGAGGCTCTCCGGATGCGCGGGCGGCGCGCGATCTTCGCGCGTGTCCGGCGCCTTCAACCGCGTCCGACGAAGGGCATCTTCGTCGCCATGAGCGTCATGAAGAGCACGTTGGCCGTCGGCGGCAGGTTCGCGATGTAAAGGACGCTGCTGCCGACGTGCGCGACGTCCATGCGCGGCTCGACCATGACCGCTCCGTTCGCCTGGGGCACGCCCCGCTCCATGCGCTCCGTGAGCTCGGTCGCGGCGTTTCCGAGATCGAGCTGGCTGCAGGATATATCGTACTTGCGCCCGTCGAGCGCGATGCACTTCGTGAGGCCGGTCATGGCGTGCTTGCTCGCCGTGTAGGGCGCCGAGTTCGGGCGCGGCGCGTGCGCCGACAGCGAACCATTGTTGATGATGCGGCCGCCGCGCGGGCTTTGATCGCGCATGACACGAAAGGCCTCTTGCGCGCAGAGGAACATGCCCGTGACGTTGACATCCATGACGCCGCTCCACTGTTCGGGCGTCAGATCCTCGAACGCCGCGGGCGGCGAGCCGACCCCCGCGTTGTTGAAGAGGACGTCGACGCGGCCGAAGACCTCCTTGGCGCGGGCGAAGAGGGACTGAACCTCGGGCTGGTGCCGCACGTCCGTCGGCACGATGAGCGCCCGCGTCCTGCCGCCGTCGGCGGCCTCGGCCGTCGCGCGCAAAGGCTCGGGACTCCGACCCGCGAGCGTGACGCTCCAGCCGTCGGCCAGCAAGGCGAGGGCCGCCGCGCGACCGATGCCAGACCCCGCGCCCGTGACGACGGCCACCTTCGTTTTCGCGTTCATGTCGCGCCAAGATAACTCGGCTGCGTGGCTCCGACCATCGAAGCTCGGGGCGCGCGGGCGCCGACGAGCTGCGTCGATAGATCCGGCGCGCGCGTTTCGGCTGAAATCGGCAAATGAGCGATTGAAATCCGAAGCCCCGAGGACCCAGAATTCATCGCGCCGCGCTCTGATTGCGTTACGCTCCTTGGGGGAACACTTGTCGACTATGAAGCGCCCGACTCCGCGCCATCGATACGCCACCTATGCTCTGATCGTCGCGCCACTTTGCGCGGTCGCTTGCGCGGGGACGAAGCCGGGCGACACGGACGTCCCTCACGACGCCGCCGTCGATGCCGCGCAAGAGCAGACCTCGATGGGCGGCACGGGTGGCGGCATGGGGACGGCCGGCGTCTTCGGCTTCGGCGGCTTCGGCGTCGCTGGCAACATGACGGACGGCGCCGCGGGCTGCGGCGGACCGTGCGTCGACGCGTCGCCCGACGTCCCCGCGGGGCCGGCGTGTGGCAACGGCAAGCTCGAGATGGGCGAGGCCTGCGACGACGGCAACACTTCGCCCGGCGACGGCTGCTCGGGGGTCTGCCAGCTGGAGCCGAACTTCGTCTGTCCGATGCCCGGGCAGTTCTGCACGTCGACCGCGATCTGCGGCGATGGCGTCGTGGCGGGCAACGAGCTCTGCGACGACGGCAACACCGTCGGCGGGGATGGCTGCTCGGCGAACTGTCGCATCGAGATGGGCTGGCTGTGCCCGACGGCGGGCAAGGCGTGTCAGCCCGCGCCGCCTCCGCCGTGCGGCAACGGCGTGCTCGACATGGGCGAAGGCTGCGACGACGGTAACCTCAAGAATGGCGACGGCTGCTCGGCGAAGTGTGTCGTCGAGACCGGCTGGACGTGCCCGAAGGCGAACATGCCGTGCGCGCTCATCCCCTTCTGCGGCGACGGCAAGCTCAACGGCAGCGAGCAGTGCGACGACGGCAACCTCACGCCGGGCGACGGGTGCACGGGCACCTGCGTCCTCGAGCCTTTCTTCGTCTGCGCCACGCCCGGACAGAAGTGCGTCTCGACGATCGTGTGCGGAGACCTCAAGGTCACGGGCGACGAGGCCTGCGACGACGGCAACGTGAAGGCCAACGACGGCTGCTCCGCCGACTGCAAGCAGGTCGAACCCGGCTTCACGTGTCCGACGGCCAACGGCGCGGGCGGCCCGTGCGCCCCCGTCACCATGCCGAAGTGCGGCGACGGGCGCCTCGGCTTCGGCGAGTACTGCGACGACGGCAACACGGCAAACGGCGACGGCTGCACGTCAACGTGCACGCTCGAGCCCGGCTGGACCTGCGCCACGCCGGGGCAGAAATGCACGCTCGTGGCCTTCTGCGGCGACGGCAAGCTCTCGGTGGCCGACGGCGAGGAGTGCGACGACGGCAACTTGGTGGGCGGCGACGGCTGCAGCCCGACCTGCGTCATCGAGGCGAACTACGTCTGCCCGATGCCGGGCCAGAAGTGTGTGAGCACGGTCGTGTGCGGCGATCACAAGGTCACGGGCAACGAGCAGTGCGACGACGGCAACGTCCTCGCGGGCGACGGCTGCTCGCAGGCGTGCCAGGTCGAGTGCGGCTGGACGTGCTCGATCGGCAACGCCTGCCGCGCCATCAAGTGCGGTGACGGCATCGTCGCCGGCCTCGAGCAGTGCGACGACGGCAACGTCGTCGCGGGCGACGGCTGCAGCCCGACGTGCACGCTCGAGAGCATGCCCGTCACGAAGGCCGAGGGCTGGACCTGCACGACGCCCAAGCAGGCGAGCGGCTGCATCGGCCCCACGAGCTGTTTGCCCACGACCTGCGGCAACAAGGTCACCGAGGGCAGCGAGCAGTGCGACGACATGAACCACGACCAGGGCGACGGCTGCTCGCCGCTCTGCCGGCTCGAGCCGTCGTGCCCCGCGGGCGGCGGCGCCTGCGCCACGGTGTGCGGCGACGGCCTGCTCCTGCCCATCGACAAGGCCAACGGTCAGCAATGCGACGACGGCAACACGATCTCGGGCGACGGCTGCTCGAAGGACTGCAAGATCGAGCC
Source organism: Polyangia bacterium (assembly GCA_036494575.1). Lineage (GTDB taxonomy): Bacteria > Myxococcota_A > Polyangia > Fen-1088 > Fen-1088 > DASZFV01. The sequence goes on along the minus strand of DASXOE010000120.1, from coordinate 59,028 downwards.
CGGATACGCGTGCACCGACACGCCCATCAAGCCGAACCCGCTGATCCTGCCCATCGTCTATCACGACTTCAAAGGGTGGAACGAGACGGGTGGACATCCAGACTTCGAGTGCGTCATCGGCGAAGGAGACCCGGGCACGGCGCTCCCGCAGCTCGGCGGCGCGAACGGCGGCGTGCCCGTGCACGTCAACATGTGCAAACCCCTCACGGCGAACCTCTGCGCATCGACGAGCCGCCTCTGCATGCCGACCCAGACCGCGACGTACGATCCGAACAAGGACTGGTTCGGCATGTGGTACGTCGACAACGATATCTACAACAAGCCCATCGTGCAGACGCTGACGCTCGGCGGACAGGTGGGCGGCGCAAACTCGGCGACCTGCAACACGGGGGCGAACCCCGCGTGCACGAGCTTCCAGTTCGCGACGACGGCCTTCTACCCCATCGACGGACTGGGTTGGGGCAACGGGCCCAACGCGCACAACTACGGCTTCACGTCCGAGACGCGCTACTGGTTCGAGTACTCGGGCAGCGCGACGCTCACCTTCGTGGGCGACGACGACGTGTTCGTCTACATCAACAAGATCCTGGCCGTGGATCTCGGCGGCCTGCACAAGCGCGAGCAAGGGACCATCACGCTCGACGCCTCAGCCGGCACGGGCTACTCGTGTGACTTCGTGGCGCCCGGGCCGACGCTGACGGGCGGCTGCAACTCGGTCGCGCAGACCGGGGGCGGCCACGTGGTCGACCTCAAGCTCAAGGTGGGCAGCGTCTACGAGATCGTCGTCTTCCAGGCGGAGCGCCACACGACCGAGTCGAACTACACGCTGACGCTCAGCAACTTCTCGGGCATCCGCAGCGTGTGCTCCCCCGTGTGCGGCGACGGCATCGTCACGGCGGGCGAGGCCTGCGACCTCGGCACGGCCATGAACACGGGCGCCTACGGCACGTGCAACGCGAACTGCACGCTGCCGCCCGGCTGCGGCGACGGCATCAAGAACGGCACCGAGCAGTGCGACGACGGCGTCAACCTCTCGCCGTACGGTGGCTCGAAGCTCGTGTGCGGACCCGGCTGCGTCTTCGCCCCGTACTGCGGCGACGGCAAGGTCGACGGCGCCCACGACGAGCAGTGTGACGACGGCGTCAACAACGGCAGGGGCTACGGCTTCTGCACGAGCGGCTGCACGCTCGGCCCCCGTTGCGGCGACAAGGTCGTCCAGCCGGGCGCGGGGGAGACCTGCGACGACGGCGCCAACAACGGCAATTCGACGAGCAAGTGCGACGCCGCTTGCAAGCTCAAGTGCGGCAACGGCAAGCTCGACGTGGGCGAGCAGTGTGACAGCGGCACGGCGCTGAACACGGGCGGCTACGCCAAGTGCAACGCCGACTGCACGCTCGGCCCGCGCTGCGGCGACGGCATCAAGAACGGCACCGAGCAGTGCGACGACGGCAAGAACGACGGCAGCTACGGCAACTGCGCGCCTGGCTGCGTGCTCGGCCCGCGCTGCGGCGACATGATCGTCCAGACGGGCGCGGGAGAGATCTGCGACGACGGCACGCAGAACCAGCCCGTTGCGACGGCGTACGGCAAGAACGTCTGCACGGCGCTCTGCAAGCCGGCCCCTTACTGCGGCGACAAGGCCGTCGACGCCAATGAGGGCTGCGACGACGGCGTCAACAGCGGTCAAGCGGGCTCGTGCACGACCGACTGCAAGATGTACGTGCCCATCCCGTCCTGCGGCGACGGCACCGTGCAGCCGCCTGAGGCGTGCGACGACGGGGCCAACAACGGCTCGATGACCAGCAAGTGCGACGTGCACTGCAAGCTCAAGTGCGGCGACGGCTTCAAGGATCCGGGCGAGGCCTGCGACAACGGCGTCAACGACGGCTCGTACGGAACCTGCAACAAGGACTGCACGCTGGCGCCCCACTGCGGTGACGGCGCCGTGAACGGCCCGGAGGTTTGCGACAACGGCGCCGCGAACTCGGACACCGCGTACGGCGCCGGAACTTGCACGAAGAGCTGCGTGCTCGGCCCCTACTGCGGCGACGGCCGCATCCAGAGCGCCAACGGCGAGCAGTGCGACGGGACGCAGGCCTGCAGCGTCATGTGCAAGACCATCATCGTTCAATAGGACGTCGCGACGCCTGCCCGCGGCCGTGACGGCGGCGTTGTTGTCATGAAGATTTCGTCGTGCTGCAATGGGGCGTGACCCGGCGCGGCGCGTGGACGGTGTGCCTGTCGCTGACGGTCTTCGCCGCCGCGGGCACCGCGCGGAGCGCGACGTCGCTCTCGGTGTCGCTGAGCTACGACGTCGATCCGTCCCTGCGCGATTGTCCCGGCGAGGACGAGTTTCGTCGCCACGTCGTCGAGCAACTCGGCACCGACCCGTTCCGCGACGGAGCCTCGCATCACGTCGACGCCCGCGTTCACCCGTCCGAGCGTGGGCTCGAGGGCGCGCTCGTCTGGACGAACCCGACGGGCGCGAGCGAGGGCGACCGGCGCCTGTCGTCGGCCAGTCGAGATTGCGCGGAGTTCGTGCGCGGGATGACGTTCGCGCTCGCCGTCCAGATCCAGTTCCTCAATCAGCTCCTCGGGACGCCGCTCGAGCCTCCGCCGGCCGTCGTGTCCCCCGCGCGCGAGATCGCGCCGCCCACCGTCACGACCACGCCAGCACCGCGGCGGCCCCCGTCGTTCTCCGTCAGCGTCGGCCCCGTCGGGTCGTTCGGGGAGGCGCCGACAGCCAGCGCGGGTGCCGAGCTCTCCGGCGCGGCACGCCTTCGCGCCTTCTCGCTCGACCTCGGCGCGCGCGCGACCCTCCCCGTGACGTTTCGTCAGGCGGACGGCACCGGCTTTCGGACCAGCACGCTCGCCGGCACCCTCGCCGTCTGTGGTCACCTGCGCCGGTTCGCGCTGTGCCCCCTCATGGCCCTTGGACGGTTGCAGGTCTCGGGCCTGGGCGTCGACGACGCCCACGCGCCCGCGTCCACGACGGCCCGCGTCGGACTGCGCGCCGCCTTCGCGCAACCTCTTTCGACGCGCCTCGCCGCCGTGCTCCATGCGGACGGCGCTTACACGCTCACGCCGCGAACCGTCACCTTGAACCAACTGCCGGTCTGGAGGACACCCACCCTCGGTCTCGCCGTGGGAATCGACCTCGCCGTGCTTTTTCGATGACAAGGTTTCGGGCGCGGCCACAATGAAGACAGTGGCGAGCGAGTCTTCAGTGGCGCACGCCCGGCTCGAAATGAGCGAGCGGCCTGATTGTCTCGGCGCCTTTCAGGGAGAATTCGACTACCTATGCCGAACCTTGCGTCGCCTCGGGATTCCGGCCGCCGACGTCGAGGACTTGGTCCACGAGGTCTTCCTCGTGCTTTATCGGCGCTGGCAGGACTACGATCCGTCGCTGCCGCTGCGCCCTTGGCTCTTCGGGATCGCCTTTCGGGTCGCCTCGGCACACCGGAAGCGCGCGGCGCGCGAGGTGCCGCATGCGTGGATCGAGGTGGCGGACGCCGGTCCGTACCCCGACCAGGCGGCCGTGACGAAGCAAGCGCGCGCGCGCGTCCTCGATGCGCTCGAGCAGGTGCCGCTGCCGCGGCGGGCCGTGCTCGTCATGCATGACCTCGACGGCGCGGCCATGCGCGACATCGCGTCGGCGTTGTCGATACCCGTGTTCACGGCGTACTCGCGCCTGCGCAAGGCACGCAAGGAATTCGAGAGCGCCGTCCGTCGGCAAGACCGCCGCGGCGGCCTGCCGCGAGGAGACCGGCGATGAGGCCTCCCGTGGTCGAGCCGCCCTCCCCGGACGTCGAGGCGCTCCTCGCGAGCGAGCGCGACGTCGTTCCTCAGCCCGACGACCTCAGGCGCCGGGTGTTCCTGCGCGCGCGCGCCGCGCTGTCGAAATCGGCCTCGCCGCCGCACGCTGCGGCGCAGGCCGGCTTCTCCTGGAGATGGCACTGGGCCGCCGCCGTGGCCATCGTGCTCGTGGCCGGGACGCTCGCGACGGCGGCCATCAAGGCGCGGCTCTGGGGCACCCCGCCCGCGGCCGAGCCAGCGCCACGCGGCGCTGCCGGCCCGGCTCCCGCGGCGCGTCTGCCTCTGCCTCGTTCGATCGACGAGCCCGCGCGCGGCGAGCCAGCGGCCCCGGCGCCCCGACCGGTCGCTCCGGCTCACACGCTGACGCGCGCCGAGGGCTACGCCCTCGAGCTCAAGGTGCTGCAGCCGGCGCGCGCCGCCCTCGCGCGCGCCGACGTCACGGCGGCGCTGGCCGCTATCGCGGAGCACGAGCGACGGTTCCCGAACGGCCAGCTCACCGAGGAACGTGAGGCCTTGCGCGTGCTGGCGCTCGCGGGCGCGCATCGCTCGGAAGAGGCCCGGCGCGCGGCCGCGACGTTTCGCATGCGGTTCCCGCGCAGCATGCTGCTCGCGCGCATGAACGACGCCTTGGGCGAAGGGCCGTGAGGCGAGGCGCGCGCCCGGCCGTCGGGCAGGCGAGCGTGCTCGTCTCCGTCTCGAGGGACGCGCTCGCCGGCACCCTCGCCCTTTTGGCCGCCTGCGGGAACGTCAACCTCGACGCCGGCTCCGATCATCCCCACGGCGCGCTGCCCGTCGACGAGCGCAACCCGATCATCCTCAACAACGACGGCGCGCGCGACAATTGGCAAGGCGAGGTCGCGCTCATGCTCGCGAGCTCGGGTGACTTGCGCCTCGCCGGTATCGTCGTCGACGCGACGCCGAACTATCCTTCGCTCGCCGACAACGTGCAGGCCTGGCGCGACATGGTCGCGGCCGCGCGCGCGAGCGGCATGCGAAACGTCCCCGATCCCATCGCCAGCGTCGCGCCGCCCCTCGTGCGGCCGCCGAGCGGCGACATCGACGCGACGACGCCCAATCACTCCGACGGGGCGCTGTTCATCATCGACCAGGCCGCGCGCCTCAGCCAACCGCTGCGCCCCGTCGTCGTCGCGACCGGCGCGGCGCTGACCGACCTGGCCGACGCGTATCTCGTGGACCATCGCGTGGCCGACGAGGTGGTCGTCGTCTCGTCGCTCGGGGAGACCACGGGCACGAGCATCTCCGCGGGGTGGCCGAACGGCGACCTCGACGTCTGGGCCAGCGAGATCGTCGTGAGCCGTTACCGCTACGTTCAGGTCAACACCTACTATGCCCAGCGGGACGACGTCCCGCCTGCGCGCGCCGCCGACCTGCCCGCCAATCCCTTTGGGACCTGGATGTCCGGGAAGCTCGCCGACATCATGGTGCTCCACGAGGCCGCCGATCAGGACAGCGTGTATGCCACGGTGCTGCCGACGTTCTCTCTCGACGTGTTGACGGCCTCGGCGGCGGGCGCCACGCCGCCGGCGGGCGGACAGGCTCCCACGCTCACGGCCGGGCCCGCCGGGCGCGTGTGGGCCGTGACCCGCGGCGCCAACGCCGCCGCCACCGCGCGCTTCTGGCAGGCGCTTCAGGATCCGAAGACCTTCGGCCCTTGAGGAGACCGCGAGCGGCCGATCAGGGCGCGGGCGCGCCGTGGCCCGGCCCGACGACGGCGCCCAGGAACGCCGGGTAGTCGAACCCCTTGTCCGTCTGATCGGGCGTGTGACAGCCGAGGCAAACCGGCGCCGCCACCAGGCGCGCGATCTTGCCCGGCTCGCGGGGCGAGGCCACGTGGGCCGAGCCGGCGCCGTGGCAGGCCTCGCAGCCGACGTCACGGAGGCGCGTCGTCGCGACGGCAAGGTCGTCGGTGCCGCCGGGCTGCAGGTAGCCCGTGACGTGACAAGGCACGCACGCGGCCGACCGCCCGCGGTGCGCCGCCTCCAGCGTGGCGAGCGCGCGGGCGTGCTTGGTCGCGCGCCAGAACGCCACGGCCGGCTCGTGACAGCGCGCGCAGGCCGCCGCACCGACGTACGTGCTCGCTGCGGGCTGCGCGCCCGCGTTCGGCGCGGCGTGCGTCGGCGCGCGCGCGCCCGCCGCGCTCGGCTCGACCGGCTTGATGCCGACGGGCTTGCGCGCCGCCGCGAGGCGGTCGCTCTCGCGATCATAGGCCGCGACGAGCGCGCCGACTCCCGGCTGATCGGGCACGCCCGTGTCGAGCGGAACGATGCGATTCTCGAACCAGTTGCCCTGCAGGCGCGCCGGGATCGCGGCGAGGGCGCGCGTCTCGCGTGCGACGGCCGCGTGCAGCGCCTCCAGGCGCTTGTCGTAGTACGAGCGCAGCGTCAGCTGGCGCTCGGTCGTGGGCAACCGCTTCTCATAGTCCGCGATCTGTTGCTCGTGGTCGAGGACGATCGCGCGGAGCTGCGCGCGCGCGCCCCGATCGGCAAAGGCGCCCGCGCCGTCGCCCTCGACGACGTGCAGATCGAGACGGCCGAGGTTGCGCCCGAGGGACATGGCCTCGAGCTCGCGCGCGCCTTGCCCGCCGGCCGTCGGGACCATCTCGGGCACTTCGAGGTTGCGCCCGCTGTGGCCGAGGACGGCCCAGTCGATGCCGGGCGTTTCGCGGAGGAGCTTGTGGCTGTCGGGCGTGCCGCCCACGTGCACGAGCGCGACGACGACGCGCGCGCCGCGCGCGCGCAGCGCCGTGACCTCGGCGCGCGCCGCGGCGGCGGGATCGCGCGCGGCGGCGCCCCAAGCGCGCCAACGGGCGGGATCGGGCGGCGATGTCGCCGTGACGCCGAAGATGCCGACCTTGACGCCCGCAACCTCGACGACGCGATCGGCGGGGAACAGGAGGCGTCCCCGCGCATCGACGAGGTTCGCCGAGATCACCGGCACCTTGGCGTCGGCGAGGACGCGGCTCAGGAGCGGCACGCCCAGCGCGAGATCGCGCTCGCCCGGCGTGAAGGCCGTGACGCCGAGGCGCGCGGTGGCGGCCGCCAGCAGGCGCGCCCGCCGCTCGAGCTCGGTCGCCACCGGCGGCCGCCCGCGCGTCGGGCCCTCCTCGGCGGGCAAGAACAGATCGCCCGCGTCGACCGAGATCACGCCGTCGCTCTCGGCGCGGATCCTGTCGACCTCGGCGGCGCGGCGACCGAGGCCGCCGAGCGGGTGAACGGGGCAGCCGCAGCGCTCGTACTCGCCGCCGACGTTCGACGTGTAGACGATCGAGACGACCCTGCCGCGCGGGGGCGGAACGTCCGACGGACCGCCCGCGTCTGGCGCAACAGAGACGCCCGCGTTCGCCGCGATTCCCACGGCCGTCGGGATCGTCGCGGCATCCGTCGCTTGCCTCACTCGCGGCGCCCGCGCGCCTGGGTCTCTGCCGCAGGCCGCGAGCCCGCAAACCGCGAGCGCGAGCGCGCGACCAGACCGGCCGCGGTGCGCTAGCGGCACGCGACCACGCCCTGCCCCGAGGCGGGGATCACCCGCGGATGCCGGGGATTTCGGTGAGGCGTCGCCGTCGGATCGAGGCGGCAAAGGCGGACAGTGTCTCACGCAGACATACATATGGCGACCGGGCGAGGCGCTCCGTCTCGGCCTCGCCATCCCTTTTTGTGGCGGTCTCGCATGTGCATCGTGCGGCGCGCCAACGCCTCGACCTCGGCGCGGGGGTGGTAAACTTTGATGGCGCGTGTCCACGCGGCCTGGAGGTCTCCATGATTCCGGCGACACGAAAGAGCGGGACGCAGGCGCTCGTCCTGCTGCTCGGTGTGACTATGGGGTTCGCGTGCCTGCAATGCGGCGGGCCGGAGCCATTGCGTCACCAGAGCGGGACCGCCGGCTCCACGGGCGCCGCGGGCTCGATTCCCCTCTCGGGCGCCGCAGGCGACGCCACGACGGGCATTGCCGGTGGCAGCGGAACGGCTGGAACCATGGGCATCGCCGGCGACACCGGCACGGGCGTCGCAGGGAGCACAGGCGCCGCAGGTTCGACGACCGGCGCGGCCGGCGTTGGCGCCGCAGGCACGAGCGGCGCAGCGGGCTCGTCCGGCGCCGCAGGCACCAGCGGCGCCGCGGGCACCAGCGGCGCTGCGGGCACGAGCGGCGCCGCGGGCACGAGCGGCGCCGCGGGCTCGTCCGGTGCCGCGGGCACCAGCGGCGCCGCGGGCACCAGCGGCGCTGCGGGCACGAGCGGCGCCGCGGGCTCGTCCGGCGCCGCGGGCACCAGCGGTGCGGCAGGCATCGGCAGCGGCGCCGCGGGCAGCGGCCCCGCGGTCAATGGCTGTGATCGCGCGAACTGGACCTTCACGCCAGAGCTGGTCTGCGACCCGGCGACGAACATGATGTGTAACTTCCAGACGACGGCGCGCCTGCCCCAAAATGCCATCGACGGCGATCCGGCGACGCGCTACACGGACGGGCAGCAACAGATGGGCGGCGAATACGTGATCGTGTCGTTCGCGTCCTCCGTCAAGATCAGCGGCATCAACGTCTCCGTGGAGGCGGCGAGCGCGGCTGACGCCCCGGTCGCCTACAAGATTGAGTACTCGGTGGACGGCACCACCTTCGTCGGCTTCTCTGCAGCCGTCGCCGGACCTGGCAGCGCCAACCTCATGATTCCGTTTCCGGCGACGGTCATGAAGGCCATCAAGATGACCCAGACAGGGATGTCCACCAAGGCGTGGTGGTCCATCAGCGAGATTACGTTCACGGGCTGCGTTCAACAGTGAGTCTGCCGATTCGTCCGGAGCGTTGATCGAAACGACCGGATGACCGCGGCTCTCCCCGCACGGGAGCGTCGAGGTAGACGGCGCGAGACCACCGGAAGGGAACACGGCCATGCGTCGTGCCGACTGTACACGAACGCCCGTGACTCGGCCGGCGTCCGCCGGCATCATGGGGCCGCCATGACAGCCACCCGCCTCTTCCTCGTCCGCCACGGAGCGACGCAGCTCACGGCCGAGGATCGCTTCTCGGGCGCCGTGGGCGTTGACCTGTCCGACGCGGGGCGCGCGCAGGTCCGCGCCCTCGCGCAGCGCCTCGCGGGCGAGACGATCTCCGCGGTCTACTCCAGCCCACTGTCGCGCACCGTCGAGACGGCGGCCATTCTCGCCGCGCCGCACGGCCTGCCGCTCTGCCACCGCGACGGCCTGCGCGAGATCAGCCACGGCCGCTGGGAGGGCCTGACGCGCCCCGAGGTCGAGCTGCGCTTCCCCGACGAGTACGCGGCCTGGGACGCCGATCCGTTCACCTTCGCGCCCGAGAACGGCGAGTCGGGCGTGGGCGTGCTCGCGCGCGCGCTGCCAGTCCTGCGCGAGATCGTCGTCGCGCACGCGGGGCAGAGCGTGCTCGTCGTCTCGCACAAGGCCACGCTGCGCCTGCTCCTGTCCAGCCTCCTCGGCTTCGACGAGCGCGGGTACCGCGACCGCCTCGATCAGTCGCCCGCCTGCCTCAACGTCGTCGACTTCAAGGATCCGGTGCGAGCGCGTCTCATGCTCTTCAACGACGTGTCGCACTACCAGGACCAGCCGCGGCGCTCCACCGGCAACCTGTCGAAGTGGTGGGATCAGAGCGCGAAGTGAGCGCCCGAGCATGCCGCGCGCGCACGGGTGGCATCGGTCGACGCGCGCTCGGCGTGCTTGCGCTGAGCGCGCTCGCCGCCGCGGCGCTGGGGTCCGGCGCGGCGCGCGCGCAGGACTGGGCGCCGCCGCTGCAGGCGCCGCCCACCGCTCTGCCCGCGCCCATCCTCACGAAGCCGCCCAAGGTCCTCAAGGCCGTCGAGCCCGTCTACCCGCCCGGCGCCCTCGACGCCAAGCTCTCCGCAGACGTCACGTTGACGATCGACATCGACGCCGCCGGCCACGTCACCAAGGTCGACGTGCCGAAGCCCGTGGGGAACGGCTTCGATGAGGCGGCCAAGGCCGCCGTGCTGCAGTACGAATTCTCGCCCGCCGAGATCGACGGCAAGGCGGGCGCCATCCGCATCGAGCTCACGCTGCACTTCGTGCCGCGACTGGTGGCGCCTCCCGTCCCGGCGGCGCCCGAGCCGCCTTCGCCGCCACCGCCGCCGCCCGCGCCGCCCGTCGTCCTCGTCGGGCGCGGCCGCCTGCGCGAGAAAGGAACCCGCGACCCGATCAAGGACGCAGAGGTCTCGATCATCGCGCGACACAACGACGCGCCCGAGGCGCCGGCCGTGCTGGCCGCAGCCACGGACGCGGACGGCCGCTTCGTCGTCGAGGCCGAGCCGGGCGTCCCCCTGCGCGTGATCGTCGGCGATGCGGCGCACGAGCCCTGCATCCGCGACGTCGACGCGCGCAACGTGAGCGCGTCGGCTCCGTTCGAGCTCGAGTGCCTCGTCGCCAAGAAATTTGGCGCCACGTACGAGACGACGGTCCGGGCGCCGCCGCCCACGCAGGCCGTGACCCGCTACACGCTCGCGCAGTCCGAGCTCACGAGCGTGCCGGGAACCTTCGGCGACCCGCTGCGCGTCGTGCAGAACCTGCCCGGCGTGGCGCGCACGCCCTTCGGCCTCGGGCTGCTCGTCATCCGCGGCGCGGCCCCGGACGATTCGGGCATCTTCGTCGAGGGCCACCGCATCCCCATCCTGTATCACTTCCTGGGCGGCCCCTCCGTGCTCACGCCGCGGCTCATCAAGGACATCGACTTCTATCCGGGCAACTTCGGCGTCAAGTACGGGCGCGCCACGGCGGGAATCGTCGACGTCGACATCACGACCGACCCGACGCCGCGCCTGCACGGACAGGCCGACATCAACTTTCTCGACTCGTCGGCGTACGTCGAGGGGCCGCTCGCCAAGGGATGGACGGGCTCGGTGTCGGCGCGGCGCTCGTACATCGACCTGCTGCTGCCGATCGTGCTGCCGCCGAGCACGACGACCGCGGCGCCCGTGTACTGGGACTACCAGGTGGGCCTGCACCGCGAGCTGCCAGCCGGACGCCTGGCGCTCTTCGCCTTCGGCAGCAACGACAGCCTCAAGGTCGTGTCGAAGGATCCCTCGACGGGGAACCTGCAGCTCGGCACCGAGACGGGCTTCCACAAGGTGATCGGCATCTGGACGGTGTCGAGCCACGGCTGGGTCAATCGGCTCTCGCCCGCCTACGGCTACGAACGCCTCAATTTCGGCGCCGGCGAGATCGGCATCAACCAGGCCCAGCACGCGCTCGAGTTGCGCGACGAGCTGTCGCGCCAGCTCGGGGCGCACCTCATTTGGCGCGTCGGCTTCGACGGCGCCGAGAACTTCGACCACCTCTACGTCAACGCCCCGCTCGCGCAGATGACGCGCCTCTACGGCGACTCGACGCCCATGCTCGTGCCGACGACGATCCCGCTCGATACGCTCGGCACCGCGCTCTACACCGACGCGAGCTGGGAGCCGGGTCGCGGCCTCACGATCACGCCGGGCGTGCGCGGCGACTACTTCCGCTACGTCGGTCAGAGCCGCTTCTCCTTCGACCCGCGGCTCGTCGTGCGCTGGAAGGTCAGCGACAAGCAGACCTTCAAGGGCGGCGTCGGCGTCTTTCATCAGATGCAGGAGCCGCAGCTCCTCGACGCGAAGCTCGGCACGCCGTCGCTTCCGACGATTCGGGCCGAGCAATACTCGCTCGGCTTCTTGCGGCTCCTCACGGAAAAGCTGACCCTCGACACGACCTTCTACTTCGTCGAGCGCCACAACGAGCCCGTGGCCGTCGCCGGCGGCTTCGCGCCCACGGGCCGCCAGCGCTCGTACGGCATGGAGCTCATCCTCAAGCACGAGTTCACGCAGCGGTTCTTCGGCTGGATCGCGTACACGCTGTCGCGCGCCGAGCAGACCGCCTACGCCGTCAACGGCGCCTCGACGAGCAGCCAGGGCATGGGCGCGCTGCAAACCGGCGCGCAGGGCGCCACGTGGTATCCGACCGACTTCGACCAGACCCACAACCTCACCGTCGTGGCGAGCTACACCTGGCGCGCCTGGCAGTTCGGCACGCGCTTCCGCCTCGTGACCGGCACGCCCGAGACGCCCATGTCGGAGGGCACCTACGACGCCGACGCCGGCCTTTATGCCTGCACCCAGGGGGCCACGAACTCCGTGCGCCGCCCGACGTTCCATCAGCTCGACCTCCGCGCCGAACGCAGGTGGACGTTCAACGCCTGGCAATTCGGCGCGTACCTCGACGTGCAGAACGTCTACAACGCGCAGAATCCGGAGCTCACGATCTACGATTACCGGTGCCGGGGCTCGGAGCCCGTGCGCGGCATTCCCTTCCTGCCGATCCTCGGCCTGCGTGGAATCTTCTGATGAAACGTCCATCGCCAATCCTCGTGACGGCTCCGGTCGTGCTCGCGCTCGCGCTCGTCGCGTGCGGCAACCTCGACGACATCACGACGGTCAAGGACCTGCGCGTACTGGCCGTCCGCACCGATCCCGCGGGCTTCCTCGTGCCGCTCGACGATCCGGCCTCGCTCATGAACACGACGGCGACGATCACGGCGCTCGTCGTCGATCCTCTGAAGCCGAGCGACATCCTCACGCTGACGGGCCAGGCCTGTCCGGACTACATCGACACGATCACGTCGGCGAGCGGCCGAAACAGCAAGCTCTGCCCGGGGCACGACGTCACCGACAAGTTCCCGCCGCCCTTCGACGCCGCGCTCGCGACGACGGAGCTGCCTTCCGCGACGACCTCCGCCACGATGGGCTCGGCGATCGCGTACGAGCCGACGGTCGTCTACGGCTTGAGCGGCGACAGGCTCGCGGCCTTCTTCGCTCCCTCGCCGACGTCGGACATGAATCCGGCCATCGCCCAGGCCATCCAGTTCAACCGCGACTTCAGCCTCGACGCCCTCGTGAACCTCACCTTCACGATCGGGGACGAGACCGCCTCGGCGCTCAAGCGCGTCGTTTACTGGCCGCTGCTGCCGCCCGACCTCGTCCCGGCGGGGACCGACTGCCCCGCCACGCAGGTCCCCAACTCCAACCCCAACCTCCAGGGCATCGGCCTCTTCCGCCACCGCACGGACGGCATCCCCGCCGACGAGCTCGCGGCGAGCCCGCCGACGCTGTCGATCTCCACCGACGAGCTCTTCGTGCAGCCGGCCTTCGATGCCACGACCCCCGAGCACTATCTGTTGCGCGTCAAGAACGCGCAGACGGGCGCGATCGAGACGCAGTGCCGCAAGGAGCTCCTGACGTTCCAGTTCTTCGCGACGGCCGGGACGTTCTCGCCGCCGGAACGGACGAGCGAGCTGTCGCCGCTGCTGACGGTGCCGGACAACGGCCACATCCCCATCGACAGCCAGTACCACCCGCCGAAGGCCGACGCCGTGCCGGCCGACGGCAACGTCACGATCTGGGTCGTCACGCGCGACGAGCGCGCGGGCGCCTCGTGGCTGAGCCGCACGTTCGTGCTCACGCCGTGACGGCTGCCACTCGGGCGTCCGCGCGGTCGCGTCGCGTGTTAGCTTCGGCCGCGGGAGGTCCACGTGACGTACGACAGCCTTTCGCTCTCCGAGGTGATCCCCGCGCGCCCCGAGCGCATCTACGCCGCCTGGCTCTCGAGCGACGAGCACACCGCCTTCACGGGCGACAAAGCCGTCGTCGAGCCGTTCGTGGGCGGCAAGCACAGCGCCTTCGACGGTTACGCCGTGGGCCAGACCGTCGAGCTGCAGCCCGGGCGGCGAATCGTCCAGACCTGGCGCGCCGAGGACTTCCCGCTCGGCAGCCCCGACTCGCGCGTCGAGGTGACGCTCGAGGAGACCGTGGGCGGCACGATGGTCACGATCCTGCACACCGACATCCCGAGCGGACAGGGCGCGAGCTATCGCGACGGTTGGGTGAAGTTCTATCTCGAGCCGCTCAAGGGGTACTTCGTCGCGGTGTCGGGCAAGACCAACGGCGTCCGCAAGCAGCCGCCCAAGCCGGCCGGCAGGCTCGTCGCCAAGGCCGGCCCGAAAAAGGCCAAGCCGGCCAAGCCGGCGTTGAAAGCCAAGGCCGGCAACAAGGCCGGGAAGAAGAAGGCCAAGCCGGCGAAAGCCAAGGCGCGGGCGCCGAAGGCGCGCCCGAAGGCAAAGCGCCCGTCCAGCGCGCGCGGGGGCGGTGGGAAACGCCGAGCGCCAAAGGCGCGCAAGCGCCGGTCATGATCGAGACGGTCGAGCACGGGACCATCCGCGAGCTGCGCCTGGCGCGCCCGCCCGTCAACGCGCTCGATCCGGCGCTCCTGCTCGCGCTCCGAGAGGCGCTGCGCGAGGCGACGGACGCCGGTCGCGAAGCCATCGTCCTGTCGGGCAGCCCGGGTCGGTTCTCGGGGGGCCTCGACGTGCCGGCGCTCTTGAGTCTCGACCGCGCCGGCATCCTCGACGCGTGGCGGACGTTCTTCGCCCTCATGCGCGATCTGGCGGCGTCACCCGTCCCGGTCGTGGCGGCGCTCACCGGCCACAGCCCCGCGGGCGGGACGGTGCTCGCGCTCTTCGCGGATTACCGCGTGCTCGCCAGCGGTGACTTCCTCGTCGGGCTCAACGAGGTCCGCGTCGGCCTGCCCGTGCCGGAGGTGCTGCTGCGCGCGCTCGTCTACACCGTCGGCGAGCGACAGGCGGCGCGGCTCGCCGTGGGCGGGCTGCTCGTGCCGCCCGACGAGGCGCTGCGCGTGGGGCTCGTCGACGAGGTCGCGCCCGTGGACGAGGTCGTGCCGCGCGCCGTGGCCTGGGCGCGGGAGCTCCTTGGGCGCCCGCGCGCCGCGATGACGGCGACGCGGACCCTCGCGCGCCGCCCCCTCGTCACGGCCTTCGAAGCGGTCGACGACCAGATGCTCGGCGCCGTGGTCGAGCAATGGTTCTCGCCCGAGGCGCAGTCGACGCTGCGCGCCCTCGTGGCCCGCCTCAAGAAGAGCTGACGGCGGTCAGCGGTAGTCAGTCACGCTCTTGCGCGGGCCGCCGCGCGGAGCGTCCCGCGTCTGCTGGCAGTCGACGCACAGCTCGGCGTACGGGAGCAGCTCGAGGCGCTTGGCGGAGATCGGCTCATCGCACTCGACGCAGAGCCCGAACGCGTCGGGCTCGTCCTCGAGGCGCCGCAGCGCCGCCGCCACCAGGCGCGTGACGACGGTGCGCGAGCGGTTGCGGCTCGAGGCGATGGTCTGGCTCATCTCGGTGAGCGGCTGCGCGTCATCGTCGGTGCCGACGGCCGCGGCGTCGACGCGCCCGGGCTCGATGGCGATGTCGCCTTCGCGCAGCAGCTCGGTCCGCAGCTCGAGCAGCTTTTGTCGGCAGCGCGCGCGCTCCCCGGGCGTCATCGCCGAAGTCTAGCGAGAGATCGCACCGGTAAATAGTCGACATTGCGAGGCGGAAGGAGCAGATCCTGGGCCCATGGATGCCGGGCGACCGCCTGCCTCCCGGCCATCGGCCCGGTGGGCACGACGCCTCGCCGTCGTCGTGCTGAGTCTCGCCGTGGGCCTTCCGCTCGTGCCGCCCCTCCTGCTCCGCGGCGCCCTGCTGCGCTGGCTCGTCGCGCGCGAGACGGCGTCCCTGTGCGGCGCGATCCGCGTCGAGGGCGGCGGCCTCGGCTGGCTCGTCGTGCCCGACCTGCTGCTCGGGCGCCCCTTCGCCGTCGAGCTGCGCGGGCTGCGCGTCGCGGGGCCCGACGGGGGCGAGGTCCTGTCCGCCGAGGATATCAGCGCCGAGATCGACGTCGCGCGGAACCCGTGGCGCATCGTCGTCGCGCCCGCGCTCGTGTCGCACGGGCGGTGGCGGCTGTCCGTCGACGGCACGGACGCCGGTTTTCTGGGCGCCTTCCGCGCCGTGCCCGCGGGGGCCACGCGCGCCGCGTGTCTCGCGCCCGCGCCACGGCGCGGCGGACCGCGCCCGCTGCCCTCGACGGGCGCGAGCCTCGTCGTGCGCGACGCCCGCCTCGAGGAGATCGACGTCGAGCTGGATTTCCCGGTGTGGGGGCTCGCGCTGCCGCGCGTGCGCGCGACCGGTTCGCTCGCCGTCGGCACGCCGGGCGGCGTGGGCTTCACGTTCGACGTGCGCGACGCCACGGCGCCGGGCGGCCGGCTGCGCGCGGGCCCGGGCGGAGCCCACGCCACCGTCGCGACGACGACGGCGCTGTTCGACGACGTCGTGATCTCCCACGTCGGCGTCTCGCCTGACGAGCCGAGCGATCTCGTGCTCGCGGTCGCCCACGCCGACACGGGACGCTCGCGGCTCGCGGGGACGGCCGCGTTCGAGAACGTCTTCGCGCGCCACGGGCGGCGCGGCGAGCGCAACCCGCCCGGTCTCGCCCTCGACGCGCGCTGGGAGCGCTTGACCGACGCCGCCGCGCGACTCGAGGCGCCCTGGCTCCCGCGCGAGGCGCTCGGCGAGATCCTCGACGGCACGATGACGGCGCGCGTGCGCGGGCCGTTCCTCGCGCTCACGGGCGCCCTCTCGATCGAGGGGCCGCGCGCGGGCATCGAGGCAACCGTCGAGCGCGGCGAGCGGGCCACGCTCGACGTTCGCGCGAGCGGCCTCGCGCTCGCACCCTTCCTCGCCGACAGCCTCGAACCTCTCCTCGACGGTCGTGTCACGGGGCGGCTGCGTGCCGCGCTCGAGCTCCGCGCCGGTCTGGCGGCCGTCGACCTCGAGATCCCGGCCGCCGACATCACGCTCGCGAGGGCCGGCGAGGCGCCCGAGCCGCGCCGCCTCGCGTTCCGCGTGGGGCCGCCGGCCCCGGGCGCGCGCGCGGCGCGCGCCGACGACGACACGCTCGAGCTCGGGCTCACGTCGGCGCGGCTCCTCCAACGAACGTTGCGGCTCGAAGGGCTGAGCGCGCGCTGGGGCGACCTCTCGGCGCGGGGCGCGCTCGCGCTCTCACTGCCGCCGCGCGCGGAAGGCGCGCCCGCGCCGCCCGGGCGCGTCGACGCCAGCGTGACCTTGGCCGTCGCGTCGCTCGCGCGCTGGGTGCCGCCCGCGACGGCGAGCGGCCAGCTCGCGGCGCGCGTCACCGTCTCGGGACCGCTCGATCACCTGCGCGCGCGCCTTTCGTTCGCCCCGTCGACGACCGCGACGATCCTCGGCGAGCGTTTTCGCGCGCCGGCGCCCGTGACGGCGACGCTCGACGACGGCCGCGCGCTCACGCTGGCCAGGCTGGTGCTCACGCGCGTCGGGGGCGGCAAGCTCGAGGCGCGTGGGCGGGCCGAGCGCGCGGGGCAGCTCTCGGGCGAGCTGCGGCTGACCGCCTATCCGCTCGGGGCCCTGCCCGGCCTCACGACCGTGGCGCTGCCCGCCGCGCTCGGCGCGGGACACGCGACGTCGCTCGGCGATGCGCTCGGCGGAACACTCGACGCCGCGGTCACGGTGACGGGATCGTCGTCTCGTCCCGCCTTCGCCGGAACGCTCGCGCTCGCCGGCGCCTCGCTGTCGGGCCGGCGCCTCGGCGACGGACACTTCAAGGCGCGGGCGCGCGGTTGGACGCTCGCGCTCGAAGGCACGCTCGGCCCCGCGCTCACGCTCGAGGTGGGCGCGACGCGCAGACCCGACGGCGTCACGGCCGACGGGAACCTCGCGCTGGCGGGCTTCGCGCTCGGTCCGTGGCTGCCGCCGGCGCTCGCCGATCTCGACGTCGCGATCTCGGGCCACGCCCGCGTCGCCGTGACGCCGCACCGACCGCTCAGGACGCACCTCGACGTGCGCGCCGTGGGCGCCGGCGGCGACCTCGCGCTCCGCGGTAGCACGTCGGGCGACGAGGCCGAGGCGGCCGCGCGTGGCCGCGTCGAGCTCGGCGGCTTGCACGCGCTGTGGGGGAACGTCCTCGCCGCCGCGGACGGCGCGGTCGACGTCGACCTCGCGACGGCGCCGCGAGCTCCGCTCGCGGGCACGATCGTCGTCGCGCGTGCCCTCGCGCTGCGCCCGAAGGGCTGGCCGCTCGCGCTCGGGGTCGCGGAGGGGAGCCGCCTCGCCGTCGACGGCACGCACGTTCACGTTCCCGGTCTCGCGCTCACGGCCCCGGGCGCGCGCGTCGCGCTCGCGGGCGACGTGAACGTCGATCTCGCGGCCCCCGAGCGCTCGGACCTCGCGCTCACGGCGACGGCGCGTCTCGACGCGGGCGCCATCGCGCGCCAGGCCCGCCTGCCCTGGCTGTCGTCCGCCGCGGGCACGATCGCCGTCGACGCGCGCGCAACGGGCCCGGCGCGGGCCCCCGTCGCAACCGGGGCGGCGCGCCTCGACGCCCTCGAGCTGCGGCCTCGGTCCGCGACGTGGCCCGCGCTCAAGCTCGACGGCCTCGTCGAGGCCAGCGGCCACGACCTCCTGACGCGCGCGCTGCGCGTCGAAGCCATGGGCGACGCCGTCGCGCAGGGCGCCGTCGTCCTGGGCGCGGCGGATGCCCCCGCGGTCCTCGACATCGCGTCGGCCTGGCCGCTCCGCGTCGGCGCGGTCGACGTTCCCCTCTCGGCCCACGGGTTGCGCGTGGGCAATGCGAGGTCCGCCTTCACGATCGGTGCGCTCGATCTGCGGCTGCGCCTCACCGGGGATCCGGCGCGCGAGCTCGTGCTCGCGGGCGATGTGGGCGTCTCTCGCGCGCGCGTCGATCCGTTCGTTCACAAGAAGACCGCGAGCGGACCCGCGCGGCCCTGGTTCGAGGCGCTGCCGCCGCGCCTCACGCTCGACCTCACGGTGCACGGGCCCGCCGACGCGCTCGTCGTCGCGGTGCCGGTGCTGCCCGACGTCGATCTCGGCTTTCACTGCCGCGTCTCCGGCAACGCCCGCGCCGGAAGTATCTCGGGGCAGCTCCGCGGCCGCGGCCTCTACTCTCGCCTCCTGCTCGCGCTGTTCGGGCCCGCGGGCGCGCGCCAGTGCCGCGTCCTCAAGGAATGATGGTTTCGGTCTTGCAGCCAACGAGGACGTCGACGCGCCCTGCGACGTCGCCGCGTGGGCGGGCGGGGCTGGATCGCAGGTGGCGATCGGGCTACGCTGCCGTGGTTTCGTGTACGGGGACTAGACGGAGAGTTGGTCGATGGAGACGGAGCCCGCCCAAGACTCACCCTACTTGCCAGCGACCTCGCCGTCGTGGGCGCAGTACTACAAGCGCGCCCGGGAGACGCGCCGCCTCGGCAAGGGCCAGCACGCGGCCATCCAGCGCGCCACCAAGCGCCGGCGTCGGCAAGCGAACGTCATGATCCTCGTGTCGACAGCCGCGCTCGTCGCCGTCATCGCGGCGTTCTGCGCCTTGCTCGGTACGGCGCGCGAGCCGGAGGGAAGTGCTCCGGCGCTGGTCGCTCGCGTCCACCGCGCGTGAGCCCGGTCGTTACCTCCGCGCGCGCCGCCCCGAGTGATTAGGTTGGCTCGCGAACAACGTGCGTAGGCCCCTCTCTAGAAGCGTTTTCGGCTTTGCCTTCGCCGTGGCGTGGGCAGCGGCCGTGGCGCCGTCCGTCCCGCACGACGCGCGCGCCGCGGGCGTCGAGCACCCGGACGTCGGGACCCTCGCGCTCGGTCGGGGCGGCGCCTACGCCGCCGATCCCGACGGGGGACTGGCGCTCCTCTACAACCCAGCGGGCTTCGGCCGACAAGACGGGCTGCGCGCCACGCTCGACGCGAACTTCGCGTGGCAACGCCTGACGTTCACCCCCGCCGGCGGAGATCCGGCCGTCTCCAACGGCGCGCCTCCGTTCCTGGCACCGGCCGCCGTCGTGAGCCTGGGCCTGGGTCGAATCGGGCCCCTCGCGGGCCTGACGTTCGCGGCCGGCGTCGCGGGACCATCGGCCATCGGCAAGCTCCAGTATCCCGCGTTGGGCGCGCAGCGCTACGCGCTGATCTCGACCGATACGCAGATCGTCTACTGGTCGGGGGCCGTGGCGGCCGCCTTCAACCGATGGCTCGCCGCCGGCCTCACGTTCCAGCTCGTCAAGGGCTCGGCGCGCTTCACACAGGCCGTGTGGAGCGGCGACAGCCCGGGCACGGATCCAGCGGCCGACGCGCTCGCGCACGTCGACGTCACGAGCGGGTTCATCCCGACGGCCATCCTGGGCGTCACGGGCCGACCCACGGAGCGCGTCGCCGTGGGCGTCAGCTACCGGCGAGGCTTCACCTTCGACGCCTCCGGCTCGCTCACGACCGACCTGCCGGCGGCCGCGCGCGCGATCGGCGCGCACCAGATCGGAACCGCCACGGGGTTCACGCTGCCCGTGCCCGACGTCGTGCGCGCGGGCGTGCTCGTGCGGCCGCGCGCGCGCTGGCTCGTCGAGGCGGACGTCGTCTACGAGCGCTGGTCGGCGCTGCGGTCGATCGCGCTCCTGCCGCGCGGGATCGTGATCGCGAGCGACAACCTGGGCACGAGCAAGCCGCTGCCCGACATCGTCTTCCAAAAGAACTTCGACGACGCGTTCAGCGTGCGCCTCGGCGGCGAGCACGAGCTCGTGCCCGGGCGCTTCACCGTGCGGGCGGGCTACCTGCACGAGACGTCCGCCGTTCCGTCGGCGAGCACGAGCGTCGACTTCCCGAACTGGCAGCGCGACGTCGTCGCCTTGGGCGCGTCGCTGGCCATCCCGCGCACCTCGGTCACGCTCGACGTGGCGTACGCGCACCATTTCCTGCCCGCGCGCACGGTGACGACGAGCGCCATCCAGCAAGTGGTGACGCCATGCCTCACACCGGGCTGCACCGACCCGGCGCCGACCGTCGTCGGAAACGGCTCCTATGACGCCTCGCTCGACGTGCTTTCCGCCTCCCTGCGCCTCGCGCTCGGCCCTTGACGCGTTCCCGCGGCCCGGAGATGCCGGCACGGGCCCTTGACGCAGAGACGGTGGGTCTTTAGCTTGCCCTCATGCGCGAACCTCGCTCGACCGCGATCCTGGTGGCGACCTTCCTTCCGGCCCTCGCCCTCGCCGGCGCCTGCGGAAAGCTCAAACCTCAGGACGCGACGGGCGCCGCGGGCGGCACGGGGACGGGCGGCACGGCGGGCGCCGCGCCGACGGGCGCCGCCGGCTCGAACGGCACCGTCCACGTCTCGATCTCCGGCACGGCCGCGCCGCACCCCCTCAACCAGGCGCTGCTCATGAAAAACGAAGACTTCAGCATGCTCAAGATCGCGATCGTCAATCCGACGGAGGTGATCCTGAACCCAGACGCGACGCCGCTGGGCTCGATGGCGCTCGACACGTCCGCCGCCAACTGCGACGCCACGACGGGGTGCAAGTGGACCCTCGCGGGCGTGGACATCACGAACCTCTCGATTGGTCTCGTGGGCACGCTCGAGGACACGCGGACGGGCACGGCACGCCTGTGGGTGAAGACGGGGACGGGCATGGGCACGGCCGCCGACCTCGCCGCCGTCCGCGCGGCGCCCGCGCCCATCGTCGATCGCCGCGCCTTCGCCGTGAGCCGCGAGCTCGAGGCGGCGCTGGGACAATTCGTGGGGCAGGTCCTCAAAATCACGCTCGCGCCCGGCGATCTCGAGACGCGCGGCTTTCTCATCGGCCACGTCGTCGGCAAGCTGAGCGAGGGCCCCATGCCGGCCGGCGTCGCGGGCGCGACGGTGTCCGCCATGGGCAACTTCGACGTCATCTACCCGAACGCGACTTTCTCGGGCGCGGGTACGGCGACAGCCGCGACCGGCATCTTCTTGATGGTGCCGAGGCCCACGGACGCCGGGGCGTTCGAGCCCGTCGTCACGATGTGGGACGTCGTCCCGCCCGCCGCCGACACGCGCACGTGGGCGTCGCACATCGCCGGCTCGAACCCCAGCAACGCGTTCGTCATCATCATGCCCGCCAACGAGTAGGGGGCGCGGCCCGGCGGCTCAGGCCGCCGGCGGCGCGGGCGCGGCGTCCCACGTCTCGCCCAGGAAGCTCGGCTCCGGGAACAGTGTCACGCCGAAGCGCGCGGCGACGGCGTCGCGCACCTGCCGCGCGAGCGCGACCAGGGCATCCGTCGTGCCGCCGCCGTGGTGGACGAGGGCGAGCGCGTGCCCGGTCGACACACCAACGGCGCCGCGGCGAAATCCCTTCGCGACGCCGGCCTGCTCGATGAGCCAGCCTGCGGAGAGCTTCACGAGGCCGGGACCCGCGGGCCAGCGCGGCACGTCGGCCGCCTTCGCGACGACGCCGTCGGACGCTGCGCGCGCCGCGAGGCGCTCGGCGACGTCCACGGCGACGATGGGGTTCGTGAAGAACGAGCCGACGCTGCGGCGATTCGGGTCGTCGGCGTCGATGACCATGGACTTCCGCCGGCGCAGCGCGAGCACGGCGTCGCGCGTGGCGCCGAGCGTGGCGGGCCCGCCGCGACCGAGCGCCCGGGCGAGCTCGGGGTAGCGCAGCGTCGGCGGCCCGCCGGGACGCAGGCCGAAGGTCACGCCGAGCACGACGTAGCGCGCGGGCGCGCGCCGGAAGGCGCTGTCCCGGTAGCCGAAGGCGCACGCCGCCGGCGGCAGCTCGACGATCGCGCCGTCGCGGCGATCGACGGCGCGCACGCCGCGGATCGTCTCGGCCACGTCCTGGCCGTAGGCGCCCACGTTCTGAATGGGCGTGGCGCCCGCGAGGCCCGGAATGCCCGACAGGCATTCGAGTCCGGCTAGGCCACGCGCCACGGTCTCGGCGACGAGCGCGTCCCACGGCTCGCCAGCCGCCGCCGTCAGGCGCAGCTCGTCTCCCGCGGGGGCGTAGACGCGCCCGCGCGAGGTCACGCGGATGACCAGCCCGTCGTAGCCGCGATCAGCGACGACGACGTTCGAGCCGCCGCCGAGCACGAACGCGGGCAGGCCGCGCGCCTCCGCCCAGCGCAGCGCCGCCAGCACGGCGGTGTCGTCGCCTGCCTCGACGAGGTGGCGCGCGCAGCCGCCGAGCTCGAACGTCGTCAGCGGCGCGAGCGGGACGTCGTCGCGAACGAGCAGGCTCACGCTTCGAGAGTACCCGATCCCGGCGGCTCGCCGCCCGCGATGACGACGAGGATGAGGCTCCACGCCGCCAGCGCCAGCACGAAGAGCAGGTACTGCAAGGGCGTGGGGAACGCGTAGACGACGGTCACGACGGGGATCCAGAAGAACCAATCGGGGAGCAGCAGCGGCAGAACGCGAGCGCGGTAGAAGCTGCCGAAGCCCTGCCCGAAGGCCGGTCGCACCACGGCCCACGAGAACCCGCGCGCGCGCCACAGGTAGAGCAGCGTGATGACGCAGATCCACGGCGGCGTGAAGACGAACTGATCGAAGGCCACCTTGGCGGCGATGGTCGAGGCGCGCGCGTCGGACCCGATGATGACCGCCTCGAAGCGGTAGAGGCCGTCGATGACGACGCCGTTGAAGGCGAAGAAGGCGACGTTGAAAGCGATCTCGCCGCCGCGCCCGCGCATGGGGGGGCGTCCCTGTGCGCCCCGCCGTTGCGTGACGAGCTTGGCGAGCTCGGGCAAGACGCCGCCCGCGAACGCCGCCGTCGCCGCCGCGAGCGGCAGGCCACCGGCCGTCTTCCACGCGGCCAGCGCCGCGCACACCTCGCGCACGCGCGCGCTGAGGTGATAGGCGACGACGAGCGCGACGGCGACGAGCTGGATCAAGATGAACGGGCGGTAAAAACGGCGGATGGCCGCCTTGCCCGCTGCGAGGACGCCGGCCACGAGACGCCAGCTAGGGGTCGCGGCCGAGCGCGGCGCCCACGGGACAGCTCACGCCCGTGCCGCCCAGGCCGCAATAGCCGTCGGGATTCTTCGCGAGATACTGCTGGTGGTCATCCTCGGCGAAGTAGAACTCGGGCGCAGGCGCGATCTCGGTGGTGACGGCGCCGTGACCCTCTGCCTCTAGAGCGCGCGCGTAGGCGTCTCGTGACGCGAGGGCCGCTGCGCGCTGCTCGTCGTCGTGCGTGTAGATCGCCGAGCGGTACTGCGTGCCCTGATCGTTGCCCTGGCGCATCCCCTGCGTCGGATCGTGGTTCTCCCAGAAGATCCTGAGGAGCTGCTCGTAGCTCACGACGCGCGGGTCGAAGACGACCTGCACGACCTCGGCGTGGCCCGTGAGCCCCGAACAGACCTCCCGGTACGTGGGGTTGGGTGTCGCGCCCCCAGCGTAACCGACGGCCGTCGAGAAGACGCCCTCTTGCTGCCAGAACTTCTTCTCCGCGCCCCAAAAGCAGCCCATGCCGAAGGTCGCGAGGCGCAGCCCCGCGGGGAACGGCGGCGCGAGCGGCGCGCCGTTCACGAAGTGCCGCTTGGCGACGGGCATCCGCGTCGCACGCCCCGGCAGCGCCTCCTCGGGCGTCGGCAGCTTGGACTTCGCGGAGCTCCACACGGGACGATCTTGACGCAGCGGCGGCGATTTTTCCAGTTTGCCAGGATCGCTACTGGTCGAGGGCGAGGTGGCCCTCGATCCACGACTCGCCGCCGCGGTCGTCGCGCACGACGATCCAGATGGTCACGAGGTGCAGTCCGCTCGCGGCGTCGACGGGGACGCCGTCGATGGTGGCGGGCGGCACGAAGTGCGACTCGAGGTGAATCGTGCCGACGGTGCCCGGAACGAGCTGGTTGACGGAGCGAGGCGGGTCGAAGTGCCCGGCCGTGGCGTAGAAGGCGTAACGAATGCGCTCCACGGCCGGGACGCCCTCGACGGCCTGATACGGCGGATCGCGGTCGATGACCGTCGGATGATAGGGCTCGTCAGTCGGAATCGTGCCGGCCGGGGCTTGAGGATCGTATTCATGGTACTCGGGCAGGAGCCACAAGCCCTTGCCCGACCCGAGCGCGACGTGGGTCGGCGTCGTCGCGTCGAGCGTCCCCGCGGCGTCGAGCAGCGTGAAGCTCCCGGGATCGCGATCGCCGAACACGCTCACGCTCGGGATCGTGGGGATGCTGTTCAAAGTCTGGTCCGGCCAGTGTTGCGCCCAAAAAACGACGCGCTTGACGGCTTTGACGTCGGGGGCCCCGAGCTGATGGACCGTCAACTGGAGATTGAGCGGCATGCCCAGGTCGAACCCACCGTGGGGCTGGCCGAGCTGATCCAAGTAGATGTCGTGCATGAAGGCCGTCAGGAGGTCTCCCGGCGCGGGCGTGAACGTGAACGGGGGCTGCTCGTCCAGCGCGACGTTTTGGGCCAGGCTCCACGCGATGGGCGATTCGTCGCAGAGCGTGCTGCCCACGGTGTCGTTGGCGCCGCCGCCAGGATCGGTGGCGCCGCCGCCCATGACGCCGCCCGGTGGCGTACGCCCGTAGGGATTGTTCGGGCACGCGCTCAGATCCCACGTCACGAGGCCACCGGCGGGATTGGCGATGAGCGGCGCGACGTGAATGGCGCGGATCGACGCCGCGTCGATCCCGAGCGCCTGCGGGTCGATCGGCGCCGCCGGATCGCTGGGCAGACCCGTGACCTGGAGAAAGACATCGGGGGGATCCGTCTGCACGGCGAGCACGCGCAGATCGAGGACCGTGCTCACGTCGGGGAAGGTGGTGCAAGTCACCGACGAGAGCGCGAGCGCTCCCAGCAGGATCTTGGTCGTCGCCCGCGCGCTGCTCAAAATCGCCCCCTCAAGCCGATGATTGGCAAGATCGTCAGCCCGCGGATGGGCGCCGACTGCTGGTAGCGGTAATCGTAGGTCGTGCCCTCGGGGTTCTCGGCGTTGAAGACGTTCTGCACGTCCAAGTACGCACCGAACGTCCAGGCGTCGAAGGTCCAAACGTGCTCGAGCCGCACGTCGAGCTGGCTGAAGTTGGGCAGGCGCGTCGAGCCTGCCTCGCCGTTGACGCGCGTATAGCCGTTGTAGTCCGCGTCGTAGAACGAGCCCGCGACGGGCGTCGCCGGTACGCCGGTGACGAAGCGGTAGCGCCCGCCCAGCGTCCAGCCCCACCGGTTGTAGCTCGCGACGACGATGAGGTTGTGCGTCTGATCGAACTCGCTCGGGCGCCACGAAAGGTCCGCGCCGCTGCGGTCGGTGCCGCTCGGCGGGCCCATGGGCACGGCGTCGGCCAGGTTGCCAGCCGTCTCGGAGCGCGAGAGCGTGTACGCGATCCACCCGTAGAAGTGGGACGTGACCTCGTGGCGCAGCATCACCTCGAGCCCGTAGGCGCGGCCACGGCCCGTGCTCGAGAAACGCTCGACCGAGGGCACGGGCAGGTCGTGGCGCCGGACATAGAAGCCCGTGAGCGACAGGTTGACGGCGTCGGTGAAGCGACGCTCGACGCCGAGCTCGTACTGATCGGCCCAGATGAGCGCGAGGTTCGGGTTGCCGTACTCCTTGTCGAGGAACTGCGGCGTCGGCAGCTGGTGATAGAGCCCTGCCGTCCCCTTGAACGCGAGGCGGGGCGTGACCGCCCAGCGCGCCGACAGGCGCGGGTCGACGTTGAGCTTGTCGGTGCCGACCACGTAGTAGTAGTCGAAGCGCAGCCCGGGAACGAGGCGCAGCGTCGGCAGCACGCTCCACTGACCCTCGGCGTAGACGGCCGGCGCCGTGTCGAAGAGCCGGCGCGTCACCTGCGTCTGGACAGGGTTCGTGACGCCGATGCTGCGGCCGTCGCGCGGCGCGGGCACGTCGAAATCGGCGAGGTCGTACGACAGCAGGCCGTCGAGGCCGGCCGCGAAGGAAAAGCGCGGGCCGAAGGCGCGCGTGAGGTCTTCGCGAAAGAAGAACCGCTGGTAGCGGATCTCGCCGGTGTTCGTGCCGAGAGAGAAGCTCTGCACGCCGTAGCCATACGCGGGGCGGAAGTGAGACACCCAGTGGCCGGCGCTCGCCGTCCACATCGCCATGAGGCGGTGCGAGCCCGTGTGCTGATCGAAGTCGATCTGGCGCGACGGATCCTGCGCGACGACGTCGAGGCGATCGTCGGACCCGAAGGCCTCGATGACGAGCTTGCCGCCGTCGCGCAGGTCGTGCTCGGCGCGCGCCTGGTAGTCGTAGTAGACCGGGACGACCGTGACGAAGCTCGAGCCGACCTTCTTGGGGATGAAGAGCGGCAAGAGCACGTCGATGTAGCTGCGGCGCAGGGCGGCGCTCACGCGCCAGCCGGCGCCCACGGGCCCCTCGAAGAACACCGAAGAGTCGAGGGCGTTGACGTCGACGGAGCCGTGGACCTGGCGGCCGACGTCGGTGCGCAGGGTGACGTCGACGAGGCCGCCCGAGAAGCGGCCGTAGCGGGCGCCGAAGCCGCCCGGGAAGAAGTCGAGCTTCTCGACGAGGTTGGGCGAGATGACCGACGGCCCCACCAGGAAGTGATAGAGCTGCGGCACGTTGAGCGTGTCGATGAAGGCGCCCGTGTCGGCGGGGTTCGCGCCGCGCACGACGAGGAGACCGAGGCCGAAGGGCGCGCGCGCGACGCCCGGGAGGCTCTGCACGACACGCAGCGGATCGCCGAGCGTGCCTGGCACGGTCGTGAGCTCGACCTTCGAGAGCGTGAGCTTCGTCTCCTCGGGGTGGGCGGCGTCGGCGCGCACGCGCGTCTCGTAGACGGCGCCGGCGCGCACGCGCGTCGAGCAGGTCCACGCGGCGGGCACGGCGCCGGTCACCTCGGCCGCCGTGAAGTCGCGCACGCACGGCTCGTGCGCCGTGTCCGAGAGGATCACGCGCAGCCCGCGCGGCGCGCGCGCCCGGACCTCGAAGCGGCCGTCGGCGTCCGTCGCGCCCACGATCTCGGTGGCGGCGGCCGCACCGGCCTTCGCGCCGCCCGCTCCGACGGCGGATTCGTCGGCCCCAACCACGGCGACGGACACGTCGGCGTCGGCGATGGGCTCGCGCGTGCCCTTCTCGCGCATGAGGCCCCGCACGACGACGGAAGCAGGTGGCGGCGGCGGAGGGGGGGGCGGCTCGGGTGGCGGTGGGGGCGGCGGCGTCTCCACCGGCGGCGCCACCACCTTCGGCTTGAAGTGCACGGTGAACTCGATGCGAATGGGAGACGGCTTGCCGTCGACCTCGGCCGGCGAGAACTCCATCTGCTTGGCAGCCTCGGCGGCCGCTTCGTCGAACCCGTGCCCGGCGCCCTTGGTGACGGTCGCGGCGGTGACGCGCCCGGCCGCGTCGAGATCGAGCGCGAGCGTGACGTCGCCCGTGAGCCCCGCCTCGAAGGCCTCGGGCGGATACACGGGCTCGACGTTCTTCGCGATCGCGGGCGGCTTCGTCAGCTTCGGCGCGGCGGGCGCGGGGCCGGGCGGCGGCGGAAGCGGCTGGTCGAGCTGCGCGCGCGCACGGCCCGCCGGCGAGAAGGCCAAGACGCCGGCGGCGACGGCGAGAAGCAACCGGAGACGGGGAAGGCGCAACGGGGCCGACTCTATCAGGCCGCCCCGAGGGGCTGCACGCCTGAACGGCGACGCCGGCGCGGCCTTCGTGCTATTTACGAAGGGCAACGTCATGGCGCCCCCCCTGCCACGTTTGCGCCCGGAGCTCGACATCATGCCGTCGCCGCTGCCGGGCCAGCCCGGCCTGTTCGTGCGCGATCCATTCCGCTACTCCGACGCCGTGCTCGTCATACCGCCCGTGCTCGCGCGCTGCCTCGGCTGCTTCGATGGCGCCAAGACCGAGGCGGATCTGCACGCTGAGCTCTCCCGCCTCACGGGCGAGATCTCGGTGAGCGAGCCGGCGCGCCACCTCATCAAGTCGCTGCGCGAGGCGGCCTTCCTCGATGACGAGGTCTTCGCGGCGCGGCGCGCGAGCCGTCATGACGCCTTCGCCGCGGCGCCCGAGCGCAAGCCCGCGCACGCGGGCTCGGGTTACCCCGCCGAGGCCGCGCCGCTCGCGACGACGCTCGACGGCTATCTCGAGCGGGCTCCCCCGCGGGGCGAGACCCTCGAGGCGCTCCTGGGCGTGGCGGCGCCGCACGTCAGCCCCGAGGGAGGCGTCGCCTCGTACGCCGCCGCCTACCGTGGCCTGCCCGCCCATCTCGGCGAGCGCACGTTCGTGATCCTCGGAACCTCGCACTACGGCGAGCCGGACCGCTTCGGGCTCACACGCAAGCCGTTCGCGACACCCTTCGGCGCGACGACGCCTGACACGCGCCTCGTGAACGAGCTCGCGCGTGCCGCAGGCGACGCGGCCCAGGTCGAGGACTACTGCCACGCCGTCGAGCACTCGATCGAGTTCCAGGTCGTGTTCCTGCAGCACCTCTATGGTCCGAACGTGAAGATCGTTCCCGTCCTCTGCGGCGCCTTCGTCGAGGGCCCAGCCGCCCGCCGGCCACCCGAGTCGAGCGACGCGGTGGCGCGCTTCATCGACGCGCTCGGCAACGTCGCGGCCCGCGAGGGCGAGCGCCTCTTCTTCGTCCTGGGCGTCGACATGACCCACATCGGGCGCCGCTATGGGGACGACGTCGCGGCGCGCGCCGGCGAGGGCGAGCTCGTCGAAGTCGAGACGCTCGATCGCGCGCGCATCGCCCGCCTCGAGGCCGGCGACGCCGCGGGCTTCTGGGACCTCGTGCGCGAGGGCGGCACCCCCGCGCAAGGCTATGACGCCCTCAAGTGGTGCGGCTCGTCGCCCTTCTACACGTTCCATCGCGCCCTGCCCCGCGCCCGCGGCACCCTCCTGCACTACGAGCAGTGGAACATCGACGACGCCAGCGTCGTCAGCTTCGGCGCCCTGGCCTTCCGCGGCGGCGGATGACCCGGACCGAGTCGGGTCGCCCAATCAAGTCGACGACCTTTCCGAAGCCTTCGAGGGCCCCGCGCGGGCTATGCTGCGCGCATGACGACCGAGCCTCCCGGCTTCCTGGACCACGAGCTCGCAGAGGCGGCGTTCGTGTGCGACCTTCTGCGCGTACGTGACCTGCTTCAGCGCGGCGCCAGCCCCAACGCGCGCGACCGCGAGGGCCGCCCGCCGCTCGTCTCGGCGATCCTCGGGAACAGCGTCGCCCTCCTCGGTCTGCTCCTCGAGTCGAAGGCGGACGTGAACGCCACCGACCCCCACGACTGGACGCCGCTCCACTTCGCCGCCGAGGAGGTGCTGCCTCAAATGACGAGCCTCCTGCTCGCCAAGGGCGCCGACCCCAATCGCCGCGACGACGAGGGCAACACGCCGCTCCACCGCGCCATCTTCTCGGCGCGCGGCCGCGACGAAGTCGTGCGCTTGCTCCGCAAGCACGGCGCGCGCGACGACGTGAAGAACAAGACTGGCGAGACGCCCAAGTCCCTCGCCGAGCGCCTCGGCGAGACGGTGTTCAGCTCGAACTAGTCCGACGCTCGTCCCACGCTCAGAGCATCGCGCCGGTGATCTTCAGCTCCTCGAGGTACGTGATCTCCTGGGGCGTAGACGCGCGGCCGAGGGTGGCGTTTCGCGTGGGGAACCGGCCGAAGCGGGCCACGACGTCGTGGTGCTTGCGCACTATCTCGAGGCCGCGCTCGTAGAAGGAGCGCACGGCCGGCGGCGCCTCGTTCGTGACGCGCTCGGCGTAGGCGAGGCCGCGCTCCTGGAGCACGTTGTCCTCGGCGTGCGAGAGGGGCAGCGAAAAAAACAGGCGCTCGTGCAGCGCGAGATCCTGGTCCATGCTCGCCTCGAGGCCCGTGACGGCGAGGCGCTGCGCGACGGCGTCCTGCGCGTACGACAGCGGCGTGCCACGGAAGACGTTTCGCGAGAACTGATCGAGCAGCACGATGAGCGCGAGGCGCTCGCGCGGCGTCTCGGCCCAGTCGTCGAGCTCGCCCCGCCGCGCGCGCTCGAGGTCGCCCCCGAAGCGCTCCGCGATCTCGCGATCGATCTCGGGGCCGCCGTAGAACCACTTCGTGCCGCGGCGCTCGAGCGCGCCGATGCTGTCGATCGGATCGCGTTCGTCGCCGAACCAGTAGCTCAGCACGGCCGCCGCGTCTGTCATCGCAGCTCAGCATACACCTGGGGACGCGTCCGGATCGACATTGCAGGATCAACTCCTGCCACACCTCCTGATAACGTGTGTCCGTGGACCACCGCTTCTCCGCGCCCATGGGTGGCGACGACCTGGACGGCCTCGTCGCGCTCTCGAACGCCGTGGGCGCCGACCCGGCGTTGACGCAGCCCGGTGGCGGCAACAGCTCGATCAAGCGGCGCGCGCGCGACTTCGCGGGGCGGGAGGTGGAGGTGCTCTCCGTCAAGGGCAGCGGCACCGACCTCGCCACGATCACGCGCGCCGGCTTCACGACGCTGCGCCTCGGCGACCTCGGGCTCCTGCAAGCGCGCGACGAGATGTCGGACGAGGAGATGATGGCGTTCATGCGCGCCTGCATGCTGGACGCCCGCGAGCCAGCGCCCTCCGTCGAGACGCCGCTCCACGCCCTGCTCCCCCACCGCTGCATCGTGCACACGCACGACTTCGCGACGCAGGCGCTCACGGACACGCCGCGGCCCGAGGTGCTCGTTCGCGAAGCCTTCGGCGCTGACGTCGCGTACGTCGACTACGTGCGGCCCGGGTTCCCGCTCGCGCGAGCGCTCGCGCGCCACGGCGCCCAAGGCCTCGCGGCGCCTCGCGGGCTCGTCCTCGCACGCCACGGCCTCGTGGCGTGGGGCGACACGCCCCGCGCCTGCTACGACAACCTCCATCACCTGATCAACGTGGCCGAGGCGTTCCTGGCCGCCAAGGCGAAGGGATCCACGACGGCAAGCACGCGGGCCCTCGGCGTCACACGCGTGGCCGCCGCCACGCCCGCGCGCCGCCGCGACGCCGCGCGCGCCGTCCTGCCCGTTCTCCGGCGTGGCCTCGAGTCGGGCCGCCCCGCGATCGTGCACCTCGACGACTCACCCGAGGCGCTGGCCTTCGTGGGCTCCGAGGCGGCGCGCGCCCTGCACGCGCGCGGCATGGTCACGCCGGAGCACATCCTGCGTTGCGGCCGCCTACCCCTCCTCGTCGACGCGGACCTGGCAGCGGTTTCCGTTGCCGAGGCCGGCCGCGCGATCGCCGCCGGGCTCGGCGCCTACGCCACCGCCGCGCGCGAGGCCTTCGCGCGCCACGCGCCCGCGGGCGCGATGCCGCCGCCCGTGCCGCGCGTCGTCCTCTTGCCGGGCATGGGCATCGTGGGCGCGATGCGGGACAAGAAGAACGCCGCGCTGGCCGCCCTCTGTTACCGCCACGGCATCCGCGTCATGACGGCCGCCGAGGAGGTGGGCGGCTTTCAATTCCTCGACGAGGCGGAGGGCCTCGCGATCGAATACTGGTCGCTCGAGATGGCCAAGCTCAAGCAAACCGAGCGCGAGCTCGCCGGCCACGTCGCGCTCGTCACGGGCGGCGCCAGCGGCATCGGACGGGCCATCGCCGCCCGTTTCGTGGAGGAGGGCGCGCACGTCGTGCTCGCCGATCTCGACGGCTCCGCCGCGCGCGCGGCCGCGGACTCCATCGGCACATCGTGCCGCGCGCCCGAGCGCCTGCGCGCCGTCGCCGCCGACGCCACCGACGCGCGCGCCACCGCCGACGCCGTCGCCGAGGCCGTGTTGAGCTTCGGCGGTCTCGACATCCTCGTGTGCAACGCGGGCTTCGTCGCGTCCGCGCCCGTGGGTGACGTGTCCGAGGCGACCTGGGATCTGCACTTCGACGTGAACGTCAAAGGCACTTTCCTGGCCGTCCGCGAGGCCCTCGCCGTCATGAAGGCGCAGGGCCGCGGCGTCATCCTGCTCAACGCCTCGAAGGGCGCCTTCGCGCCCACGGCCGACAACGCCGCCTACGCCAGCTCGAAGGCCGCAGTCGCCGCCTTCGCGCGCAACCTCGCCGTCGAGCTCGGCCCTGACGGCATACGCGTGAACTATTTCAACGCCGACTTCGTCGACACGCCCCTCATGAAGAAGCTCGTCGCCGAGCGCGCGCACCAAAGAAACATCTCCATCGAAGCCCAGACCGACGAGTACCGCCGCCGCAACGCGCTCCGCGCGGGACCCATCCCGCCGCGCGCCGTCGCCGAAGCCGCCCTCTTCCTGTGCTCGCCGCGCTCCGCCTATACGACGGGCGGCGTCCTGACGATCGACGGGGGCATCAAAGAGGCGATGCCGCGGTAGCGCGTCAGAGAGATCCCAAAATCGCGCGCAGATCGGCGGCGTGCTTGCCCCTGGGCTGCAGCGACAGATACTGTTCGTAGGCGGCGCGCGCCTCGGCGTTTTTGCCCTTCTCCTGGTAGACGCCGCCGATGATGACGTAGGCGTCGGCGAAGTTCTGGTTCGCGTTCGTCGCCTGCGTCGCGAGGCGCAGCGCGATGCCCGTGTGCCCGCGCGTGAACTCCGCCTCAGCGAGGAGCGTGAGCGCCTCTGACGACCTCGGACGCGCCTCGCTGGCCTGGCGGCACGACGTGACCGCATGCTGAATGTGCCCAGCCGTCATCTGCGCGCGACAATCGGCCATGGCGTCGTCGTAGCCCATGGGCGCCTGCGGCGCCTCCGGAGCGATGGCCGGCGAGACGCCGAGCTTGGCCACCGACGGCGCCGGCGAAGGAGGCAGGAGCGCGTGACGGGGCTCGGCCACGGCCACCGCGGCAGGGGTGGGCTCGGCCGGGCCGGGGGCTTCGACGGGGGCCACCGGAGCCGGCGCCCGTCCGGCGACGGCGGGGACGGCCGCAGGCGCTGGAACCGGCGCCGGAGCCTGTGCCACCGCCGCTGCGGCCGGCTCTGACGGTGGTACGGCGACGGGTGTCACCGCGGGAGCCGCAGCGGCGGCGCTCACGGGCACGACGGCGGCCATCGTGGGCGCGGCGGCCGCGGCCTGATCGGGTTTCGCCTTGCCCGCGAGCCGCAGCACGACCACGAGCAAAACCGCCGCCACGAGACCGCCGCCAATCAAGAATCGCTCGCGGCGGCGCGGCGACTCGAGCGAGTGATGCGCGCCGGAAGGACGAAAGGCGCCGGGAGGGGCATCGCCCATGCGATCACCTTCCTCGAGCCATTCCAGCATCGATTCAGAGAACGGGGCGTCGTCGTCCGCCGCGCGCACGGGGGTACATTGTTCGCTGTTGTGCGTTTCGGCGCAAGCGAACTTCCCAAAATATTATCGTCTCTCCCACGCCGCACGCCGCACCCCGCACGCCGCACCCCGCACCCCGCACCCCGCCCATGCCCGCCCTCCGCGACGTCATAGCCCCGTCCCCTCCGCGATTGCTGCTCGTCGGCATCAACCCCGGCCTGCGCTCCTGGGCGCTCGGCCACCACTTCGCCGGAAACGGAAATCCCTTTTGGCGCCTGCTGTTCTCGGCCGGCCTCGTGCCGCACC
Source organism: Polyangia bacterium (assembly GCA_036494575.1). Classification (GTDB taxonomy): domain Bacteria; phylum Myxococcota_A; class Polyangia; order Fen-1088; family Fen-1088; genus DASZFV01. The sequence goes on along the minus strand of DASXOE010000120.1, from coordinate 25,083 downwards.
CCCTTCCTTTCACCGAAGCCGGCCGCCTCGCGCATTACGGGATAGGCCTGACCAACCTCTGCCCGCGCACGACGCGCACAGCCGCCGAGCTCACGGCCGAAGAGATCGAGCGCGGCCGCCGTGCGCTCGCGCGCAAGTGCGCCAGGTGGCGGCCGGCCGTCGTCGCGTTCGTGGGCGTGAGCCTCTACCAGACTTACTTCCGGCTGCCCAAGAGCGGTGGCCCGGGAGAAAAGCCCGAGCGGCTCGCGGGGGCGCGCGTCTTCGTCGTCCCGAATCCGAGCGGCCTCAACGCGAGCTTCCCAGGCTTCGAGCACAAGCTCGTGTGGTTCAACGAGCTGCGCGCGTTCGTCGACCGCGTGGCGCCGCCCGCGACGCGCCGGCCCCCGGCGCAGATTCGACCCCGAGCGGCGCGTGCGACTGCACGTCCGCGGGCACGCCTCCGGTGACGGCCTCGCGCGCCAAACGTCCGTTCGTCCACAGTGTTCGATCGGTCATGATGCGAAAGGCGCGCATCAGCGCCGCCTCGACCTCGGGTCCTTCGAGGAGCCCGAGCGCATGCGCGAGCGCCTCGAGCGTCGCGAGGCGCCCCGAGCCAGTGCTGGCGCGCAGGCGACCGCCCGCGCGCGCGTCGCCGACGGCGACGGCGCTTCCCCCGCGGTCGGCGAGCGTCACGCACGGCAGCGCCAGCGCCCGGCCCAAGCGCGAGAAGGCGCGCGACGCCTGGCTCCAGGTTCCGTCGGGCACGATCAGCGTCACGGGCGCGCCGTGGACGCGCCACTCTTCGAGCGGCGTCGCCGAAACGTGCGGGAAAAGGAACGCGGCGCGCGTCCCCGACGGAATGGCTGCCGCCAAGCGCTCGACCTGCTCGGCGGCGCTGGCACCCGCGGGCGAGCGCGCAGTGATTGCGGCGTCGGATGCTGCGTCTGCTGCCTCCAATGCTTCGTCGGGCGAGCGGCCGCGGTAGACGATCGCGCTGTTCGGGAGGCAGCGCGCCGCGACGACGCCTGTGTTCGTGGTTTTTTGAACCTCGAGCTGGTGCAACAGCAGGACGACGCGCGTGCGCGTCTCGAGCCGCGGCAACAGCGCGCAAATGCACAGGCTGCGATGCATCCGACACACCACGCAGCGCAGGTGCGGCTTGCGGTGCCGGCTCATCTACGGACCACGGTTTTCGGTGCGGACCATTTCCGCACATCCGGTTGCTCGACGCGGCCGCCCGAGGAGAGCCGCTCCGCGTCGAAGCCTCGGCCGATGGAGCGTCGCACCACGGTCCCATCTGCCTCTGGCTTGTCGTCCACGCCCTTTCTAGGATGCACGGCCATGACCGGGGGCGGAGAATTTTCGGGGACCATCACGGCAGGGCGGTTCCGGCTCGTGCGCGCTCTCGACGACGGCGTCGCCGGCCAGGTCCGCGGAGCCCGGGTTCACGAAGCGCGGCACGATCGGCTGGCCGGGCGTTTCGCCATGAAGCTCTTCGACGACATCGAGGCACGCGCCTTCCAGCGCGGCGCGCAACAAGCCACTTCGCTGCACCACGCCGGCATCGTCAAAGTCGTCGACTATGGCGTCGCACTCGGACACTCTTGCATCGTGATGGAGTGGATCGAGGGGCGCTCGCTGGCTGCGATGCTCGCTTCCGGCGGCGCCCTCGCACCAGACGCCGTCGCGCGCATCGTCGACAGCATCGCGCTCGGTCTGCAGGCTGCGCACCGCCAGGGCCTCGCGCACGGACACCTCGCGCCCGACCGCGTCCTCATGCTCGCGCCCGGGACCGCCGGTGAGCGCGCGAACCCCGGCGCCGGGCAGACGAAGATCCTCGGCTTCGGTTTCGGCCCGAGCGACGCGAGCCCTCTCGGCGATCAGTACGCGCTCGCGGCGATCGCCTACGAGCTGCTCACGGGCGTCCCGCCGGAGGTCGCCGGCACGCGCGGCGCGGCGCGCTCGATCAGGGAATTTGATCCGACGATCAACGTCATCGTCGATGAGGTCGTCCAACGCGCACTCTCACGCGATCCGGCAAGCCGCTGGGCCGACGTCTACTCGTTCTCGAAGCATTTGCGCGAGGCCACGGCCTCCGACGGCGAGCTCGAGGAACGGACGCGCCTCGCGCCCCTGCCGCTGACGGTCTCGCGTCCGGGGCGCACGCCCACGCCCATCGACCTTCCCCCGGTCGTCGCCTCGATCGATGTCGATCTCCGAACGCCGCCCCCGAAGCGGCTCGAGCTTACCCTCCAAGGAGAGGTTTCCATGAACCCACCGAGCAATCGCCCGCCCGCGAGCCGCGCCCCACAATCGCTCCACGGCGGAAGCCCGTTCCCGGCGCCGTCCATGGCGCCGCGACCCACGTCGCGTGGCCTGTCCGCGCCGCACTATCCCATCCGACCGACGCCGACCTTCAGCTTCACTGACGATCCCGAGCCCGGTCCGCTCTATAAGCCGCGCGGCGCGCGCCGGCGCGGGCGCTCGGGTGGCGGCCTCGGCCTCGCCTTCCTCGTGGTCGTCGCCGCCGCCGGCGGCTACTTGACGGTCCAGACCCACGCCTGGCAGGACGTCGAGCCGCTCGTGGGGCGGGCCAAGGAGCTCGTGGGCTCGTTGCGTGCGCTTGCTTTTGGAGGTCCGCCGGCGCCGGCAGGCGCGGCGGGGACGGTGCCGGCGCCCGCCGGCGCGCACGCGCCCGCGGGCGTCAACCCGGCTACCACTGGCCTCGAAGCCGCGCCAGCTATCCACCCCGAAGTCGTACCCATCGAGCCGTCCGCGCGGCCCACGAAGGCGCCGCCCGGCGCATCGGCTCAGCGTTCGTCACAAGACGCGCATGCCTCTCAGGCTGCTCGTGCGTCCGAGGCAGACTCTCGTAGGCATCGTCGCCGCGAGCACGGGCGGACGACGGCATCGGGTCGTGCGTCGAAGGCGCTGTCCGACGAAGCCGCCGCCGAGGAGGCCCTCCTCGCCGATCCGTCGGGCGGGCGGTGACTCGGCGCCCCGACTCCTCCATACTGAGCCCCCCATGGCGCTCGCGGGCCGGATAGCACGTCGCCTTCAGCTCGCGCTCTCCTTCCTCGCCGTCCTCCCGCTCGCCAGCGCCCCCTTCGCCTGCCGCACCGAACGACCGACCGCGCCGCCCGCGACGCCGCCGCCGGCCCCCGTGGTCCCGCGCATTGACATCAACCTCCTCACGGCTCGCGTCGGCGTCAAGCCAGGCGGCCTCCTGACCACGGGCGTCGGTCCCGACGCGTCGCTCATGTGGAGCGGGGGCGCGGTGTCGGTCAGGCGCGTGGGCGAGGATCGCTTCGTCGACGCGACGGCTCAGACGCCGCTCTTCTCGGGCGACACCGTGTGGACGGGACCGCACACGGAGGCAACGGTCGCGTTCGCCGACGAGACCCTCGTCCAGCTCGCCGAGGAGAGCGTCATCGTCGTCGGCAACCGCGCCCTGTCCCCCGATCCGGCGTCGTCGGTGGCGCTGCTCTACGGAGTCGCGCGCGTCTCCGTGAGCCCGCGCTCGCGCGGCGAGGGCGCGTTCCTCACCTCGGTGGGCACGGCCATCGCGGCCGCGAAGGGCACGGCGTTCGCCGCCGGCCTCGTGGCGGGCGGGCTCGTACGCATCGGCGTCGAGCACGGCGAGGTCGAGGTCGCGGGCCCGCGGGCGCTCGACAAGCCGCTCACGCTCGGACCCGGCGAGCTCGCCACGCTCGACGCCGCGGGCAACCTGAGCGCGCCCGACGCCTTCAAGACGGACGATTGGGGCGAGTGGCGGTTCTCGGTCGAGCAGCGCGCCGAGCTCGCGGCCGCCGTCCGCTATCACGCCGATCGTCTCCTCGCGGAAGAGGCGCGGCTCGACACCGATTACCTCGTCTTGCAAAAGCTCGCGACGAGCGCCTCGACGCTGACGTGGCAGGCCGAGGCGAGCACCGCGCCCAAGGCCGCCGCCGACTACAAGGCCACGGCGCTCGAGCGCGCGGCGGCCATCGAGGCCACCTATCGCCTCGCCACCGAGATCGCGCGTCTGACCCACGCCGCGCTCTCCGACGCGTTCATCCTGGGAGAGCTGCGCGCGCGTCACGGCGACGAGCTGGCGATTCAGATCGCGGAGTTCGCCCAGGAGATCGCGGGCGCCCAGCTCTACGACAAGAAGCTCCAGCTCGTGTCAGCCATCCATCTTGGCCCGCTGCGCGCGGCGTACTACGCGCACACCGCCCGGGGCCGGGCGCGCGCCGCGAGCCTCGACATGCCGCCGCCGTCCTTCGCGCAGGTGAAGCTCGCCGAGGTCCCGCCCGCCGAGATCACAAAGCGTGTCCCGCCAGGGCTCTACATCCCGCCGCGCCTCGACTCGACGACGCACCTCCATCCCCTTTGGCAGCGCGCTCCCAAGCTCGGCTGGGACGAGCGGCTCACGTTGCAACCCGTGCCGCCGAGGCAAGGCTCCTGGTACGTGGCTCCGACGCGCGTCGAGGCTCACGTCCTCGCCGGCGTTCCCCAGACCGCGCCGCCTTTGTCGGCTTTTCCCGCGGTGGCCGCGACCGACGCGGCGAAGGCGGACCTCTCCTTCTTGGTCCCGCCGCTGCCGTCCGGCGGCGCGAACGCCACGACCGCGCAGTGAGAGCGCGCGACGCGCCGGTGGCGCCCGCAGCGTAGAACGAAGCCTAGAACCTCACAGCGAGCCCGAGATCGCCGTCGACGTTGACGCTGTAGGTGGGGAAGGTGAGCTGCGTGTCGAGCTCGAAGACCCCCACGAGGTGCTCGCCGAGGTCGATGAAGACACCCGCGCCCGGGCCCGCCGCGACCGGGCCCGCGGCGATCGTGTCGACGCAAACCTCTTGTCCGCTCGGACCGCAGGCCCGCAGAGAATCGAAGGTCACGACGTGCCGGATCTGTCCGAAGCCCGCCGAGAGAGAGAAGAACGGGTGCGCGCTCCCGGGCCGGCGCGCGAGCCACGTCGTCTTGACGAACGCGGCGGCCGCATAATTCGCCGTGTGGTAGATGCGCCCATCGGCGTAGACGTCGGTGGTTCCCGTCACGGCCTGGAAGCGGCCCTGCAGCGAGATCATGAGCGTCGGGCTGAGCCAATAGCCGACCTCGGGCGCGAGCTGACCCAGGCCCGCGAAGGCGAACGCGGCCGGCTTGTACATCGTGTCCGCGTTGGTGTCGCCGTTTCCCGCCGCCCAGCCGGCGCCGGTCCCGACGAGCAGACCGACGAAGAGCCGGTGTCCGGCGAGGCCGTCGCCCTCGTCGTCGTCTTCGCCGGGTCGTGCGCCGCGGCCGCTGTCCTTGGCGAGCGGACCGTCCGGCAATTCTCCCGCGAGCTGGATGACGAGGGGACTCTGCGCCGAGGCACGCCCCGCCACGGGCGCGCCCTCTCTGTCACGCGCCTCGACATAGTAGGCAACGGTGCGCCCCCGCGTGCCCTGCGCCGGGATCTCGGCGCGATAGGTGCCCGGAGCGACGAGCTTCATCTCACGCCCGTGGAAGTCGGTCTCACCCTCGGGCCGATAGGCGAGCACGAGCTGGGCGAACACGAGCTCGTTCTGGACGCTCACGGTGACGGCGACGACGTTCCCGCGCTGCCCGTTCGTGATGGCCTCGTGGACCAAGCCAGCGGGGGCCGCGGAGCCGCCGGGCGCCTCGGCGGCCGCCGCTCGCAGCGCCAGCAAGCCCAGCGCGCACGCCGCCACCAGGCCGAAGAGGCGCGCCAAGCGGCTCCTCCTCACGGGAGCGCACGTCCGGACGCTCGGAACGCCAATGACCATGCCCCTACCAATACCGCCGATACGAGCGCGATGAGAAGCGCCTGCCCCAGGCGCCCCGGCGCGCGCAAACCCGTGCCGGCGAAGGTGGTGCCCGCGGCGGCTCCGACGGAGAGACCGAACAGGTGCGCCCCGACGTCCGCGTGCTCGCCCACGCCCAGCATCGCGAAGAGGCCGAGCGCCGCCCCGAGCGGCAGCCAGGCGTAGCGGCGCCGCACGTCGTAGCGCCAGCGTCGAACGAGCTGCAGGCCCGCGACGAGACCGATGGCCACGAAGGTGGCCGTCGAGGCGCCCACCGAGACGAACTCGCGGCGGTGCCAGAGCGCCGTCAGGCCGTTCGCCACCGACGCACAACCGACGATCAACACGGCGCCGAGCCCCGGCCCGAGCCAGCGGCCCACCGCCGATACGAAGATCAAGCACGCGATGACGTTGCCCGCGAGGTGCATCGCGTCCGCGTGCAGCGTGAGCGCCGTGATCGCGCGCCACCATTGGCCGTGGACGATGGCCTCGGCCGAGGCGCTGCCCACGTCGAACCAGGCCGTGGGCGCGGGAACGTCGCGCGGCCCCGTCACGATGAACATCGCGAGGAGGGCGGCGCCCGACAGGACGCCGAGCGCGCTCGGACCGAGATCGGGCGCGGGCGGAACCACGGCGGGCACGCTCTCGACGTCGTACGCGGCGAGCGCTTCGGCGGCGGCGTTCGCGTCCGCGGCCCCGACGACCAGCGAGAACGCACCGCCGCCCTCGACGACCCTGTGCGCGATGTCGGCCGACGCGAGCACGAGCGACCAGTCGCTGGCCACCGTCGGGCTCGCCGTGGCGCGCAGCACCTGCTCGGAGCTCGGCGCCGGCTCGCTCATGCGCCGAGTGTAGCGCCGCGCGTCCGCTCGCGCCGCTTCGGCCGCCGCGGCGGCGGGCGCGCGCCGCCGCCGCGCCGAGCCTTGCTGCTATGCTGCGCGCACGTCCATGCTGAAACACAACAGCTACTTCGATGGCAACGTTCAGAGCATCGGCTTCGAGCGCCACGGGCGCCGCATGACGGCGGGGGTGATCGCGCCCGGCGAGTACCATTTCGGCACCGAGTCGCCCGAACGCATGTCCGTCACGAGCGGCGAGCTCTTCGCGCGCTTCGCGCCCAACGCCGAATGGCGTGCCTACCCCGCGGGCACCGCGTTCGAGGTCGCCGGCAAGAGCGGCTTCGACGTGCGCGCCGCCGAGCCCAGCGCCTACCTCTGCGAGTTCCTGTAGGAGTCCGGACGCGCGTCCCCATGGCAGGAGGGCCATCGAACCGCTGGGACCCGCGCCTCTACAACGAGCGCGCGGCCTTCGTGACCGAGGCGGGACACGACCTCGTCGAGCTCTGCGAGCCGCGTCCGGGCGAGCGCGTGCTCGACCTCGGCTGCGGGACGGGCGAGCTCACGGCCGCGCTCGCGGCGCGGGGCGCGGTCGTCACCGGGCTCGACGCCTCGAAAGAGATGATCGCCACGGCGCGCGCGCGCCATCCCACGCTCGCCTTCGCGTCCGCCGACGCGCAGGCGCTGGCCTTCGACGCCGCCTTCGACGCCGTCTTCTCGAACGCCGCGCTCCACTGGATGCCGCGACAGGAGGACGTGGTCGCGGGCGTCGCCCGCGCGCTCGTTCGCCCAGGACGCTTCGTCGCCGAGCTCGGCGGCGCCGGTAACACCGCCACGGTTCTGCGCGCGCTGCGCCAGGTCCTGCCGGCCCTCGGCGAGGATCCGGAGCGCTTCATCCCGTGGACGTTCCCCACGCCGGGCGCGTGGGCGTCGCTGCTCGAGCGTCGCGGCTTCCGCGTCCGCTTCATGCGTCATTTCGATCGCCCCTCGACGATGGACGGCGACGACGGCCTGCGGACCTGGCTGGCGTTGTTCAACGAGCCGCTGCTGCGCGCGCTCGGGGAGCGGCGTGAGCGATTCTTCACCGACATGGAGGCCGCCTGTCGGAACGCGCTCTATCGGGAAGACGGCGGCCACGCCCGCTGGGACATCGATTACGTGCGGCTGCGCTTCGCCGCCTCGGTCGGCTGAGCCCGCTGGCTTCGTTGTCTCATCGGCCACGCCCCGTTGCGTGCCGCACAACATTATGATGCGACGAGTCTAATCGCGTTCCAATAACCTATTGAAATTGAACGTATAATTATACATATAATTATTAGCGTAAGTGAGCACACGTATTGCAATAGGAGGTTATACCCCAACCTCGCTGTACAGAAAAGAAAGGCTCGGCTCGTCCCATGAAGTCAACCCGTCAGCCAACCGTCAAGCGATCGGTCCCCTTCCTTTTGCTCATGGCACCCCTCGTCGGGTGCACCAACATGGACGCGCCCGCGACCTTGCAAGAGGAGGATCCTCTGTTCAACGCCGCCGATAACGGCCTCGCGACCGCCAATGGTCTCGCGACCGCCAACGGCCTGTCGACCATCAACGGCCTCGCGACCGCCAATGGCCTCGCGACCGCCAACGGTCTCGCGACCGCCAACGGTCTCGCGACCGCCAACGGTCTCGCGACCGCCAACGGCCTCATGACGACGGCCTCGACGCGCATGATGGTCAAGTACATTGCGAAGTGCGCCCTCCAGACCGGCACGAACCTCGTCAAAGCCGATCAATACGGCACGATGTACACGTTCCCGGGCGCCGTCGGTCTCGGTCAGACCTGGCTCAATGGAGCCTGCGACGCCGGCTGCCAGGAGCGCGTGAGCGCCTGCCTGCTGGCGATGGCCAACCGCGACGGCAAGCACGTGTCGATCGAGCTGGTCTCGGCCGCCTCGAGCCTGTCGGGCGTCGGCCCCACGGGTGATGACGTCACCTATCCGAACCAGGAGGGCGCGGTCTTCGGCAATCTCTTCCCGTCGCCGCCCCAGATGTACACGTGCGCGGGCGCGCAGGGCGACCACGCGATGCAGGTCAAGCGCTTCTGCATCAACGGCACCGGCTGTGACCTCTTCACGAAGACGGCGCCCTGCGCCTCGGCATGCACGCAGACGTGCACGACGGGTCCGGGCGGCAAGCAGATCTGCTCGGCCAGCTCGTGCAAGTCGCCGAACGGCACGACGTGGAACGCGCCGCTCACAATCTTCCTGCGCAACCGCATGGAGGCGGGCAACTACGACGCGACGGGCGGCAACACGTTCGGCAACGGCGTCACTCTTTACCCGATGGTCGGCGGCACCGTGGGCATCTCGGGCGTCGACGACCAGGACTGGGTTCAGCTCAACGACGTGCAGTTCGGCGCCGCGGGCAGCACCAAGGCCTTCGTGGCCTACATCTCGACGGTCAACGCCGGCAACCACATCCAGCTCCGGCTCGACTCGGTCACGGGCGCGATCATCGCCAACATCACGACCACCTCGACGGGCGGGCTCACGCTCGAGGCCGCCGAGACCGCGACCATCGCATCGACGGGCGTCTCCGGGCTGCACAACGTCTTCGTGACGTTCGACGGCTCGGCCAACCGCGCGAGCGGCCTCAACGGTGGCGGCAAGGCCATCGGCAACATCTCGTACTTCGAGGTCAAGTAACGCGCGACGATCGGCCCACGCCCGCGCGCGATGTGAACTAAGCTCGCGCGCGGTGGGCCTCACGCTGACCTTCTCGTCCGGTACGCTGGAGCTGCGGGGACTTCCCCCCGCAGCTCCTTCGCCGTTCGCGGGCTGCGTGTGGGATCCGCGCACCGCCTGCCACCGCGCGCCGGCCGTCGCGTACGCGGGGCTGCGCCGGGCGCTCGCGCACGCCTCGCTCGAGGTCGAGGATCGCGCGCGCCATTACGACGAGCTGCCCGCGGGCGCGCGCGTGCACCGCCAGCCACGGCCGTATCAGGCCGAGGCGCTCGAGGCCTGGCGCGCGCACCACGGACGTGGCGTCGTCGTCCTGCCCACGGGCGCCGGCAAGACCTGGCTGGCCTGCCTCGCCATCGAGGATCGCCGGCGTAGCGCGCTGGTCCTCGCGCCCACGCTCGACCTCGTGCGCCAGTGGTACGACGTCCTGCGCACGACCTTCGGGACCGCCGTGGGCGTCATCGGAGGCGGCGAATACGACGTGCAGGCGCTCACTGTGTGCACGTACGACTCGGCCCACCTGCACATGGAGCACCTCGGCGACCGCTTCGGCCTCGTCGTCTTCGATGAGTGCCACCACCTGCCGGGCCCCGTGTACGCCCTCGCGGCGCGGGCCGCCGTCGCGCCATTTCGTCTCGGGCTCACCGCGACGCTCGAGCGCGCCGACGGGCGGCATGCCGACCTCTCCGAGCTCATCGGTCCCGTCGTGTACCGCAAGGACATCGTCGACCTGTCGGGCGCCTATTTGTCCGACTACGAGACTGTGCGCCTCACCGTCGAGCTCTCGCCCGACGATCGCGCGGCCTACGACGCCGAGCGCGCGATCTACCGCGACTTCGTGGCGCGCAACGGGATCCGCATGTCGAGCCCCTCGGGTTGGACGGACTTCGTCGTCCGCTCGTCGCGGTCGGACGACGGCCGGCGCGCCATGCAGGCCTATCGCCGCCAGCGCGAGATCTCCTTCGCGGCGCCCGCCAAGCTCGACTACCTCGCGCTCCTGCTCGATCGGCACCGCGCCGACCGCGTCCTCGTCTTCACGCAGGACAACGCCACGGCGTACGAGGTGTCGCGGCGCTTTCTCGTGCCGGTCATCACGCACGAGACGAAGGTGCGCGAGCGCAGCGAGATCCTCGCCGGGCTCGCCCGCGGCTCGGGTGAGGACGGTTACGGCGCCGTGGCCACCTCGAAGGTCCTCAACGAGGGCGTCGACATCCCCGCGGCCAACGTCGCCGTCGTGCTCTCGGGCAGCGCCTCAGTGCGCGAGCACGTGCAGCGCCTCGGACGGATCTTGCGCCCGCAGGACGGCAAGCACGCCGTGCTCTACGAGCTCGTCTCGGCCGGCACGAGCGAGACCTCGACGAGCGCCCGCCGCCGGGAGCACAGTGCTTACCGCTGACCTCGCGAACGTGCGCCGCCGCGGCGACGAGCTGCGCCTCGTCACCATCGACGCGCGCGCGCGGGCGCGCATCGAGGCGCTCGCGACGGCGTATCGCGAGATCGCGTGCGGCGCCGTGGGCCGGCCGCGCGACGACGTCGAGGCGAGCTTCCGGTCGCTCGACGTCCCGGCCGCCGAGCGACGTCTGGCGGCCGCCGTGCTCAAGCTCGTGCGTGACGGCTGCGTCTTCGAGGAAGCCGTCGCCGAGGACGCGACGGCTCTGCGGCGCGAGCTCTTTCGGCGCGCGAGCGCGGCGCGGCGCGGCGGCACGTTCGATCGCGCCGCCGTGATCGAGGCCGTCGCCCGCGTGCGCGAGACGCCGGTCGCGGCGGTCGAATCAGAGCTCTACGCCGATCGGGCCGGGGCCCAGCGCCTCCTGGCGGTCGAGGCAGCGCTCCCCGCGCAGCTCGCCGCCGGCTTCGAGCTCGCGCAGGCGCAGGCGGTCCTGCTCCGGGCCGTCAAGATCACGGCCACGGTTCGGGCGCGCGATGCGGCGAGCTATCGGAGGCTCTTCCGGCAGCTCAAGTTCCTGCGCCTCCTCCCGACGATCGAGCCGCTCGCCGAGGGCGGCTACCGGCTAGAGATCGACGGTCCGTTCAGTCTCTTTCAGGCCGTCACCCGTTACGGCCTCCAGCTCGGCCTCGCGCTGCCCTCGATCGCCGAATGCGACGTCTGGACGCTCGAGGCCGACGTGCGCTGGGGGCCGGAGCGCCGACCGGCGCGCTTTCACCTCGAGGGACGCGCGGCGGCGCCGGCACCGGCCGCGAAGGGCGCCGCGCCGAGAGACTCGAGCGAGCTCGAGACCTTCGTCGCCGCATTCGAGAAGCTCGGCAGCGATTGGCGCGTCGAGCGCGACGCCGCCGTGCTCGATCTACCGGGCGTCGGGCTGTGCGTGCCCGATCTCGCCTTCGAGCGCTCGCGCGGCGCCGACGTGGCGCGCGTGTACCTGGAGGTGCTCGGCTTCTGGAGCCGGGAGGCCGTGTGGCGCCGCGTCGATCTCGTGCGCGCCGGCCTCCCCCACCGCATCCTGTTCGCCGTCAGGCGCGACCTGCGGGTCAGCGAGGAGATCCTGCAAGACACCTCCACGGCCGCCCTCTACGTCTACGCGCGCGTCCTGGGCGCGCGCGCCGTCCTCGAGCGGCTCGAGGCCTTGGCCACCTGACAGAAGCACCCGTCACGGGCTTGTTACTCCCGGGGCAACAGCTTGTTGTTCGCCCGGCCACATCGCCCGCCCTCGCCCGTTCGTGAACCATGCGGATTACTTGATGGCCAGAATAAGTAATCCCTCGCACGAATCTTGCTGAGGTAGTAGACACCATGCGCCGCACTTCATTGCTCCTGCTGTCCTGTGCCATTGCAACCGGTGCCGCGGCCTGCGCCGACAGCTCAGACCCCGGGATCGTCAATGATGAGGATCCGCTGATTTCGTCGAACGGTCTGTCGAGCAATGGCTTGTCGTCGAATGGCCTCAGCAGCAACGGTCTGTCGAGCAACGCCCTGTCGAGCAACGCCCTGTCGAGCAATGCCCTCTCGAGCAACGCCCTCGTCATCAAGGCGCTGCAGGATCCGGGCGCGACCGGCGATCTGACGCGGATGTTTTTCCGCTATCTCATCTCGTGCGCGCTGCCGACCAATCATTCGGTGACCTACACCTGGAAGGATTCGACGGGCCAGTTGCACACGGAGATCGACCCGGGTGGGCTTGGCCTCGCGCCCACGTGGGAAACCAGCGCGCCCACCCAGGACCAGAAAGAGATCGTCTCGGCGTGCCTCATGGCACGCACCAACTCGAAGGGCATTCCGGTCCCGCTGTCGCTGCGCGCGAAGGGCGTCGCCGCCCTCGCGGTGTCCGCCAGCGAGCGCTCGACGTACACCTACGGTGAGGGCGCCTTCTGGGGCAACCTCTTCAACGGCACGAATCCGCCGTACGCTTATTCATGCTCCCGGGTCGCGTTCAACGCCGGCATCAGCACCTCGCAGTTCCTCACGCAAGGGCGCACGTGCACGACGACCGCCTGCGGAATCATCACGCCAGTAGGCCCCTGTTACACGTCCGACAGCGCGTCGAGCGGTCAAGCCTGCTACGACCACGATGGCGGAAAGGACTGGGTGAGCGCGTGCAACTCGCAGGACAAGAAGTACGTCACGAGCTCGTCCAACGTCATCACGACCTGGCTCGAGCCCTAGTCGCTCCCGCCCGCGCCAAGCGGCGCTGAGTCAGCGCTAGGTTTCTGTCTTCGCGGTCGGGTCGGTGCTGACGGCCTCTGGCTCGGCGACCTTCGGCGCCTGCGCCGCGGGCGTGCCCGTCACGGTTGACGTCCCGGGCTCCGCGATGGGCCACCCTTTCTCGTCTCGCCGCGGCCCGCCCCCGGGGCCTGCCGGGCCACGTGGGCCGCGGCCCCCGCCGGCAGGGCCGCGACCGAAGCCGGGACCGCCGCCGCGCCCACCAGGACCACCGCCGCTGGGACCACCGCCGCCGGGACCGCCGCCGCCGGGACCGCGACCGAAGCCGCCGGGGCCGCCGCCATGCCCACCAGGACCACCGCCGCCAGGGCCGCCGCCTCGAGGACCGCTCCCGCCAGGACCGCCACCGAAACCTGCGCCTGAGCCGCGGCGATTGCGATCGCCACCGCCGCCACCTGGACCGCCTCCGCCCGGACGATCGCCACCGGGTCCGGGCCTGCCGCCGCGTGGGGGGCGTCGTCCGCGATCACCACCGGGACCACCGCCACCGGGTGCTCGCGTCACCATCCACCCTTCGCCGGCCGTCGGGGTCGGCCCCGCGGGGCCTCGATCTCGGTCTCCGGGACCGCCCGGACCGCCGCCCGGACCCGAGCGAAAGCCAGGTCCGCCGCCTCCACCGGGCCGAAACCCGCCCCCGCCTCCTCCACCCGGACGTCCACCGCCGCCTCCGCGACCGCGATCGCCGCCCTCGCGCCGGCCGCCGCCTCGTCCATCCCGATCGCGCGACCGACCCTCGTTGCGCGGCGTGAGGTCGACCACGTAGTGAAAGTCGCCCTGCTTCTTCGCGTTCGCAGGGGGATCCTCGCCGGAGAGGACGCGTACGAGGCGAACGTTGTCCGCCCGATCGCGCAAGACTTCGAGGGCCTCCATGAGCCGGGCCAGCCGGTCGCCCTTGATGCCCATCTTTTCCTCGATCTCGGCCGCAGCCTCCGCCGCCCCGGGCTCCTCGACGGGAACCGACGGCTCCGCTGCGGCCTCAGCTGGCGCGCCCTCGGCCGGCCCGGCCTCGGCGCCGCCGACAGCGGATGCCTCAGCCGCGACCTCCACAGTTTCCACGCGGGGCTCACCCTCGGCGGCCCCGGCAGGCTCCTGCATGGCTGGCGCTTCGGCCGCGACGGGTCCGGTCTCCGGGGACGCGGCCTCGGCGCTGGCCTCAACGGTCGCGGCCGGCTCGGCGGCGGGCTCATCTATCAGAACCTCCCGAACTTCCTGAACCTCCTCCCGAGCCTCGGTCGCGAATTCGGGGGGCGTCCCCTCGCTCGGCGCGGGCGCCGCTGCGGGAACCGGACGGTGGGCGCGGCGAACCAACGCCGCCTCGCGCAAGACGGTGCCGGAGAACTCGGTGACGGTCTTCATGGGCCCTCGATCTAGCAGAGGGGCGTGCGCCCGTGCAGGCGCACGCCTCGCGATGGACGCGTTATTTCTTGGCGATGACGGCTTCTAGCTTCTTGTAGTCGTCGTTCGCGTTCTTCGTGAGCTCGTAGTTGTCGAGGTCCTTGTGGCATCCGTCGCAGGTGAACTTCTCACCCTTGGCCTTCGCTTGCTTGACCATGTCCTTCATGAGCTTGGTGGCCGCGTCCCGTCCCCCCTGCGTGCACGCTTTCGCCGTGGGCGAGTCTCCCTTCGTGGCGATCTTGCACGGCCCTTTGTCGCCCGCATTGGCGACCCCAGAGGCGCTCAATCCGAACATGAAAGCGGCGATGAGGACTTTCCGGACACGACAGCTCATGGCGACTCCTTGTAATTGTCTCTGAACGAGGGTGGCAGGGATCGGCTTATAACGTGGACGCGGGTGGGAGCACAAACATTCGGAGGATCGATTGACGACGAGATCCCCAAGAGAGGATATAGTGCCCCGCACCATGTCTCAGACCCTGGGCAAGACCCTGCGATCGCTGCTGGCGGCTATCGTCGGAGTGGCGGTCGTCGGCACGGCGAGCTCGGCGAAGGCGGACGGGGACTTCATCGACAATCTCAAGCTCGAGATTGGCGTCATGGGTGGCGTCCATCTCTTCGCGAATGACCTCGAGCTGGGCGTGGCGGACGATCCCGGACTCACGACGCCCAAGAACGCGGGGCTCTTCGGCCTTCGCCTGGGCTTCGTGCTCCACCCCATGTTCGCGATCGAGCTCGAAGGCGCGCTCATCCCGACGGCTGATCGCAAGTTCGACTATCGCGCCTGGATCACCGCGGAGAGGGTCCAGCTTCGCTTCGACATCCCGGCCACGGCCGCCGACGGCAAGCTGCAGCCTTTCATCTTGGCGGGCATCGGGGGCCTGAGCGTCGTGTCGACGCAGGGTACGGCCTACGACGAGCTCAAGAAGGACACCGACTTCGTCTACCACTTCGGCGCCGGCGCGAAGTACGCGTTCACCGATCTCGTGCACGCGCGCCTCGACGTCCGCTTCCTCGAGGTGCCGAACACGAGCCACAACGGTGTCTCGCCCGACTGGGAGTTCATGGGCGGGCTCGGCATCACGCTGGGCGGCACGCCGCCCGCGCCGCCGCCTCCGCCGCTGCCGGTCGTCACCGACCGCGACAAGGACGGCGTCCCCGACGCGACCGACAAGTGTCCTGACGAGCCGGGCCCGCGCGAGAACAGCGGCTGTCCCGACAAGGATCGCGACAAGGACGGCATCGTCGATCGCAAGGACAAGTGCCCCGACGTCGCCGGCCCGCCCGAGCGGGAGGGCTGCCCCGTCGCTGACCAGGACAAGGACGGCATTCCCGACGACAAGGACAAGTGCCCGACCGAGGCCGAGGACAAGGACGGCTTCGAGGACGCCGACGGCTGCCCCGACCCGGACAACGACAAGGACGGCATCGCCGACATCAATGACAAGTGCCCCAACGAGCCCGAGACGAAGAATGGGTTCCAGGACGAGGACGGTTGCCCCGACGAGGTCCCCGAGGCCGTCAAGAAGTTCACCGGCGTCGTCAAGGGCATCACGTTCCGGCGCAACTCGGCGGACATCAAGGCGTCGTCGTTCCCGCTCCTCAAGCAGGCGGTCAAGACCTTCAAGGACTATCCGCAGCTTCGCATCGAGGTCTCGGGCCACACGTCGAACGACGGTAAGCGCGACTTCAACGTCAAGCTCTCGAAGAAGCGGGCCGAGTCGGTCAAGGCCTTCCTCACGTCGGCGGGCATCGACGAGAGCCGCGTGCTGACGGTGGGCTACGGCCCCGACAAGCCCATCGAGGACAACACGACGAAGGTGGGCCAGGAGAAGAACCGGCGCATCGAATTCCGGCTGCTCTCGCCGGACGAGACCTTGCCGCCGTCGGTTCCCGAGACCTTGCCCGACAGCGAGAAGCCGGCCAAGCAGAGCAAGAAAGCCAAGAAGGCCAAGTCGAGCGACGCCTCCGCCGACAAGCCTGCCGCCACCGAGAAGAAAGCCGGCACGAAAGCGAAGAAGAAGGCGGCGGAGCCCGAGGGCGATCCCGACCTGTCGCCCGGGGCCAGCAAGAAGAAGTAGCGCGGAAGGCGCGCGCTACTTCGCGAGCGACGGAAACACCGGGCACCCGCGCGGAAACGGCCGTTGGTGCTCGGGGAGCGCGGCTTCGGGCGCGGGATCGCGACAGCTGTCGCTCGACGAGCAGGCGACGAGGCGATCGATGGCCTCGTTGCGCGTCGCCTCGACGGTCCGCCGAAAGTGCGGACAGTAGACGGCGACCTGCAACAAGATCGAGCGGCGCACGAGCCCTAAAGTACCACCACTCGGACGCAGGCGGGCTTCGCCCGCGGGAGTCCGCGCGGGAGGGTTTGGGAGGGGGAGGGTGGGGGCCCCCACCCTTTCCCCTCCCATCTAGATCGATATGTCGGTCTCGACGGGGGCGCTGTAGTCGACGCCCGGAACCTCGAAGCCGAAGAGCGAGCGGAACTCTCGCTTGAAGCCCGCGTAGTCCGTGAGCGCGAAGAGGTTCTCGGTGGTCACCTGGTCCCAGAGCTCGGTGACGCGCTGCTGGACGTGCGTCTGCATCTCGAGATCGTCGATGCGGATGCGCCCGCCGGCGTCCAGCTTGGGCGCTCGCCCGGGCGCGAGGTGATCGCGGAAGAGGCGCGCCATCTGCTCGGCGGTGCCCTCGTGCGTGCCCTCGGCCTTCATGATCTTGTAGAGCAGGCTGATGTAGAGCGGCACGACGGGGATCGCGCTCGATGCCTGCGTGACGAGGGCCTTGTTGACGCTCACGTAGGCGGCGCCGCCGAGGCGCGCGCCGAGCTCGCCGCTGAGCGCCCGCGCCGTCTGCTCGAGGTGCTCCTTGGCCTTTCCGATCGTGCCCGAGCGATAGATGGGATACGTCAGCTCGGGGCCGATGTAACTGTAGGCCACGGCGCGACAGCCCTTGGCGAGGAGGTCGGCGCTCTGCAGGGCGCTCATCCACAGCTCCCAGTCCTCGCCGCCCATGACCTTGCGCGTGGCCTCGACGTCGGCCTCGGTGGCGGGCGCGATCTCGACGGTCTGCACCTGATCGTTGCCGAGCCCGATGCTCTTGCTCACGAAGGGCGCGCCGAGCGGCTTGAGCACCGACGCGTGCGTGACGCCTGTCTTCGGGTCCGTGCGCTTGGGGCTCGCGAGGCTGTAGACGACGCTGTCGAGCTTGGCGCCGCGCTTTTTCAGCAGGTCGATGGTCTGCGCCTTGATCTCGTCCGAGTAGGCGTCGCCATTGACGGTGGCGACGTCATGGCCCGCTTCGCGCGCGAGGCGGCCGAGCGCCGCCAGGTTGTACCAGCCGGCCGAGGCCGTCTTGTCGCCCTGCGGAGCGCGCTCGAGGCACACGCCGACGGCGCGCGCGCCGTAGCCGAACACGGTCGTCACGAGGCTCGAGAGGCCGTAGCCCGTGCTGGCCCCGACGACGAGCGCATGACCGAGACCGGCGCCAGGAGCGTCCCGGCGCGCGACGGCGACCTGCGCGCGGACGTTCGCGGCGCAGCCCTCGGGGTGGGCGTTGAGGCAAATGAACCCACGGATGCGCGCGGCGACGGTCTGAAGGGGCATGCGTCTCGGCCTTTCCTGCCAGGGCGCGCCCGGGCAGTCAAGCGCGGCCCGGGTTGCGCAGCGCTGCCGCGTGCTTAGGTTTCGATTATGAACCCGAAAAGCATCAAGAGGATCGTCGTGCCGACGGACTTCTCGGCGCTCTCGGCGGAGGCCATCGAGACCGCCCTGGATTTCGCGCGCGAGCTCGGCGCGACGGTGGATCTGGTCCATGTCGCGACGGAGATGACGTACCCCTTGCCGCCGCCCATGGAGGTCGTGACGTTGCCGGTCGACATCGCCTCCGCCGTGCAGGAGGCCTCGAGCCGCCTCGCGACACAGGAGAAATCGTTGCGCGGGCGCGGCGTCGCCTGCGAGAGCACCGTGCTCGTCGGCCAGGCTGACAAGGAGATCGTCGGCCACGCGGACAAGACGCACGCCGACCTCATCATCATGGGCACGCACGGCCGCAGCGGCCTCGGCCACGTCTTGATAGGCAGCGTCGCCGAGAAGGTCGTGCAGCACGCGCACTGCCCCGTGCTGACGCTCCCCGCACACCGCGAAGCGCGCGCCTGAAACCTATTTCACGAGGCCGCTCACGAACTCGAGGAAGCCCGCGGGCGTCTCGTACACGAACGTGAAACGGCCCATCGTGATCTGCTCGCCGCCACACAGAGGCACGGCGGCGCCGGACTCGAGCGGCGTGCCGTTGAGCGTCGTGCCGTTGGTCGAGCCGCAGTCGGTGACCGTCATGAGTCCGTCCTTGAGCTCGAAGGCGCAGTGACGCTTCGAGATCGAGTGCTCGGGGATGCGGACGTCGTTCTCCGAGGTGCGCCCCACGAGGACGGGGCCGAGGGGCGCATTCGGCGCCTTGGCGAGCGGGAAGACGCGGTGAACGAGCGCGAGGCTCGCGCGGTGCTTGCCCGACCCCTTGAGCGAGGTCACGCGCGTCACCTCGTCGGTCTGGGCGCGCTCGCCGCGCGTCGCGCGGCCCGTGACGATGAGGACGGGCGCGACGTGACGCTTGCGGAAGGCCACCTCTCCGAGCCGCCTCAGCTCCTGGACGAAGTCGTCGACGTGGCCTACCGGCATCGGATCATGGATATCACTGCGCGGCCATGGGGGCTACCGCGGTCCGTCATCCGCCCGAGCTGGCCTTGTCGTCCTTACTCTCGGGAGATTCCTGGCGCGCGTGCTCGGCCTCCTGCTCCGCCACCTTGCGCTGGACCTCGACCATGTCGAGCGCCTTGACCTTGTCGACGAGATCCTCGAGCGCCGCGCCCGGAATCATCCCCGGACGCGCGAAGACGAGCACCTGGTCGCGGAACACCATGAGCGTCGGGATCGAGCGGATCTCGAAGGTGGCGGCCAGCTCCTGCTCGGCGTCGGTGTCGATCTTGCCGAACACGACGTCGGTGTACTTGTCGGAGGCCTTCTCGTAGATTGGCGCGAAGGCCCTGCAGGGACCGCACCATGTGGCCCACCAATCGATGACCAGAATGCCCGGTTTCTCGACGTGCTCCTGGAAGTTCTGGGTCGTCAGCGTCACGGTTGCCATGCCGATCTCCTCGTTCGCAGCATACACGTCAGATGCCGCATTCCTCCTCGCGTTACGTTCAGCCCCGTGATTGAGGTCGAGACGCTCACGAAGACCTACCGGGTGCACAAGCGTGCTCCGGGCGTGGCCGCCGCGCTGCGTTCCGTGCTGCGCCGGCACTACGAGGAGGTCAAGGCGGTCGACGGCCTGTCGTTCCGCATCGAGGGCGGCGAACGCGTGGGGTTCCTCGGGCCGAACGGCGCCGGCAAGACCACGACCCTCAAGGTGCTCGCCGGCCTCTTGCACCCGACGTCGGGCGCGGCGCGCGTGGGCGGGTTCGTGCCCCACACGCGCGACCCGCGCTTCCTCAAGATGATCACGCTCGTCATGGGCCAGAAGCAGCAGCTCCTGTGGGATCTGCCGCCCTCCGAGACCTACGCCATGAACCGCGCGATCTACGACGTGCCGCGCGCAGAGGCCGACGCCACCGTGGCGTCGCTCGTCGAGCTGCTCGAGATCGGCGATCTCGTCAACAAGCCGACGCGCCAGCTGTCGCTCGGCGAGCGCATGAAGTGCGAGCTCGTCGCGGCGCTGCTGCACAAACCGCGCGTGCTGTTCCTCGACGAGCCGACGATCGGCCTCGACGTCGCGATGCAGGCCAAGATGCGCGAGTTCGTGCGCGGGTACAACGAGCGCACGGGCGCCACCGTGCTGCTGACGAGCCACTATATGGACGACGTCGTCGCGCTGTGCCCGCGCGTCGTCGTGATCGACCACGGGCGGCTCATCTACGACGGCGACCTCAAGGAGCTCGTGCGGCGCGTGCGCCCCGACAAGCGCGTCACGATCCGCCTGGCGCAGCCCGCCGCGCGCGAGGCGCTCGAGAAGCTCGGCACGATCGTATCCGCGGACGGCGTGCAGGTGATTCTGTCGGTGCCGGGCGCGCGGCTCGCGGGCGTCGTGCGCGACGCCCTGGCGGCGCTGCCCGTCGTCGATCTCACCGTCGAGGATCCGCCGCTCGAGGAGGTCATGCAGGAGCTCTTCCGCGGCGTGCCCAAGGAGGCGCGCGGCGACGCGCGCGCGCCTCCTTGAGCGCCGCGGCGTGCAGCCCCGCCGCCGGCCCGGCGCCGCCGCCCGCGGCAGAGCGCCTGCGCCACGCGGCGCGCGCTTTCCCGACGCTGTTCCGCGTCGGCCTCGCCGAGATCGTCGCCTACCGCGCCGAGTTCGTGGTCTGGATCCTCACGACGAACATGCCGCTCGTCATGCTGGCGATCTGGCACGCCGTGGCCGCCGAGGGCCCGGTGGGGCGCTTCGACCAGCGCGAGTTCACCGCCTACTACCTGGGCGTGCTCGCCGTGCGCCTGCTGACGAGCACGTGGGTCGTGTGGCAGATGTCGATGGAGATCCGCGACGGCACGCTCTCGTCGCGCCTCTTGCGCCCCGTCCACCCGGTCTTCGCCTACGCGGCCCAGCACCTCGCGGGCGTGCCCATGCGCGCCATCGTCGTGTCCCCCATCCTCGCCATCATGATCGCGGCGGCGGGCGATCGCCTGGCCTTGCACGATCCGGCGCTCATGGGCATCTTCGCGGCGTCGCTGCTGGGCGCCTGGCTGCTCATCTTCTTCACGATGGTGCTCGTGGGCGCGCTGGCCTTCTTCGTCGAGAGCGCCGTCGCCGTCTTCGAGCTGTGGCTGGCCGTGCACGCGGTCTTCTCGGGCTACCTCATCCCGCTCGAGGCGCTGCCGTCGTGGATCGGCCGCGCGGCCGCCGTGCTGCCGCTGCGCTTCATGCTCGGGTTCCCCGTCGAGGTCCTCATCGGGCTCGTGGCCCCGGCGGCGGCGCTGCGGCAGCTCGCCGTCCAATGGGGCTACGTCCTCGTGCTGTTCGCGTGCGCGATGCTGGTGTGGCGCGCGGGCGTGCGGCGATTCGCCGCCTTTGGAGGCTAGGAGACGCACGCGTGACGGCGGCCGGGGCAAAGACGATCGTGCGCTACGGCCGGCTGCTGGGCGTTCAGGTCCGCATGTCGGCCATCACGGCCATG
Source organism: Polyangia bacterium (assembly GCA_036494575.1). Taxonomy (GTDB): domain Bacteria; phylum Myxococcota_A; class Polyangia; order Fen-1088; family Fen-1088; genus DASZFV01. The sequence goes on along the minus strand of DASXOE010000120.1, from coordinate 3,535 downwards.
CAGTACCGGGGGGATTTCGTCGTGCGCGGCTTCGTGACGGCCCTGTGGATGAGCGTGACGCTGCTGCCGCTCTTCGTCGTCTTCGGCGCGCGCCAGACCGTCGCGGGCTGGTCGTTCTCCGAGGCGCTCGTCGTCGTGGGCTGGTTCACGCTCGTGCGCGCGGTCCTCGAGGGCGGCGTCAGCCCGAGCCTCACGGCGGTCGTCGAGCACGTGCGGCGCGGCACGCTCGACTTCGTGCTGCTCAAGCCCGCCGACGCGCAGTTCTTGGTATCGACGGCCAAGTTCGAGCCCTGGCGCATCATCGACGTCGTGGGCGCGCTCGGCATCTTCGTCTACGCCTTCGCGCACCTCGGGCGGTGGCCCGGGCCCAAGGAGCTGCTCCTCGGCGTCCTCTTCCTCGTCCTCGCCATCATCGTCCTCTACTCGTTCTGGATCCTCGTCGTGAGCGCCGCCTTCTGGGTCGTGAAGGTCGACAACCTCTCGTACCTCTTCCAGTCGCTGTTCGACGCCGGCCGCTGGCCCATCACGATCTTCAAGGGCACGCTTTACTACCTCTTCACGTTCGTCTTTCCGCTCGCGCTCATGACGACCTACCCGGCGCTCGCGCTGCTCGGGCGGCTCTCGGTCCGCAACGCCGCCCTCGCCTGGCTGGGCGGCCTGGCGTTCGCCGCCCTCGCGCGCGCCATCTGGGGCCGGGCGCTGCGCATGTACACGTCGGCGAGCTCCTGACGACGTTCGAGTGCGACTTCTTGGAGTCCGAGCGCTACTCTGGCAACCTCGTCTGCAGGCAACTCGAAGTGGAGTCGGTCGAAAACGAAAGCACGATGTCCGTGACGGTCGCCGCCGAGATCGACGCCAATGCCCGGGCGCTGGCCTCCCGATGGCGCGGCGGAAACTGCCTCGATCCCGACTTGCGCGCCAGCTGCAGCGCCGAGCTCGCGCGCCTGCGCGACGTCTTCCGCGCGCGCCCCGAGCTCTTCGGCCAGGCCGCGCTCACTGCGCTCAAGGAGGTCTCTGGCGCGCTCAAGACCGCGGCGACCCAACTCCAGCTCCGAGCGCAGCGCGGCTTCGCCGCGCGGAGCGAGCGAGGGGGACCGGGGGGCGAGAGCCTCCCGTCAGATCAAACAGCCACGGCGCGCGCCGTTTTGCGCGAGGTCTTCGGCTTCGACGCGTTTCGAGCGGGGCAAGAGGAGATCATCACGGCCGTGCTGGCGGGCCGCGACTGCGTGGGCGTCATGCCGACGGGCGCGGGCAAGTCGCTCACCTACCAGATTCCCGCGCGCGTGCTGGGCGGCACGACGCTGGTCGTCTCGCCGCTGGTCGCGCTCATGAAGGATCAGGTGGACGCGGTCACCGAGGTCGGCCTGCGCGCGACGTTCTTGAACTCGACGCTCGAGCTCGAGGAGCGGCGGCGGCGCGTCCAGGCGCTCGCGGCCGGCGAGTACGAGCTCTGCTACGCGGCGCCCGAGGGCATCGAGGCGTCGGTCGGGCACGTGCTCGGCCGGCTGGACCTGCGCCTCATCGCGGTCGACGAGGCTCACTGCATCAGCCAGTGGGGACACGACTTCCGGCCCGCCTACCGCAACCTCGCGGGGCTCAAGGCGCGCTTTGGCGGCGTGCCCGTCCTGGCCCTCACAGCGACGGCCACGCCGGGCGTCACGGCCGACATCATCGAACAGCTCGGCATGGTGGAACCGGCCAGCTTCCGCGGCAGCTTCTTCCGACCCAACCTGCGCATCTCGGTCTACCGCAAGGGCGAGCCGACCGCCGGGGAGAACGCGGACGTCGCGGGCCCGCGCGCACCGCGCGTGCGCGACGGCATCCTGCGCCTCGTGCGCGCGCGCTCCGGGCAGAGCGGCATCGTCTATTGCCTGTCGCGCAAGTCGACGGAGAGCACGGCGGCCTTCCTGCGCGAGCACGGCGTGCGCGCCGCCGTCTACCACGCCGGTCTCGATGCGGCGGCGCGCAACGGCGCGCAAGAAGACTTCCGGCGCGACCGCGTCGACGTCGTCGTCGCGACGGTGGCCTTCGGCATGGGCATCGACAAATCGAACGTCCGCTACGTCATCCACCGGGACATGCCGCGCTCGATCGAGGGCTATTACCAGGAGATCGGGCGCGCCGGGCGCGACGGCCTCGCGAGCGACTGCGTGCTGTTTTACTCGTGGGCCGACGTCGTAAGCTACGACCGCTTCAGCGACGACGTCGAGGCCGCCGTCGCGGAGCGCCAGCGCGCGCAGGTACGCGAGATGTTCCGGCTCGCGGCGGCGCGGGCGTGCCGGCACGAGGCCGTGACGCGCTACCTCGGCGAGCGCATGCCTCCGTGCGAGACGTCGTGCGACGTGTGCGGCGGGTACGACGTCCTCGGCGAGGCCGTGGCGGCCGCGCCCGTGATCCCGCGCTCGCGTCGCGCGCGGCTCGCGCCCGCGCCGACCGGCGACGATCTGGACGCGGAGCTGTACCTCGCTCTCAAGGCGCTGCGCAGGACCATCGCCGACGCGCGCGGCGTGCCCGCCTACATCGTGTTCAGCGACGCGACGCTCGTCCATCTCGCCGAGCGCCGTCCGCGCACCGAGGCCGAGCTGCTCGAGATCCCGGGCGTGGGTCCCAAGAAGGTCGAGCTCTACGGCGCCAAGTTCCTCGCGATCTTGGCTGGTTGACCCGCTGGTCAGAACGGCGCGCCGATCGCGCCCGCGCGCGTTGATCACACGCACTTGAGACGGGGACGAATCTGGTTATGCTGCGAGCATGAACGAGGCCGACCTGAGCCTGTTCGCCCACGTCGTGGGGCGGCCGGACGCGACCGTCGACCTGGCCCAGGCCGCGCTCATGATCGCCGAGGGGGAGTACCCCGGGCTCGACATTCCCTCGTACATCGCGGCGCTCGATCGCTTCGCGGCGCGCGCGCGGCGCGCCCTCGGGCAGGCGCCGGCCGACCCGCCCATGGCCACCGTGCTGCGCGTCCTCTACGGCGACCTCGGTTTCCACGGCAACTCGGACGACTACTACGACCCGCGCAACAGCTTCCTCAACGAGGTTCTCGACCGCCGCACGGGCATCCCCATCACGCTGGGCGTCGTGCTCATCGAGGTGTGCCGGCGCGTGGGCGTCGAGGCGCGCGGCGTCTCCTACCCCGGCCACTTCCTCGTGCGCAGCCCGACTCCGGGCGGCGCGGTCTTCATCGACCCGTTCGAAGGCGTGCCCCTCGACGAGGACGACCTGCATGCGCTCTATCAGCGCGCCACGGGCGACGACGGGCCCATCGACCCGCGCCGCCTCGAGCCGGCGACGCGCAAGCAAATCCTGCTGCGCATGCTCAACAATCTGCGCGGCGTCTACGAGACGCGCGCGGATCAACGCCGCCTCCAGGACGTGCTGATGCGCATGTCGGTGCTCGCGCCGCCAGACGACCACCGCCGCGATCTGGACAGCCCCGCCCCCCCCGAGCTCGTTCCCCCCAACTGACGGACGTGCGCGGCCGTCCAGCCAAGACCGCGCGGGCCTCGCTCGTCATCCTCCTCGCCGCGGGGCTCGC
>DASXOE010000119.1:0-33835 GCA_036494575.1 Polyangia bacterium | reverse complement strand
CCTTACTGCCAGGCGCTCGAAGGCGCGAAGTGGAAGGCGCAGGGCGCGTGGCGTCGAACGCCCTTCGTCTGCGGCGGGTACCTCGTCGAGCCGGGCTTTCAGCCGGAGGTGGTCATACGCCGCGTCAGCGACGGCGTTGAGGTCGGCCGCGGTCCTCGACCACGCGAGGCGGCGCTTGCCTGCGGCCGGGGAGATCAGCTCCTCATCGGGACGACAACGATTGAAGCGCGACATCTTCCCGGACTGGCGGTCGATTGGCGGCGGTCTGTTGAGGGTGGACCCATCGCCGCATTGGCGGCCGCGGGCGAAGACGTCGTGACGGTCAGCCTGCGTGGCGCGGTGACGTGGGCGCGTCCGCCTGCGACGCCGCGGCGTCCTGACGCAGCCCCCACGATCGAAGGTCGATGATATTCACAGTGCCCCACCGACGGCGTAGAGTCGGTGCCTGCTGAGGGAGTCGCGAGCGCATGGCCGACGATATCGACACAACCCGGAACGCCTACGTCACGACGATCTTGCCCGAAGGGCGCCTCCTCCTCGAGGAGATGACGGGACACGAGGCGCTGGGCCAAGCCTTCAGCTACGACCTGTCACTGCTGAGCCTCGATCCGAACGTGGACCTGACCGCGTTGCTCGGCACATCCATGACGGTGCACGTCGTCCTCGGTGACGGGGAGCGCACCTTCAACGGCATCGTCACGCGCGCGCAGTTCCTGGGCGCCGACGCGCAATACACCCGTTATCACGTGACGCTCCAACCCTGGCTGTGGCTGTTGTCGTACACGACGAACTGCCGCATCTTCCAGGGCAAGAGCGTCCCCGACATCATCAAGGAGGTCTTCCGCGACGCCGGCTTCTCCGACTTCAAGGAGGTGCTCGGCCACTACGACAAGCGCGAGTTCTGCGTGCAGTACAACGAGTCGGACTTCGACTTCGTGAACCGGCTCATGGAGGACGAGGGCATCTACTACTTCTTCGAGCACGAGGGCGACAAGCACACCCTCGTCATGACCGACAGCTACGCCGGTCACGCCAAGACGAAGGGCTTCGAGACCATCATCTATCGCCCGCCACACGAGCACCACGGCATGGAGCGCGAGCACCTGTCGCGGTGGAGCCTCACCAAGCAGATCCGGTCGGGCTCCGTCGCGGCGAACGACTTCGACTTCATGGTCCCGCAGGGCGACCTCAAGAGCCGCCTCGCCGTGCCCAAGGACCACCCAAACGCGAATGGCGCCCTCTACGAATACCCCGGCAATTACCTCACCAAGGACGCCGGCCAGAATTTCGTCAAGGTGCGCCTCGAGGAGCGCCAGGTCGACTTCGAGGTCGTCGATGCCGGGGGCGACGTGCGCGGCCTCGGAGCGGGCGCCCTCTTCGATTTCACGGAGTATCCGCGCGACGATCAGAACAAGGAGTACCTGATCCTCACGGCGACCTACCAGATCCACGGCGGCGACTTCATCTCGGGCCAAAACAACGCCGGCGAGGAAGAGTTCCAGGTCGGCTTGACGCTGATCGACAGCAAGATCGCCTTCCGTCCGCCCCACCACACGCACAAGGTCCGCATCGAGGGCCCCCAGACCGCGACCGTCGTGGGCCCCGACAGCGAGGAGATCTGGACCGACAAGTACGGCCGCGTGAAGGTCAGGTTCCACTGGGACCACGCCGTCACGAAGCCTGAGGAGGCGTCGTGCTATGTGCGCGTCTCGCAAGCTTGGGCGGGCGCGAAGTGGGGTTCGATGCACATCCCCCGCATCCACCAGGAGGTCATCGTCGACTTCCTCGAGGGCGACCCCGATCGCCCGATCATCACGGGGCGTGTCTACAACAACGACCAGATGCCGCCCTACGACCTACCCGACAACAAGACCCAGAGCGGCATCAAGAGCCGCAGCACCCCCAAGGGCGGTCCGACGAACTTCAACGAGATCCGCTTCGAGGACAAGAAGGGCAGCGAGGAGCTGTTCATCCAGGCGGAGAAGACGCAGACGACCAAGGTCAAGGGCAGCCAATCGATCAGTGTCGACGGAGATCGTTCCGTTTCGGTGGGCGGCAATCTCTCGCTGACGGTCACGGGCGGCGGCAAGAGCGCCGTCCACAGCACCCACAGCGTCACGGGCAAGCACAGCCTCCACGCCTCAGACACGATCGAGATCGACGCGCCGACGCACATCAAGCTGACGTGCGGCGGCAGCTTCATCCTGATGGAGCCGGGGAAGATCACGATCAACGCCGGTGGGAATGCGGTCGTCGTCCTCGATGCGAACGTCCTGGCCAAGGCCAACGGCGGTGCCCAGGTTCTGCTCGACGCCAACGTGCTCGCGAAGTCCAACGCCGGAAGCAAGGTGGTTCTGGATGCGAACGCACTCACCCAATCGAGCGGAGGCAGCCAGGTGATGCTCGACGCGAACGCGCTGCTCAAGGCGGGTGGCAACGTCACGATCGACGGGACGAAGATTCAGGTCACGGGCAAGGCCGAAGCCACTGTCTCGGCGGGGAGTGGTTCCGTCAAGGCCAGCGGTCCCGGCGTCGAGATCAGTGGCGCCATGGTCAAAGTCAACGGCTGACGAATCTAGCGCTGTGATGAAAACCCTCGAAGGAAGCCAAACGTGAGCTCAGGTTCAGGCGACGACGAAGCGCTTCTGCAGACGACGAATGCGGCGGATCCAAGGACGCCAACCGCGCCGTCTCGCCTCACGCTGGGAGATCACGTGCTGCATGTCGAACGTCGCGATGGCGGCGGCGTTCTGAAGCTGATGGCCGCGGACGGCAGCTTGCCCCTCCAAATCACCATCACGAAGGAAGGCGCCGTCCTTCACCTCGGGCGTGGGTTGTCGGTGTTGGTCGACGGTCCCGTGGCCCTCGAGATGGAAGCCCTCTCGATTCATGCGCACCAAGGTATCGACGTGAAGACCGACGGGCCGATGGCTATCCGCGCGAACGGTGACCTACTCACCGAGGGCGCCGCCCAGACGATCGTGGCGCGAAAGGGCAACGTCGACGTCACGGCCAATGACGACGTCACGCTGCACGGCGAGCGCATCAAGATGAATTGCTAGCCGATGGACCTGACGAACGAGACCGGGCTGCCGGCGTTCCTGATGCGAACGGTGATCGACGAGCACCGGATAGCGTCGGCCGCTTTTGCGCGTATCACCTATGACATCCTGCCGGACGGAACGTTGGCGCGCCAACGAGAACAACCGTGGATCGTCTCGCGCCCTCCTTGGGACGGGCCGAAAGGGCCGATGCCCTCCGACGAGGTCTTTCACCGAGGAGGTGTGGACGTCTTCGTCTTCGGCCAAGCTTGGACGCCCAGAGGCCGTCCCGCCAAGGCCTCCACCGTTCGCGTGACGATAGGCCGTTCCTTGGAGGCGCAGCTTTTTGTCTTCGGAGAACGCTTCTGGAACGGCAGGGGTCGCGTCTTGACGCCGACTGATCCCAAACCGTTCAAGTCCATGCCTCTGACCCTCTCTCACGCCTATGGCGGCAAGTACACGTGGGACGGTCTCGAGATCCCCTATCCGAATAACCCCGGCGGCAAAGGGTTTGCACGCGACGCGGCCGACGCGCTCGACAAACCTCTGCCCAACCTCGAAGATCCGGACCACCTCATCCGCAGCTTTACCGACGCACCGAATCCAGTCGGGGTAGGCGTGCGCCCGTTATCGTTCGGGCCGCACCTGACGGAAACGGTAAAGTTCGACGAGAAGGGGATCCTTCGCGAGCTGAGGCCGCGTTTCTTCAACGCAGCCTTCCCGAAGATGATCGCGGACCGCGTCGAGCCGGGAGATCTCGTTACCCTCGAGGGCGTCTCGCCCGACGGCCCCATCCGCTTCACAATCCCTCCGTTGCCACTGGCCGTTGACCTGAGGGTCGGCGGGACTCGACAGGTGCACCCGCTGACGGTCGATCAGATCGGAATCGAGACCGAGGAACGGCGGGCGTTCATCTCTTATCGATATCCCTTTCGTTACACGTTGCTTCCACGCCAGACGCGGTTTTGCGTGCTGCAGGACTCCGAGCGAGCGAGGGCCTGAATCATGGCGGGGATGAATGCGGTCCTCCGCGCATGGCACATGATGCTGGGGAACGACCTTCACATCCCGTGGATGCCGGGCGCCCCCGCTCCCGCGCCGGCGCCCGTGCCGTACATGACGACGGCCTTGATGATGGGCATGGTGCCCATGCTCACCTCGAAGATGACGCCGACGGCGTTCGCCGACAGCATGGCGCCCATGATGGTGCGCGGTACTGACATCGGTCCGATGATCCCCCACTCGGGTCCGCCCAGTCAGACGCTTCCGATCGAGTTGGTGACGAGCGGGTCAAAATCGCACTTCGGCGTCACAAAATGGAAGGTGAAGGATCAGACCGGTGCCCCAGGTTGCGTCGCCGTCGGTCTCCTCGGTCTCACGAACCTCAACCTGAACTGCGGAACTCCGGCGCCCACGCCGTTCGGCCTCGTGATCGCACCCACGACTCATCTGGCCACGCTGACGCTCGGGGACCTGGTCTCTGGCCTCTACATGATGGCGTGGGACTACATGGCCCAGCGAATCCTATACATGGCCGGGAAATTCGCCGGGGATGCCGTCGCCAAGCTCATCAACAATGTCGCCGGGCGCTTAGGTGTCGGGTTGCTCGGACGAACCGCTGCTCGGCAACTCGCGCGTGCGATGGGTATCCGGTCGGAGATCGGACCCGTCGCCCGTGCTCTTCGGGCCGCGCGGGCTCGCACTCTCACCACCGTCGCCGACAGGACCATGATTGCGCTCGGCCTCGCAGCGGGCTCTCCCCTCGGCATTTCGACCTCCACAATTCCGGGCGGCGAGACCAAGTCAGGCTACGATCGTCTCTCCGAGGCAGTCGATCCGCAGGCGCGCGGAGATGCGCTGGGACAGGCGGTCGATGACTATTTCAACAGTCCCGCCGTCCAGGATGTTCCGCCGGCGCCTGACGACGGCGCCGAGGGAGTTGGCGGCTCCGACTCCACCGTCGGTCCCTCGGGTTCGGATGGCGGCGATGCTGGCCAAGACACGGGTGGATCGTCATCCGACCCTGACTCCGGAGCGCCGCCGTCCGATGCAACGTCGAGCGAAGGCCAAGACGTCTCTCCTGATGGCGGAGCGGCGGGTGGCAACGAAACCAACATGAGTACCCCGGATGACGGCACCAACACCTCCTCCGATCCGGGGCCCACGTCGTCAGATCCGGGGCCCACGTCGTCGGATCCGGGGCCCACGTCGTCGGATCCGGGGCCTACGTCGTCGGACCCGGGGCCTACTTCGTCGGACCCGGGGCCTACTTCGTCCGACGCGGGGCCCACCTCCTCCGAGCCCGCGCCGCCCGACGGCGACCAGAGCAAGTCGTCGCCAGATTCGACGCCTTCTGCGGACTCCGACGGAAACGAGCCCGACGGAGGCGGAAGCCGGTGAAGAAGCCCGCTCCGCCCGGCACCGCGATCCAGCTATCCGGACGCGACGACGAGAGCAGGTGGATCCTCTCCGTCATCGCCAAACGCTCGTACGCGTTCCGCATTTCAGGCGAGTGCTCTCTGGCTGAGGCCCAATCGCCGCTCGTCATCGAACCCATCTACGACGAAGCCACCGGTTCCGTGCTCGAGAGCGACACCGACATCTGGCCGTTCAAGCTCTTCACCGACGTCGTCGTCAAGGGTCACGCCTACAACTATCCTGGGCGTCCTTCGTTCTCGATCGGCGTTCGGGTCGAGAAGACATCAAAGCTCGTGCAGGTGAGCGGTGACCGCCGCGCGACGGTGGGCTCCACCGGGCAAATCCTCTTCGGAGCGCCCACGACGCTCGATCGACTGCCGCTGTCATACGCCTTTGCCTATGGCGGGCGCGACGCCATCACTGAAGCCGAGTACGGCAACCCGATCGAAGACCTCAAGAGTTACTTACCAGAGCAAACCGCGGACAAGACGATCTCGGACGCGAGCCCTTTCGTTTGTCCGAAAAATCCAGCAGGTCGTGGCTACGTCATCGAAAAGACGGCCGCCGCTGTCGAAGCCGCCTTGCTCCCCAACCTCGAACACCCTGGGGATCTGCTCACGCCAGAACGTTTGATCGTGGGAGACACCGGCCGATGGCCCGCGCAGCCGGTTCCCACGAGCCTCGGTTGGTTGGACTACGGCGCGTTTCCTCGCATGGCCTGGCTCGGCGTGGTTCCCGATTACGATCGGCCCATAGATGCACGCCGTATGGGAGAGCTCCGGCTGGGATACGCGACCGCAGACATTCTCGAGGACAAGCCGACCACAGAAGCCCTCTCGCTCCATGGAACGAATGGCGCCTCCTTGGGGCTCCGGCTCCCGTACTTGAAAGGTGGAGAAGAGGTCGAGCTCTTGAACCTCAATCCCTCATTCGACCTCGTGCGCTTTCGTTTGCCGGTCGAGAGCCCCGCGCTCTGGGTCGACGGACGCAACGGCAAGGTCACGCCAACGACGCCCGTGATCCATTCGGTGGTCATCGAACCTGACCTCTATAAGGTCACGATAACCTGGCGCGGCTCCGCCCCTGCGTTGCGCCCGTATGGCGCCGATGAGATCGCGAAGATGCCCTTCCTCGCGGAGTGGTAGGACGTGCTCATCATCAGTTCGAAGCGCGCCACGGTCATCCGTGTCCCCACGCTGGCTTTCATGCTTCTGGGACCGTGGGCGCTCTTGGAGTGTAGTTCGTGGGTTACCGGGAGCGTCACATCGTCACGAGTCGAAGGAGCCTTCGGCGCAGCGATCCTCGTGGCGTTGTTTCTCCGCACAAGGGTGATTCGGCGCGTGGGCGAGACGATCATTTCTCAAGGAGCTTTCAACTCCAGGGAAATCAGCGCGTCCGGTGCGCTGCTGGGCGTCGCGACGCGATCGACGGGAAGGTACGCGAGTATCGATCTCGACCTGATGACGGGGCCACACTTCGACGCCAGCCCTCTGACGAATCGAGCTCTCAACCTCGAAAAGTTCACGCCGGAAGGGCTCAACGTCCCAATGCTGGTCGCGAGGCGCGCCGCCCGAGCCTTAAATCTGGCGGATCCCGTTCTCGCGCCGTGGCTCGCCGATACGTCAGTTCGCGCGGACGGACCACCGCGTCCGCGCGTCGGGCTCGTCGAACGTTGGCGCTCGTCATCGTATGGGACAACGCTCGTCGTGCTCGGGGTTGCCGCCGCCGCAGGCGTGGCCTTGCTCGCGTCAAGCGACCAAGCCCATGTCGTCGTGACTTGCCGAAGTCCCAGCTATCTTCGTGATTCGGCTCCGACCTTCGGTTTCACATGCACGGGGCGCCAAGTCCTGAGCTTTGATGCTGGCCGCGCGAAGCTTGGCATTTGGGACAGCTCGCGTGCCTGCTGGATCCTCCGTGAGCTGATCCTTCCCGAGAAGGGTCGCATGACGATCGACCTGGACGACGTCGTCAAGACGAGCACGTGTGCCGACACGAGCTGGCCACCTCCCTCGCTCGACGAGGCCCAAGTGAAGAAATGAATGGACCTCTAGTCGACGCATCGCCCGTGACGCCCGCAGGCGCCACCTGGACGGCGCATCGGCCCGTGAGTCGGCGGCAGCTCGCGCAGGCCGTCGCTGCGGCGCTTGCCTCGTGGGCGCTACTGCTCGGGTACGCGCTGATCGAAGGCGTCGGCGCGCGCAACCGCTTCTACATGTGGCAGGGCGGCGCCGGGTTCTTGGCGGCGATCCTGACGGTGGCGTACATCATCTTCCTGCGCGTCCAGAAGGCCCCGCTCACGATCGGCGCGATGACGATCTCGTGGCTCGGGCGCGAGCTGCCGCGCACGCCGACATCCGTTCGGCTGCTGCGCTGGCGTCATCTGATCCACGACGGGACCATCTTGGAGCTCGCCTATCCGGAGGGGCCACTGCGCCTCGGCGTGAGTCATCGCCTCGCGCCCCCCGCGCTGCTGTCGCCGTGGAGCCCGGACGGAGACGTCGACGCGATTCTGTCGCCCGCGGACTTCAGTGACGTCGTCGACGCGCTCGGGGTGGCGCACCTCGGCTGGACGCCACCGGGGCACCGAACGGACGGGCCGCTGGCGACGTGGCTCGCGACGATCGGCGTCTTGACGGCGTTCGGGCTCGCGCTGGGCTTTTCGGGGCTGGGGGAGCGATTGACGCGCACGGTTCCGGGTCGGGCCTCGTTGTCCACGGTGGCGTGCGCCTGCATCGCGCTGGCCTTCGTGCTGACGTTCACGCGCGGCACGAGGTCCGCCTCTACGCGGGCCACCGTGCGTGCGACTGCCGCAGCTGCGCCCGAAAAGCAGGCCCCGTTTTGGCACAGCGTGGGCCTCGTGCTTTCGGCCCAACTCGTGAGTGCCATGCTGGCGATGCTCTACCTGGGGCCCGTCCTACTGACGACCCACGCGTTCGACCGTTGGGTCGATACCCCCGCTTGCGCCGCCGACTGCCAGGCGCGGGGGGAACCGTTCACGTCGTTCAGGTCGACCAAGCAGGGCTCCTTCTGCAGTTGCGGTCCGAACGAGCACCATGCCTCCTACACAATCACTGGTGGTACCTCGTTCGGCGCGCGACTCTTCGATTGGTTCGTGCGCGCATCGGCCATCGTCGCGTCGGTGGCTGTGTTGCCTTTGCTACTGGCGGCGACGTTCTTCCTCTCGCGCTGGTTTCGGCGCCGCGCCCCCTCCTGAGGCCCGCGCGCGGTGCTACACTCGTCTTCACTCACGGAGGCCTCCATGTCCGCTCGTTCGCCTCGGGTCGACTTCACCAGCTTCGCCGGCGTGCTCGCGCTCGGCGCCGCGCTCCTCGGGCCGCAGGCCGCCGCCCGCGCCGACGAGAGCCCGCCCGCGGCCCCGCCCGCGCGCGCCGCCGCGCCGCGCGCCGCCGAGCTCAAGCACGCGCCCCCGGCCCCACCCGCAGCCCCGCGCCCTCGCAGGGCCGAGACCCGGACCGTCGACGGGTGCCATCCCGGCGAGGACCTCGCCTGCACCGTCATCCACGAAACGGCTGACGGAGTCATCGTCATGACGTTCCGGCCGACGAACGCCAAGAACGCGCCCAACTGGTCGGTCGTGAACGAGCCGGCCGAGGGCAACGCCGGCTCGTCGGGCGGCACCATCTACATCGTCCCGAGCGGCGGCTCGCGGCAGCTCTCCTCGGTCACCCTCTCGACCAACGGCGCGCCCATCATCGACTGACCGCGCCTCGGCCCCGGCCGCGCGCCTCACCGGCTATCCGTCGGCGCGAGCTCGATGAGCGGGATGTCCTCCTTGCGCTTGGCCGCGAGGTGCAGCCCCACGGGCGGCCCGAAGAGCGGCGGCTCGACGGGCGCGCGGCGCGGGCTCGTCCAGTCGGCGACGGGCACGTGCGCGAGCTTGCGCGCCTCGAGGCTCGCGTCGCCGATCTCGCGGCCGCGCGCGCGCGGGGGCTCGAAGCCGTTGCTGCGCGCGGCGATCTCCATGAGGAACGTCAGCGGATTGTACGACACGATGGTCTGGTTCATCGGCAGGCCGATGGCGCGCGACAGGTCGTCGCTCCAGAAGACATAGGGCGCGATGGCGATCTCGTAGATGCGGCGGCGGTCGGCCTCGGGGACGCCGGCGAGCTCGCGCAGGCCCACGACCTCGCCCTCGGTCGTGTGATCGCCCCACTCGTGCCGGTGGCGCACGGCGAGGTTGCGCAGCGCCTGGCGCTTATCGTAGTCGCCCGCGCGGAAGAAGCGGTCGAGCTCGGCGGCGTCCACCTCCTGGTCGCCGTTGGCGTCCACGGCGGCGACGATGTCGGCCCGCCGCACGAGCGGGCCGTCGGCGCCCGCGTTGACGTAGCGGAAGACGCGACCGAGCGCGCCGCCGAGGCGCTCGGTCGTGAAGATCTCGAAGTGCACCTCCGGGCCCTGCTCGGCGCCGCGGCTCACGAGGCCCACCTGCCCGACGAGATCGCCCGCCTCCGCGCGCTCGTCGAGCGTCACGACGGCGCCCGCCTCGAACGCGGACTGCGTCTCGCGCGGCGCGCGCGCGAGCGCCTGCATCCAGGGGATGGTGGCCGCGGCGGGCGTGCCGAGGTCGGGCAGCGCGAGGTGCGCGAGCAGCGAGTAGAACGTCACGGGCTCGTCGCCCACGGTGAGCTCGTGGCGGATCAGCACGAGCGCGCTCGACGACGCGCCCGGCGCGGCCGCGCCCCGGCGCACGGCGACGACGCGGCCGCGCGTGGGCGCGCGCACGGGGCTGCCCAGCGCGGCCCGCAGGTGGACGCCCGAGTGCCAAAGCCGCCCCGACGCCATCGGGAAGAACCCGGTCGCGCGCTCCTCGGCGGCGAAGAAGAGTGCGCGGCGCGCGGCCAGCCAGTCGGCCTGCGCCTTCGGCACCTCGGTGAACGACCGCACCTGCACGGGCAGCTCGAAGCCGTTGAGCGCGCGCATGATGCGGCCCCAGTCGAGCGCGCCCGGGTCCCACTTCTGCTTCTGCAGGTCGACGTGCAGGTGGCCGAGGATGCCGGCGAACGACAGCGGGTCGGGCAGGGTGTCCATGATGGGCGCGCCGTCTTTCTCGGGCATCACGGGGCGGATGCGCGGGAAGACGCGCAACAACGTGCGCGCGAGCGCGATGATCGAGTCGTATTGCTCGGCGCGGAACTCGTAGGCGAGGTGGTGCTCGCCGTTGATGACGACGTCTTTCTCGGGGCGCGCGCGGTAGTCGGGCGGCAGCTTGGGCCACTCCGCCTTGTCGACGCGGCCGCGGTTGCAGATCTCGACGCCCACCGAGTCCGAGTTCGCCTCCTCGGCGTGGAAGGCCCGCTCGACGAGATCGAGCGTCTGGTAGATCGTGCCGTCGGCGTCGATCATGAAGTGCGCGGACAGGCCGCAGCCCGTGCTCCCGGCGGGGCGCGGACGGTTGTGCATCGATTTGAAGCACGAGCGCGAGTTCACGCAGCCGTCGAAGTGCAGCACGAGCTGCGAGACGGCGTCCTGGAGCTCGGGCAGCGACCGGTCGACCACGCCCTTGCGCGCGCCGAAGCGCGGCGACGAGCCGTCGCAGCAGCCGCCCGTCTGATCGATGCACCGGGTCTGGTAGGCGTCGAACCCCTGCGGGTCGCTCCAGAGCACGACGGGGCGGCCCACGTCGAACGGCCGGCCCGCGATGACGATCGACGTCCCAGGCGAGGTCCCGCCGCCGCCCGCGGGCTCGGCGCCGAGCTTCGCCCCGCTCGACGCGAAGGTGGCGGCCGCCAGCGCCGCCGCGAGCGCGCGGTGACGCCGCCGCCGGGGGACCGATCGCTGCGAAGAACCCATCGTGCGCCGCCATGTTACGGGCGCGCCAAGAGCCTGGGAAGGTTTGACCGTCCGTTTGACCCCCCCCAGAGCGGAACCTATGATGACGGCGCGACCGTGTTCGACAAGCTGAGAAGACTCTTCGGCGGCGCCGACGACGCTGCGGCCGACGTCGTCACGCCACCGCGCCGCGCGGCCGTGCCGCGACGGCCGGCGCAGCGCCGCCCGCGCTCGGGCGCGCCAGGCGCTCCGGGTGCCACGGGCGGGACCTCCCGCGCGGGCGCCGCGGCCACGCCGCCGCCCGAGATGTCGAACGAGGTCGCCTGCCCGAACTGCGGCGAGCCCATGCTCGCGGGCTGGGGCACGACCTGCGGCAAGTGTCGCCCCACGATGGTGGCGCCCAAGACGATGTTCGGCAGCGACGCCTCCGCGCTCCAAGCGGGCGCGCCGGGGATGGTGCTCGGGTGGCTCGTCGTGCTGCGCTCGATCGACAAGGAGCGCGCGGGGCGGCTCTACGAGCTCGACTCGGACGCCGTCGTGCTCTCGCGCATGGGCGCCTTCGAGGCCGGGGGCGTGGGCCTCGTCGAGATCGCCGACGAGTACATGTCGGGCGGGCACTCGGTGCTCCAGCGGCCGCGCTCGCGCGCCAAGAGCGACGCCTTCACGCTGCGCGACCGGTGGGACCCGGGGCCCTCGGCGAACGGCACCTTCGTGAACGCTCACAAGCTCGGCCCCAACGAGCAGATGCGCCTCGCCGACGGCGACATCATCAAGGTCGGCGCCACGGAGCTGCTCTTCAAGTCGCTGTGGTTGCCGGCGGCCGGCGCACGCGCGCCATGAAGCCGGCGCGGCTGCGGCTGGGGGCGTTCGTCGCGGCGCTGAGCCTGCACGGGGCCGCGACGGCGCGCGCGGCGCCCACGCTCATCGCAAGCCAGCCGCGCGCAGACGCAACGGCGCACGAGCTCACGCTCTTCGTGGGCGGCGTCGACGAGAGCGGCCGCTCGCTCAAGGCCGCCTCGGTCGAGGTGCTCCTCGACGGGCAGCCCGCCGACGCCGCGCCCGGCGCGACGCCGCTGTCGGAGTGGGCGGCCGCCGCCGCCGAGGCGAGCGCGACCTGGCGCCCGCCCGTCGCCGTGGGCCTGGTCTACCTGTGGATCGACGGCGTGCCGTCGGGGCTGCTCGAGGGCGTTCACTCGTTCTTCCAGCGGCTGCCGCCGCGCACGACCATCATGCCCACGATCTACGGCCGCCTGCGCCAGGGTCGCGCGCGCCTCGCCGCCGCCGACGTGGGCCGCCTCGACGAGCTCCCCTACCTCGAGTCCTACCGACCCAACCTGCTCGACGCCGTCGCCATGGATCTAGGCGACCTCTCGGCCGAGGACGCTTCGCTGAAGATCCTGCTCCTCGTGACCGACGGTCGCGACTTCGCCGATCCAAAGGGGGAGGGCCCAGGCGACTTCGCGGCGCTCGGGAGGCGCCTGCGGGAGGCGGGCATCACGCCGCTCATCGTCAGCTTCCCGCCGCGCGACGCGGCCGACGCCGCCCAGGCCAGCACGAACCTGCGCGACCTGCACGACGCCGCGGGAGGGTTTCTGCGCGTGCTCGGAGAGGTCGACGACCTCGAGAACACGCTCGAGTCTCTGGGCCAGGCGCTCGCCGACCTCCGGCGCGTGCAGGTGCCGCCGCCCTTCGCCTGGCGGATGTTCGCGGCGCCCCACCGCGTCTCGGTGCGCGTGAACGCGGGCGGCCAGCGCCTGAGCGCCGACGTGGGCGTCGTCGCGTCGGCGGGCGGCACGGGCGGCGTGCTCATCGCGGTGGGCGTCGCGCTCGCGCTCGTGCTCGGGGCCGCCGTCGTGCTCTTGCTCCGTCGCCGCCGCGGAGGTGGCGCGGGCGCCGGCGGCGACGACGACGACGATCTCGACACGGAGGGCATCGTGAGCGCCGCGCACGACCTCATCCGGCGCGGCGCCTCCCCGCAGCGCGCCGTCGAGGAGCTGTCGCGCGGGCGCGGCTCGGCGGCCGCGCGCGTCCTCGTCGACCTGGATCCCGAGATCCTCAACGACCCGAGCTTCCCCTACTTCCGAACACGTCCCGGCCGTCTCCGCATCAAGGAGATCCAGGACATCCTCTCCAAAAAGGCGCAGGCGCGGCCCGGCCTCGGGACGATCCTCGGGGAGGTGCTCGTCGCGGCCATCAAGCAGCAGCTACCGCCCGAGGTCGCGGCCGAGACGCTCGCGGCCCGCGTCCCGCCCGAGGAGACGGCGACGTTCGCCTCGATGAGCCTCGACGATCTCGCGCGCGCGTTGCGCGATGCCTCTCAGCGCCAGAGCGCGCTCGCCTCGCCGCGCGCGCGCGGCGTCGCGGTCGCGATCCAGGACGCCCTCCGCTCGAAGAGCACCTCGAGCCGCGGCATCGCCGTGGCCTGGCTCGTGCGCGCCGGCGGCCCCGGGCGCCGCGGCGAGACACTGCGCCTCGAAGGCTCCCGCAGCGTGCTCGGCACGAGCCCCGCCTGCTCCGTCCGCCTGGATGGCGATCCCGGCGCCGCGCCCGAGCACGCCGAGATCTCGCTCTCGGGCGGCGACTTCGTGGTGACGCCGCTCGGCGGGTCCGTCTCCGTAGAAGCGCGCCCGATCGGCAAACGCCACACGCTCTCCGACGGCGAGACGATCGGGCTCGGCACGGGCAGCTTCGTCTTCAAGTCGGCGCGCTCGGGCACGGCGGCCACCACCGACGGCGGCCTGAGCATGACCGCCCCGCGCCGCGGACGCTGAACGAGCCCCGTATGCCGGGTGTGCGTCGGGCCGCGCTCGAAGGCTGAGCTAAGGCGCCCCGCCGCGCCCGCTCGCGTGGCGCGCGATCCAG
The DNA here is from genome assembly GCA_036494575.1 of Polyangia bacterium. Classification (GTDB taxonomy): domain Bacteria; phylum Myxococcota_A; class Polyangia; order Fen-1088; family Fen-1088; genus DASZFV01. The sequence continues at coordinate 19,724 of DASXOE010000119.1, read as the reverse complement.
CGCGAGAGCAGGCTCGCCTGGCTGGCAACGAGCGAGCCGCCGCGCCACGTGATTCGCCGCTCGGCCTCGACCCGCGTCACGTATGAGCTGGCCGCGGCGTCGTTGCGCTCGCGGTCCTCGGAGAGGGCGAGCTGCTCGCGCACGGTGATCGCATCGGCGGCGAAGCTCACGGCGCCCTCGAGCTGGTACCGCGCGCCGTCGGGCGCCGCCCCCGACGCGCGCACGGGGAAGAACGCCGGCTCGAGGCACTGGCCGCGCTCATCGATGATCGGCCTGTCGACGAACCGGCCGTCGAGAAGCGGCACGACGCGGATCGCGCGGTCGCACGCCCGCGGCGCGCGCCCGTCCTCGCCGCGCGTACGCAGCGTCTCGCAGCGCTCGCTCTCCGCGACGAGCACCGTCCCGCCGCCCAGCGAGGCGAGCCGCAGCGTGACGTTGTCGTGGAACGCGCGCAACACGCCGAGCGCGCGCACGGACAGGCCGCGATCGTCGATCTCGACGATCGCCACCGGCCCCTCGGCGCGCCCATCGGGCAGGTGGTTGGTCTCCACCCACACGAGCCGCCTCGAGTCGCCGAGCATGGCGATGTGCAGGTCGGCGGGCGTGAGCGCCGCAGGCGACGCCGGAGGCGGCGGCTCGGGCGCGCAGCCGTCGTGCATGAGCGTCGTGGGCAGCCCGCGGCAGTCGCGCGCGGGCCGCGCGATCTCCCCCGACGTCTGATAGCCGCTCACGAGCAGCACGAACCAGTACTGCGTCGGGTAGAGCCGCTCGCGCAAGGGCTTGTCCGTGGCGACGAGCGTGTCGATGCGGCACAGCGGCGCCGGGCCCGCGGGCACGACGGGCTGGCTCGCGCACGCGCCGCCCGCCGCGAGAACGAAGGCGACGGCGCGGCAGAGCCCCGCGCGGCGCCGGCCCGGGGCGGTGCGCGCTGGGGAGGCGGCGCTCACTCGTCGTCCCGGCCACGGCGCGGCTCGCCGTCTCCCGTGCCGTCCCCCAACGTGACGCTCGCGTAGGCGCGCGCGAACTCGTGCCCGAAGATCGCGCCGTGCAGTTGCTCGTCATCGGTGACGAGCTGGTCGAAGTGCTCGAGGTAAGTGCCGAGCTGCGCCTTCGCCTTCTTGCCGCCCGAGAAGAGGCCCCCGCCGCCGAGCTCGTAGGCGCGCGGGTCGAGCGACTGCAGCAGCGCGCGCACGCCCTCCGTGATGCCCTCCATCATCGCGATGTGGTGAATCCCGAAGTCCGCGAAGATCGCGATGAGCTCGCGCGCCGCCGCTGCGTGGTCGACGTTCGAGTCGAGCAGGTAGGCGAGCACCTCCTCGCTCGAGCGCGCCCGGTGCAGCGGCGTCGTCCCGTTGACGGTGCGCACGCCCACCTCGACCCCGAACTGCTCGAAGCCCTTCCGCAACCCGACGAACGCCTCGCAGAACGCCGTCAGGATCTCCTCCGCCGCGGCCGGCGGCCGTCCGGGCTCCACGGGCGCGGGCGCCGGAGGCGAGGGTGCCACGGGCGCCGAGCTGCGGGGGACAGGCGCCGGCGGCTGCGCGGGCGCCATGGCCGCGCCGGGTCGGCCGCGCCGCCCCGAGGTGATGCTCACGGCCGCGTCAGCGACCGGCGGCCGCAACGCCGGCAGCTCCTGCCCGAGCCCGATCGTCTTGTGGAACCCGCCGGCCGTGCCCAACGGCTCGGGCGCCACGGCCAACGGCGGCGACACCGTCACCTCGCGGCGCCCCAGCACGAGCGTGGACCCGACCGCGAGCGGCGCCGGCACGTTCTTCGGGAGGCGTTTGCCGTCGAGCAACGTTCCGTTCGTCGAGCCCATGTCGAAGAAGGCGACGCCGTGGGCATCGAACCGGATGACCCCATGATACTCGGAGACGAAGGGGTCCTCAATCGGGATGTCGTTCAGCTGGTTGCGGCCGATCCGGACGGGCGACTCGGAGAACCGAAGGGTCTGCGTGGCACCCGAGACCACATCTTTGACGTGCACCTCGAGGATCATGGGTCCATCACCGCGGAGGCGCGCAGCATAGCCCGGAGTCGCGACGCCGAGAAGGATCGCCCTGCGGATCGACCCTCCGGGGTCGACCTGCGACAAAATGCCGTAGTCTTTCGGGAATTGACAACCTGGACCACGTGAATGGTAAGTTAGGGGCGCCGTTAGGCTCCTTTTCCATGGCGTCCGTCGACATCTCAGGGTTTTCCCAACCGATCTCGGGCGAAGATCCATGCGGTCCGAATCTGGAATACGACGCGCAGTTCGTGGCGCTCGAACGCGCCGCGGTCGGCAAGCCCGAGCAGCAGATCGGCACCACGATCGTCAAGGCCGAGGACCCCGAGTGGCCGCTCGTCGAGCGCGAGGCACGCGCGTTGCTCGCCCGCACCAAGGACCTGCGCGTCGCCCTGCAACTGACGCGCGCGCTCATCCGCGTCGAAGGCTGGCAGGGCTTCGCCGCGGCCCTCGGCGTGCTGCGCGCCATGCTCGAGCAGCACTGGGACGGCGTTCACCCGCGCCTCGATTCAGACGACGGCCAAGGTGACCAAGTTGAAAAAGATCCGACGGCGCGCCTCAACGTGCTTGCCGGGCTCGGTGACGCGCCCACGCTCGCGGGCGTGCGCGCCATGCCCGTCGTCGCGTCGCGCCTCGCGGGACGCTTCGGCCTCCGCGAGATCGAGATCGCGACGGGCGAGACTCCGCCCACGCCCGAGGAGGCGGCGACCGCGCCTTCGGTGGCCGCGCTCGAGGCCGCCGTGACCGAGGCGCCCCTCGAGACGCTCGAAGCCACGGCGGCGGCCATTGCCGCGAGCCGGACGGCCCTGTCGGCGCTCGAGGCCGCCGTGTCGGAGAAGACCGGCCAGACGCTCGCGCTCGGGCGCCTGCCCGCGGTCGTGCGCAAGGCCGAGGCGTTCATCACGACGCGGCTCGCCCAGCGTCGGCCCATCGACGTCGTCGACGCGAGCGAAGGCGGCGCGGGCGCGCCAGCCGCTCGCGCGTCCGGCGAGATCGCGTCGCGCGAGGACGTCATTCGCACGCTCGACCGCGTCATCGCCTACTACGCGCGCCACGAGCCCTCGAGCCCCATCCCGATGCTCATCGAGCGCAGCAAGAAGCTCGTCACGATGTCGTTCTTCGACATCATTCGGGAGCTCGCTCCCGACGGCGTGAACCAGATCGAAAACTTGAGGGGCCGCACCGACTAAGGCGGCGACGTATCAAACCCAGAAGGCAGGTGGTCCCATGAGCAGCCAGAAATTCATCGCGCGCAACCGAGCGCCCCGTGTGCAGATCGAGTACGACGTGGAGCTCTACGGCGCTCAGAAGAAGATACAGCTGCCTTTCGTGATGGGCGTCATGTCGGATCTCTCGGGCAACCCGAAGGAGCCGCTCGCCGCCGTGCCCGACCGGAAGTTCCTCGAGATCTCAGTCGACAACTTCGACGATCGGCTCAAGGCCATGAAGCCACGCGCCGCGTTCGCCGTGCCGAACACGCTCACGGGTGAGGGCAACATGAGCGTCGACATCACCTTCGAGAGCATGGACGACTTCTCGCCGGCGGCGATCGCGCGCAAGGTCGGTCCGCTCAAGGAGCTGCTCGAGGCGCGCCAGCAGCTCTCCAACCTCGTGACCTACATGGACGGCAAGAGCGGCGCCGAGGACCTCATCGGCAAGGTGATGAAGGACCCGGCCCTCATGAAGACGCTCGCCTCCTCACCGAAGCCGACCGAAGGGGAAAAGTAGATCATGGCCGAAAAAGAGAAGAGCGCGGGCGCCGAGGGCGCGGCCGCGACGACCGAGACGAACGAGTTCGCGTCGCTGCTGACGAAGAATTTCAAGCCGCAGTCGGACCGCGCGCGCGAAGAGGTCGAGAACGCGGTCCGCACCCTCGCGCAGCAGGCGCTCGAGTCGACGAAGCTCATCGGCTCGGACGTCGTCGAATCGATCAACGCGCTCATCGGGCAGATCGACAAGAAGCTGTCCGAGCAGATCAACGCCATCATGCACCACGCCGACTTCCAGGCGCTGGAGAACGCGTGGCGCGGGCTTCACTTCCTCGTCAACAACACCGAGACCGACGAGATGTTGAAGATCCGGGTCCTCAACATCTCGAAGAAGGACCTCGGCAAGACGCTCAAGCGCTACAAGGGCACGAACTGGGACCAGAGCCCGATCTTCAAGCGCCTGTACGAGGAAGAGTTCGGTCAGCTGGGCGGCGAGCCCTACGGCTGCCTCGTGGGCGACTACTACTTCGACCACAGCGGCCCCGACGTCGAGCTCCTGGGCGAGATGTCGAAGATCGCGGCGGCGACCCACGCGCCCTTCATCGCGGGCACCGCTCCCGGCCTGCTGCAGATGGAGTCCTGGAGCGAGCTCGCCAACCCCCGCGACCTCACGAAGATCTTCACGACGCCGGAATACGCCAGCTGGCGCTCGCTGCGCGAATCCGAGGACGCGCGTTACCTGGGTCTCGCGATGCCGCGCGTCCTCGCGCGGCGGCCCTACGGCGCGAAGACGAACCCCGTCGAGGAGTTCGACTTCGAGGAGGACACGGCCGGCGCCGACACGAACAAGTACTCCTGGATGAACGCCAGCTACGCCATGGCGGTCAATATCAACCGCTCGTTCAAGATGTACGGGTGGTGCTCGCGCATCCGCGGCATCGAGGCCGGCGGCGCGGTCGAGGGGCTGCCCACGCACTCGTTCCCCACGGACGACGGCGGCGTCGACATGAAGTGCCCCACGGAGATCGCCATCAGCGACCGCCGTGAGGCCGAGCTCGCCAAGAACGGCTTCATGCCGCTCATCCACAAGAAGAACTCCGACTTCGCGGCCTTCATAGGCGCGCAGTCGCTCCAGAAGCCCGGCACCTACGACGATCCGGACGCGACGGCCAACGCCAACCTGGCGGCGCGCCTTCCCTACCTGTTCGCGACCTGCCGCTTCGCCCACTACCTGAAGTGCATCGTCCGCGACAAGATCGGATCGTTCAAGGCCCGTGACGACATGCAACAGTGGCTGCAGGACTGGATCATCCAGTACGTCGACGGCGACCCGCAGCATTCGAGCGAGGAGACCAAGGCGCGCAAGCCGCTGGCCGCCGCCGAGGTCGTCGTCGAGGAGGTCGAGGGGAATCCGGGCTACTACGCGTCGAAGTTCTTTCTCCGTCCGCACTACCAGCTCGAGGGGTTGACGGTTTCTTTGCGTCTGACCTCGAAACTTCCGTCGGCGAAGGCCGGATAACTGTTTTGCCGGAAGGTTCGCCGGAAGAAATCTGGAAACAAGCGTTTACGTTTACAGTAGTCAGCACCCACGCACCGCGAAGGCACAAGGAGAGCGATCATGGCCGTCGATATGTTCATCAAGATTGGAGACATCAAGGGTGAGTCGACGGACTCGACTCACTCGGACTCGATTGACGTCGTCACCTGGAACTGGGGCATGAACCAGTCGGGCTCGACGCACACCGGCACGGGATCTGGTGCCGGCAAGGTGTCCGTGCACGACCTCACCTTCACGAAATACGTCGACGTGTCGACGCCGACGCTGCTCCAGGCTTGCGCCTCGGGCAAGCACTTCCCGACGGGGACCTTCACGGTCCGCAAGGCGGGCGCGAAGCCGCTCGAGTACTTCAAGGTCCTCTTCTACGACATCATGATCGCGAACATCACGCACGGCGGCACGGGCTCGGACGACCGCCAGACCGAGACCGTGACGATCAACTTCGGCCAGTTCGAGGTTCACTACACGTCGCAGACCGCTTCGGGCGGCGCCGGCCCCACCGTGCCGATGGCCTGGAACATCCCGGGCAACACCGACAAGATCAAGAAGTAGCGACAAAACGCCGCACGGTGCGCGTCGCTCGCCAGCAGGCGACGAAAGCGACGCGCGCCGGAGAAACCATGACGGCAGCCGAAGAGAACATCCGGGCCGGCAAGCTCGACGAAGCGCTCGCCGACCTGCAGGCTCAGGTGAAGAAGGCGCCCGCCGATCCGCGGCTGCGCGTGTTCCTGTTCCAGCTCCTTTCCGTGAAGGGACAGTGGGAGCGCGCGGGGACCCAGCTCGAGGTCGCGGGGACGCTCGACGCGAGCAACATGGAGATGGTGCGTGCCTACAGCGCCGTCCTTCCTTGTGAACGGCTGCGGGCGAGCGTGTTCAAGGGCGACAAGACCCCGCTGCTCTTCGGCGAGCCCGCGCCCTGGATGGCGCTGCTCGTCCAGGCGCTGAAGCTCACGGCCGAGGGCAAGTTCGCCGAGGGGCGCGCGCTGCGCGACAAGGCCTTCGAAGAGGCACCCACGACGACGGGCACGCTCACGGCGCGCCACCAGGGCGAAAATGCCGGTGAGACCACCGACGAGCGTCCCTTCGCGTGGATCGCCGACGCCGACCCGCGCCTCGGGCCGATGCTCGAGGGCATCGTCAACGGGCGCTACTACTGGATCCCGTTCTCGCGCATCCGCGAGCTCTCTTTCGAGGCGCCGGCCGACCTGCGTGACGTTGCCTGGACGCCGGCGCTCGTGACCTTCGCGAACGGCGGCGAGACGGTGGCCTTCGTGCCCACGCGCTACCCCGGCTCGGAGGCGGCGTTGGATCCGGCGATCGTGACGGCGCGCGCGACGGTCTGGAACGAGCGCGAGGCGGAGACGTTCTTGGGCCTCGGCCAGCGCGTCTTCGCGACCGACGGAGGCGAGCACGCGCTCATGGACGTGCGCCGCATCCGCCTCGACGTCTCTGAGGCGTGAGCGGGTGGCCGAGCTCACGCAAAAAGAGCGGCTGCAGCCCTCGCTGCTCGACCGCCTCACGGACGACGATCCGGCGCATCGGGTCGAGTCGCGCGACAAGCGGGTGCTCTCGCCCGCGCGGCTGCGCGAGTGCGTGCGCCGCGACCTTTCGTGGCTCCTCAACACGACGCACCTGCAGGCCGTACAGAAGCTCGAGGAGTACCCTGCCGTCGCGAGCTCCGTCGTGAACTACGGCATGCAGGACCTGACGGGGCTGACGGTGTCGTCCGTCGACGTGCCCGCGCTCGAGCGCATGCTGACGCTCGTCATCGCGCGCTACGAGCCGCGCCTGCTCAAGCGCTCGGTGAAGATCCGGCTCATCGTCGACAAGGACAAGATGAGCCACAACGCCATCATCTTCGACATCGAGGCCGAGCTGTGGGCGCAGCCGCTGCCGCTGCGGCTCTTCCTGCGCACCGAGATCGATCTCGAGAGCGGGCGCGTCGGCGTGGCCGAGGCTGGCTAGGCGCGCATGGATCCCCGCCTCCTCCGCTACTACGAGAGCGAGCTCAAATACATCCGCGAGATGGGTGGCGAGTTCGCGCGTGAGTTCCCCAAGATCGCGGGGCGGCTTGGGCTCGAGGAGTTCGAGTGCGCGGATCCGTACGTCGAGCGCCTGCTCGAGTCGTTCGCCTTCATGGCGGCGCGCGTCCACCTCAAGATCGACGCCGAGTTCCCGCGCTTCTCACAGCACCTGCTCGAGATCGTCTACCCGCACTACCTGGCGCCCACGCCCTCGATGGCGGTCGTGCAGCTCTCGCCCAACCTGAACGAGGGCGCGCTCGCGGCGGGCTTCCGCGTGCCGCGCGGCACGGCGCTCCGCGGCCTCTTGGGCCGGCAGGACCAGACCTCGTGCGAGTACCGCACGGCGCAAGAGGTCCGGATGTGGCCCCTCGAGATCGCTCACGCCGAGTACACGAGCTACGTCGGCGACCTGCGCGACGTCGTCCTGCCTGGGCGGGCGCGCGGCGCGCTCCGGCTCAAGGTGCGCGCGACTGCCGGCGTCAACATCAGCGATCTGGCGCTGGACGACCTCACGCTGTTCCTACGCGGCGCCGAGAGCCTGCCCTTCCGCCTGTACGAGCTGCTCCAAGGGCACGCCATCGCGACCGTGGCGCGCCCGGCGACGCGCCCCGCGCCCTGGCATCACGTCGTGACGGAGTCGCCCGTGACGCGGGCCGGGTTCGAAGACGAAGAGGCGCTACTGCCCTACGGGCCGCGCTCGTTCCAGGGCTACCGCCTGCTGCAAGAGTACTTTGCTTTCCCCCAGCGCTACCTCTTCGCGCGCCTCGGCGGGCTCGCGCCCGCCGTGCGCCGCTGCGCGGACACCGAGCTCGAGCTCGTCGTCGTCACCGACGCGCACGACGCTGAGCTCGACGGCGCCGTGAGCGCGGAGGCGCTGGCGCTCAACTGCACGCCCGCCATCAACCTTTTTCCGCGGCGCGCCGACCGCATCCACCTGTCGGAGGCGGCACCCGAGTACCACGTCGTGGCCGACCGCACGCGCCCCATGGACTTCGAGATCTACTCCGTCAAGAACGTCGTCGGCACGGGCGCGGGCGAGGAGATCCTGCAGACGTTCCGCCCATTCTTCGCGTGGAACGACCGCACGGTGCCTGGCGATCACCCGGCCTACTACACGCTGCAGCGCCAGCCGCGCGCGATGTCGGCCAAGCAGCGCGTCCACGGCGCGCGCTCGAGCTACATCGGCAGCGAGGTGTTCATCTCGCTCGTCGACGCCGACGAGGGTCCCTTTCGCGGCAACCTCAAGCAGCTCTCCATCGAGGCGCTGTGCACGAACCGGGATCTGCCGCTGCACATGACGCTGCGGCAGGGGCGCACCGACTTCACGCTCGAGTCGGGCGCGCCCGTCGAGAGCGTCCGCTGCCTGGCCGGGCCCACGGTGCCCCGCCCGTCGCACGCGCACGGCGACACGAGCTGGCGCCTCATCAGCCACCTGTCGCTCAACTACCTCTCCCTGGTCGACAGCGGCCCGGGCGCGGGTGAGCCGGGCGCGGCGCTGCGCGAGCTTCTGTCGCTCTACGGCGACGTCGCCGACGCGACGACGCGCAAGCAGATCGAGGGCGTGCGGTCCACGGCGTCGGCCGGCGTCACGCGCGCGCTGCCCGTGCCCGGTCCGGTCACCTTCGGCCGGGGCCTGGAGGTCACGCTCACGTGCGACGAGGCGTCGTTCGAGGGCGCGGGGCTCTTCCTCTTCGGCGCCGTCCTCGACAGGTTCTTCGCGAAGTACGCCTCCATCAACTCCTTCACCGAGACCGTGCTGCGCAGCGTGCAGCGCGGTGAGATCATGCGATGGCCGACGAGAGCCGGGCTGCGTCCGATCGCCTAGCGCGCGCGCGCGCGGCCGCGCTCGATGCCCTGCTCGAGGGCGTGCGCGCCGCGCCCCACGAGCACGGGTTCCTGCAACTGCTGCGGCGTGTGCAACACCTCTCGCCGCAGCACCCGCGGCTCGGCGACGCCGACCGCCCCGCGGGCGAGCCGCTGCGCCTCGGCCAGGAGCCCTCGCTCGGGTTCGCGCCGGCCGAGCTCGCCCGGCTGGCGCCGGGCACCGAAGGGCGGCCGCCGCGGCTGCTCGTCCACCTCTTCGGCATGCTGGGCCCGAACGGCCCCCTGCCTCTCCACATCACCGAATACACGCGCGATCGGCTGCGCAACCACGACGACCCGACGATGAGTCGGTTCCTCGACGTCTTCCACCACCGCATGATGCTGTTCCTGTTCCGCGCGTGGGCGGCGGGGCAGCCGGCCGTGAGCCGCGACCGCGCCACCGACGACCGCTTCGAGGCCTACGTGGGGGCGCTCGAGGGCTTCGGGCTCGAGACGCTGCGGCGGCGCGACGACTTCCCCGACGAGGCGAAGCTCTTCTATGCGGGCCGCTTCGCGAGCGGGACGCGCAACGCCGACGGCCTGGCCGACGTCGTCGGCGACTTCCTGGACGTCCCAGCGAAGGTCGAGCCCTTCATGCGCGAGTGGCTCGACCTGCCGGTCCCGAGCCAGTGGCACCTCGGCCGGCCCGGCGGTCCGGGGCGCCTCGGCACTTCGACGCCGCTCGGCGCGCGCGTGGCGACCCGGCAGGGCAGGTTCCGCCTGGTCCTCGGTCCGCTCTCGCGCGACTCCTTCCAGCGTCTGCTGCCGGGTGGCCCGAGCCTGTCCAAGGTCGCGGCGCTCATCCGCAACTACGCGGGCGACGAGCTGTCGTGGGACCTGCGCCTCCTGCTGCGCGAGGAGGTCGACGAGCCATGGCGCCTCGGGCAGGCGCGCCTCGGCTGGACGGCGTGGCTCGGGCGCGCGAAGACGAGCGACGCGAAGACCGGCAAGAGCACCAGTCGGCTCAGCGACGTGATTCTCGATCCCCTTAGAATGGACCAAAGGGCGACCGCCTAGCGGGCGTCTGCAACGCCGCAACACCGCAACACCGAAAAAAGAAGACGGAGAGGCACATGTCGGAGATCAGCCGTGTGGCGCTGTTCGGGAAGCTGAACAGCTTGGGGTACAAGGCCATCGAGGGGGCGACCGTCTTCTGCAAGATGCGCGGGAACCCGTACGTGGAGCTCGCGCACTGGTTCAGCCAGATCCTGCAGCAGCCCGACTCGGACGTGCACCGCATCGTGCGCGAGTTCCAGGTCGATCCGTCGCGGCTGGCCAAGGACCTCACCGACTCGCTCGACCGCCTGCCGCGTGGCGCGACATCGATCTCCGACCTGTCGGCGCACGTCGAGGAGGCCGTCGAGCGCGGCTGGGTCTACGGCAGCCTCATGTTCGGCGACGGGCAGGTGCGCACGGGGCACCTCGTCGTCGGCATCCTCAAGACGCCGGGGCTGCGCCACGCCTTCACGTCGATCTCGCGCGAGCTCGACAAGATCAAGGTCGACGCGCTCGCCGACGGGTTCGACAAGATCGTGGGCGGATCGCCCGAGACGTCGCTGCGCGCGGCGGGCGGCACCGCGCCCGGCGAAACGAGCGGCGCCATCGCGCCCGCCGCCATGGGCAAGCAAGAGGCGCTGGCGCGCTACTCGGTCGACCTCACGGAGCGCGCACGCAAGGGCGAGATCGACCCGGTCTCGGGGCGCGACGAGGAAATCCGGCAGATCGTCGACGTGCTCATGCGGCGCCGGCAGAACAACCCCATCCTCACGGGCGAGGCGGGCGTCGGCAAGACGGCAGTCGTCGAGGGCTTCGCGCTGCGGCTGGCCTCGGGCGACGTGCCGCCGACGCTCAAGGACGTCTCGCTGCGCGCGCTCGACATCGGCCTGCTGCAGGCCGGCGCCTCGATGAAGGGCGAGTTCGAGAACCGGCTGCGCCAGGTCATCGACGAGGTCCAGTCGTCGGAGAAGCCCATCATCCTCTTCATCGACGAGGCGCACACGCTCGTGGGCGCGGGCGGCGCCGCCGGCACGGGCGACGCGGCCAACCTGCTCAAGCCCGCGCTCGCGCGCGGCAAGCTGCGCACGATCGCGGCCACGACGTGGGCCGAGTACAAGAAGCACATCGAGAAGGACCCGGCGCTCACGAGGCGCTTCCAGGTGGTCCAGGTGCCCGAGCCGTCCGAGGCCAAGGCGCTGCTCATGATGCGCGGCATGGCGTCGACGCTCGAGGCGCACCACCGCGTGCAGGTGCTCGACGAAGCGCTCGAGGCGGCCGTCAAGCTCTCGCACCGGTACATCCCCGCGCGGCAGCTGCCCGACAAGTCGGTGAGCCTGCTCGACACGGCGTGCGCGCGCGTCGCGATCAGCCAGCACGCCGTCCCGGCCGAGGTCGAGGACAGCCGGCGCCGCATCGAGGCCCTGGAGATCGAGCTCGGCATCATTGGGCGCGAGCAGGCGGCCGGCTGGGACGCGGCGGAGCGCGAGACGGCGGCCAAGCTGGACCTCGCGGGCGAGCGCGAGCGGCTCGGAAAGCTCGAGGCGCGCTGGAAGGCCGAGAAGGGGCTCGCCGACCAGATCCTCGCCATCCGGGCATCGCTGCGCGCGGGCGCGGCACCCGCCGAGGGCACGGCCAGCAAGCTCGAGGCAGGCGCCACCAAGGCGTCGCCCGGCGCGAAGGCGTCGCCCGGCGCGAAGGCGGCGCCGGCCGCGGCCGCGGTGTCCGAGGCCGAACGCCCCGCGATGCTCACCAGGCTCAAGGCGCTGCAGGCCGAGCTCGCGACCATGCAGGGCCACGAGCCTCTCATCCTGCCGACCGTCGACGCGCAGGCCGTGGCGTCGGTCGTGGGCGACTGGACGGGCATCCCCGTGGGCAGGATGGTCAAGGACGAGATCGAGACGGTGCTCAAGCTGGCCGACACGCTCAACCAGCGCGTCATCGGGCAGCGGCACGGCCTCGATATGATCGCGCGGCGCATCCAGACGTCGCGCGCCGGGCTCGAGAACCCGAACAAGCCCATCGGCGTCTTCATGCTCGCGGGGCCGTCCGGCGTCGGCAAGACCGAGACGGCGCTCGCGCTCGCCGAGACGCTCTACGGCGGCGAGCAGAACCTCATCACGATCAACATGAGCGAGTTCCAGGAGGCGCACACCGTCTCGACGCTCAAGGGCGCGCCCCCCGGGTACGTCGGCTACGGCGAGGGCGGCATCCTCACCGAGGCCGTGCGCCGGCGGCCGTACAGCGTCGTCCTTTTGGACGAGGTCGAGAAGGCGCACTCCGACGTCCACGAGATCTTCTTCCAGGTCTTCGACAAGGGCTGGATGGAGGACGGCGAGGGCCGGATGATCGACTTCAAGAACACGCTCATCTTGCTGACGTCGAACGTGGGCAGCGACCTCATCACGAACATGTGCAAGGACCCCGAGCTCATGCCCGAGCCCGAGGGCATCGCCAAGGCGCTGCGCGAGCCGCTGCTCAAGGTCTTCCCGGCGGCGCTGCTGGGACGCATCGTGACCATCCCGTACTACCCCCTGTCTGACCAGATGGTGGGCAACATCACGCGCCTGCAACTCGACCGCGTCGCCAAGCGCGTCACGGCGAACCACCGCGTCCCGTTCACCTTCGACGACGACGTCGTGAAGCTGATCGTGAGCCGTTGCATCGAGCTCGAGAGCGGCGGCCGCATGATTGACGCCATCCTCACGAACACGCTGCTGCCCCGCATGAGCCACGAGCTGCTCACGCGCACGATGGAAGGCCGCGCCGTCAAGCGCATCGCCGTCAGCGTCAAGGACGGCGAGTTCGAGTACGCCTTTGATTGACCAGCTTTAGTCGCCGATCGCTTTGAACTCGTCGGTCTCGTGCGTCTTGTGCGCGCGATGGTGGTGACGTGGCTCTTCGATCGGAGGCACGGGCGGAGGCACGGTGGGAGGCACGAGCAGCGTCCTCTTCTTCATGACGAGAGGCGCCGGCTTCGGGTCGTTCGGATCCAACAGGACGGCGATTGGCACGTAGCTCTCCGCCCGCAAGGTCGCATGCAGGGCGGGGCTGTCGCGCCGCAATCGGATCTCGAGCGGCGTCAGTCCGCGCGGCCCAGACTCGTCTGCCACCCAGACCTCCGCACCCGACGGTTGGCTGGAGATTTGGACCGTCACCAGGGCGGGTTCGGGCGCCGTCGCCGCGGGGGAAGGGCGCGACCCGTTCACGACGGGAACGGTGGAGACGGCAGGCGCGACGTCCGACACGACCGGGGCAGTAGACGGACGGGTCAGCACGACGATCAAACCGACGACGCCGGCAAGCGACGCCATCCCGGCCGGAACGGCCCACCGCTTGAGAGACGCTCGCCGTGGCGGCTCGACCGCCTGAAGCGCCGAAGCTGTATCGCCGAGCGTGGTGTTCTTGGAGCTCGGCAATATGTGCGTTCCGCCGGCCGCGAAGCGCGCTGGTTGAAGGCCGCGAGGGTCGTGCACCTCAGCGGTGTTCTCGACCGGCAAGATCTGCGTCGCGATCCGGCCTGACGGCACCTCTCCGCCCAGCTTCTCCAGCCCGGCGAGGCGAGTCAGCAGCTCGTTCATCGTCTGCGGACGAGCGGCGGGGTCTTTCGCCAGCATGTCCGCGACGAGCTCGTCGAGGGCCGCCGGCGTCGCCGGCGCCAGCGACGACAACCTCGGCGGCGCCTCCGCGATGTGCGCGATCAAGACCTCGCCTGCCCCGCCGCGAACGAAAGGGGGCCTGCGGGCGATCATCTCGAACAGGACGCACCCGAGGGCGTAGATGTCTGCGCGCTGGTCGACGGTCCCTGCGCCGCGGCACTGCTCCGGCGCCATGTACACGGGCGTCCCCAGCACGCTCCCGGTGCGGGTCTTGTCGTGGGCGTCCCCGTCGCCGTAGAGCAGCTTGGCGACACCGAAGTCCAGGATCTTGACCAGGAGAGTCGGTCCTTCGACCAGGAAGATGTTCTCGGGCTTGAGGTCACGATGCACGATCCCGAGTCCGTGCGCGGCCGCGAGGGCACCGGCAATCTGCCGCGCCAGCTCGATGACCAGAGGCACCTCGAGTGAAAGCTCGCCGACCTTCGCGATGCGATGGGCCAGATCCTCACCTCGCAAGTACTCCATCACGAGGTACGCTTGGCCGCTCGGACTGATGTCGCAGTCCAGGATCTCCACGATACCGGGGTGGCGAATGGCGGCGGTCGCGCGGGCCTCCGTAAAGAACCGCTTGACGATGCGTTCGTCGCGGGAGAGCTCGGGTCGTAGGATCTTGATGGCCGCATCGCGCCCGATGTAGCGATGCCGGCCTTGATAGACCTCGCCCATCCCGCCCTCGCCGATTCGGCGGACGATCACGTAGGAGCCGATTTGGTCGCCGTCTTGGAGCATCGCGCCAACGGCCTCCAGCTTAACGGAGGGATCTCCGGTCGACCATAGTCCTCGTGCGTTGCCGAGCTCACGTCGCCGTCGGACCCGGTGGCATTGCGGGTCAGTTCGATCTCCGGGGCCCGGGCGGGCGAAGAAGCGCCCCAGATTGGGCGCTGGCGTTACAGACCGCAGCTCGACGTCACGACGTCGGTCGCGCCGGTCGTGAGGTAGAACGACACGCCAAAGCTGCCGTGGTAGTTGGTCACGGCGATCCCGCCGCCGTTCGAGGCGCTGATGACAGTGCCGAGCTGGTACGTCTTGCTTCCGTCGGCCGTGACGTAAAGGAACGCGGCGCCGTCGTCCTGCCAGATGCCGGCGCCCATGCCGCCGCCAGCGCTCGAGTCGTCGCCGATGAGGCGCCCCGAGTGGATCGTCGACGAGAAAGTGCCCACCTGGACGGGCATGGGCATGCCGCCGTCGGCGCCCCCGTCAGCCAGCACGCTGCCGGCCCCCGTCGTGGCGGCGTAGCTCTCGAGGACCGGCGTGCCCGTGTTGGCGAACGTCACGAACCCTTTGGTCGTACCGCCCACGCCGACGAAGGAGATCGCCTGGGGCTCCATTTGCACGAAGTCGCCGACCTGGAGACCGTCAGTGCCAAGGATCGTCAGCATTGCGGCGCCCGTGGATATGTCCCGCACCGCCATGCCCACGAGCGGCCCGACCGTGCCGACGGCGACGTCGTTTTCGCCGTCATCGTTTATGCCCACGCGCGTCGGCACCGTGCCGACGCTGCCCGTGCCCGGCGTCCCGTCGACCTTGAACGTCTTGATGCGCGCGAACCAACTCGCGCCCAGATACTTCCAGGAGCAGATGAAGGTTTGGCTGCTGGGCCCCCAGATGACGTGGCCTCTCGCGAGCGGCACGCTCTCGAGCTGTACCGTTTTTTGAACGTTCAGCTTCGGCGCGCCGCCGTCGGCGCCCGCCGTCATCGTGAAAAACGAGGCAAACATCGCGACGGCGCGAGTGTCGGTCGTCGACGAGTGCGCGTAGAGCAGCGCGATCTCGCCCGTGGGCGCGATCGCGACGTCTTGCACATAGAAGATGGGACCGTCCTCGGGGAACAAGAGGGGAACCGGCGGCCCCAGGCTCGCCTGGGTCTTGAGATCGAACGACTGTACGTAGATCGCGCTCCCCATCGCCGCTCCGGCATCCGTGGCACCCGAGGCGCCGCCGTCGGCCGGCAGGGGGCCGTGATAGCCGCTGAAGATGAAGACGGTGTCGGCGTTCGCGACGCCGACGCCCGAGGTGAAGCTCGGATTGACGTCACCCTTGATGACGTTGCTGAACTGGAGTTGCGGGCCCGTGCAAGCGCCCGACGCGCCCCCCATGCCCATCGCGCCGCCCATCCCCGTCGCGACATCGACGCCGCCGTCCACGCCTGCCGCGCCCGCGCCGCCGGTCCCACTCCCCGCGGAGCCGGCAGCCCCCGAGCCGGTCGTTCCGCCCGCGCCGCTGACCGAGGCCTTGAAGTCGTTGGTCGCGGGATCGTAAATGGACACGTCGACTTTCGGGTCGATACAAACGTGGCTCGCCGTGCACTTCTGAGGATCGGACGACCCTTGGCCGGGGCAGTCGACGTCGGCGGAGCACTGGTCGCGGCAGGTCAGGTCGCGTCCGCAGGTGAGCGGGCAGACGCCTGCCGGACCGCCGTCCATCGACATCTTCGGACAGAGCTTCGTGCAGTCGCTCGGTTGGGCGCACGTCTTGGCCGCCTCGGGTGGGCGACACGCGTTGCCATTGTCGCTCTTGACGCACAGCTGGTTCGTCGGGCAATCCGAGGAGTCGTTGCACGGCGACACGCAGAAGCCGAGCGCGCACACGAGGTTCGCGCCCGCGTCATTCGGTCCGTGACAGTCGCTGTTGAGGGCGCATGTCACCGTCGGCTTGGCGGCCGAGCCCCCGCACCCCGATGCCAGCAGCGGGCCAATGACAGAGCCAACCAACGTGATCCCAAGCCAAGACTTCATAAGGACGTAACCCCCGATGCCTGCTGGTAACACGGGCGGTCGTACGGATTCAAGTGGCAGGCACGAGAGGAGACGTCCAGGGTGTTGGATGGGGCGAGCCACGTGAAAGCCGCGCAGCAGACTCGAAAAGAGGTCCTCACGCGAAGCATGTTCCGATTCGGCAGGCGCCTCCCGTGGATGGGAGCTGTCTTGGGGGTGCTGGCCACCTCGCCCAGGGCTCAATCCCACGCGCTGGGGACGTGGAGGACCCTGCAGCCCGGCATCGAGTACGCGCTCGTCCGAGCGCCTGCGCCTGGAGCTCTATCCAGTGACGCGACCATTCACTTGGTGCGAATCGATCCAGCCAAGGCGCCTTTGGAGGCGGTCATGGCCGGCGCAGAAGATGGGCGCCCTCGGACCGCTGCCCAGTGGTGTCGCGAGCGCAAGCTCGCCGTCGCTATCAACATGGGGATGTACCGGGAAGATCGGCGAACCAACAGCGGGCACGCGCATACCCCAGGCTACGTGAACAACGCCCGCTGGGCCGGCGCGTACAAGTCTGCTCTCGGTCTCGGTGCCCTGAAGAGCGCTGTGCCGCCCGCGATGATGGCCGACCTGGACAAGCCAGACGACAAGACCCGCCTTTCGATGTACGGGACCGTCGTCCAGAACCTGAGGCTCATTCAGTCTTCTGGGCGCGGTGTGTGGGCGAAACAAGACCGACGATGGAGCGAGGCCGCTGTCGCCATCGACAAGGAGGGCCGGATCCTCTTCATCTTCAGCCGATACCCATACTCAATGAAGGAACTAATAGACGTCTTGCTGTCGCAGCCTTTGGGCATCGCTGCCGCCATGCACGTAGAGGGTGGCCCCGAAGCCAGCCTGTCCATCCACGCGGGCGGCGTGGACCTCGACCTGAATGGCAGCTACGAGACAGGGTTCAACGAGAACGACATGGTGCGGGTCCAGTGGCCCATTCCCAATGTTTTTGGGAGCCGCAGCCGGTGATTGCCTCCGTCGGAGTTCACGGCTCACCTGGCAGCAAAGGGGCGGGACCGTCAACCGTCGCGACACTCAGTTGAGCCTACTCGACTTTGAACCGACACGTGTAGTTGATGATCGTCGACACCGCGTGGCCGTCCCGATCGAGGGGAGGCGTCCATTCGGAGGCGTGCAGGGTCGCCTTGCAGGCGGCGCCGAAGCCGGGAGCGGTTTCGGAGACGACGGCCAGGTCGCGCGTCTGCCCCTCTGGCGTGATGCGCGCTTTGACGACCGCCTTGCCTTCGATGCCCTTGGCGCGGGCATCACGCGGGTAGGCCGCGGCCAGCTTGTCAGAGAGGTCCGGCGCGACCGGGGTGCGCGAGAGATCGCCCAGGCCCACGACGGGCGGTCCGCTTCCCGTGCCGCCGGGTGTCCCGTCCACAACGCGGTGGTTGACGCGCGTGCCTGGTCGACCGACAGGCCCGTTCATCTTCTGGCCGTTACCGGTGGCGCTGGACCAAGCTGCTCCGGGCCCGTCGTTCGTCAGCGTCTGCCCCGTGAAGTTGGCGAGGATCTCGGCGGCGGCCGGTGGTTCTGCCGCCGGAGGAGGCGTCTCCGCCGAGCGGACCCTTGCCGCGGGCCGCCCCATGGCGAGGCGCGGCTTCGGCGCTGCGGGCTTGGGCGCTTCGGCCAGCGGCGGAGGGGGTGCCTTGGGCGCGACAGTCATCTCGACCGTCGTCGGCCTCCGCGATCGAGGAGCGCCCTCTCCGCTGCCCCCGTGCCCGAGGCCCCCGAGGGCGACCGCGTGCACCGCGAGGCTCGCGAGCACGACGCCGGCCCACGACGCTGCTTTGGTTCCGTTTCTCATGGTGGGATCCTCGTCCGTCTGCGCTGGTGACCTGGCGTTTGGGCTTCGACTCAGCGTCCCGCGACTTCTTCGGGGTCGATGTTGATCGCGAACTTCGTCACGTTCTCGCGTCTCAAGAGATCGATCACGTGGATGACGTTCGAGTGGGTGGTCCGGCCGTCGGCCGCGATGATCGCCCGCGTCTCCGGATCCGCGTCGTGGACCGCCTTGATCTTGGTCTTCAGGGCGGCTTCGGAAATCGCCTCCGCGTCCAGGAAAGTCTTTCCGTCCTTGTCGATCGAGATCGTCAACGTGGTCTGCGTCCCTTCTCCCGTCGCGCCCTTCGGCAACTCGACCGGAATCGCCCGCGACGTGACGTAGCTGGCCGTGACCATGAGGATGACGAGGAGCACGAGGGTGATGTCGACGAGGGGCGTGACGTTGATGCCCGTGATCATCTCGTCGTCGTTGGCAGCTTGAGCGGCCATGACTACGCTCCCACTTGCTGAAGGTTGGTCGCGACGCCGTTGTGCGCGCGATCCTGCGGCAAGAGCGCCGGGGCCGGCGTGCGTGGCGCGTGTTCGGCCTTGAGGAACGCCAGCAGCTCGTGCCCGAACGCCTGCGCTCGCGCCAGCCTCGCTCTGATGATCCGCTGGAACGCGTTGTAGAAGGCGATCGCCGGCAGCGCCACGAGGATCCCGATCGCCGTCGCGACGAGCGCCTCGCCCACTTCGGTCATGAGGCCGGACGTCACCTTGCCGGCGGCGTCGTTGAGCTGATGGAACGCCCGGATGATGCCGATCACCGTTCCGAGCAGCCCGATGAAGGGCGCGTTCGAGCCGAGCGTGCCCAGGAACGCGAGCCGCTTCTCCATGCGCAGCTTCGCGAGCTGCGTCGCCCCGTTCATGCGCTCTTCGGCGGAGGCGGTGCCGTCCCCGTGGCCCTCCAGCGTCGCGGAGATGATCCCAGCGACGTGCGAGCGCGATCTCGAGAGGCGCGCGCGCACCTCGTCGAGGTCGCCCGTGCGGAGCAGCGCCAGGATCTGCTGCTTGAGCTTCCGTACGTTCTCACGCGTGACGATGAGATAGATGGCGCGCTCGAGCGCGACCGCTACGCCCCCCACTGAGAGGGCGACGAGCAGCCACATGATCCACGTGGCGCCCATCATCGCGAATCCCGTCAACTTCTGCTGAATGTCCATGATCGAGTCCTTTCGTTAGGAGTTCGGTCGCGGGAGTAGCAGCGGGCGTGCCAGGCGCGGAACGGCTGTGCTTGCGGGTCGTTGACGCTGGAATGCCCCCTGCTTAGGGCGCGGACAGCGACGGTGTCCGCGGACAGTGTCCGCAGCGCGTCCAGCCTAGCGCGGGA
>DASXOE010000118.1:0-25668 GCA_036494575.1 Polyangia bacterium | reverse complement strand
CCGCGTGCTGAGCGCCTCCGAGATCCAGCTCATCTACTACGCCCGTCAGACCTGCAGCGGCTCGGCGTGCGGCGGCTGCCAACACAGCGAGGTTCTTTGCTCCGCCATCTGCACGGACACGACGATCGACAGCAGCAACTGCGGAAGCTGCGGCCACGCGTGCAACACCGCCGGCGGCGAGTCCTGCATCGCGGGGGTCTGCGGTTGCGCGTCGGGGACCCACTGCGGCACCCTGTGCGTCGACACGACGACCAATCAGAACAACTGCATGACCTGCGGTAACACGTGCGGCGCCATCACCTGCGGCTCGTGCAACAGCGGCATGTTGGGGCTGTGGCATCTGGATGACGGCTCGGGCGCCACCGCCATCGATTCCTCCGGCAACGCAAATAACGCGGCTCTCACGAACGCGCCGACCTGGACCACGGGTCACACCGGCGGAGCGACCGACAAAGCCCTGCAGTTCAACGGCACCAACAATTACCTCAACGCCACGATAGGAGCGTGGTTCACGGGCAACAATACGCTTTCGGCCAGCGCCTGGGTCTACGCGACGTCGACCACCAACGGCCCGATCTTCGGCGTGACGGACACCAAGCCAGGCGGCGGCTGGAACATGCCGTTTCTCAGCATCGCCGGGTCCTCGGTCTACGGATGGATTTACAACAACACGATCCTGTCGGCGACAGTGACGCTCAACGCCTGGCACTTGCTGAGCATCACGTACGATCCGTCTGGTAGCCCGACCACGAGGTTCTACGTGGACGGCGCGCTGTCGACCACGGGCACGGGTACCTACTCCCACACCACGAACGCCACCGACTACCTGACGACCTTCATCGGTGGCGTGAAGCCCGCTGCCGTAACCAGCTCCTTCCTCAATGGCATCATCGACGATCTGCGTGCCTACAAACGCGTGCTCAGCGCCGGGGAGATCGCGCTTCTGTACAACGCCCAGACGTCCTGTGTCGCCTCCAGCTGCGGCGGTTGCCCCGCCGGCACCACGAACTGCAGCGGCGTGTGCACCAACACCGCCGCCGACAACAACAACTGCAACACCTGCGGCACCGTCTGCTCGGGCGGAACCCCGAACTGCGTCGCCAGCACCTGCCAGTGAGCCTGGGTTCGGCGGCGACGCCGGGCCGCGACGCCCCGGACCTTGCCGCGCCGCTACAGAAGCGCCGCGGAGTGTCCGATGGTCTTGCACGATGCTCATTTTTCATCGAAGCCATGCCCGTGCGTTGATCGTCTGTGTTCTCTCCGGGATCGGGTTGGCGGCGTGCGGGGACAGTAACTCTGCCGGCGGGGGACAGGGCGGCAAGGGCGGCGGGGCGGCCGGGCACACCGACGCGGGGCCGGGCGGCCAGAGCGGTGGGCTGGGTGGCCAGAGCGGCGCCGCGGGCAGTCTCGACGCGGGGCAAGCAGGCGCCGACGCCGAGGCTGCTCCCGACGTCGTTGATGCAGGTGACGCAGACGTCTCCTCCGACGTCGCCGACGCGTCGGATACCGCTGACGGGTCTGCCGACGTGCAGAGCGACCTCCCGCCGCCCGCGCCGATCGCGGACATCCCGTCCGCGGCCATCGACTTTGGCGCGGTGGCTTGCGGCTCAGCCGGTGGCGGCATGCCGGTGGTCGTCACCAACTCGGGCAACGCGCCTCTTCACTACCGCGCGGTCATCGCGCCGGGCGGGATCTTCTCGCTCCAGGGTGCCGCCGCCGACGGCTCGGTGTCGGGCGACGTCGCGCCGGGCGACAACGTCGGGTTGACGATCGTCGCGGGCACCATCGGGACCACCACGGCCGATGGGGCCTCGTTCCTTGGATCCCTGGCCGTCGTCACCAACGCGAGCGGCGCCGAGAACGTCCAGATTCCTCTGAAGATGAAGGCCGAGGGAGGATTGTGCACGCTGACCTGCGCCGCCTTCACCAAGTGCACGCCCGGCACGGGCGCCCCATACTGCGCCAACACCGCGACCGACAACGGCAACTGCGGCACCTGCGGCAACGCGTGCGCGGCCGGCGAGGTCTGCTCGGGCGGCGCCTGCGCCATCACGTGCGGCGGGATCGCGACCTGCACGCCGACCGGGGCCGCGCCCTATTGCGCCAATACCCAGACCGACCGCGCTGATTGCGGCACCTGCGGGCACGCGTGCGGCACCGGCGAGATCTGCACAGGCGGCGCGTGCGTCCTCAGCTGCGGCGCGCTGACGAAGTGCGCCCCGAGCGCCGGGAGCCCGTATTGCGCCAACACGGCGACCGACGGCGCCAACTGCGGCACCTGCGGCACGGTGTGCGGCGTCGGCGAAATCTGCACGGGCGGCGCGTGCGTGCTGACCTGTGGCGCGCTCACGAAGTGCACGCCGAGCGCGGGCGGCCCGTACTGCGCCAACACGGCGACCGACAACGCCGACTGTGGCACCTGCGGACACGCGTGCGGCACCGGCGAGATGTGCGTCGGGGGCGCGTGTGCGTTGGCCTGCGGCGCGCTCACGAAGTGCACGCCGAACGCGGGCGCGTCGTACTGCGCCAACATCAGCACCGACAACGTCAACTGCGGCGCGTGCGGCCACGCCTGTCCAGCGGGTCAGGCGTGCGTCACGGGGGCCTGCGCGAGCACGTGCGCGGCCGCGGAGAGCGTCTGCAGTGGCGGGTGCACGAACACGTCGTTCGATCCGAGCAACTGCGGCGTGTGCGGCCGCACGTGCGCCTTCGCAAACGGCGCCGCGGCCTGCGTTGGCGGCGGCTGCTACCTGGCCTCCTGCACCGCGGGCTTCGCCGACTGCGATCGCGACCAGACCACTGGCTGCGAAATCAACACCGCCACCGATGCCGCCAACTGCGGCGCGTGTGGCCACAGCTGCGCGCTCGGGGAGACCTGCCACGCGGGGGCCTGCTCCGCGGATCTCTCCCAGGGGCTCATCGGCTACTGGAACCTCGACGACGCCGTCGGCTCCGCCGCCGCCGTCGACAGCTCGCCCAACCATCTGAACGGTCAGCTCCAGGGCAGCGTCAGCTTCGTTCCAGGGGGCGGAAAGCAAGGGACGGGCGCGGCCACGTTCGGTGGCGCCGGGTACATTCGCGTGGCCTTCCCGAACAACGCCAAGGGTCAGGGCGCGGGCGTCTCGATTCCGCAGGGAAACATCACGTTCGCGATGTGGTTCAAGACCAGCAGCGCCAACGTGGGCGGTCTCCAAGTCGTCGAAGGCAACGCCGCCTGGGGCTCCGGCTGTGATCGCGTCGTCGGCAACGGAGCGGGCAACACCTTGAAGTACAACACCTGGCAGGAGGTCAACATGTCGGAGGCCTTCGTCGTGAACGACGGCGTCTGGCATCAGATGGTCTACGTCCTCGACAAGTCTACCGGCTTCAAGGCGTACATCGATGGCGTGCTCGAGGTGAGCGACGCGACCCCGACGAGCAACTGCGGCGTCGGGTGCAGCGGGTTCGACTGGGCCGCCGAGTACTGGATCGGCCGCGCCGCGGGTTGCCGCTTCAGCGCCGACTATTTCACGGGCCTCATCGACGACGTGCGCATCTACGACCACGCGCTGCCGCCCAGCACCGTCGTTCAGCTGTTCAACGCCACGAAGTAGGGCCCGCGCTCTCGCGCCATCTCGCGCCCGGAGAGCTGCCGAACGCGATCGCGCTTTTCCCGGGCGCCATCGGGCGAACCACGCGCCTCGGCACGCGCCGACGTGGTAAAAGAAGGGGCCCAATGTGCGGAATCGTCGGTTACGTCGGAGGTCGTGAAGCGCTCCCGTTCTTGCTGAGCGGGCTCAAGCGGCTCGAATACCGCGGGTACGATTCGGCCGGCGTGGCGGTGACTGGGTCGCGGGGGCTGCAGGTCGTGCGCCGCCAGGGGAAGCTGTCGGTGCTCGAGGGCGTCGTCGCGAGCGAGCCCCCGCAGGGCACGCTGGGCATCGGCCACACGCGCTGGGCCACTCACGGTCGGCCGTCAGAGGTCAACGCGCACCCGCACACCTCGGGCGCCGTGACCGTCGTGCACAACGGGATCATAGAGAACCACCTGTCGCTGCGCGCCGAGCTCGAGGCGACGGGGCGCCTCTTTTCGTCCGAGACCGACACCGAGATCTTCGCCCACCTCATCGACCGCGCGCTCTCGGAGGGCGCGGGAACGCTCACCGACGCCGTGCGCGCGGCCTTGAAGCGCGTCGAGGGCACCTACGCGCTCGTCGTGATCTCGGATCGCGATCCGGAGCGCATCGTCGCCGCCAAGAACGCCTCCCCACTCGTCATCGGCCTCGGGAAGGGCGAGACCTTCCTGGCGTCCGACGTGCCGGCCTTGCTCGATCACACGCGCGAGGTCATCTACCTCGAGGACGGAGACCTCGCCGAGGTGAAGCGCGAAGGCGTCGTCGTGACCGACCGTACCGGCGCGATCATGAAGCGCCCGCGCCGCACGATCGAATGGAGCTCGGCGCAGGCCGAGAAGGCGGGATATCCGCACTTCATGCTCAAGGAGATCTTCGAGCAGCCGCAGGCCGTGACGGACACGCTGCGCGGCCGCCTCTCGCCAGAGACGGGCGACGCGGTCCTCGACGGCATTGAGCTGCCCATCGCGAGCTTCAAGCGCGTCGCGCTGCTGGCCTGCGGGACCTCGTACTACGCGGCGCTCGTCGGCAAGTTCCTCATCGAGGCGGCGGCGCGCATCCCGTGCGAGGTCGATCTCGCGAGCGAATTTCGTTACCGCGATCCGGTCGTGGGCCCGGGCGATCTGGTGATCGCGATCTCGCAGAGCGGGGAGACGGCCGACACGCTCGCCGCCGTCAAGGAGGCCAAGAGCCGCGGGGCGACCGTGCTCGCCGTCTGCAACGTCGTCGACTCGGCCATCCCGCGCGCCTCGCACGCGACGTTGTACACGCACGCCGGGCCCGAGATCGGCGTCGCCTCGACGAAGTGCTTCACGGCCCAGCTCGCGGCCTTGGCCCTCATCGCGCTGCACGTCGGTCGTCGGCGCTCGACGCTCACGGCCGACGCCGCGCGCGCGCTCGCGGGCGAGCTCGCGGCGCTGCCGCAGAAGATGGCGAACTGCCTCGCGGCGCTCGTGCCCGAAGCCGAGGCCGCGGCGCCGCTCGCCAAGCTCGCCGCGAAGTATCGCGACGCGCGCGATTTCCTCTTCCTCGGACGCGGGACGAATTACCCCATCGCGCTCGAGGGCGCGCTCAAGCTCAAGGAGATCTCGTACATTCACGCCGAGGGCTACGCCGCCGGCGAGATGAAGCATGGCCCCATCGCGCTCATCGACGATGGCGTGCCCGTCGTCGTCATCGCCCCCCAGGGCCACGGCTACGAGAAGGTGCTGTCGAACCTCGCCGAGGTACGCGCGCGAAAGGGCCGCATCCTCGCCGTCGCGACCGAGGCCGACACGCTCATCACGGCCCAGTGCGACGACGTGCTGCGCATCCCCGACGCGGGGTCTCTCGTGCAGCCTTTCCTCACCGTGCTACCTCTGCAGCTCCTCGCCTACGCCATCGCGATCGCCAAAGGCAACGACGTCGACCAGCCGAGAAACCTCGCGAAGAGCGTGACCGTCGAATAGTCGCGCCGAGCGCGGGCGAGCGGGGTTCAGCTGATCCGCGCCAGGGCACCGCGGAGGACTTCGAAGAAATACTCCTGCGCGAAGAGCGCGCGGATGGTGTGATCCGTGTGGTGCACGCGGTGCACATAGATGTTCTCGCGCCCCAACTTCGCCAGGTCCGCGCCGAAGTGGCGCTCGATGAAATTGACGGAGAGGTCCCCGACGCTCAGGAAGATGTCGATCTTGACGGGCTTCTTGGCGAGGTCGTTGAAGCCCGCGACGACGTAGTCGGGCTCTTCCGTCTGCATCCCCGTCTTGCGCTTGACCAGGGAAACGAGCTTGGCCAAGGGCGCCGTCAGAACGGCGCGGCTCAAGAGCACCTTGCGCATGTGCGGAGACAACCCGATCTTCCACAGCTTCCGGTAATTGTCCGGATTCAGCCAGAGCTCCTTGCGCAGCGCGAACTTCAGCGCCTGCTGGACGTTCGATCGATCATCGTCCTCGGGGTCGTGGCGCAGCTGCAACAGATTGAGCAACACGATGGCTTTGACGTCTGTACGTCGCCAGGCGATCTGGTAGGACGCCGTCGCTCCGGAGCAGATCCCGGTCATCAGGAACTTCTTGGCGCCCTGCGCGACCGCGGTCTCCATGACGTTCTCGATGTCGTCGTAGATGTGCGGCTGGTAGTACTCCTCGTTGGGCATCAGGCCGTTACCCTCGCCGTCGCTGTCGCCGACGCTTCGCCCGTCGAGGCGCACGGAAGCGTATCCCTTCGCCGCAAGCTCGCGGGCGAGCCGCACCCAGATTCGGTTGGGCCCGACGTGACGGACCGCCCGTCCGGTCAGGAACACGATCCAAGCTGGATTGGGTTCGCGGTCGACCGGTCGAGTCTCGATCGAGAACAGCAAGCCGCCCGCGCCCTGCTTGTAACGGGCCGTCTCTTGGACGAGACCATCCCGGCCGATTCGCGTCGTCACGCCTTTGGGGACACGCGCGCCGACGTCACTCTTCGCCGCGCTCGGCGGGGACGCTTCTCGGGGCGTCACACCTTTTACGAGCCAGTCGCGCATGAGCGCAAAGATGGGCTCGGGCGCGATCGACAGATGTGGCTGATCGAACATGGGATTGAACCCATCGCGCGCTTCGACCGTGGCGGCGATTCCGCGTGCGCTCAAGGCCGTCGTGAGAGTCGCCTCGTCGGCGGTCAGGGTGCGGGTGACGACGAGCGTGGCCGGTCGCGCGCGCTTGGCGGGCCAGGCCTCGGCCGGCGCCGTGGTGCCATCAAACGCCGTGATCTCCGCGGCGAGCTTCGCGGTCATCGGGAACCCGGCCAACTCCTCGACGCCTTCGGGCATCGGCGGTGGCGGAACGTTGGGATCAGTTTTCAGAGCGTTCTGGGCAGCGACGCGCTGGTAGGTCCGCTGCTCGCGCAGCCAGGCACGACCTTTCGGTGGCACACCCCACAGGATGAGCTTGTCGACATCGACGCCCTGGTCGAGAGCGGCGAGGGCGATCGAGCCTCCCAGGCCGACGCCGATGACCGCGACGCGCTCGCACCCCGTCTCGCGCCGGGCCGTCGAGACAGCAGCCGCGACGGCAGCCCGCCAAGCTGGCCAGGTTTGCTCGCCGTCGGAGTCGCCCGAGCCGGGGAAGTCGAAGCGAAAGGCGGTGATTCCAGACGCGGAGAGGCGATCCCCAAGGATGCGGAGGCCACGGTGGGCGCAGATGTTGTCGTAGCCGAAGGGAACGGGGCAAATCACGGCGCACAAGTCGAGGGCCACGCCACGCGGCGCGTGCACATGCCCGATCAACGAAACATCGTCACCAAACCAAAGTGCTCTCAGAAAAGGTCCTTCAGTCGAAGTCATCAGGCTCCGGGCTCCGTCGAGGGAATCGGCGGGCCGGATTCTAGATTCACGGGGTCGGCAGAACAAGTCCGCGCGCGCCGGTCGTTTCCGGCGGCCGGCGGGCGTTCCGTCCACTCGGCCCGCTCCCCAGATCGGCCGTTTGTCTGAGACGAAATCTAAAGACTCCAGTATTGGATGCCGCGCTCCATCTTCGTGGGCGAAAAGACGCTCTTGACGTCGATGAAGCAGCCGTTGTCGCGCACCATCGAGAGGAGCTTGGGCTGGCCGAGCTGGACATACTCCTTGTGGCTCACGGCGACGACGAGCCCGTCGAGATTCCGGTAGTCCTCGAGCTGACTGAGCATCAAACCGTATTCGTGCTTGGCCTCGGCGGGATTGCCGCGCGTGTCGTGGATGAGGGCTTCGATGCCGAACTCGCGAAGCTCGTGGAGGATGTCGGGGACCTTGCTGTTGCGCAGGTCGTTGCAGTCTTCCTTGAAGGTGAGGCCGAGGACGCCGACGCGCGCACCCTTCACGGGCAGGCCCTGGTTGATGAGCATCTTGACGAGCCGCTGCGCGAGGTAGGGCCCGACGTTGTTGTTGATCCGCCGGCCCGCGAGGATGACCTCGGGCTGGTAGCCGAGTTGCTGGGCCTTCATCGTGAGGTAGTAAGGATCGACGCCGATGCAGTGGCCGCCCACGAGGCCGGGGCGGAACTTGAGGAAGTTCCACTTCGTGCCCGCCGCCTCGAGGACGTCGAGCGTGCGAATGTTCATGCGCTCGAAGATGATCGCGAGCTCGTTCATGAGCGCGATGTTGAGATCGCGTTGCGTGTTTTCGATCACCTTGGCGGCCTCGGCGACCTTGATCGAGGACGCGCGGTGCACGCCGGCCTCGATGATGACGCCGTAGGTGGCCGCGACGCGCTCGAGGGTCGCGGCGTCCTCCCCCGAAACCACCTTCACGATGCGCTCGAGGGTGTGCTCTTTGTCGCCGGGGTTGATGCGCTCGGGCGAGTAGCCGAGTGTGAAGTCCTTGCCCTGCGTGAGCCCCGAGACCTTGGCGAGGATGGGGCCGCAGACCTCCTCGGTGACGCCCGGGTAGACCGTCGACTCGAAGACGACGACGGCGCCCTTGCCGAGGGCCTTGCCCACGGTCTCCGACGCCCGCACGACGGGCGTCAGATCGGGCACGTTGTTGTGATCGACGGGCGTCGGCACGGCGACGACGAAGAACGTCACGCCCGCGAGGTCGGCGATGTCGCTCGTGAGCGAGAGCGGGGACGCCTTGAGCTCCGCCTCGGGGACTTCCTGGTTTCGGTCGAAGCCTCGCCGGAGCTCGTCCACCTTCTCCTTGTTGACGTCGAACCCGATGGCGCCCGGGAACTTGCGCGCGAACGCGAGCGCCACGGGCAGGCCGACGTAACCGAGACCAATGACCGCGATCCGCTCTTGCATGTG
The DNA here is from genome assembly GCA_036494575.1 of Polyangia bacterium. Classification (GTDB taxonomy): domain Bacteria; phylum Myxococcota_A; class Polyangia; order Fen-1088; family Fen-1088; genus DASZFV01. Next base: position 16,822 of record DASXOE010000118.1, on the reverse strand, counting down.
TCGTCGTGCTCCTCGGCGGGAAAGAGTATCGCGTTTCGGGCCCGCCGTCGTCACCGGTCAGAGGTGGAGGTCGACGCCCGCCCACGCGGCACGGGGCGCGCCCGGTCCCAAAAATCGCGGGTCGCCGTAGCTCGGAAACACGTCCTTCGCGTCGCCCAACACGCCAAAGGTCGAGTAGCGCGCGTCGAAGACGTTGTCGACGACCAGGAACACCGAGACGGGAGCCCGGACCTGGTAGGCCAACCGTGCGTTGACGACCACGTGACCAGCGATGGGCGCCAGGAGATTCGCCTCGTCCCCGCGGTAGTACTGACTGCTGTTGGCCGCGACATTCACTCCTCCCGACAGGCCGAGGGTCGACACGACCGTCACGGCCGCCTTGGCGACGTGCTCGGGGATTGACGGGATGTGCGCGCCCGCGGGGACGTCGATGAGACCGTTGACGGCGTCGGGATGCGTCGCGCTCCGCGCCGTGAAGGGTGTCTCGAAGGTGGCGTCCGTCAGCGTGTAGTGGAGCGACCACTCGATGCGGGAGCCGCCGACCAGGCGCTGGCGACCCGAGAGGTCCGCCTCGAGGCCCTGGCGCCGGGTCCGGCCGACGTTCGCGAAGTAGCCTTGGTTGGCGACCATACCCGAGCTAATGAAGAGGATGTCATGCGAGTTGGTCGTGCGGAACGCGGTGACGTCGTAGACGAGCGTCACCCTCGAGCGCCGCCAGCGTCCGCGCGCGCCGGCCTCGAGGGTGCGCGCCACCACCTGCGCCAGCGGCGGATCGGAGACGAAGGCGTTGGGGAGACGGCAGGGATCGGTCGGGCTCGCGCACGTCAGCTCGATGGCCGTGGGCGCGCGGTTGGACTCGCTGTAGCTCGCGTAGGCGCCGAGCCAAGCGCGCGGCTGATAGCTGAGTCCCGCCGCCGGATTGAAGCGCTCGAAGCGGTGATTCCCCGTCAGCTCATCCCCGAGCTGGTCCTCGAGCGACAGGGACGTCAGGTTGAAGCGGCCGGAGAGGACGAGGAACAAATCCGGCCGTAGCGTGAGGGTGTCGCTCGCGTAGACCCCGAGGTCGTCCACGAGGCCGTCGACGGCGATAGGCGAGGTGGGGTCGAGGAACCCGGTGTCGATCGTCGAACGACTATCGTCGAGCGTCGCGACGGTGGTCTGCGAACGGAAGCGAACGCGGCTCTGTCCAGCGTCCACACCCACGAAGAAATGGTTCTCGCGCGCGCCGACCGGGGCATCCACCGCGAGCTGGGCCGCGGCGCCGTAGCTCGTCTCGCGAGTGTCCGTCCGGTTGGTGGCGGCGTCGTACGAACCGGCGAAGGCGACTGGTGCTCCGGTGTTGTCGAGGACGGGCGTCTGCGTACCGGCATCGTTGGTCGAGCAGAGCACGCCCGGCATCCCCGCGCACTCTGCCCAGTCGTGCTGATCGCCGTTGAGGGATCGTGCGTGGTTCGTGCGCAGGTGGGCTGTGCCCGAAACGCGCGCGTGCGGAGACAGGGGGCGCTCGGCGCGCAGGAGCGCCATGAAAAGCTGGTTCAGCGTTTGGTCAGGGGCCGTGAAGATCGCGCGGCGGTCGACGGCGAGGAGCTGCTCTGGGAGCGGTCCGTTGCCCGTGAGGCTCGTGCTCGCGCCCGTGAGCACGAGATCCGCGGTCGTCCTGGCGCTTTCGTAAGACGTCGACAAGAACGCCTGCTCCGACCGGGAGGGCGACAGGACCCGCCAGCCGTCCTCGTCGAATACCTGGGCCGCCGCGAACACGCCGAGCTCCTTGCCATGCGCGCCGGCGCTGGCCCGAGCCAGCTTCCGGCCCCACGCTCCGTAGAGCAACGTCCCATCGGCTCCCGGATCCGAAAAGCCGCTCTTCGTTTCGAGCGAGAGCGCGCCGCCGAGCGTGTTGAGGCCGAAGATGGGGTTCGATCCCGGGATCACGTTGACGGAGCGGATGGCGTTCGTGGGGATGAGGTCCCAGTTGATCGTGTCGCCGAAGGGCTCGTTGAGCCGAACACCGTCGAGATACATCGACAGACCCTGCGGCGCGCCGAGTAGGGGCGAGGCGAGGAAGCCGCGGTACTGCAGGTCCGGCTGCAGCGGATTCTGCTGGACGTCATTGACGTGGACGCTGCCAACCGCCTCACCCATGTACGCCGACAGATCGAGGCCATGGTGCTCGGCAAGGTCCTCGGCAGTCACTGTTTGAACGTTGGCGGGCACGTGGTCGAGCGGCAGTCGCGATCCGTGCAGCGGCGTCGTGGCGGTCACGATCGTTTCGTACCCAGGAGTCTCGGACGGCGCCGTCGGCGCGTTCGCTGGTGGCGGCGCGGCGGCCGTCGCCTGCGCGTGCACGGCGCGGGCCGCGAGCGACACGGTCACGATCGCGAGGCCGGTGAGCTTGCGCACGGTGACGCCACGATGTGGTCCCGCCGCAGGGGAGTCAACGAACCGCAGCGCAAATCGTGCCGACCAGCGCTGATCGCGGCATGGATCGAAAGTAACACGGCGCCCGCAATCTTGGGCCGTCACGCCTGCGCGCTGGGCGCCGACGGGCCCGCGAGCGAGACCAGAAGCTTCCTCAAGCGCCTCCAGACGACGAGCGGGATCTCATGGCCCTGGGCGAACGGGACCCACTCGACGGCGGCGCCGGCGCCGATCAGGAAGTCGCGCAGCCCCTCGCCCGCCGAGAAGGCCAGGTCGTCGTCGAGCTCTCCGTGGCTGATGAGGACGGGCAGGCCGCGCAGGCGCCCTTGGGCCGCGAGCGGACCCCATTCGTCGAAGCAGATGCGTGACGCGGATAGCAGCGCCAGCGCGCGCAGGCCGAGGTCGGCGCGCAGCACGCTGTCACAGGCGAGCATGCCGCCCTGGGAAAAGCCGCCGAGGACGAGGGGGCGCGCGCCCGCGCGTAGCCTGACCGCGTCCAGGAACGCGCGCAGGTGGTCACGCGCCGCCGGCAGGTCGGGCGGGTGTTGGCCGGCGAAGTCGCGCGGGCCCGCGGTGAGGGCGTCCTCGCGCTGCTTGGCGTCGATGTGCCACCACGCGCGTCCGCGGCGCTCGGCGACGAGCGGTGCTTCGGGGAAGAGAAACCAGGCCGGCGCCCGCAGCGAGTGGGCGAAGGGCGACAGATCGGCCGGCGACATCTGAAAGCCAGGCAGGAGCACGACGACGACGCCCGCCGCCTCCGCTTCGCCCACGGCGACGGTGCGCAGGCCGCCGAGGTCGAACGTGTCCTCGACGTCGGTCATCCCCGCGCGCGCTGGAGATCGTGTCCGACGATCGTGATCTTGGTCGGCGCCTCGGCGTTGAGCGGTTGCAAGGTGCCGCGCAGCGGGCCCGCGCCGGACACGCGTCGCAGGCGGACGGTCCTCTCCTCGCCCGGCGCGAGGTGGAAATAGGCGTCATCGGGCTCGAACCCCTCGGCGTCGATGGCGATCGACTGGGCGAAGCGCCGCGCGCCCACGACGAGGGCGGCGCCGTCGTCGTCCGGTCGCGCTTCGGCGCGCAGGCCGACTTCGCGCTCGCGCGCGGACGGCAGGCCGAGCGGGAAGTGAAAGGCGCGGGCGCGCACCTCGCCCGAGGCCGCGCGCAGCGTCGCGGCGACGAGATCGTGCGGCGGCGGCCCGAAACGATAGGCGTAGCCGAGATCGAGGAACCCGTCGAAGCACGCGGCGGCCGGGAGCTCGAGCGTCTCGCGCGCGGCGAGCTCGATGGGGCGGCGCGCGCGGCCGACCTCGATCTCCCCGGCGTGGTAGAGCGCGAGCTCGAGCTCGCCGCGCAGCGGCTCGGGCCGCTCGTTGCAGAGGTGGAGCGCCAGCCCGTTGCCGCCCTCGTCGCTGACGTGGAGCGCGACGGGCTGGAACGCGCGCTTGAGGGCGTAATACGCCGCCTTGGGCGCGCCCGCCGCGTCGACGACGCCCCAGCCGGCGCTCGGCCACAGGTCGCGCAGGAACCAGACGAGGCCGCCCGCCGAGGTCGAGCGCGCGCGGCGCCACTCGCCGAACACCTGCGCCATCACCTCGCCCGTGACGACGCGCCCGAGCGCGAGGTAGCGGTCGTGGTCGGTCGCGCGGAGGTCGCGCGCGTCGACCCCCATGAGGCGCTCGAGGTAGTGATCGCGGACGTCGTCGAAGTCCCAGCCGGCGCCGAGGTCGCGGGGCGTGCGCGCCTTCCAGGCCGCGTGATGGGCGCGGACCGACGGCCCGCCGGGAAGCGCGCGCGGCTCCGGGACGTTGGCGAAGGCCAGGCACTCCGTCGCGAACTTCACCTCGGCGCGGCGCGCGTCGTCGAGGGGGCGGAGGTACGCGCCCACGCCGTAATAAGACGTCGTGCCGACGTCGGCCTCGTGCGGAAAGGCGCCGCCGTGCGCGCTCGACGGCCAGTAGGGCACGCCCGGGCAGTGCGCGCGCGCGAGGTCGGCCAGCACCTCGTGAAACAGGCGCGGGCTCCAGCGCTCGCGTGGCGCGCCCCACATGGCGGCCTGCTGCTCGCCCTCGGAGTTGCCGCAGAGCACGGCGAGGCTGGGCCGACCCTGCAACCGGGCGAGCTGCTGCGTCGCCTCCTCGACGACCGTGGCGAGGAAGGCCGGATCGTCCTCGGGGTAGTCCATGTTGGCGAACATGAAGTCCTGCCAGATCAGGATCCCGAGCTCGTCGGCGAGCTCGTAGAAGTCGTCGCGCTCGTAGACCATCGTGCCGCCGACGCGCAGGAGGTTCATGCCGGCGTCGCGCGCCTGCGTGAGCGCGGCGGCGTAGGCGCCGCGCTCGGCCAAGAGGCGCGTCACGTCGAGCGGCGTCCAACAGGCGCCCCGGCAGAAGATCCGCGCGCCGTTGATGCGCAGCGCGAAGGGCTCCTCGCGGACGATCTCGCGGAACCCGACGCGACCGAGGCCGACCGTGAGCTCGCCGGCGACGAGGCGGGCGTCATAGCACGCAGGCTCGCCGTGCGTGTGGGGCCACCAGCGCTCCGGGTCCGGCACCTCGAGGTGCCCGGCGAAGCGCTCGCCGTCGCCCGTGAGCGCCACGGAGTGGCGGCGCCCCGCGCGTTCGACGACGAGGTCGACGGGCCCGATGGGCGCCGCGCCCAGCGAGCGCAGGCGGCAACCGACGTCGACGCGGCCGCGCTCGCCCAGAACGCCCACGTCGAGCCGCAGGTCCTCGACGACGAGGCCGACACGGTGCTCGACGCGCACGGGCAGCCAGGGTCCGACGACCGGCGCGGGCGGAGACCACCCGGGCGTGCGTCCGAGCAGCGTCGTGCGGAACCAGCGCAGCTGCTGGTGCTCGATCATGGGGGCGCGCCAGCGCGGCCGCGGCCGCTTGGCGGCGAGGAGCGGCTCGAGCGCGCGACAGCGAATGACGAGCTCGGCGCCGGCGCGCGCGCCGTCGAGCCGCCGCTCGTGGCGGAGGAACATGTCGTCGCTCGCGAGGAGGTGCGCGCCGTCGAGCCAGACGTCCGCGACCGTGGCGATGCCCTCGAAGACGAGCGCCACCTCGCCGGCGTCGGCGCCCGCTGCCCCGCCCCTGCCGCCTTCGACGGCGGGCAGCTTGGCGCGGAACCACCAGTCCTCGGCGTCGAAGCGGCGCACGGGGCCGTCGAGGCTGAAGCCGGCCTGCCTCGCCGCCGCGGCGGCCGTCGCGGGCGCGGCCGCCTCCATCCACGGCAGGCCCGCGCGCTCGAGCGCCGCCGGGTCGGCGATGGCTCCGGGCGGCGTGGCGCACGCCTGCCACGCCGAGATCGCCGCCCGTCGATGACCGGTGACGCTGTGGGCCCGCGGCGTCACGTGCTCTTGGTGAGCTCCTCGATCGCGCCCCGCATGGCTTCGATGCTCTCGAACACGCTGCGCTTGAGCATGTGATCGGGGAACTCGATCGCGAACTCGCCTTCGAGCGCGAGCATGACGTTGACGCTCGCGTGCGACGTCATGCCCGCCTGATACAGGTCCGCCGTCTCCTCGAGCGCGAGGGCGTCCTTGCTGAGGCGGCCATGGTCCTTGAGGATCTTTCGAATCTTTTCGGTCATGCCTGGGTCGTCTCCTGAGCGTGCTGTGGTTCGGGCCGCACGGCGAGCACGACGGCCGCGGAGTAGTCGCCCTCGTGGCTGAGGCTCACGGAGAGCTCGGACACGCCGGCGTCGTCAGCCGCGGCCCGTGCCGCGCCGTGCAAGATCAAACGGCATTTCCCCGATTGTTCCCGGGCCACCTCGATCTCGCGCCACCCGACGCCCAGATCGGCGAGGTCGAGCGCCTTGATGGCGGCCTCCTTGGCAGCGAAGCGAGCGGCGAGCCGCTCGGCCGCCAGATCCGGCACCGACGTGGCGTAGGCGATCTCGGTGTCGGTGAAGACGCGGCGCAGGAAGCGCTCGCCGAAGCGCGCGAGCGACGCTTGGACCCGGCTGACCATCACGAGATCTATCCCGACCTGCATGCTCACGCCGTCCGACTATAGGGGCCCGCCGAGAGCCGATTCAAGCCGTTTTCGTACGCCGGCCCACTCGTCGCGGACGATCGAGAACATGGCCGTGTCGCGCACACGGCCGTCGGCCGCGGGCAGGTGGGCCCGCAAGACGCCCTCGAAGCGGCCGCCGAGGCGCTCGATGGCCGCGCGCGAGCGCGCGTTGCGGGCGTCGGTCTTGAGCACGAGCCGGTGCACGCGCCACGTGTCGAAGGCGTGCGCCAGCAGGTGCAGCGCGCTCGCCGTGAAGACGGCCGTGCGCTGCGCCGAGGGCACGAGCCACGCGTGGCCGATCTCGGCGACGTCGGGCGGCTCGCCCGCGTCCGCGCGCCGCGGCTCGCCCGCGACGGAGATGGGGCCCGGCGGCCAGGTCCACCACTCGAGGCTCATGAACCGAATCGAGCCGACGACCTCACCAAGATCACCCGAGCGCAGGCGGGCTTCGCCCGCCGGAGCGAGCGCGGAGGGTACGGGAACCCTGCCAGGGTTCCCGGTAAAAATGACATACGGCAGCGCGCGCCCGGCCTGCTCGTCGGCGAGCGCGGAGGCGACGTAGGCGACCATCTCGGCGTGATCGCGCGGCACGGGCGCGAGCTCGAAGGTCGAGCGATCGGCCGTGGCGACCGCCACGAGCGCGTCGACGTGGTCCAAGGAGAGCGGCTCGAGCCGCACGAAGCGGCTTTCGAACCCGAGCCGCGTCACGACAGCCGCGCGGTCAGCGTGTCCATGCCCGCCTGCCACGCCGCCGCCATCTCGTCGAACATGGGACGCGCGTCGAGCGCGCGCTTGGCGTTGACGGCCCGCGCCGCCTTGAGGATGAAGGCCTTCGCGGTCTGGCTGAGCGCCGCGAAGGCCGTCGCCGCCGGTGCGAGGGCGTCGTCGCCCAGCCACTCGAGGTGCAGCGCCGCGAGCTCGAAGGCCGCGCCGAGCTGGCGCACGGTCGCGAAGGCCCAGGCGTGATAGAAGGCCAGCCCCTCGCCCGTGATCCAGGGCAGATCGGCGGCGAAGCGCTGCCCGAAGCGCGCGACTGGGTTTTCGCTCGGGCGCCGCGCGACGTGCTTGCCGAGCAGCGCGCGCGACAGGGCCCGCAGCTCGTCTGGCGCCCGCCGCACGAGGCGATCGATGCGCACCACCTCGGCGAAGAGCGGCATGAACGTCGGGTCGGGCGCGACGCCGACGCGGAACAGGTGCGCGAAGTCGTCGCCCTCGAGGGCGTAGTACCCGGCGTTGTGGAAGTAGCCCAGGCGGCGGTGCTCGAGATCGAAGTCCTGGATGACGATCGTCGTCTTCGTGTGCTGGCGCTGATAATCGGTCCCGGCCGTGTCGGGCAGGTAGAAGGCGTCCGCCTCGGTGCTGATGAGCTTGCCCGCGGCGAGGTGCTCCTGCGCGTGGTCGGCGAGCGTCCGCCACACGTTGAGCTCCTGGAAGTCGAGGCCGTAGAGCTCGCGCAGCTCGTCGTGCGGCGGCTTGAAGAAGGTCCACTGGTCGCCCTCGAAGTCGATGGCGGCGACGAAGGGGAGCATCGCGAGCGGCTCGAGCCCGAGCGCGTGCACGACCTCGATGCAGATGTCGATGTAGCAGTTTTTCTCGACCCAAACGCGCTCGTCGGCGTGGAGCGCGTGCCGGTGGTAACCGGCCGCCTCGAGGGTAGGGAGAACGACGACGCGGCTCATGCCCCTGGCCTCACGCCCGAAGGCTGACACGATTCCGGGCTCACGGCCAAAGGCGCGCCCGCACGGGCGCCGGCCACTTCTCGGTCACGAAGCCGTGGGTCTTGAACAGCGCCATGACGACGCGCTCGAGGCCGAAGCCCAGGCAGGCCGTGTGGGCCGTCTGCCCGTCGGCGGTCTTGATGTCGAAGACGTGACCGAAGTGATCCTGGTGATAGTTGAACGAGCACACGGCCGTCGGGTTCTCGAGCGAGATCACCGGGACGAGCACCTCGAACTTGAGCTTCTGCTGCTTCTGCCCGTCGGCGAGCATGCGCCCGGCGCGGCCGAAGAACGGATCGGACGCGACGTCGGAGCGCGCGGGCAACCCCAGCGACGTCAACAGGCCGAGGCCGCGCTCGAGCCACTGGTCGCGCCAGGCCACGGCCATATCGGGCGTGCCGGCGCGCACGAACTCGCGCACGCGGAACGACTGCATGCGCGTCGGCTCGGGTGACGGCTCGTGGCGGTAGACCCAGTTCGTCATCGTGATGATACGGCCGTTCGGCGGCAGCGTGCCGCTGATGACGGGGTAGACCGGGTAGCAGGCCGCCGGGTTGAGGCAGACATCCGTCATGCCCTGCGTGTCGCCCCACGGCTCGTGACCGTGGACCTTGGCCGACAGCGCCTTGGCCTCCTTGTCTTTGCCGAAGAAGCTGAAGACCGTCCCCGCGAGGTTGGGGAACGAGTCGAGGTAGTCCGTCCTCTCGATGATCGTCCGGTCGATCACGGGCGGGAAGGTGTAAACCTCGGCCCGATCGTCACGCGAGAGCTGCGTGATGAGGCCATTGAAGCGCTCGAGCACGTCCTCGAAGACGGCGCCGCGGCCGAACGCGCCCTGCACGCGCACCGGCACGATGAGCCCATGCTCGACGAGGCCGCGATAGAAGCTTTCGAGATCGTAGTCCATGTCTTAAAGGTCGTCCTTGTGGACGAGCAGGAGCGAGGCCGTCTTGCCGAAGATGCGGTCGTTCGAGATCATGAGCGCCGCCGAGAGCGAGTCGCGGTACTGGCGCGCCACCGACAGCTTCGAGTCGTTTTTGTAGGCGGCGATGCCGATGATCTGCAGCGCGTCGTGGACGATGCGCGGCGCCATCTCCGAGGACGAGACCTTGATGTTGTTCATCTTGAGGGCCCAGCTCACGGTGAGTAGCTCCTCCATGCCCGTGGGCCGCGACATGATGTCGTCGAATTCGGCGGCCTGGCCGTGCACGCTGTTGCGCAAGATCTGCACGTCGGCCGACAGGCGCGCGAGGTGCATCGCCTTGGGCGGCACGACGCCAGGGGTCTTGCGCGCCTCGGCGCGCACGTAGGCGGACGCGCGCGCCACGGCGTCGCTCGCGATGCCGAGCCAAACGGCCGACCACAGGATGTGCGAGTAAGAGACCATCGTCTGCGCCGACGCGTTGGCGAAGGAGCCCGGCAGCACCTGCTCCTCGGGACCCGAGGACGTCATCTTGAAGCCCGGGCTGCACGTGCCGCGCATGCCCATCGTGTCCCAGGTCGTCGTGCGCGTGAGCGTGCGATCGGTCTTGCGCACGAGCACGAGCACCTGATCGCTCGGCGGCGCGTCCTGGTTGCGGCGCGCCGTCACGAGCAGGTCGTCGGCGTGCTCGGCGTAGGAGGCCGTCGTCGCGTCCTTGTCGAGCGTGAAGCGCCCGCCCTCGCGTACGCAGGCGCAGATGCTCGAGCGCGTGTCGCCCCACACGCCGACCTCCGAGGTGATCGAGCCAATGAGGAGCTGCCGCTCGACGAGCTCCTGCAGGTACTTCCGAAAGTAGGACGAGGAGAGCCCGTGGCGCGCGATGCACGCCACCTGGATGTGGTGCATGGCGAGCACCATGCCGCTCGAGCCGCAGCCCTGGGCCAGCGCCGTGCACATGGCCGCGAGCTCGTACATGCCGGCGCCGCCGCCACCGAGCTCGGCGGGCGCCGCCGCGGCCAGCAGCTTGGCCTTGCGCAAGGCTTCGATGGCCTCTTGTGGGAAGCGCGCCTTGGCGTCGACGTCATCCGCGTGCTTAGCGGCGACCTCTTGGGCGAGGGCTCGCGTTCGGGTCGTGAGGTCGCTCGGCGCTGGTGGCATCGCGGCTACTCTATGGGAATCCCGCGCGCCAGTCGAGAAACGAAGCGTGTACGCCGCCAGAGATCAGGGCAATTTGTCAGGGAATTTGGCCGCCGAGGGGCGTTCACGCTCGAGGCGAGGAGCCGCGCGCCAGGCGCCGTGCCGTCCGCAGCGACGCGCGCAGGCCGCGCGTCACCGAGGCCGGCAGACTGGCCGCCGCGAGCATGCCCCAGACGCGCGGCTGGCGGCGATCGTGGCGCAGGCTCTCGAGGAGGTGCTTGCGCGCCCCCGCGTGGTCGCCCGCGTCGATCATGAGCGTCCCGAGCCAGGCGTGCATCGACGCGCGCTTCTTCTCGACGAGCGCGCGCGGCAGAGCGAGGCGGTCCCCATCGCGCGCCAGGGTCGCCTCGATCGTTTTGAGCGCGTTCTCGGCGGTGGGCAGCAGGTACGCCGGCGCCGTGAGCTGATCGTCGGCCCCCTTCCGATACGAGAAGGTCGCGACGTCGAGGAAGGCAGCCGGTCCGAACGAGCAGGTCTGCAGGTGATAGGAGTGGTCCTCGCCCGCGCGCATGCTCTCGTCGAAGCCGCCGACCTTCTGCATGCGTTCCCGCGTGAGGATCACGGAGGGCGTGGGACAGAGGTTGCCCATGGCGATGCAGCGGTAGACGTCGCCCCAGTAGACGCGGACCCCGGGGGCTGGCGGCGCGACCGCCGGCACGAGCTCTTCGAGCGCGGCCGAGGACGAGAACATCTGCTCCATCGTGAAGAAGCGATAGGCGCCGTAGTAGCCGCGGTTGGCGTTCGCGAGGGTGACGGCGCCCGCCTCGTCGACGAGGTCCATGTCGCCCCAGAGCATGCCGACGCCTTCGGAGCGCAGCCGGTCGAGGCACGCGACCTGAACGGCGAGCTTCCAGGGTCGCCACACGTCGTCGGAGTCGAGGAAGGCGATGTAGTCACCCGTCGCGACGGCCAGGGCGGCGTTGCGGGCCGCCGACACGCCGCGATTCTCCTGGCGCAGGAGGCGCACGCGGTCATTGCCGCGGTAGCGTTCGGTCACGACCACGGGCGTTCCGTCCGTCGAGCCGTCGTCGACGACGATGACGTGACAGTGCGGGTAGGTCTGCTCGAGGACGCAGTCGATCGTTCGCGCTATGAGGTGCGCGCGGTTGTACACGGGGATGACGACGGACACCTCGGCGGGCGGCACGGCTCGGGCGAGGTTAGCACGAAGCGCCGCGGCTTGGGAGGTCGCGGGTCGGGCGCGCGGGTCTCGCGCGTCTTCTCACGCGTTTTCTCACGCGTCTTCTCACGCGTCTTCGAAGCGTTACGCGTCTTCGAAGCGAAAAACTTCGTTGCCCATGCGGATGACGTCGCCCGAGGCCAGCAGGGTCGGCTCGCGCAGGGCCAGGAACGTGCCGTTCATGCTCGAGAGATCCTCGAGGACGACCTGCCCGCCCGAGAGGGTCAGCTTGGCGTGGCGCCCCGAGATGAGCTCGTCGTCCGAGAACACGAGGTCGGTCTTCTCGCGGCCGATGACGACCTCGCCGCGGCCGAGGTGGTAGACGTCGCGCGGCGTCCCCGCGGGCGTGAGCTGCAGCAGGCGTCCCCATGAGGGCCGGCACCGGCTCCCGAAGACGGCTTGGCCGTTCTCGAGGCTGGGAGCCACCGAACGCTCGAGCTCGGGCAGGACCTCGAAGCGCAGGAGCTGCTTGCCGACCAGGATCTTGTCGCCGTTCGAGAGCGTGGCAGGGGCGCGCAGCCGCCGAAAGACGCCGTTTCGCCGCTCGAGCGCGCTCAGGACGCGGCCGGCCGACGTGGCGACGATGCGCGCGTGCCGGCTCGCGAGGAACGGGTCGTCGATGACGAGGTTCCCGAAGGTGCGGCCGATGTCGACGGGCCCGGCGCCCATGAGGTGGATCTCCCCGTCGGAGCCGTCGCCGTTGATCGAAACGAGGCGAAAGTGCGCTTCGTCGCTCTGGCGGGCTGGCAGGTAGGCCGCCGGCGCGGGCCCGCCGTCGACGAGCCGCGCCGAGACGAGGCGCTCGACGACCGAGCGCAGATCCGCGATGCCGGCCTGCTTGGCGTCATCGGGCAGGACGTCCGATGAGACCAGCCGCATTCCGCACGACTTACAGAAGAAAAGCGCGTCGGAGTTTTGGAACCCGCATCGGCCACATTCGATCATGGAGGGTCGTCGACCAGTGAGGCCGGAGATTCTACATCCATCCGCGCGCGGTGATAGGGGTGCGCGTCGCGGGCCGCCGCCGGCGAGCGCCGCTACGGCGCTTGCAAGGCGCCAATGTCGAACATCGCCGTGGCGGGTCGGGCCGCCCCCGCGAAGTCGTTTGGCACGTCGGCGAAGAGGTTGATGCCCGCGGCCCGCCCGGGGCTGCCCGCGCCGAGCGTGAAGGAGCCGGCGCTGGTCATCTTCGGATCCTTCGTGATCGAATGCGTGTCGGCCGTCGCCGGGTGCCCGTCTCCCCACGAGACCGCGCTGCCGGCGTTCCAAATCAGGTTGTAGTCCATGAGGAGCCCCATCTCGGCGGGCGAATTTATCTGGATGACGTTGCCCCCGTCACCCTTGGCGTTCGAGATCAGGTTGTCCATGATGCGCGCGTTGACGGTGGCGCGCGTCACGCCGTTGGTCGAGGCCGACGTGAGCTTGAAGATCACGTTTCCCTGGCCGCTGTCGAGGATCGTGTTCGCGAGGATCGCGCAGTCCTTGCACCCCTGGACGTCGAACCCGCGGCCGACGCGCACCATGACGTTGTTGGTGGCGCGCACGCGGACCGCCGCGTAGTGCTCGGGATCGATGTCGCACGTCGAGTCACAGCTGTCGCCCAAGGCGATCACGCCGGCCGAGGTGTGAACGTCCTCGAAGCGATTGCCTTCGAAGAGGACGTCGTGCGTTCCGCCCTTGAGCTGGATGGCGCCGAAGCCGTCGAGGGTCCAGTCGTGGCAGTAGTTGCCGCGGAACGTGAGGCCGTTGGCGCCCGTGAGGCTGACGGGCAGGTGGGCGAACGTGCCGTAGAGCTCGTTGTACTCGACGGTGATGCCCTCGCTGGCCTGGTTGAGCTTCAGGGTGTCGTAGCCCCCAGTGGCCTTGCAGTTGCGCAGGACGCAGCCCTTGCCCTTGCCTTGAGTCAGACCGTCGAAGTGGATCGCCTGCTCCTCCGTGTCCATGGGACTGTTGATGAATTCGAAGCCGTCGATGATGACGTAGTCGTTGCGGACCAGGACGGTCGGGCCAGGGCGGTCGTTCTTCCCGTCGATGATGGCGGCGAGATGACCATCCGCCGAGCGCAGCACGATGGGCGCCGCCGCGGTGCCGTCGTGAGTGAAGCCGATCGTCGCGGTCTCGGCGTAGGTCCCGGCATGCACGAGGATGCAGTCGCCCGCTTGAGCGAGGGGCGTGGCCTTCGCGATCGTGCGCAGGGGCGTAGCGGCCTTCCCGTCGTTCGTGTCGCTTCCTGTCGTCGCGACGTGGAGCTCGCGCGCGCACGCGTAGGTGACGTTGGGACCACTCATGCCGGCCGCGCCGCTCATACCGGCGACGCCGCTCATCCCGGCCGCGCCGCTCATGCCGGCCGCGCCGGTCTTGCCGGCCGCACCGGTCTTGCCCGCGGCGCCGGCCGCGCCGGTCTTGCCGGCCGCGCCGGTCTTGCCCGCCGCGCCGCTCGCGCCGGCGCCTCCGCTCGCCCCCGCCGTGCCGGCGGTCATTGCGCCGCCATTTCCAGTCGCGTCGACGCCACCCGCCCCGCCAGCGCTCGAGCACGCCGCGAGGGGCAAGAACAGAAGCAGGGTGGGGCAGTGTTTCATGACGAGACCTTCCTGGTTGTCTTCATTTCAGCGAGGCGCGATCGCGCCCACGTCGTGCGCGCCCGCGACGCGCGCCGTGCCCGTGAAGTCGGTGGCGGCCGAGGCGATGCCCGCCTTCCCGCCTCCCAGCGCCGGCGAGCCGGTCATGGGCGCGGCCTTCGACCAGTCGTACACGAGCTTCTGCCCGATCGTCTGGTTGAACTCATTCGAATCTTGCAAGAGCACGTCGCCCTGGACGCTGTGCGCGTCCCAGTTCGGGTGCGCGGTCTTCCAGGCCGCGAAATTCAGCACGTCGGCCGGGTCGTCCCACGTTCCTGGCCCCGAATAGACGTTGTAGTCGGCGTCAATGCCGCGGCCGTCGCCGTCCTCCGAGCGAACGAACCAATCGACCGAGGCGGCCGTCGCGAAGACGTTGTTCTGGAAAATGCTGTTGGCGCTCTGATCGGGGCCCAGCGTCGGGTCGAGCGCGTGCTTCCACACGAACGAGGGATGGCCGGGAACGACCTCGGAGCCGAGGACCCAGGTGTTGTTGGCGATCGTGCAGTTCTTGAGCCCGTGGTGGTTCGGCCCCGAGGTCCCATCGTCGTAGTCGACGAAGCCGAACTTGCCGCCGGCGATGATGTTGTTGACGACCGTGATGTTCGCGAGGTGAGCCTGGTGATCGTAGGCCGAGTACGGCTCGTCACCGAGGTTGAGGTTGTCGGGCGTGATGCGCTTGCCGAAGTCCCCGTTGTAGTCCTTGGAGGCCTCGAACAAGCCCTCGAAGGTCTGGCTCTCGTCGCGCGGGTGCTGGAAGACGAAGTTCTGCTCGAGCCGGACGTTCTGGACGTTGTTGAGGTACAAATTGACCGAGAAGTTGTCGAAGATGACGTTGTGCCGAACCTCGTTGTTCATGCTCGGCATGCCCTCGATGTCCGAGTCGCCGACGATGAGGCCCTCGCCGCCGTTCAGGTACACGACGTTGCCTTCGGCGAGGGCGTTGCTCTGCGTCGACCACTGGATGGCTCCCGGCCAGCCGCCCGTCGTGTAGCCGTTGTTGAAGCGCGGCCAGTTGCTGAGGACGTTCATCCAGATCCGTGAGTTGGTGACCACGTTGCCGTTGCCCGTCACTTTGGACGGATGGGAGAAGAGGACGGCTGCTCCCCCGTTGAACTTGAAGTCGCAGTGGTCGAACACTTGGCCGTTCGATTCGGTGTATGCGCCGGACCAGGAGCTCGCGCGGATCGAGAGCCCCACGAACTTGAAGTAGTCGTGACCCGGCCCGAGATAGATCAACAGCCGGTGCCCCGCGGGGCCGTTCCCGCTGTCGAACAAGAGCGAGATGTCGGCGGCGTTCGGATCGTCGCCGCCAAGCGTCCCGCCGAAGTCCGCGTAGACGACGCCGGCCGCCGGGTCGAAAAACCACTTGTTGCTGCCGTCCTTGATGCTGGCCCCCGTCTCGACGGGCGGCAGCGGCGCGGACGACTCGTAGAGCTGGCCGCGCGGGGTGCTGTTGTCGAGGATGGCCGTGTGGAAGACCTCCTTGAGCGCGAACTCGCCCTTCGGGCTGTTGACGTAGACGCCGAGCACGGGCTGCTTGGAGGTGATCTGCGTGAGCCCCGCCGTCGGCGTCTGCCACACGGTGGTCTGGCCCTTGTCCGTGTAGCGCGTCCACGTGTTGGGCTTGATCCCGCCGTCGAGGACGGGGGCCCCGGTCCCGTGTCCATAGGAGCCGATCGTGATGGGCGACCCGGCCTTGCCGCCCGGGCCGTTCGACCAGGCGACGTATTCACGGTAGACCCCGCCGGCGATGAGAATGGTGTCGCCGGCCTGGACGCCGGCGTTGAGGTACGCCGCCGAGATGGTCTTCTTCGCCGTCGCGAAGGTGGTGCCGTCGTTCTTGTCATCGCCGTGAACGGCGTCGACATAGCGGGTCTTGGCGGGAGCCACGGCCTCGGGGACGTCGGGCACGGTGCCGTCGAACACCGGCCAGGGGAAGGTGACGCCGCCGGGCGGGAACGCGCCGGCACCCGTCGCGGGCGGCGGACCGTCGAAGGTGCCGGGGCGGGGCGTCCCGCCGCCGCCTCCTCCTCCTCCGATTACGCCGCCGCCGCCGCCGCCGCCTGCTCCTTCTCCGACCTTGCCGCTGCAACCGAGCCCGGTCACGACGAGGCTCATCAGAGGGACCGACAGCCGGACAAGGGTCGACGCCTCGAGCATGCGGGTATCGTATCCTGCCGCACCCGAGCTCGTAAAGGGCCCGGCGCCCCGCGAGTCTCGGCCGGTCAAGCCTTGCTATGGTGTGGCAGTGGTGCGTCCTGAAGTGAGCGTGCTGCTCGCGAGCTGCATCGAACCAGCGGGTGAAAGTCCCGCCCGGGTAAGCGCCGGAGCGCCCGGTAGCAGGGTCCAGCGACGTGGCGAGAGCTGCGGCGCCGAGCGGACCGTCAAATGCCTCCCACGGGAGGAAGCAAAGGTCCGGGCCGTAACCATCAGAAGTGAAGCCTGCAGCCTCGTCAGATTATCAGCCGAAAGGCGCATGGGAGAGCCGAGCCGGTCACTTCGCGGCGAAGGCCACGGACAGCGGGGAAAGACCGGAGATCCCGCTGGAGCTCCCCGGGGTATAGGGCACGGCACGGAACGAAGGCTCGATGCGGAACAGGAGAGACCCTCCTCGGCAGCCCGACGTTGGGAGAAGGCACGACCTATAAGGCCAAGCCGAAATGGCCGTGACGCCGAGAGGGAGTCCGAGGGGCTCGTAGTAGCGATGAAGGCGTGCAGCAAAACGCGCTGGAGCGAAGGGGCCCTGCTTTGGC
>DASXOE010000117.1:0-8274 GCA_036494575.1 Polyangia bacterium | reverse complement strand
CCCCCGGTGCTCGCTCCGGCGGGCGAAGCCCGCCTCGCTCGGGTCGGGCTGGCTCAGGGGACGGCGTGGACGCGGAGCTCGGAGCGCCAGTCGACGACAATCTTGGCGCCGTCGCGGACGGGAGCGGCGGGATCTGGGAGGCCGTCGCTGCAGTCGCGGGCGCCGCGTTGAGTGCGGCCCGTGGGCCGAGCCTCCGGTCCGTCGACATCGATCTCCACCCACTCGGGGATGCCCTCGGCGCGCCGCGAGATCCAGAGCGTGTGGGCCGAAGACCAGACGGGCCGGCAGTAGCTGCTCGCGTCTCCGACGTCGTGGGGCGCACCACCGACGAGCGGCGCGAGTCGCGCGCGCGACCCCTGGGGCGCGGGATCGACGTACGCGACGCGCGTGCCATCGGGTGACACCGTGGCGTAGGGCATGATCGCCTGCGAGATGCGTGCGCAGCTGCCGCCCCACTGGCAGCGGTAGAAGCCCGGCGCGTCTCCTGTCCGGTGGACGTACGTCCACGAGCGACCGTCCGGCAGGATCGACGGTGACTCGTCACGCGGGCCGGACGTCACGGCCCCGCGCTGGCGACCTTGGTCGTCGAGCTCGACGATCCATTCCTTGCCCGTGTGCACGACCGAGACGAGCAGGTGGCCGGCTCCCCGCGCCACCTCTCGGGCCTGGACGCCGTGCGTGACGAGACGTCCACCGCGCCCGGTGTCGAGCCAGAGCTCGCCGCCATAGCGGTAGCTCGCAAAGGCGAGCACATGCCCCGCGAGGGCGAGCGCCCGCAGGTGGCTGCCTGGGACGTCGCCGAGCCGCCGCGCTGAGCGGGCCACGACGTCGAGCTCGACGATGTCAAAGCCCCGGTCCGGTTCGTGGGCGGCGCCGAACAGCCGCAGCCCGTCGGCGGACTGCCACTCGGCGATGAAGGCCGGCAGATCGAACCGCGCGACGACGTCCGTCGACGGCCACGCGAAAAGAGCGATCTGGCTCGTGAAGCTATCCGTGATGCGGGCCACGAGGACGCGATCGAAGATGGCCGCCTTGAACGTCGTGAACGACGGTCTTCCGTCGAGGACGGGGAGGATCGTCGCCCGGTTGGTGTCGAGAGAGAACACGCCGACGTTGCGCACGTCGGCGTCGTAGACGAAGGCGCGGCTGTCCGCGAGCCAGCGCGGCTCGGACGCCAGCGACGGATCGGCCGCCGCCGTCACGGCGACCGGACGCGCGCCCGACGCCGACTCACCGAGGAAGATGAACGGGCGCCCCTCCGCGGCGTATCCCTCGACGGCGACCGCCGTGCCGTCGGGCGAAAGAACGGGCGGCCCTCCACGCTCGGGCAGGAGCGCCAGAACGGCGGGCACGCGGGCGCCCGTCGCGAGGTCGACGTCTTCGATCCGGCGTGGCTCGCCCCAGGTCATGCGCACGCGTTTGCCGCCGGGCAGCGCCGCGAGCGCATGGATCCGCCCTTCCACGGTGGCGAGCACGCGCGCCGACGCCGTCCAGTCCTCGGCCTCGCCCGTGATCGCGACATCGAGCGCCGACGCGGCCGCCGGGCGAACGCGCCGCACGAAGCGCGCCGAAAGCCCGGCGACGCCGATCGCCGTCGCGAGCAGCACGACGCGCAGCCGCGCCCGCCGCATGGGGGACACGTTCTCTTTCCGACCGGCGACGCCCGTGAGGAGCCCCGCGACCTCGGCTGCCGTCGGACGCTGGCGGCAGCGCTCGTGCGTGCAGCGCTTGCAGAGCGCGACGATGCGGCGCTCCCACCGCCCGAGGCTCTCCCCCGGCGTCATCGTCGAGCCGAAGCGGCCTTCCCGCCACGAGGGCCGCCGTCCGAAGACGATCTCGTGGATGAGGATCCCCAGCGCCCACACGTCGGCGGCGACGGTCGCGTGCTCTCCGCGCGCGATCTCGGGGGCCATGTACGCGACGGTACCGCCGTGGATGCTGCTCGCCGTTGGGTCGGCGTTCGTCGCCAGCCCGAAATCGGACACGACGAGCCGCCCGTCGCCCATTCGGAGCACGTTCTGCGGCGTGACGTCTCGGTGCACGATGCCGGCGGCGTGCACCGCGGCCAGACCCTCGGCGACGGCGTGCGAATCGGCGAGGCGCGCGTCGAGAGGGCGCGCGGCGCCGTCGTCGCGCGCGAGCTCGTCGCGCAGCGAGCCTGCGACGGCGAGCTCCATGACGAGGAAGGCGTGCCCGTCGGCTTGCCCGAAGTCGAAGACGCGGCACACGTTGGCGTGCCTGATCTGACGCGCCAGCTTCACCTCGCGCGCGAGCCGATCGATCCACCGCGCCTCGCCGCCGTGCTCGGGCCGGAGCAGCTTGACCGCCACGTCCTCGCGGAGGACGCGATCGTGGGCCAGGACGACGACGCCCGCGCCTCCGCGGCCGAGCAGCCGGCTGATTTCGTAGCGTCCCGCGAGGATCGTCCCGCGCGCGAGCGGGATCGTGGCCGCTCCTGCCGACGCGCTCGGCGCGTCTTCGATGACGGTGTGGCTGTCGTCCACCTAACCCCGCGGACCGCCGGGACGGAGCGTGAGGATGTTGGGGGAGCTCTCTTTGCCGTTGCTGGCGACGACCGCCTCGCGGTCGTTGAAGGCCTCGGCGTAATACTGCAGGGCCTTACCGGTGACGCGCGCTCCGGGGACGATGGCGGCATACCAGCCCTTCGCCGTGCGCTCCATCGGGACAGAATAGTATCGGGCGCCCGCGCCGCGGTAATAGAACACGATCGACCGCGCCTTGATGTTTGGTCGCGCCACGCAGTGCACGAAGAGGTCGGCGCGCAAGGGTGCCTCGTCGGGCACGACGCAGGTCAGGGCCTCGCGCAGGCGCTCCGGCATCTCGGGCCCCGCGAAGAGGCGCTCGCGCTCGTGGCGCTTGTTCTCGGCGACGCGCACCTCCGCCTCCGCGGCTTGCTTGTCGCGCGCGACCTTCTCGAGCGCCTCTCGGTCTTTGTCCCCCTGGGCGCGCGCATCGGCGAGTTGCTTGGCGTGGTCGGCCTTGTCCTTCTCGAGCTGCTGGATGCGGGTCTTGGCGTCGGCGAGCTGCTTGTCGCGGTCGGCCTTGTCCTTCTCGAGCTGCTGGGCGCGGGTCTTGGCGTCGGCGAGCTGCTTGTCGCGGTCGGCCTTGTCCTTCTCGAGGTCCTTCACGCGGGCCTTCAGGTCGGCGGCCTGCTTGTCGGAATCGGCCTTCTCCTTGCGCAGGCGCTCGTTGTCACCGCGGTCCTTGCTCTCCGCTTCCTTGGTCTTGGCGGCGATCTCTTTCTGCTTCTTCTCGTCGCGCTCCGCGTCCTCGCGGGCCTGCTTTTCTTTCTGCAGCTTGGCCTCGGCATCTTCGCGGGCTTGCTTCTCTTTTTGCTGCTTGTCCTTTTGCAGCTTGGCCTCGGCGTCTTCGTCGGCCTTGGCCTTGTCGGCCTTGTCCTTTTTGCCCGGCTCCTTTTGCGCGACCTTCTCCGGCTCCGGCTTGGCTTGCGCCTCTGCCGTGGCCGGCTCGGTCGGCTTGGCGCCGATCGCTGCCACCGGGCTCTCTTTGGGCGGCTCGCCCAGCTGGGCGCGCGCTTGCTTGAGCGCCAACTTGACGCCGGAGGTTGCCATGCCCTTGGGGATCGCGACGTCGGGCCGGATCTTCAGGGCCTTGACGAAGTCATGAACGCCCGCTTTCGCGTTCTCGTTGCCTTCGACCTCGAGGATCGCGGCCAGCACGTAGGTGTCGGCCATGACCGGGTCGGAGCCGAGACCATTCTTCTCGCCGAGCGACACCGCCTTCGCGATCTCGCCCTTCATCTTCTTGGTGTCGCCATTTTCATAGGCGGCTAGGAACGCCTTGTCGGACGCCTCGATCTTGGCGACGATCGGTTTCGTATCGGCCGCGCGCGCGCCCAGCGCGAACGCGAGCACGGCAACGGTCACGGGCGCTGCGATTTTCACGGAGCGATTCATGGGCCCCCCTGAAGTTGAGGTGAGCACGACGGCGTGCGTCGAAGCCGCCGGCTCGCCCAGATCATCTACGTCAGAGAGTTGACGTCCGCGCAAGCGCCGCCAGGCGCCCCGCGGGGCTCGCATGACCCGCGGGCATCGGCCTTTCGGCCGGGATCGCTACCGGAAAAAGTACGTGATCCCGAGGCCGCCCGTGATCTGGCCGTCCAGGGCGAGCTGCTTGTTGAGCGGTCCGGTCGAGTCGCCGAACGCGAGCACGAAGCCCGCGCGTCCATGTAACGCGACGTTCGGCGTGATGAAGGCGCGGATCATGATGCCGGGCTCGATCTCGAAGCCGACGAGGCTGTTGCCGCCGCCTCCGGGAGAAAAGTCGCGCAGGGCGAAGACGCCGCCCGCCGAGAAGTCGCTGTTCTCCCCGATGTGCAGGTGGTACCAACCCCCCAGACCGAACTGGAAGACCGAGTCGGTCGGCGGGTTGGGGCCGTTCCCCGGGGTTCGGGCGAAGGCGAGCAAACCCTCGACGTGGAACTGCCCGAAGTCATAGACCACCTCGGGCCCGAAGAGCCCCGAGATGAATGCGGCGGCGCCGATGCCGAGGCCGCCACCGGCGATGTCGCCGTGGTGAGCCTTGGGCGCGGCCGGCGCGTTTTCGGTCACCGGGGGCGGGGCGGTTTCTTGCGCGAACGCCGGGGTGGCGAGGCCAGCTACGGCCACGACGACGGCGGTGGAGAGAGTGAGCGTTGCCTTGTGGATCTTCATGCGGACCTCCGAGTTGGCCGACCAACTTCTCGGCTGGTCTCCATTACACCGGATCGCGCCGCGGTGTCGCATTCGTGCGCATCACCTTACCGGAATTCCGATATGGCGAATGCTCGGACACACGCGATCCGCTATACGTCGCCAGGATCGATGGCGCACCAGCCGCCAGCGGGCATCTCGGGCGGCAACGCAAGGCGGCCGAAAGCCACGCGGCAGAGCGCCAGGACGTGGCTGTCGAGCGCGGCGAAGATGCGCCGGACCTCGTGGTACGCGCCGCCCACGACCGTGATCGTCGCGAACGCCCCGGCCTCGCCGGGGGCGCGCAGCGCGGGGTGCGCATCGCCGGCCGGGAGGGCCGTCAGCTCCGCGATGGTCGGGCGGTGGCCGTCCTCGAGCGTCAGGCCCACGGCGGGGAGCGCCTGAAACGGGCGCGCGAGCGCGGCGTGGTACGTCCGTGGCACCGCGCGCTTGGGGTGCGTCAGCCGCTGCAGCCAAGTTCCCTCGGTCGTCCAGATGAGGAGGCCGGAGGTGTCGAGGTCGAGGCGCCCCACGGCGCGCAGCTCGGCGAACAAGGGCGCGTCACGAAGCAGCGCGTAGGCGGTCGGGTGGCGCACGTCATCGAGCGCCGTCACGCACCCCGCGGGCTTGTGTTGCAGCACGTGCGCGGCGGCGACGAGCGCGAGCGGCTCTTCATCGACGGCGACGGCGAACGGCAGCGACGCCGCCGGCACGTCGAGGCGCGGATCGCCGAGCGGCGCGCCGTCGGAGGCGCGCACGCGGCCGGCGGCCATCACGTCGCGCGCCTTCGTCTTCGAGCAGGCGAGGTTGAGCGCGAGGAGCGCGTCCAGGCGGGGCATCGCGCTTATCTACCAGGCTTCGCGCCATCAGGCTTCGCGCCAGCGGGGTTCGCGTCGCGCGGTTTCGTGCCGTCGCGCCGTCTCCAGCCGCCGCCGGCCTGGTAGCCTCGCGGCATGTCGGACCTGCACGTCGTCCTCGTCGAGCCGGAGATCCACTGGAACACCGGCAACGCCGGCCGCACGTGCCTGGCGGCGGGCGCCCAGCTCCACCTCGTGCGGCCGCTCGGATTCTCGCTCGACGACGCGCAGGTGCGGCGGGCGGGCCTCGACTACTGGCCGCGCGTGAAGCCGCGTGTGTGGCCGACCTTTGACGAGCTCGAGCGCGCGCTGCCGACGCTCGGCGCGTCCTTCTTCTTCTCCTCGGCAGGCGCGCGCGATTACCAGGCCGTGAGCTACCCGTGCCCGGCCGTGCTGATCTTCGGGCGGGAGAGCATCGGCTTGCCGCCCGAGCTGCTCGCGCGCCACGGCGAGCGCACGGTGCGGGTGCCCATGCTCGATCCGGAGCTGCGCTCGCTCAACC
Source organism: Polyangia bacterium (assembly GCA_036494575.1). Classification (GTDB taxonomy): domain Bacteria; phylum Myxococcota_A; class Polyangia; order Fen-1088; family Fen-1088; genus DASZFV01. Next base: position 2,203 of record DASXOE010000117.1, on the reverse strand, counting down.
TCTCGACGACGGTCGGTATCGCCGCCTACGAGGTCCGGCGGCAGTGGGGCATGGCCACCGCGCGCTGAGTCCGCTAGGCGGCCGCTTCGACTTCTTCGCGCAGGTCGGGCCGCCTCACGTCCTTGGCGAGGCCGAGCTTCTCGAGCGCGAGGATCGTCAACCAGCCCATGTCGAGCTGGCCGGGCTGGAAGCCGAGGCGCGCCGAGCCGGGGCGGTCGTGGTGGTTCTGGTGCCACTGCTCGCCCTGGAACGCGTGCATGACGCCGAGCCACGGCACGTTGCGCGCCGTCGGCTCGCCCATCGCGACGCCCGGTCGCAGGTGGCAGATGCTGTTGACGAAGCACTGCGCGTGCAGCGCCCAGACGAGCCGGATGGGCCCAATCCAGAAGAGCGCCGCGAGCACCGGGTGCGCGGCCGCGTGACCGCCCGAGGGCGCCGCGAAATAAAGGCCGAAGGGCAGGCCGAGGAAGAAGGCCACCGCGAAGAGCGGGATCTGCAGGCGCGTCCACTTGCGGTACGCGGGCGTGCTCAGCTCCTTGCAATACTTCTGCACGGGCGCGGCGCCGGCCTGCCACAGCCAACGCAGGTGCGACCACCAGAAGCCGCCGATGCGCGGGCTCGAGATGTCCTCGGGCGTGTCGGACTTCGCGTGGTGCAGGCGGTGGTTCGCCACCCACGACAGCGGTGAGCCCGACCCGTTCATCATCGCGAGGAAGACCAGCACGTCGCGCGCCACGGGGTGCAGCTTGAGCGTCTTGTGCGCGAGGGCGCGGTGAAAGCACACCGTCGTGCCGAGGCCGCCCAGGAAATAGATCGCCCACGCCGTGAGCGCGATGCGCCAGCCCGGCAGCGGGAACAGAACCATGCCGAGCACGGCCGTGACGTGGATGAGCACCATCCAGCCGAACGTCGGCTCGTCGCCGCGCGCGGGCTGCCACCAGGGCCGCCGCCAAGGCTGGAGCTTGGCGATCTCGGAGGCGTCGATCGAGAGGGTTTCGGATGAGGGTGTCACGGCGGCTGTCGGTCCTTTGCCAAGGTGGTCGAAATGCGGTTCAGTCTGCCGCGACCACGGCGCGCAGGCCCGCGTCGCGCAACAGCGCGCGATCGGCCTCGACGTCCGGATTGCCGGTGGTGAGCAGCTTCTCACCGTAGAAGATCGAGTTGGCGCCCGCGAGGAAGCACAGCACCTGCGCCTCTCGCGAGAGAGCGAGCCGACCCGCCGAGAGCCGCACGCGCGCCTTCGGCATGAGGATGCGCGCAGTCGCGATCATGCGCACGAGCTCGATGGGGTCGACGGGCGGCCGATTGGCGAGCGGCGTGCCAGGCGCGGGCACGAGCGCGTTGACGGGCACGCTCTCGGGTTGCGGGTCGAGGTTCGCGAGCGTCATGAGCATGCCGCAGCGATCGTCGAGCGACTCGCCCATGCCGATGATGCCGCCCGAGCACACCGTGATGCCGGCCTGGCGCACGTTGCGCAGCGTGCGCAGGCGATCCTCGTACACGCGCGTCGAGATGATCTCGCCGTAGAACGTCTTCGAGGTGTCGAGGTTGTGGTTGTAGGCCGACAGGCCCGCGTCGGCGAGGCGCCGGGCCTGCGCCTCGTCGAGCATGCCCAGCGTGCAGCACGCCTCCATGCCGAGGGCGCGCACGCCGCGCACCATCTCGAGCACGCTGTCGAAGGCCGGGCCCTCCTTGACCTCGCGCCAGGCGGCGCCCATGCAGAAGCGCGTCGCGCCGGCATCCTTGGCGCGGCCGGCGGCCTCGAGCACCTCGGCAGGCTTCATCATGCGCTCGGCGTCGACGCCGGTGTCGTACTTCGATGACTGCGGGCAGTACGCGCAGTCTTCGGGGCAGCCGCCCGTCTTCACGGAGAGGAGCGAGCAGAGTTGCACCTCGCCCGACGGGTGGTGCTCGCGGTGCACGCTCTGCGCGCGCGCGATCAGATCCGGCAGCGGCAGGTCATGAATCGCACGGACGGCTTTGAGAGTGAATTCGGTGGTCACGGGCGGGGTATTTTTAGCATTAAGTTCGGGACCCTCAAAGGGTCCCGAGCCCCCCGTGCTCGCTCCGGCCGGCGAAGCCGGCCTGCGCTCAAGTTCGGGACCGTGGGAGGCTCCCGAGCCCCCCGTGCTCGCTCCGGCCGGCGAAGCCGGCCTGCGCTCAAGTTCGGGACCGTGGGAGGCTCCCGAGCCCCCCGTGCTCG
>DASXOE010000116.1:0-38177 GCA_036494575.1 Polyangia bacterium | reverse complement strand
CAAACAACAACGACGGGCCTTAAAGGCCCCTGGAGTGTGTGATGTCGAAGCAAGGGTTGGTCTCGATTCTGGTTCTGGTCTGCGCCGCCAAGACAGTCCGTGCCAGCGATTGGACGGAGCTCGGTGGTGACTCCCAGGAGTCGCGGGACTCGTCCGAGGCGTCGGGGTCGGCCTTCACGCCCTCCTGGACCTACGCTCTCGACAGCGGTCAGATCATCGCGACGCCTGTGAGCTCGGGCGGCGCGATCGTGGTCGCCGGCTCGAACGGTGCGGTCGCCGCGCTCGACGCCGCGAAGGGGACGGCGCTCTGGACGCGCACCCTCCCGGACGGCGTTCGGGCCACGCCGATGATCTCGAACGAGCAGGTCACGGTGTCGACCTTGGGCGGGAACCTCTATTCCCTCAAGCTCGGCGACGGCACCATCGCGTGGCAGCGCGCCTTCGGCGGGCAGAACTATTCGTCGCCGCTGTTCGTGCCGCGCGCGGCGCCCGGCGACAGAGACACGTTCGTCATCGGCGCCGGCTTCCCCCAGCAAGACATCTGGCGCTTCGACGCCCTCACGGGCGAGCCGGTCTGGCAGACGGCCTCGGGCGCCATCGCGGCGCTGGTCTACTCGACGCCCGCCGTGGTCGGCAATCGCGTCGTCGTGGGCATGAACGGCGGGCGCCTCCAGAGCCTGAATCTGGCCACGGGGGCCGCGGACTGGAAGCTCGACGCCGGCGGGCAAGTCTACTTGTCGTCTCCGCTCGTCGTGGGCGGCACCGTCTACATGTTCCCGGGCGACAGCGGCGCGCACCTCTTCGCCGTCGACGCGAGCACGGGCGCGCCGGCCCCGGGCTTCCCGGTGGCGATTCCGGACCTCGCGCCCGTCGACGGCGGCTCGATGTACGGTCGCGGTCCCTCGGTCTCGTCGCCCACGAGCATCGGCGGCCTCATCATCGCCCAGATCCGCCGCAACGACATGGTGACCTCGGGCCGGTCGTTCACCGTGTCGATGCGCGAGTCCGTCGTCGCCATCGATCCGGTGTCGGCGCAGGTGCGCTGGCAGTACGCCGTCGCGAATCTGGTCGCCCCGAACAGCAACGGCGTTCCCGAGCTGAACGCCTGCCCGACGCCGGTGGGCTTCTCGGGCGGCGGCACCGACGGTCCCTACGTCATCGTTTCGTCTTCCATCACGGGCCGCGTCGCCGTGCTCGACGCCCGCACGGGCCAGGAGCGCTGGACGGCGCCGCTGTCGAGCGCGGGCCGCTCGTCGCCGGTGTTCTCCAACGGCCAGCTCCTCATCGCGACCGACGACGGCGTCCTCCACGCCTTCTCGTCGACGTCCAACCACCCGCCGACGGCGCCCACGCAGATCGGCCCCTCGGGCGAGCAGGCCTTTTCGGCGGCCGGCCTGATGCTCGACTGGCAGGGCGCCACGGATGACGACGGCGGAGCTCTGTCGTACGTCGTCCGCATCGAGGAGGACGGCGCGGTCGGCACGCTCGTCGAGTCCCAGATGGGCCCCGGGCAAGCGCAGATGAACGTCTCGCTCAAGGCCAACACGAGCTACCTCTTCGCGGTGCGCAGCCGCGACGCGCAGGGCGCGCTGTCGGCCTGGTCGGCGCCCCAGCACCTCCGCGTGGGCGCCGAGCCGCCCGCCCCGGTCGTCGTCCCCGTCGAGACCATGGCCCCCGCCGTCGTGGCCGACCCCATGGTCGCCCCGGCGGCCCCTGGCGCGGACGCGCCCCCCTCGGTCGGCGACATGACGGCGACCCCAGCGCCCTCAGCTGACCCGACGCCGGCGCTCGTGGCCGCGCCGTCGCCCGCGACGCCCGTCTCGGTCGTCGCCGCTCCCGCTCCGGCCGCCATGGCGAAGGACGCGCAGGCCGAGGCCGCGACGCCCGCCACCGCCGACGCCAACGAAACGGCCGGCTGCTCCGTCGCCAGCGGCCGCGGCGCGAACCTCGCGTCGCTGCTCGCGCTCGGGATTCTGACGCTGGCCGCCCGCGGGCGCGCCCGGCGCGCCACCGCCTCGGCGCGGACGCGGAAGGCCGCCTGATTCGCCGGGCCGGGCTCGTCGGTCACCGACGCTTGACCTTGTCGATGAGCGTCGTCCGACTGAGCCCGAGCAGCTCGGCCGCCCGAGTCTTGTTTCCTTCCGCCTGACGCAGAGCTTGTTCGATGAGGGAGCCTTCGATGGCCGCCAAGGTCGCGGTCAAATCGATGGCCCCGCGGGCCAGGGCCGCCGACGCCGCGGCGACCTCCTCCGACGACGGGCTCTGCGTCTGCATGCGTTTCGGCAGGTCGTCGGTCGTGATGGTCCCCGTGCGGTTCAGAATGACGAGGCGCTCGAAGAGGTTCTCCATCTCCCTGACGTTTCCGGGCCAGCTGTAGAGCTTGAGCAGCGCCAACGCATCCTCGGCAATGACGGCCGTGGCCCCGAGGCGGCGGTTGGCGGCATCGAGAAAGTGCCGCGCGAGCGGCAGGATGTCGGCGAAGCGCTCGCGCAACGCGGGCAGATGGATGGGCAGGACCTCGAGCCGGTAGTAGAGATCCTGGCGAAAGCGTCCCACACGCACCGTCGACTCGAGGTCGACGTTGGTCGCCGCGATGATGCGCACGTCGACGGCCTTCGCACGACCGTCGCCCACGGGCGTGACCTCCCGCTCCTGCAGGACCCGGAGCAACTTGACCTGCATGGCCAGGGGCAGCTCGCCGATCTCGTCGAGGAAGAGGGTGCCGCCGTGCGCCTGCACGAACTTGCCGGGGCGCGTCTCGTGGGCGCCCGTGAACGCGCCCTTGACGTGGCCGAACAGGTCGCTCTCGATGAGGTTCTCGGGGATCGCACCGCAATTGACCGCGATGAAGGGCCCTTGCGAGCGGCCCGACGAGCCATGGAGCAGGCGGGCGACGACCTCTTTGCCCGTGCCGCTCTCGCCCGTGATGAGCACCGTCGCGTTCGTGTGAGCGACGCGCTCGACCATGTCGATGACGCCGCGAATGCCGTCGGAGTCCCCGATGAGGGCCACTTGAGGGCGGCCCTCGTCGCTGGCCGGTGACACGGCGCCCTTGCCCTCGGGAGCTCTCGTGCGCACGGCGCGCCCGACGATTTCCTGTAAATCGCGGTGGTGGAACGGCTTGGTGAGGAAGTTGAAAGCGCCGGCGCGCATGGCCTCGACGCAGTCCCTGATCGATCCCTCGGCGGTCAGCATGATCACCGGGCACTTGGGCTGGAGCTCGCGCGCGCGGCGCAGGACCTCGAAGCCGTCCGCGCGCGGCATCATGAGGTCGGTGATGACGACGTCGAACGGCCGGGCGGCGAGCTGCTCGATCGCGATCTTTCCATCCTCTGCTTCGGTGACGGGGTAGCCAGCGCGCGTCAGGAGGGTTCGCAGGAGCGTTCGGACGGAGGCGTCGTCGTCCGCGACGAGGATGGACACGGCGGCACTCTACACCCAACGGCCTCTGAAACTGACGGCACAGTCCGCGTTGTAACAAAAGAGCGGGGTTACGGTTGCGTTGAAATGAATAGTTTCAGTTTCGAAACTCGTGCGGGGTGGCTACCAAATCGGCCCGCTGGCGTGAAAATGACTCTCGGGCGCGCTCGGGTGCGTTGCTCAACGAACACGTTCAATCGCCATTTGGCTGGGCGATATGTTCCTGAACGAAGCGAGAAAAGGATACTGTACGGGCCGGTGCACGAGCGTTCTGAGATGCACGGAGAGGCCCTGCGGGTGCTTTTGGTGGACGACTCCGCCGACGACGGCGAGATCGTCACGAGAGAGCTTCGTCGCGGCGGCCGTCAGGTCGCCGTCGAGCGGGTTTGCGACGCCGACGCCATGCGCGCCTCACTCGCGCGGCAGTCGTGGGATCTCGTGCTCAGCGACTGGAGCATGCCAACGTTCAGTGGCGCGGCCGCGCTCGAGGTCTTGAAGGAGGCCGGCCTCGACGTGCCTTTCATCATCTTGTCCGGGACCGTGACCGAGGAGCTGGCCATCCGCGCCATGCGCGCGGGCGCGCGCGATTGGGTGCTCAAGGGCAAGCTCGCGCGGCTCTTGCCCGCGATCGATCGCGAGCTCGAAGACAACGCCAATCGAAAGCGCGCCGCGGACGTGTTGCGTCGCAGCGAAGAGCGCCTCCGACAGTCACAGAAGATGGATGCCATCGGCGGCCTGGCGGCCGGCGTCGCGCACGATTTCAACAATGTTCTCTCGGTCATCATTGGTTACTCGGATCTGCTCCTCTTGGAGCTGGACGCCTCGGACTCCAAGCGCGAGAGCGTCGACGAGATCCGGAGCGCGGCGGCTCGGGCCGCCGATTTGACGCGCCAGCTCCTCGCCTTCAGCCGACAGCAAATCCTGCAACCACGAAAAACGGACCTGACGCACGTCGTTGCCGGCACGGCGAAGATGCTGAGGCGCCTCATTGGAGAGGACGTCGAGCTGTCAATCAAAGGGCCAGCCCAGCTGAGCGCCGTGCTCGTCGATCCCGGGCAGATGGAGCAGGTCATCATGAACCTCGCCGTCAACGCCCGCGACGCCATGCCGCGCGGTGGGAAGTTGACGATCGAGACTGCGGACGTCCTCGTCACCGATGAAGACGCGGCCGGGAACAGCGGCGCCCACTCCGGCCCGCACGTCGCCCTCGTCGTGAGCGATACGGGCGTCGGGATGGACGCCGCGACCCAGGCGCGGATGTTCGAACCCTTCTACACGACCAAGGAGCCCGGCAAGGGGACGGGCCTCGGGCTCGCGACGGTGTTCGGCATCGTGCAACAGAGCGGCGGATGGATCGGGTTCACGAGCGAGCCGGGGCGGGGCACGACGTTCAAGATCTATCTGCCTCTGTCCGTAGAAAACGAGCAGAGCGATGCCCGACCCGCCGGGGTTCGGCGCCGCTCGATGTCGTCGGTGCGCGGAAACGAAACCCTGCTCTTGGTGGAGGACGACGACGCCGTGCGCGTGATGCTGCGCACCGTGCTGCAGAAGCATGGCTACCGCGTGCTCGAAGCGCCGAACGGACGCGAAGCTCTCGAGCTCTGCGAGACCGCGCGCCATCCAATCGATCTCGTTCTGACGGACGTCGTCATGCCGCAGATGGGCGGGTGGGAGTTCGCCTCGAAGCTCGAGGCGCTGCGCCCGGGCCTCAAGGTGCTGTTCATGTCCGGCTACACCGACGGCGCGATCGTCCATGACGGCGTGCTCGATCCCGGGATCGCCTTCGTTCAAAAGCCTGTCGCGCCGAACGTCCTCGTGGAGAAAGTTCGCGAGCTCTTGACGGCGGAACAGCGCGCCCGCTGACCGCCTCTTTCGCTTGCTTGGCGAGGCCGCGCGTCCCACATTTCTGGTGTGTTCCATGGAAACACCGGACCGAATTTGGATCATCGGCTCCGATTGGTGGCCGCGGGCCTATCTCCGCGCCGAGCTCATCGAGCGGGGCCATGACGCGGTGGGGTTCATCACCATACGTGACGCCGTCATCACGCTGACGCTCGGCCGCGCTCGACGGCCGGGCCTCATCGTGTGCGATCTGCACGGGCAAGCTCTGGACCCGGAGCTCGCGAGAGGGCTCTTCCAGGCGCGGGCTCCCATCATCGCGATCGCCGGCAACGTCGAGGCGGAGGACGGATGGATCCGGGGCCTGCCCTGGACGGCGTTTCTCCGGCGGCCGATCACGATTGGCGCGGTGGCCGACATGGTCGGCCGCCTGACGCTGCCCGCGGCACCGTCGCCCGAGGAGACGGCGAGATACACTTAGTGCGCAGGGGCGTCTTCGCGCCCGTCTTCGCGCCCGTCTTCGCGCCCGTCTTCGTGCCCGAACAGCAAGATCGAGAGGCAGTGATACCGGCGATCGGACGTGAGGCGAATGTCGGTGTGCAGGATCGTGACGCTCGGGTGATCGCGCAGCCACGCCGTCACGCGTTCACCGAGCCCGTCCCTGTCTTTGGGTTTCGTCGTCGAGAACACCTTCACGAAATTGACGGCTTCGTCGTCCATCCCACCTTCCATCCCAAAGCGGTCAGCGCGCCTCGTGGCGGCCTTTGTCGAGAACATGGGGCTGGTCGCGAACGGCAACAAGGCCGCGGCCTCCACGAGGCCGCGGTCCCGGTCTTCTTTGCGGCCGGGCCCTAAGGCCTCCTCGAGGCGGCCGAGGGGCAGAGTAGCCAGAGCAGCGCCCGATTCTGACCTCGAGCTTTACAGCCGCGCCGCGGGACTTAGAGAAGGGATGGAGGTTGTCATGGGCGCCCGGTCGATGAACGCGTCAATTGGCTTTTGGTTGTTCTTGTCGGCCTTCCTATGGCCTCACAGCCGCGCGCAGGTCGTCAACGCTTGGGTCATCGGAATGCTCACCGTGACGATCGCGCTGGCGGGCCTCGGCTCGATGCCGCGGTCGCGGTACTTGAACGTCGTCCTCGGCGCCTGGCTGATCGTGTCGACGATGGTGTTGCGAGGGACTGGGACGGCCACGGTCCTCAACGACGTCATCGTGGGCGCAGCCCTGACGGTCTTCGGCGCGGTGAGACGGATCGGACACCCCCCCGAACAACAGGTGTCGTAGAGATTCGTCTGCGACCGAAGCTCAGGAGCGGCGGGGCGGACGCGCTTCGGCGCGATTGACCTTGAGCGGGCGACCGTCGAGCTGGGCGCCGTTCATTTCCTTGATCGCGGTCTCGGCAGCCGCCGAGCTCTGATAGGTGACGAAGCCGAAGCCGCGCGACTGACTCGTGGCGCGATCGGCGATGACCGCGACGTCGACGATTTCCCCGAACTTCGAGAAGGAGCTCCGCAGATCCTCCGTCGTCGTCTCGGAGCTCAAGCCGCCCACGAACAGCTTCGTGGGTCCGAAATCGCCGCGGCGCGTGCTCCTGGCCACGCCGATGACGACGTCCTCGAGCCGGACCTCCGGAAGGGGGGCGGTCGCACCGTCCGTGTCGGGCAGCTCGTCCGCGCCTGGATCGATGCCGCGGGCGCGCAGCTCGCGGTTTCGGCGAAGGCGATCCTCCTTCTCCTTCTTCTTGAGATCGCGGCTGGCCTCTCGGTTGCGTTTTCCGCCCGAATATCCGCGGTTCATTGCTCCTCGGGGGCTTTGGGCGGACGCCCGCGCGCGGGACGACCCGGCGCCGTCGCCGCCCAGTTTGCCCGTCGTTTGCGAGCCATGGCGCCCTTGACGACCGGTGGCGCGAGCAGCTCGCGAGCGGCTTGCTGCGCGATGATCGCCGCTCGCTTATCTTCGGCTTTACCCAAGATATTTCTCCTCCTCTCCCCCGAGCCTGCCTTCGACGAGTATGCCCTGAACTCGGATCTGCGATCCGTTTTCGTATCCGGACGCCCACTCGAACTTGTACGAGACGCCCGCGATATCAGTGCATTGAACGCGAAGGCTGCTCCTGTCGAGCGCCGTCAGAAAGCTCGCGAGGGGGGCCTCGGTCGTGACGATGTCGAGGATTGTGAGCCTACCGACCCCCTTGGCCCTCTTCGTCACTTTTTTGGCCCATCCCCGGTCCTGGTTCTTCTCGTCGAAGAACCGGGCGCTACTCGAGCCGTCTGACGTGCTTTCCATTCAGCTGGTTACCAGCGCCCGCGTCCGCCGCCACCGCCGCCGCCACGACCACCGCCGCCGCCACCGCCGCCGCCGCTCCGGCCACCCGTTCGCTCCTGCGCCTCGTTGACGTTGATGGCGCGACCGTCGACGTCGCGGCCGTTGAGCTGCTCGATGGCCTTCTGGGCCTCCTGGTCGGAGCTCATCTCGACGAACGCGAAGCCACGCGGCCTTCCGGTCTCGCGGTCCATCACGACCTTGGCATCGGCGACGGTGCCCATCTGGCCGAACAGCTCGCGCAGGCCCATCTCGGTCGTGTCGTACGAAAGATTTCCAACATAAAGACGTCTACCCATTTTCGTTCTCTCCTGTTTCGTGTCCGACGGAACTGCCGTCTTCCAGTAGCCTCCAGCGTGCCGATCGTCGACCCCGAACGAACGACAGCGAAGCTGCGACGCAGAGACGAAAATGAGACGAGAAAGGACTCGGGGGGCTTATACCACAGCTGCCGGCGGCTGGCACAGATTCTCGGGGCGGATTGTTGGTAGGTGCCCGTCACACCTGGAGAATGACGAGGTCATGACGGAAACATGACCGGGCGCTGACACCCGGGCGCGCATAAAAAGAGGGTGCTCGCCGACAATGCCGTTTCAATTCCTTCCCTGCTGACACCCGTGCCCACGGAGGTCTCCTCCGACGAGGCGCCCTCCTCCTGGCGGGACTACGTGCGGTTGACCACCGTGCTGCTCACGGCGGTCCACCTCACGGCCATCGCGGGCGCCATCTACTACTGGTCCTGGGGTGGCGTCGGGCTGGCGCTCGCGAGCTACTTCATTCGCATGTTCGTCGTCACGGCCGGCTATCACCGCTATTTCGCGCATCGTTCCTACAAGACCTCGCGCCTGTTCCAGTTCCTCCTGGCCATCGGCGCGCAGAGCGCCGGTCAGAAGGGCGTCATCTGGTGGTCGAGCCACCACCGCTGGCACCACAAGCACTCTGACACGCCGCGCGACGTCCACTCGGCCCGGCTGCGCGGGTTTTGGTATTCGCACGTCGGTTGGGTCCTCGGAAGCAAGTGGAACGGGACCGACGAGACGCTCGTCAAGGATCTCTCTCGCTATCCGGAGCTTCGGTTCCTCAATCGAGCCGGAATGGAGATCATCCCCATGGCGCTGCTCGGCCTGGTCTTCCTCCTCGTGGGCGGCATGCACGCCTTCGTGTGGGGCTTCCTCGTCTCCTCGGTTCTCGTGTGGCACGGATCGTTTTCGATCAACTCGCTCGCTCACCTCTTCGGGCGCCGGCGCTACGCCACCACCGACGACTCGCGCAACAGCCTGCTGCTCGCCATCGCCATGACGGGCGAGGGGTGGCACAACAACCACCACCACTACCCGAGCTCGGTGCGGCAGGGCTTTCGCTGGTGGGAGGTCGACGTCACTTACTACCTCTTGTGGCTGATGGAGCGCGTCGGGCTCGTGTGGGATCTCCGCCGCCCACCGGCGGACGTCGTGGCCGGCTCGCCGGTCAACTAGACGGCACAGTAGGGCGCGCGGTCTTCGGGCTTCGACGTTTCGACGGCCGAGGTCGACACCCCGCGCCGGCGTCTGGCACACTAGACGCGGCGTGATACACCGCTCGCCCACGACGATTTTTCTGCACCGCGCGCGCCTCATCTTCATGCTGGCGTCGCTCGTCCCGACCGTGCTCATGACGGCGATCGGGATCATCCTCGTCGCCTCGGGCGAATCGAGATCGCTGACGATCGTCACTGGGATCCTCGTGCTGGCGTTCTGCGGGACGGCGCTCACCGGCTACATGTACGGGACGTACTTCGTCACGCGCGGCGCGAACCTCGTGGCTGTGCAGAACGAGTTCTTGTCGTCCGTGTCGCACGAGCTGCGCACGCCGCTCACGTCCATCCTCATGTTCATCGACACGCTGCGGGAGGATCGGGTGCAATCGCCCGAGGAGCGGCAGCGCTGCCTCGCGATCGTGCACCAGGAGCTCACGCGGCTCGACGGCCTCGTGAGCAACCTCATCCAGCTGTCGAAGATCGAGTCGCGGCGCGCGGCCCTCGAGCGCGGTCCCGTGCAGGTGACCGACGTCATCGGCGACGCCATGTCCGCGTTCGACGCCATGAAGCTCGGGGGCGACGCCGAGGTTCGCTCCGAGATCGAGCCCGGGCTCGTCGTCTACGGGAACCGCGCCGCCCTCGCGCAGGCCGTGAGCAATCTCCTCAGCAACGCCTGGAAATACACGCCCCCCGCCGACAAGAAGATCGGCATCCGCGCCAACGCCGACAACACGACCGTCTCGATCGTCGTGAGCGATAACGGCCCCGGCGTCCCCCGGCCGGAGCGCGAGGCCATCTTCGAGAAGTTCGAGCGCGGCTCGGCGGCGGTCGAAGGCGGCAGCCCCGGGTCGGGGCTCGGTCTCGCCATCGTGCGCGCCGTCATCGAGGCCCATCGCGGGAGGGTCGAGGTGCGCTCGCAAGTCGATCGCGGCGCCACCTTCCGCATTGTCCTCCCCCGCCACCGGGCCGCATGAGCGAGGCGATCTCGGGAGCGCTGGTCGCCATCGTCGAGGATGACACGGCGATCGCCGAAGGGTTGGCGCTCAACCTCAAGCTGCGCGGCTATCGCTCGGAGGTGATCGGCGACGGCGAGACGGCGCTCGAGCGCGTCGAGGGCGGCAAGCCCGACCTCGTGCTGCTCGACATCACGCTGCCCAAGCGCAGCGGCTTGTGGGTCCTCGAGCAGCTCCGCCATCGCGAGAACCAGGTGCCCATCATCGTCCTGTCGGCGCGCCAGGACGAGTCGGACAAGGTCGCCGCGCTCAGCCTCGGCGCCGACGACTACATCACGAAGCCGTTCGCGCTCGCCGAGCTCCTCGCGCGCGTCGCGGCCGTGTTGAGGCGCGCGCGCCTGGGCCGCCCCGCGTCCGCCGCCGCCGGCGAGCCCGCGGCCGCCGAGCTCGAGCGCGTCCTGCGGTTCGGAGAGGTCGCCGTCGATCTCGAGGCGCGCACGGTGCTGCGCCGGGGACGTCCCGTGAAGCTCACGCACCTCGAGTTCGAGCTGTTGCGTTTTTTCTGCCGCAACGGGGGGCGCGTCTATTCGCGCGAGGAGCTCCTGCGGCACGTCTGGGGCTTCCAGCAGGGCCAGCCCCGCACCGTCGACAACTTCGTGGCGCAGCTGCGCGCCAAGCTGGAGGAAGATCCCGATCGGCCGCGTCACCTCCTCACGGTGAGGGGCAGCGGTTATCGCTTCGCGCTCTGAGCAGGCCCACGCTACTCCTCTGAGTCTGGCGTCGTGCGCCGGTGATGGCGTTCCCGCCCCTTGAGGGCGGCGCCCGTTCCGGGCGGCGCTACGATGGGCTTGTCTTTGGCGGCGGGCGCCGCGGCGGCGGGCGCCGGCGTCCGGGGGAGCAGGGAGAGTCCGTCGTCGCGGATCAGAAGAGCGGCGCCCGCGATGACCGCGGCTCCGAGGAGCGCGAGCACCATCCAGGCGCCCGTCCTCCGGGGTGGGCGCGCCGCGCGGGTCTCCCGGGGCGGCGGCCGCGGCGCTTCAGGCGCCCTCGCCGACCCGAGGTGCGCCGCGGCCGCTCCCTCGAGCGTGCGCGCGAACGCCGCGATCGTGGGGAAGCGGTCCTGTTGACGCTTCGAGAGCGCGCGCCGCAAGACGAGCTCGATGTCGCGCGGCAGCAGGTGAGCCGCCCCGGGGCCGAGCGCCGGCGGCTCGCCGTTCATGACCTGGTGGAGGACCGCGTTGACGTCGGCGCCGCCGAAGGGCTGCTGTCCGACGAGCATCCGCCAGACGATGCAGGCGAAGGACCACTGATCGCTGCGGTGATCGATCTCGTCGACCTTGCCCGCGGCTTGCTCGGGCGCCATGTACTCGGGCGTTCCCACCACCATTTGAGCCCGCGTGAGCTTGGTCGTCGACGCCTTGAGGACCTTCGAGACGCCGAAGTCCACCAGCTTGACGAACTCGGCATCGCCCGGGACGCGGACGAGGAAGACGTTCGCGGGCTTGAGGTCACGATGGACGATCCCGGCGGCGTGCGTGACGGCCAGGGCCGACGCCATCTGGCGCGTGATGTGGAGCGTTCGATCGAGGGGTAGCCGCGTGACGCGCGCGAGGCGCTGCTCGAGATCCTCGCCCTCGAGGAATTCCATGACGAGGTACGGCTCCCCCGTGGGCACCGTCCCGAAATCCGAGACCTGGACGATGTTCGGGTGGGCGAGCTTCGCCGTGACCTGAATCTCGCGCTGAAAGCGCGCGAGCGCCTCGTGGTTGTCGGCCAGGTCGCGGGCCAGCACCTTGACGGCGACGCGCTTGTCGAGCCGCGTCTGCACCGCCTCGTAGACGGTTCCCATGGCGCCTTCGCCGACGACGCGCGTGACCTGATACGCGCCCTGGAGAAGGCTCCCCACCAAGGTGGCGCTCCGCTGTTCGGCTTCGCTCATGGCTTGAGGCGCGGTCAGGCCGCGCCGATGTCGAGGGCCGCGTCTACGGCAAGCGGCCCACGGGCTCCGTATTTAGCACGATGTCGCAGCGGTAAAGATCGAACGCGCGACGGCCCCAGAGAGGCTCGGAAACACTCAATACCGAGGCGACGGAAATCCGCGGCCCGGACGTGCGAACAGGTACCCTTGGTACAGGTCGCCTCCCAGCGAGCTCAGGCAGTCTCGTTCCTCGGCGCTCTCGACGCCCTCCGCGATGAGCTCCGTGTTGAGCTCCTGACACAGGCTCGCGAACGAGCGAAACAGCTTCTGCTTCGTGGGCGATTGGTGAATCCCGCGCACGAGAGACATGTCCACCTTGACGACCTCGGGCTCGAGCAGCGCGAAGCTCGAGAGGCCCGCGTAGCCGGCGCCCAGATCGTCGAGCGCGATCCGGAAGCCCAGGTCTCGCAGCTGGTTGATTTTGGCGGGCAGGCCGTGGATGCCGTCCAGCGTGGCCCGCTCGGTCACCTCGAGGACGACGCCGTGGGCGTAGGGCGTGAGCGCGCCGTCCCGCGACGACAACTCTTCGTCGACGAGGTCCGTGGGATGAAGATTGACGAAGACCATCGCCGACGGAGGCAGGTGAATGAGCTGGTCCGCGATCTGCTTTCGAACGCGACGCCCGAGCTCCGAAGTCCTTCCGAGGCGCTCGGCGGCCTCGACGAAGTCGACCGGGCTCTTCAAGGTCGGCTCGTCGGTGCGCAGGAGCGCCTCGAACGCGTAGACGCTGCGGGTCCGCCACGAAAGGATCGGCTGCATGGCGATCCAGATCTTCTCGAGGCCCGACGCGAACCGCGCCTCGAGCCCCGCTCGGTCCCCGAGCTCCTTGCCGTGCAGCTGATCGACGGCGGCGCGACGGGTCAGCGCCATGCGCCGGACCTTCGCGGCGCGGGCGACGACGGCCGCGAGCTCCGCGCTGTCCACGGGCTTCGTGAGGTACCGGAAGGCGCCGTACTCGATGGCCTCGACGGCCGTCTCGAAGGTGGGGCTGCCCGTCAGAAACACGACGGGCACGTCGAGGTCGGTGGCCCGAATGGCCCGCAGCAGCGACAACCCGTCCATGCCGGGCATGCGGATGTCGCTGACGATGACGTCGAAGGCGGACGACTGCATGAGCGTGATCGCTTGTCGGCCCTCCGAGGCCGTCACGACGAGGTTTCCGGCCAGCTCGAGGACCTTGGCCAGGGCCCGCAACAGGCTTCGCTCGTCGTCGACGAGAAGGACACGGGGGATCGGTGCCGTCCTCGCCGCCTCCGCGCCACCTTCCGTCGTCATGTGCGACGCGCATCATACACGGACGGTCAGGAATTCGATCGGGCCCCGAACCCTTAGGGGGTCGCGCGATCGGTTATTGACTAATAGTCAATAACCGGTTTAGCCTGCCGGCACCATGGAGCTGCAAGCAAGCCTCGAAACCCTCAAGCGGCGGTTCAAGCCCGGCACGGTGGCGCGGAAGACCACCTACTACCTTTCGCTCGGCGACGCTGACGACGAGAAATGGACCGTGACCCTGACGCCCACCGACTGCGAGCTCGCGCCGGGAAAGACGGAGGGCGCGGACTGCGTCCTCAAGCTCACGCGCGAGCTCTTCGTCAAGCTGTGCGACGGGACGTTCAAGCCCGGCGTGATGGACGTCGTCACCGGAAAGCTCAAGACCAACGACCCGCAGCTCCTCATGCGCCTGCAACAAGCCTTCGGCCTGTAGAGCAGCTCGTCCCCTCGCCCCGCGAAGCGGGGAGGGTTGTGGGGAGAAGGACGTTCAGCCGCCGCCCTGGCGGCGGACGAGGGCGAACCACGCGTCGAAGGGGCGGCCTTTGCGGTAGGCTCGGCCGATCACGACGTGCTTGCTCACGCGGCGCAGGAGGTCGGTGGTCTGGTAGTAGATGAAGCGCGACAGCCGCGCCGAGTTCGGCAGGATGCGGGGCCAGTCCGCGGGCTTGCCGGGCGGCAGCCGGGTGTAGTCGACCACGAGCTCGCCCGTGTCGGTGGCATGCAGCACGAAGTACCCGGGTCCTGTCGCCGCCCGGAAGGCCTGCTCGTTGTAGCCCCACAGCTCCCCGTCCGTGAGCGCGCCCGCGGGGGGGCGGCAGAACCTCTTTTGGAACCGCGTGAAGAGGGGCAAGGAATTCTTCCCCTCATGGATGACCTCGGTGAGCGGCGGGACGTCGGCCGGGACGAGATCGGTGAGCTGCAGGGGCGCGCTTTCGGCCGCGGCTTCGAACAGCGGCGCGAGCTGGCGCCTGCGCAGCCCGACGACGGTCGCGATGCGCGTCTCCTCGCGCATGCCGTCGAGCTGGCGCGCGATCTCGGGCGGCGCGAAGGGGGGCGAGAAGATCGCCGCGGGCTCGGCGAGGGTCCCGGCCGCGGAGGTCAAGCGCGCCCCCGGAGCTTGGCCACCCACCAGCGCAGGCCCACGAAGAGGAACCGCCAGTCCTTCATGAACTCGGGAGGCTTTCGTTCGTAGTAGTGCCCGATGAACTGGAAGATCCACCCCGCGCCGAAGAGAATGGCGGCGAGCAGCCACAAGCCAGGCACGACGATGCCCGCGGCGAACAGGACGACCGAGAGGGCGATCATCGGGATGCCGATCGTGTGACAGAAACGGTTGGCGGGATGCGTGTGGCCGCGCGAGTACTCCGCGACCCAGTCGTCCCAGCTGCGCGTGCTCATGAGCGCCATGGCGACCTCCTTCGTTCAGAACTGCTTTTGAAGATTGACATTGAAAAGACCGATCCACTGCGTGTATTTGCCGCCGCCGTCGGGCAGGCGCGTGGGCGGCAGGGCGTTGGCGAGCTGGCTTGCGCCCGTGTTGTCGCGATCGAAATACTGGATCTGCGTGTACGAGGCTGCCACGAAGAGCGTCGGCGTCACCTGCACCCGCGCCCCGACCGCGCCCGCGAGGTTGTTCGCGTCCGCAAGGCCCGGATCCATGGTGGCGTCCGGGACCGCGGCTGTCTCGAAGCCCAGGCCCGCGAAGAGCTCGACCGCGGGGCGCACCCAGTCGCTCGCGCCCAGCCGCACGCCGTAGGTGTCTTTCCATTTGCGCCGCAGGTTCTGGATCGTCGTGCCCTGAGGCGTGGCGTCGGCTCCCGTCGTGTCGACGAGGCAGGGCTCCCCCACGAAGCCGACGCACTGACTCTGCATGACGCTCCAGCGCGTGAGCTCGCCCGAGAGCCGCACCTCGAGGCGGGGGCTCGCGCGAAAGCGCGCGCCGACGCGCAAGCTGTCGGGGAGGGCCTGGTGGAAGCCCACGTTGAAGACGGTGGCGCCGCCCGCGTACGTCGTGCGCAGCGTGCCGTCCAGGGTCATGGCGCCGAGGGCGGGCTGCGCCTGGTATCCCGCGCCCAGCCAGAGCCGCCGTTCGATGGCCTCGACCATGACGCCCGCCCCGAAGCTGCCCTGGAAGCCGCTGACGTCGATGGCGGCGCGGCCTTCTCGCGTGACGTCCGGATCGCCGAACCCGACGGGCGATTTCGCCTGCGTGCTCGTGATCGAAGACCGGATGAGGTTGCCGGTGACGCCGATGCTCCAGCGGTTGAATCGATAGGCGGCGCCCACTGTGAAGTACAAGAAGGTGAGCGCGCCGTCGATGGCGTTCCACCGTTGCACGCCATCGACGGCCAGCGGGAACGTCGGGTCGTTCTTGAATTTATCGTTCGTGCTCCAGTGCGCGCGCCCGCCGAACGGGACCATGAAGGCCGCGCCCAGGGCCAGCCGGCCGAGGCGCGCCGTCGCGCCGAACATCGGTCCGCCGAAGACGTTGAAGAGCTGCGCCTTGCCGAAGGTCGCCCCCTCGGCGCCCGCGGGCTCGGGCATGTCCGTGGGGGCGGGGGCGTGTTCCCAGGTGGCGTGGCGGAGGGCCAGCGTGCCGTCGACGAAGAGCGTGATCCCTTCGGAGTAGGCGATGCCCGCGGGGTTGTAGTAGAGGGCCGTCGGGTTGGTCGTCGTGACGTTGCCCTGCTCGCCGCCGAAGCGCGCCGCCGAGAACCCCGACGCCGCCGCCGGGCGCGACGTGCCGACGATCAACGCCAGCACGACGGCGGCCCGAGCGACGGTCCCTGCGCGCTCCATCCTGGTCACGTCACATCGGCAAGGCGGCGCGGACGTCGGCGCAGGTCGCGCCGTCCGCCACCTGCTTCGACGTGAAGACCCCGCTCACCACCATGTAGGCGGTGCGCGACTGATCGACGAAGTCGGTCTGCGCGGCCGTGCAGGCGGCGCCGCCCATGACGTGACAGCCGACGACGTGGCTGTCGAAGGCCGTGACGTTGGCGGTTCCCGACTGGGTCGTGCACGAGTCGAGCTTCCCGCTCAACCCAACGACGGTTCGCGAGGCCAGGTAGATCTTGTCCGCCGACGGCGCCGAGCCGAGGAGGCCGAGCGCCGTGGGCGGCGCGACGTAGCCGCCGCCCTGCTTCGGAACGGCGGTAAACCCGGGGTTTCCGTCGCTGTCGTCGTCGCGCGCCATGATCCCCGTGTACGACATGGGCCAGGCGGCGCTGGGATCGGCCATCGTGAGGCCGACGAGCGCGATCGTCGGCATGATCTCGATCTTGCTGCCGGCGTCCCACCCGGTCAGCGTGCCCATGTTGGGGAACATGGGGATCATCGGCGCGTCCCACACGGAGTTGGGGACGTCGATCGAGACCTTCGAGCCGCCCGTGACGACGGTCCCCGCGAAGTTCAGCGCGAACTCCGGCAGGATCGTGCCGCAAGACCAGGTATCGCCGGTGAGCGCGAGGCCATTGGCGTTCAGCTTGGCGCGGTTCCACAGGTGGACCTTGCCCGTGCCCATGCCGGCCGCGGCCGTCGCGGGCCAGGTGACGTCGAGGACGATGTGGACCGCGAGCGTGAAGGCGGTGTGGGCGGGGCAGGAGGCGCTCGAGCCCGCCGCTCCGGTGGCGCCGCCCGCGCCCGTCGTGCCGGCTGCGCCCGAGCCCGCCGTGCCGCTTCCCGCGGCGCCGCTCGTGCCGGCTCCGCCCGCGGCGCTGCCCGCGCTCCCCGGCGATCCGGTGCTGCCAGCGCTGCCGGTGGTCCCGGCCTGGCCGCTGCCGTCGGGCTTGACCTCGGAGTTGCTCGTGCCTCCACACGCCATGAGACAGGCCGAGGCCAGCGCTGCCAGGACTGCTCCCCTGTGGGAGGTGCGGACCGTCGGTGACTGGTTCGTGCGATCTCCGTGCATGTCGTTCTTCATGGATAGCCTCCAACAATTCAAAACGGATACTTCCCGAGCTCGATGGCCGCTGCCGCCACCTGTCGGCGCAAACCGACGGTGTTCGGCGTCTCCCTCTTGCTGAACTTTTCGACGGCCGCGAGGTACGGCGTGAGCGCGTCGCCGTCATACAGCGCCGCGAGCAGCTGGCGGGCCGAGGCGTCGACGCGATCGAGGGCCTCCTGCGCGAAGCAGCGCACCGCCGCCTCGTGGAGCCGCGCCTCGGCGGCGCCGAAGCGGGCCGCGCGCTTCTGCGCGCGCAGCAGGGCGCTCTCGAGCGCGTAGGTCTCCATGGCCATGTCGGCGAACAGGCCCAGGACCTCCTGCTCGTCGGCCAGGCGCTCGCCGAACTTCTGCGCCGCGAGGCCGAGGCACATGAGCGCGATCTTCTTGGCGCCGTTCGTCATGCGGGCCTCGGCCGAGAGGAATCCCGCCGGCGTCTCGGCGGCGGGGCGCCCGCCCGTGACCTCTTCCATCAGCGTCATGGCGCTCGCGAAGATCGCGAGCTCGCCGCGCAACGCGCGGCGCAGGAGACGCCCGGGTACGAGCAGCCGGTTGATCTCGTTCGTGCCCTCGAAGATGCGGTTGATGCGCGCGTCTCGCCAGTGACGCTCGGCCGGGTAGTCCTCGACGTAGCCCGCGCTCGCGTAGATCTGCACGCCCTCGTCGACGACGTAGTCGAGCATCTCGGAGCACCACACCTTCACCATCGAGCACTCCACGTCGTACTCCTCGATGCGCTGCAGGCAGGCCTCGGTGGCCTTGATGTCGACGCCCTGCAGGTTGCGATCGATCATGCCCGCCGTGCGATAGACCACCGACTCCGAGACGTAGGCGAGGATGGACATCTGGCCGAGCTTGTGGCGGATGAGCCCGAAGTCGGAGATCGGGTGGCCAAAGGCCATGCGGTTCTTGGCGTACCCGATGGTCTCGCCGATGGCGAGCTTGGCGCCGCCCGTCACGCAGGCGCCCAGCTTGAAGCGCCCGATGTTGAGGATGTTGAAGGCGATCTTGTGGCCCTTGCCGATCTCGCCGAGGACGTTCTCGCGGGGGATGACGGCGTCGTTGAGGACGAGCGGGCGCGTCGACGAGCCCTTGATGCCGGTCTTCTTCTCCTCGGCGCCCAGGCTCACCCCCGGCATTCCCTTCTCGATGATGAAGGCCGTGAACTTCTCGCCGTCGACCTTGGCGAAGGTCGTGTAGACGTCCGCGAAGCCGGCGTTCGTGAGCCACATCTTCTCGCCGTTCAAGATCCAGCTCTTGCCGTCGGGCGACAGCACGGCCTTGGTCTTGGCGTTCATGGCGTCGGAGGCGGACGACGCCTCGGACAGCGAGTAGGACGCGATCCACTCGCCGCTCGCGAGCTTGGGCAGGTACTTGGCCTTCTGCTGCTCGGTGCCGAAGTACACGATGGGCAGCGTGCCGATGCCCGTGTGGGCCATGTACGTCACGACGAAGCTGCCGTCGCGCGCGGCGTGCTCGGCGGCGATCGTGGCCGAGACCTTGTCGAGGCCGAGCCCGCCGTGCTCCTCGGGGACCTCGATGCCGAGCAGGCCGAGGGCGCCGGCCTTGCCCATGAGCTCGCGCGTCGTCCCGTAGTTGAGCGCGAGGATCTCCGAGAGTCGCGGCGCGACGTCCTTCGCCATCCACTCGGCGCAGGTCGCGCCCATCATGCGCTGCTCCTCGCTGAAGTCGTCGGGCGTGAAGATCTCGTCGGGCGCGCGGTCCTCGATGAGGAAGCTGCCGCCCCGGGCAGCGACCACGCGATCCTCGGCGCTATCGACGGATAGAGTTGCCATCGCACGTCTCCTTCGTGGTCATCAACAACGGTTCAACGTTTGCGAGTCTGCGTGCGCGCGCTCGCGCCCGTGAGGAACAGCTCGACGACGGGGCCGGCGAGCTCGGTCAGATCGAAGGCGTTTCGCGCCAGCACCCACGAGGTCACGATGGCGTCGAGGGCGCCGAAGAAGGCGTGCGTCGCCAGCTTGCGCGAGAGGTCCTCGCGAAGCGTGCCCTGCTTCTGCCCGCTCTCGATGGCCGCCTCGACGAGGTCGAAGTACTCCTTGAGCCACGAGGCCGTGAAGAGGTCCATGAACTTGGTCGACTGGCGCAGCTCGACCTGGAAGACGACGGCGAGCTCCGGGTTCCTTCCGAGCAGACCGAGGTGGTGATCGGCGATGACGCGCAGACGCGCGGCGGCGTCGTCGACGCGCGCGATCTCCTGGCGCGCGGCGTCGATGTGAACGCCCATGACCTCGTCGAAGAGCTTGATGAGGATGTCGTCCTTGCTCTCGAAGTAGAGGTAGACGGTGCCGTCGGCGATGCCGGCGGCCGACGCGACGTCGCTGATGCGGCTCGCGGAGAAGCCCTTGCGCGCGAACACCTGCACGGCGGCGTCCAGGATGCGCTGGCGCTTGTCGTCGGTGCGCCGCTTGGTCTTCAGATTCATGAATGAGCGCTCATTCAGTTCTACGGCGTATTATCTATTTTTTTTGACATCCGTCAACGCTATAGTTCGGCCCGCTGATTGGGGGCTCCAGATGCGGCAGAAACTCGCTGAGAAGGTGGTCTTCGTCACGGGCGCCTCGTCGGGCATCGGCGAGGCCCTCGTGCGGCAGGCCGCGCGGCAGGGCGCCGCGGTCGTGCTGGCCGCGCGCAGGCTCGAGCGCATCGCGCGCGTGGCCGCCGAGATCGAGGCCGCGGGCGGGCGGGCCTCGGCCGTGCGCTGCGACGTCACGCGCGACGGGGAGCTCGAGTCGGCCGTGGCGCACGGCGTCGAGCGCTTCGGCCGACTGGACATCGCCGTCGCGAACGCCGGAATCAGCGTGAACGGCTGCGTCGCGGACCTGTCGGTCGACGACTTTCGGCGGCAGCTCGACACGAACGTGCTGGGCGTCGTGCGCACGGTTCACGCGACCCTTCCGGCGCTCAGGGCGACGCGCGGCGCGCTCGCGTTCCTTGGCAGCACCAACGGCTATCTGTCGTTGCCGGGCTACTCGCCGTACTGCGCGAGCAAGCACGCCGTGCGCGCGCTCGCCGATTGCCTGCGCCACGAGCTCGCGCGCTCCGGGGTCTCGGTGACGCACATCGCCCCCGGGTTCGTCGCGAGCGAGATTCGCGTCGTCGGGGACGACGGGATCGTGCGGGCGGACGCCGTCGATCCGGTTCCGCGCTGGTTGCAGCGCTCGGCCGCGGGCGCGGCGCGGCAGATGCTGCGGGCCATTCGGCGCCGCCGTGCGGAGACGATCATCACCGGGCACGCGTGGCTCGCGATCTTCCTGTCTCGGCACGCGCCCTGGCTCGTCTCGGCGGGCTTGCGGGTGGGGCGCGAGCCGCTGATGAAGGCGGCGCGGTCCACGTGAAGCTGCTCCCCTTCGAGATCCGCTGGGCGGACGCCATCGGACGCGCGATGTTGCCGCGCGGGCTGCTGGGCGGCGTCGTCGACGCCGTCGACCTCGGCGAGGAGATGCGGCGCGAGTGCCTCGAGCCGCCCTGGTACGCGGCGCTGCTGCTGCGCGCGTCGCTGTGGCTCACCTGGCTCGCGCCACCCTTGGCGCTCGGCCGCCTGCGGACGTTCGGAGGGTTGGACGGGGCGACGCGCGAGGCGCTGCTCGAGAAGCTGCTCGACAGCCGGCTGTACCTCGTGCGCGCCACGGCGACCTTCCTCAAGCTCCAGGCCTGCATGCTGCTGCTCGGCGACGCGCGCGTCCTGCGGAGGATAGGAGCCTACGAGCACGGCCACGAGAAACCCGGCGAGGCCGCCGCCGAAGCGAGCGCGGCCGACGGGAGGCGCGCGCCGTGACGCCGGGCTTCTTCGACGCGCGCACAGACGGTCTCGAGGGCGTCGAGGCGGACTTCGTCGTCGTGGGCTCGGGCGCAGGCGGTGGCGCCGCGGCGCGCGCCCTCACGCGCGGGGGCGCGCGCGTCGTCGTCCTCGAGGAGGGACCGCGCGTGCCCACGCGCGAGCTCGGCGAGACGGCGCGCGGCAGCATGGCGACGCTCTTTCGCAATCAGGGCAAGCAGACGGCCTTCGGGCGCGCGACGACCCCCCTCTTGCAGGCGCGCTGCGTGGGCGGCGGCACGCTCGTGAACTCCGCGATCGTGTGGCGCGTGCCCGAGCATGTGCTGGCCGATTGGCACGCGCGCTTCGGCCTCGCCGACGGGTTACCGGCCACGGCCCTCGACGCGGCCTACGCGCGCATCGAGGAGGAGATGTCGGTGCGCGCCGTCGTCGAGGGCGTGACGGCGGGGCGCCAGGATTCGCTCATGCGCGACGGGGCCGCGCGCGCCCGGCTCGAAGGGCGCTTCTTGCACCGCAATGAACGCGGCTGCCGCGGCTCGGGCCGGTGCCTCCACGGCTGCCCGCACGAGGCCAAGCAGTCGACGGCCGTCAATTACCTGCCGCGCTCCGTCGCCGACGGCGCGGCGGTGTATTCGAACGCGGCCGTCGAGCGCGTCGTCATCGAGCGCGGGCGGGCCGTGGCCGTCACGGGCCGCACGGCCGCGGGCGCCGTCGGGCCGCGGCGCCCGTGGCGCGTGACGGCGCGCCGCGCGGTCATCGTCGCGGCCTCGGCGGTGCAGAGCCCAAATTTACTCCGTCGGAGCGGCGTTCGTGGCGCGCACCTCGGCGAACACTTCATGATTCACCCGGGGACGGGCGTCATCGGAATTTATCCCGCGCCCGTGGGAGCCTGGACGGGAGCCTCGCAGGGCTTCGAGGTGCTGGGGCTGCGCGACAGCTTGGGTGTGAAGCTCGAGTCGATCAACGTGCCGCCCGAGGTCACGGCGGCTCGGTTCCCCGGCGCGGGGCGCCGGCTCGCGCCTTATCTCGAGCGGCTCGACCACATCGCGACCTGGGCCGTCGCCGTGCGCGCCGAGGCCGAGGGCCGCATTCGCCCGTCGCGCCTGTTCGGCGACCACGTCCGGTACGATCTGACGGCGCGCGATCTCGATCGCGTTCGGCGTGGAATGAAGCATCTCGCCGAGATGCACTTCCTCGCGGGCGCCACGGAGGTCGTCTCGAGCGTCTACGGCCTGCCCGAGGTCTTGCGCTCACCTGACGAGCTCGGCGTCTTCGACAGCGCGCCGCTCGACGCGCGCGCGTACACGCTCGTGGCGTCACACCTCTTCGGCGGCTGCCGCGCCGGCAGGGACCCGCGCGCGTCCGTCGTCGACCCGCGTCTCAAGGTCCACGGCGTCGAGGGCCTCCACGTCATGGACGCCTCGGTCATGCCCACGAACACGGGCGTCAACCCGCAGCACGGCATCATGGCCGTCGCCACCGTGGCCGCAGAGCGCCTGCTCTAGATCGATCTAGACCCGCGTCAAATGGGGCGCGCAGAAGTCGCGCACGAGATCGTAGAGGACGCGCAGGCCCCAGGCGAAGCCGGCCACCGGGATGCGCTCGTCGTGCCCGTGGTACATGCGCGTGAATCTCATCGACGGGTCGAGCTGCACGGGTGAGAAGCCGTAGCAGGTCGCGCCGAGCTTGCGGTAGGCGAAGGCGTCCGTGAATCCCGGGATCATGTAGGGGACGGGCAAGGCCTTCGGATCGTGGCGCGCGAGGACGGCCACGATGGCCTCGTAGAGCTCGGTCTTGGTCTCGAAGGTCGTGCCCTCGTGCTCGTCGAGGACGGTGAGGCGGACGTCGCCGCCCACGACGCGGCGAATCTCGTCGAGGAAGCTGGCCGTGGTTTGCCCCGGGATGATGCGCCCGTCGACGCCGACGCTGGCGGTCGACGGGATGACGTTGACCTTCTGGCCGCCCGTCAGCACCGTCGGCGTCGCCGTGTTGCGGAGCATGGCATTGAGCGGCAACGCCTGCTCGAGGTCGCGGCGCTCGAGCCAGCCGAGCAGCGCGGGAGAGAGGGCGGGCGACAGCAGCGCCGCGAGGGCGCGGCGCTGCGCGAACGGGACGCGGGCCGCGAGCGCGCGAATGAAGCCGCTGACGACCTCGGTGTTGTGTTGCGGCAGCCGCGCGCGCGAGAGCGCGGCGATGGCGGCGCCGAGGCGGGCCACGGCGTTGTGCGGATGAGGCATCGAGCCGTGGCCGGGAGGCCCGTCGGCGGCGAGCTCGAACCAGCAGAGCCCTTTTTCGGCCACCTGGATCGGATAGAAGCGCGCGTCGCCCACGTGCAGCGTGTGGCCGCCGGCCTCGGTGAGGACGAACTCGGCCTCGACGGCGGCCGGGTGGCGCTCGACGAGGAAGAGCGAGCCGTTCCTCGAGCCGGCCTCCTCGTCGGCGACGGCCGCGAAGATCACGTCGCGCTCGAGCGGGACGCGCTGCCGCTTGAGCAGCAGCAGCGTCATGAGGCTCATGGCGACCATGTTCTTCATGTCGATGGCGCCCCGTCCCCACACGCAGCCGTCTACCTCGTCGGCGGAGAAGGGCGGGTGCCGCCAGGCTGCGGCCTCGGCCGGGACGACGTCGAGGTGGCCGCTCAGCAGCAGCGGCGGCTTCCGCCCCGAGCCCGGCAGCCGCGCCACGAGGTTCGTGCGCGACGGCTCTCGCTCGAAGGTCTCGAACGCGATGCCTTCGCGCGCCAGCACGCGCGCGAGGATGTCTGCCGCCGCACGCTCGTTGCCGGGTGGGTTGCTCGTGTCGACGCGCAGCAGCTCCTTGAGGTAGCCGAGGGCTTCCTTCTCGCCCGCGCCGAAGTCGAGCGCCGCCTCAGCCATACTGGCGCGTCAGCTTCGCGACGAGCGCGACGTAGGCCTTCATGGCGTCGTCGGGGCTCGTGCCCTTGCGCGCGCTCCAGGCGTCGAACTTGGCGCGGCCCTTGAAATCCAACGCCTCCGGCCGCTTGCCCGACGAGTCGCCGAGCGTGGCCTGCTTGTAGAGCGAGTAGAGCTCGAGCAGCTCGTCGGTCGCGGGCGCGCGCGTGAGCTGCTTGACGCGCACTTGCGCCGCCGTGAAGTCGTCGGAGAGGGACATGCGCCGATGCTAACGCTCACTCGAGCGGCGTGGAACAACTTAGCGGCGCCGTCACGGGGTTGCAGCCCGGGCTGCCGCCCGGCAACTTCAGCCAGTAGCTGCGGCCGGGAATCTGGAAAGGCAGATCGTCCTGCAACATGTGGATGCCGGTCGCCCCGAGGTCGTGCAGGCGCATCGTGCAGACGTCGTCGGTCATGTTGATGGCGCAGACGTTGACGCCGAGCAGGATGTGGGCGGCGTGCGCGCTCGCGATGACGTCGGGTTGCTCGTTGTCCTTCGTGATCACCGCCCAGGGCTGTCCGAACTCGGTGGGGATCGCGCTCACCCACATGAGGCGGTCGTCGAGCGAGGTGCCGCCGTGCGAATAGGCCATCGTGCGCGCGTCGTGCGTGATGATGGAGAACATGACCATTCCGCGGGCCTCGTCGAGGGCGGGCCAGCCCACGGCCGTGAGCCGTGCGCGCGGCGAGGCGTAGCTGCCGCGCAGCCAGGCCGGCGTCATGATGCGCGCGCGCGCGAACACCTTGAGGATGACGGCCTCGACCGGCACGGCGTCGGTGATGGGGCTGCCGCCCGTGTCGTCCTTGAGCTCGAACCAGATGAAGATCGGCGTGTGGCGGGGGTGAGCGGTCGACCAGGTCGCGATGATGCCCAGGCACTCGTCGAGCGTCTGACAGCTGCTGTTCGGGTCGATGAGGGCGATGTGATAAATCTGAAACGTGCCGTCGCTCGCGAGGTGCAGGTCGAGCTCGAGCGAGCGCACGCCGCCCGCGAGCTGCTGATCGAGCGGCTTTTGGGTGTAGGCGTGGCTGGCGTCGAAGGCGATGAGGGGCGCCTGGTGGTAGCTGTTGTGCGTCCCCGCCACCTGCAGCGCCTCGACCGTCATGCTGGTCAAACGGGCGACCTCGGCCGCGTCGCCCTTGCCGGCCGTCGCGGCGTCCGAGCCGTCGAGGGGCCTCGCGCCGTCGGAGACGACGAGGCCGGCGTCCGTCATTTGCAAGCCAGCGCCGCCCGACGTTGCGGCGGCGCCCGATTGACCGGCAGCGCCCGTCGGTGCGGGCGTGCCGGCCGCGCCGGTCTGGCCGACCTGGCCCGCCGCGCCGTGGCCCGCGCCTCCCGCCGTGGAGGCGGAGCCGACCTTGGCGCAACCCACGCCCGCGAGGAAGAGCGCGCCGAGCGCGAGACCACGCCGCGCGCGCGCTGCTGCCGATGTCGAGCCCAGGGACGCCATTTTGCTCCTCCTGTCGTGCTTCCCTGGAGAGGCTACCCGTGTTATTGAACAATAGTCAATGACGGGGCATGCCGCATCCACATCGGCGGCCGAGAGCGGCAGCAGCTCCCGGACCACGCTCGACCAGGTCGTGGCCGTCGTGGCGGAGCACCGCCGCGCCTTCGCCCGCCTGTCCGTCGTCGCAAAGATCGAGCTCCTGAAGGCGATGATGTCGCCCCTGTCGGCCGTGAGCCACGACTGGGTCAGGGCCGCTTGCCGCGCCAAGGGCATCGCCTTCGATTCGGCCTCGGCGGGAGAAGAGTGGCTCGCGGGTCCCGCGCCCACGGCGCGCAACGTTCGCCTGCTCATCGACAGCCTCACGCACATCTCCCGGAGCGGCCGCCCGCCGCTCGGCCGCCGCGTGCGCACGAGCGCGGGCGGCGCCCTCGAGGTCGAGGTCCTCCCCGCGGGAGGGTGGGACCCCGTGCTCTACAAGAACCTGTCGTGCTGGGTGCGGCTGCAGCCCGGCATCGACGAGGCGGCCGCGCGCGAGCGCCAGGCGGGCTTTTATCAGCGGGGGGGCGAGCCCGAGGGGAAGGTCGCGCTCATCCTCGGCGCCGGCAACGTCTCGTCGATCCCCGTGATGGACGTGCTCTACAAGATGTTCGTCGAGGGCAGCGTCTGCGTGCTCAAGGTGAACCCCGTGAACGAGTGGGTCGCGCCCTTCCTCGAGCGCGGGCTCGAGCCGCTCGTGTCGCGGGGCTTCCTACGCATCGTCACGGGCGGCGGCGACGTCGGGGCGTACCTGTGCGAGCACCGCGACGTCGACGAGGTTCACATCACGGGCTCCGACAAGACGCACGATCTCATCGTGTGGGGCGCGCCGGGCGCCGAGCAGGAGCGCCGCAAGCGCGAGGGCGATCCGCTGCTCCGCAAGCCCATCACGTCGGAGCTCGGCAACGTCAGCCCCGTCGCGATCGTTCCCGGAACCTTCACGGAGAAGGAGCTGTGGTTCCAGGCGCGCAACCTCGTCACGATGCTGGTGAACAACGCGTCCTTCAACTGCAACGCCGCGAAGATCCTCATCACGGCGCGCGGGTGGCCCCAGCGCGACCGGTTCCTCGCGCTCTTCCGCGAGGCCCTCGAGCGCGTGCCGGCGCGCGTGCCCTATTACCCGGGCGCGCGCCAGCGCTACGCGGAGCTCGTCGCGGGGCGCGCGGGCGTCGGCTATTTCGGCGCGCCCGATGGCGACGGCCTGCCGTGGGCCTTCATCCCCGACGTCGACGCCTCGCGGGCCGACGAGCGCCTGTTTCGGGTGGAGCCGTTCTGCGGCCTCATGGCGCACACCGAAGTGGGCGAGGAGGTCGGCGAGGCGGATCCGGTCTCGTTCCTCGCGTCGGTCACGAGCTTCTGCAACGACCGGCTGTGGGGGACGCTCAACGCCGCCCTCGTCATCGATCGCAAGAGCGAGGCCGACGCCTCGATCGGCATGGCGCTCGAGCGTGCCGTCACCGACCTGCGCTACGGAACCGTCGCCATCAACGTGTGGCCCGCCGTCGGCTACGGAACGGTGTCGCCGCCCTGGGGCGGACATCCGAGCGCGACCCTCGCGAACATCCAGAGCGGGCTCGGGTGGGTGCACAACACGTTCATGCTCGACGGGATCGAGAAGTCGATCGTGCGCGCGCCCACGGTCCTCGCGCCCAAGCCCGCCTGGTACTTCGACAACGCCAAGTGCAACGTCATCGGGGAGAAGCTGGCGGCGTTCGAGATGCGTCCTCGAATCGCGCGCGCGCCCGCGCTCGTGCTGGCGGCGTTGCGCGGGTGAGGACCGCGGCGGCATCGTGCGCGGCACTGGCCGTCGTGCTGCTGGCGCCGGCGGTCTCGCGCGCGCAGACCACCTGTCCCGACACCGAGGAACGGCTGGCGCTCGCGCGCGAACGCCTGCGGGCGGACGCGCACGACGCGCGCGTCTGGGCGTGGAGCTGGGGCCTCGGTTATTCGGCGCTCGCGCTCGGGCAGGCGGGGCTGGCGCTCACGCGCGACGACCCGGGCCAGCGCGCCGAGCTCTACGTCGGCGCGGGCAAGACGGTGCTGGGCCTCGTGCCCGTGTTGTTCGTTCCCGTGCCCGCCGTCGGCGACACGGGTGTCCTCGAGGGGCGCCTCGCGGCGGTGCGCACCGGCGACGACCGCTGCGTCCTGCAGTCCGAGGGGGCGCGCTTGCTCCGCCGCAGCGCCGACGACGAGGCCTTCTCGCGCGGCTGGCTCGCGCACGTGGCGACGGTCGCCGTCAACGGCGGCGGGTTGCTCATCGTCGGCCTCGGCTATCACCGCTGGGCGACGGGCGTCGCGGGCGCCCTGGTCGGGACCGCCGTCGGCGAGCTGCAGATCTTCACGCGGCCGACGGGCGCGCTGCGCGCCGCGAACGACGCCGGCGGCTGGGCCATCGCGCCCACGTTTGGTGGGGGAACGGCGGGCTTGCTCGTGGCCGGGTCGTTCGGCCGCTGAGCGCTCAGCAGGCGCGGCCGCACACGAGCCGGCCTCCGCCGCACGTCACGTCGCCCGCGTCGACGCCGCCACACTTGAGGCCGCACGTCGCGGAGTCGCCGCACGCGAGGTCGCAGTCTCCACCTGCGCACGTCGTCTGGCATTTCGACGAGGTGTCGCAGACGAAGGTGCAGCCGCCCGCGGGGCAGTCGAAGTTGCAGGTGCCGCTGATCCCGCAGCGCAAGGTACAGCCGGCGCCGACGCAAGCGAGCGCGCAAGTCTTCGACGTCACGCAGCTGCAGTCCGCGCCCGCGGCGCAGCCGGGGGGCCCGGCGTCCCCCGCGTCGCTTCGCGGGGCGGAGTCACCGGCGCCGTCCGCCGGCCCGCGCGTCTCGAGTGCACCGACGTCCTCGCGGGGCGCGCCGGCGTCCTCACGGTCGGCCGCGCTCACGGGCTCGAGGGCGGCGTCCGTCGCCTCGGGGGCCGGCATTCCGTCAGAGACCGCGCCGCCGCCCCCGGCGCCGGCTTCGGATCCAGCTCCCGCGCTTCCGGCCGCACCCTCCGTCACGCCCGCGACCGAGAAATGCTCGGGACGGCTGCAGGCGATGCTCGCCAACGCCACGGCCGCGGCCAGCCACGCGCGGCGCGGCCCATGTCTGGCAGGCGTCTCCATCGCCGACGGCTTCGTTCAATCTCCCGGACGCGAGCCTAGACCAGCTATTGACTACAGGTCAATACGGGGCTAGAAAGCCGGTGATGCTGCTCGCACGGGCCTGTGTCTTCCTCGTGTTGGCGCTCGCGGGCGCCGCTGACTCAGGGGCGCGCCTCGACGAGCTTCGCGTTCTGCCGCCGCCCGCGCTCGCGGAGCGCCTGCGCGCCACCTCGCCCGAGGAGCTCATCGGGCTCGGACGCGAAGGCGTGCGCCGGCTCGGCACGTACCGCGCGCGCCTGCTCAAGCAGGAGCGCGTGGGCGGCAAGCTGCTCCCCGCGCAGACCATGGAGGTCGTCGTTCAACCCTCCCCGCGCGCGCAGCGCCTCGAGTACGTCGAGGGTCCCAAGTCCGGCAGAAAGGTCATCTGGACGCAAAAGCGCCCGAGCGAGATGCTCGTGCGCGAGGCCGGCATCCTCGGCATCGCGTCGCTGTGGATCGATCTCAACGGCGGGCTCGCGCACGGCGACACGAACCACAGCGTCACCGAGCTCGGGTTCGCCCCGCTGCTCGATCTCGTGGCGAGCGACCTGCACAAAGGCCAAGCCTTTGGTGGGCTCGTTCGCAAGGACCAGGGCTTCGACGGCAGCGGCGCCTACTGCATGGAGTACACCGCGCCGCCCGGCGCCAAGGGCCTTTACGCGCAACGCACGCGGCTGTGCGTCGACGCGAAGCTCGGCCTGCCCGTGAAGATCGAAGTGTACGACGGGCAGGGCTTCCTCGAGCGCTACGAGTACACGAACGTGCGCCCGAACCAAAAAGTCGATCCCGCGTTGTTCGAGGACCTCTAGCGGCGGCCCGTGCCGATGCGCGCCGCCCATTGGAGATATCTGCTGCTCGATAACGGCGTCGGCGCCGCGTTGCTGAACGCCGGCATCAACGGCGCCATCGCGTGGGCCGTCTTTCATCGGATGGCCGTCGTCCCGCTGTGGGGGGCCGTCGGGATCGCGACGGACACGGTCGCGACGAGCATCATCTTGCCCGTCCTCACGTGCGTCATCGTGACGTTCTTGACGAACTGGCACGTGCGCGCCGGCCGGTTGCCGCCGCTCACGAGCTTCGTTGGCAGCTTCGCGGCTCTGCGCCTCCCCGAGGGAGTCTGGGCCCGCGCGGGCAGTCTGGCGCTCGCCTCGCTCGTCCTGCTCGTTCCGGTGACGCTCATGACCTTCGTGGGGCTCGGCGTCGATCGGCTGCCGTTCGATCGGTTCCTCGTCTTCAAGGTGGGGTTCGCCGTCGTCGACGGGATCCTCGTGACTCCGCTCTGCGCGCGGGCCGCGCTCTCGAGGGCCTGGGCCTGAAGGCGCTGCGCGAATGACCGCTATCGACCGCCGTTTGACAATGGACGGACGCCGCGCGCTGCTTGAGTCGATGGGCGCGCCCCGCTATCTTGGCAGCCGAGTACCCGTGAGCGCGCTCCCCCGAAAGCCCGAGGCCCAGCCGTCACTCAAACGTCGCAGCACGGTGGCGCCGCGCCGCGTGCGGCTGCAGATCGACGAGCGCCGCGTTCAGCTGCTCGACCTCGGCATCCGTCTCTTCTCGACGCATTCGTACGAGGACATCTCGGTCGACGACGTCGCGGCGGCGGCGGGCATCTCGAAGGGCCTCCTCTACCACTACTTCAAGGGCAAGCGGGAGTTCTACGTCGAGACGATCCGGGCGGCGTCGCTCAAGCTTCGACGGCTCACGAAGCCGCACGCGGAGCTGCCCCCGGCCGCCCGGCTGCGCGCCGCCATCGACGCGCATCTGAACTATGTTCAGGAGTACGGCGCCGTGTACACGGCCATTCACCGCAGCGGCGTCGCCATCGCGCCCGAGATCAGCGACATCCTCGAGGAGCATCGCGAGGTCGTCATGCGCTACTTCCTCCAGAACCTCGAGATCTCGAAGCCGCGCCCCGTGCTGCGCGCCGCCCTGCGCGCCTGGATCGCCATGGTCGAGGGCGCCAGCCTCGACTGGGTGAGCCACCCGGAGCTGCCGCGCGACGACCTGCGCGAGCTGCTCGTCTCCAGCTACGTCTCGATCCTCACCAAGGCCTTCGAGCTCGATCCGGGCAAGGCCAAGGTCAGGACCAAGAAGCCCCCGCGTCCGGCTCAGGCCTGACAGCTATTGACTCTAGTTCAATAGCTGGCTATAGCTGACCTCGGCTTCCATGGCGAGCGTGCGGCACATATGGCACCAGACGGGCGTAGTGGCCGCCCTGGCCGAGACAGCCATGCCGGCGCTGCTGTGGCGGCTCGGGCTCGGCGCGGCGCCGCTTGGGCCCTTCGTGGCGCCTGGGCCCGAGATCGTCACGGTCGTGCCGCCTCGGCCCGCGGCGCTCTCGCGCGACTACGTTCGTCACGTCGGCGGCGATTCGAGGTCGTACGACGGGCTCGTGCCGCCGCACCTGTTCCCGCAGTGGACGATGCCGACGCTCGCGCGCACCCTGCGCGGGTTGCCGTTCCCCATGCTCGAGGCCGTCAACGGCGGTTGCCGCCTCGAGCTCAACGGCACGCTGCCCGCGGGCGCGCCCCTCGAGGTGCGCGCCCGGCTCGAGAGCGTCGAGGACGACGGCCGCCGCGCCGTGCTGCGCCAGCGCGTTGCCACCGGTCCGGCCGCCTGCCCGAACGCCCTCGTCGCCGAGGTCTTCGTCGTCGTCCCGAGCGGTCGGCGCGACGGGGCGCCGCCCGCGACGCGCGCGCGGAAGGAACCGGCGCGCGTGCCGGCGGGCGCCCGCGAGCTCGCGTACTGGAGCCTGGGCGGCGACGCCGGTCTCGGCTTCGCGATGCTCACGGGCGACTTCAACCCGGTGCACTGGAGCCGCCGCTACGGTCGCGCCTTCGGCCACGGCGGCGCCATCCTGCACGGCTTCTCGACGATGGCGCGCGCCATCGAGGGCCTGCACCGGGCCGTTTTCGCGGGCGCCCCCGATCGCCTGCGCGTCGTCGACGTGCGCTTCACGCGCGCCCTGCGCCTGCCGGCCCGCGTGGGCCTCTACCTCGACGAGACGCGCTTCTTCGTGGGCGACGCCCCAGGGGGACCGGCCTACCTCGTGGGCAGCTTCATCGCGGCAGGCGCGCCCGCGGCGGCGCCACTCGTGTTCGCTCGTGCCCTGCCCGTCGCGCGCTCTGGCCGTGGTCCCCGGCGCGCCGAGGAGACGAGACCATGAGCGATCTCCTCGTGCAGCTCGGGGACAGCGCGGGCGCGCGCCGCCTCGTCAAGCGCCTGGGCCTCCCGCTGCCGTTGCCGCGCAAGCTCCCGCGCGCGCGCGGACCATGGGAGGCGCGACCCCTCGCCGGCGCGACGGTCGTCGTGGGCACGGCGACGGCCGAGCCCGAAGGCGCGCCGCCGACGCAGCTCCGCGCGGCGATCGCCAAGACGCTCGTCATGGCCGGCGCCGCGCCGCACGTCGTCGGCGGCGCGACGGCGATCTTTCGCGAGCTCGGAGAGGCGTTCGGGCGCCCGCCGCAGGCCGTCGATCTCGCGGTGCCGCTCCCGGACCTTCGCGCCGAGGCGCTCGTCTTCGACGCCACGGGCCTGGACGCGCCCGAGGGGCTGCGCGGCCTGTACGAGTTCTTTCACCCGCTCGTGCCGAGGCTCGTCGCTGGCGGGCGCGTCGTCGTGCTCGGTCGCCCCGCCGTGGCGGCGCGCACGGCCGCCGAGGCCGCGGCCCAGGGCGCGCTCGACGGGTTCGTGCGCAGCCTGGCCAAGGAGATCGGCGGCAAGGGCGCCACGGCCCAGCTGCTCATCGTCCATCGCGGCGCCGAGGGGCACATGCCGCCCGTGCTCCGCTTCATGCTCTCGCGCCGCGCCGCCTTCGTCACGGGGCAGGCCATCGCCGTGGAGGCGAACGTGCCCGCCGCCGTGGAGCCTCCGTTCGTCCGGCCCCTCGAGGGCAAGGTGGCCCTCGTCACCGGCGCGGCGCGCGGCATCGGCGAAGCCACGGCGCGCCTGCTCGCCGCCGAGGGCGCCCACGTCGTCTGTCTCGATCGCCCCGCCGACGACGGCCCCGCGTCGCGCGTCGCGCGCGCCGTCGGCGGGTCGGTCTTGCTCGTCGACGTCGCCGACACGGGCGCCGGCGACGCGATCGCGCGCCACCTGGCCGAGCGCCACGGCGGCGTCGACGTCGTCGTCCACAACGCCGGCATCACGCGCGACCGGACGCTGGCGCGCATGAAGCCGGCCGACTGGGATCAGACGCTCGAGATCAACCTCGGCGCCATCGCGCGCATCGACGACGTGCTCTTGGGCGGCGTCGTTCACGACGGCGCGCGCTTCATCTGCCTGGCCTCGGTGGCGGGCATCGCGGGCAACCGCGGGCAGACGAACTACGCGGCCTCGAAGGCCGGCGTGAGCGCCTACGTGCGCAAGCGCGCCGCCCTGCTGGCGCCGCGCCGGATCACCGTGAACGCCGTGGCCCCGGGCTTCATCGAAACGCGCCTCACGGCCGCCATCCCGCTGCTCATCCGCGAGGGCGGGCGCCGCTTGAGCGCGCTCGGGCAGGGCGGGCTTCCGGGCGACGTGGGAGAGGTCATCACGTTCCTCGCGACGCCCGGCGCAGCCGGCATCACGGGCGCCGTCATCCGCGTCTGTGGCGGCGCCTTCCTGGGCGCTTGACCGCGCCAACGCACAGAGAAAGGACCTGCCCATGACACCGAAGCGCAGCGAACCGGGACGTGGACGCCGGGCCGTCGTCGTGGGCGGCGTGCGCACGCCGTTCGTGAAGGCCTTCGCCGAATATCTCCCGCTCGACACGATCGCGCTCGGCGCGGCGGCCGTGCGCGGGCTGCTCGAGCGCTATGCGATCCCCCGCAAGGACATCGACGCCATCGTGTGGGGCGGCGTCATCCTGCCCAGCCAGTCGCCCAACGTGGGGCGCGAGATCGCGCTCGACCTCGGCCTGCCGTCGCTCGAGGCCATGACGGTGTCGCGCGCCTGCGCGTCTGGGCTGCAGGCCATGACGTCGGCGGCCGCCAGCATCGAGCGCGGTGAGGTGGACGTCGTCATAGCGGGCGGCTCGGACTCGACGAGCAACGCCGAGGTCAAGCTGCCGCCGAAGCTCGTGCACGCTGCCGCGCCGCTCGTCTTCGGCAAGCGCACGCGCGGCGACGTGCTCGGCGCGCTCGCGCAGCTCTTGCCGCTCTCGGAGATCCTGCCGCGCATGCCCAAGATCGCCGAGCGCACGACGGGCCAGACCATGGGCGAGGCCGCCGAGGTCATGGCGCGCCGGAACGAGATCCCGCGCGGCGCGCAGGACGAGCTCGCGGCGCGCTCTCATCACCGGGCCGCCGCGGCCATCGCGAGCGGCCGGTTCGCGCGGGAGATCGTCCCCGTGCAGGTGGGTGGGGCGGAAGGCGGGCGCTGGGTCCACACCGACACGCTCGTGCGCGGCGACACGAGCGTCGAGAAGCTCGCCAAGCTCGAGCCGGTCTTCGCGCGAGACGGCAAAGGCACGCTCACTGCGGGCAACTCGACGGCGCTCACCGACGGCGCCGCCGCCGTGCTGCTCATGAGCGAGGACAAGGCGCGCGCGCTCGGGCTGGCGCCGCTCGCGCGCTTCGCGAGCTGGGCCTACGTCGCCGTCGACCCGGGCGACCAGCTCCTCATGGGACCAGCGCTCGCCATGCCGCGGGCGCTCGCTCGCGCTGGATACGAGCTCGCCGAGATCGATCTCGTCGACATGCACGAGGCGTTCGCCGCGCAGGTCCTGAGCGTCGCCAAGATGCTGGGCAGCGACGCCTTCGCGCGCCTGCGCCTCGGCCGCGAGACCGCCGTGGGCGACGTCGACCCGAATCGGCTCAACGTCCACGGCGGCTCCCTCGCGCTCGGACACCCCTTCGCGGCGACGGGCGCGCGCATGGTCACGACGATGGCCAACGAGCTGCAGCTCACCGGACGACGGACCGCGTTGCTGGGGCTGTGCGCCGCGGGCGGCCTCGGGGCAGCCGCCGTCCTGGAGAACGCCGCCGCCTGACGACGTCGTCTCTATTGACCGCGAGTCAGTAGGCTGGTAGACGCATGGTGGAGGTGGGTATGCCTGGCTCGCGGTCACTTCATCTGCTGTTCGGCGTGGCGGCGGTCGCCTTCTTGGTCGGGTGCACCGCGGTCGGCGCGGGCGGACCCAGCGGCGCCGCCGAGGCTTCGGCGGGTGGGGCGTCTGGCGCTTCATCTGGCGCTTCATCTGGCACTTCGTCTGGCGCTTCGGGCTCGTCGCCGTTGGGCGGCCGCGGCGCGTTCGACGCCGGCACGAGTGAAGCCGCGCCCGCGCCCGGTCTCTCCGCCGACGGTCCGAACTGCGGTCTCACGCGCTTCGCAGTCGAGGGGCTGCCGCCCAGCGCCCTCATCGTCCTCGACAAGTCGACCTCGATGAACGACTTCGCGATGGGCCTGCTCGCTTGTCTCTTCGGGAAGTGCAATTCCAAGTGGACCGACATGACGAACGCCCTGACCTCGACGGTCACCGCGACGCAAGGGACGATCGACTGGGGCATCAAGTTCTTCCCGAGCGACGACTCCTGCGGCGTCGACGACAGCGTCGCGGCGCCCGTGGCGCCCAACAACGCCATGGTGGTGAACGCCGCCATCGCCGCCAACAAGCCGAGCGGCGCCACGCCCACGCGGCTCGCCATCGAGAGCGCGGGCCGTTACCTCATGGACCTGACGACGCCGAACCCGCGTTACGTCGTGCTCGCCACCGACGGCTTGCCCAACTGCAACGGCCCGCAGAGCGACGCCGACGACGCCGCGACGATCACAGCCGTGACGAACCTCGCGGCCGCGGGGATTCCGGTCTTCGTCATCGGCGTCGGGACGCTGGGCAACGGCGACGCCACGCTGAGCGCCATGGCCAAGGCCGGCGGCAAGCCCCGCGCCGCCGATCCCGCCTACTATCCGGTGACGACGAGCGCCGATCTCAGCGCGGCGCTCGCCGTCATCGGCGGCCAGATCGTCTCGTGCACTCTCCCCATCAAGGATCCGCCCGATCCCACCAACATCGCCGTGGAGGCCGACGGCGCCCGCGTTCCCCAGAGCGCCACCGAAGGTTGGGACTACGGGCCCGGGGGAACGACGATCGAGCTCAGCGGCACCTGGTGCACGAACTACCAGAACGGCATGATCAAGAACGTTCAGACGATCTTCGGCTGCCCGGGCGTCATCATTCCGTGAGGCCCGCCGTAAGGACGCGCAGCCCGCGCTCGAAGTCGGCGAGCGCGCCGTCGATGACCATCTCCTCGATCTCGGCGCGCGGATAGGTGACGCCCAGGTACATCCGGTCGCCGAGGCCGACGGAACCGACGTAGGGGCCGAGCGCCGGCGTGAAGAAGGCCAGCGCGTCGGCCCGCGCCCCGGCGCCGTGACCGTTGAGGAGATCAGCGTCGCCGAGGTTGGAGCAATGCACGGTCACCTGCGCGAGGCGTCCGCGCCGCTTGAGCGCGCGCACGCACCATCCGAGCAGCCTGCGCCCGAGGAGGCGCGGCGCGAGCTCGGCGAGGAACAGCGGGACGCCCATCTCGCGCCGCTCGAAGCGCCCGAGGACCTCGCGCATGCGCGCGTGGACCTCGGCCAGCGCGGCCTCGAGATCGTCCACCCTCGTGACGCGCACGAGGAAGCTCGCGACGTAGTTCCCGAAGGTGGGCCGGCGCTCGGGCGGGAAGTAGGGGCGCAGGTCGACGGACACGCGCACGCTGCCGACCGCGCGCGCGCGCGGCTCGGCGCGGCCCGCGAAGCTCGCGCCCAGCACGGCGATCACGAGCTCGCTCACGGTGCAGGCGCGCGCCGCCGCGGCCTGCTTGATGGCGGCGAGCGGCACCGACACGTCATGCAGGCGAACGCCCGTCGGGCCGAAGGCGCCGCGCTCCTTCACGAGGGTCAACGCGGGGCTCTGCTTTCCGGCCGCCCTCTCGCGGCGTTGCCAAGCCATCTGTCGCCAGAGGCCGCGCGTCGGCAAGAAGGCGGCGCGCATGCCCGGATCGTCGAGGGGCTGCGCGGCGAGCTCTTCGCCGTTTAGGTGCGCCATGAGCGCGTCGAGGAGCTTCAGCATCCCGCGCCCGTCGCACATGACGTGATGCAGGCTGAGCACGAGCACGGGCAGCGGCCCGCCCGTGAGGAGGCGCGCCCGCAACGGCAGGGCACGCGCGAGATCGAAGGGCTCGTTGGCGAGCGCCTCGAGGAGGGACTGCAGCGCGGCCGCGTCGCCCGCGCCCTCGGCGACGGTGACCGCGCGGAACGCCGACTCGAAGAGCGCGTCGACGCGCGCTCCTTCGGGCAGCACCGCGAGGCGATGCCCGAAGACCGTCGGCTCGACGAGGCCGCGCAGGCGCGGAAAGAGCCGCACGACGTGGCGCAGACCGGCCCGCACGTCCGCCTCGGCGTGCGGCTCGCGAAAGCGAAGGACGTGGATTTGCCCGATGGCGCCGGCCACGCCCTCGAGCGCGAGATACAGGCGCTCCGAGCGGTTGAGACCGACGTGGGCCAGCGCGCCCCCTGCGGTCGCGCGCGCTACGTCAGGCACATCTCGTGCCCGACGTGACAAGGCAGATCCTGCTCGCGAAGGACGTTCGTGTCACCGCGCCGGTACAGCTGATAGAGCAGGGTGGCCGTCTGGGTCGTGAAGTAATTGGGCTCGAGCTCGGCGAGCAGGCTCTCCCGGTCGTAGTCGCAGACGGCCACCATGTGGAAGTCCGCGGCGACGCCGCTCTCGTACAACGCCTCGAGGAGCGCCGCGAAGACGGCGCCGCGGCGCGCGGCGGGCAAGTCGAGGTCGAGCTCCTGCGTCGTCAGGTAGAGGATGCGCAGCGCCTCGCCGGGGCGCGGGATCTTCTTCGCGAGCGGGCGAATCACCGCCGCGGCCGCCGCGAGCCCCGGCGGGAAGCGGTCGACGACGATCCGGCGCGCCGGCGAGAGATCCCAGGCCGCGAAGCAGCCCAGGATGCCGCCTTGGCCATTGCCGTCGCGCGCGATGAAGAACGACTCCATCGTGAAGCCGTCCCAGACCCGCAGGCGGCGCGCGAGCTCGTCTTCGGGGCCCTCGAACACGTACCCGAGCGCGCGCCTGCGGTTCTGGCGATCGAGGAAGCGACGCAGGTCCTCGCGGTCGGCCGCGCCTCCGCGCGAGACCTGGACGCTCGGATCGCGCTTCTTGCCCTTGAGCCCCGCCCACTTGAGCGGCTTGCGCGCCAACAGGTTGACCATCTTGTAGCTCGAGAGCGGGCTGATGTCGAAGGGCGCCTTTTGCGAGGCGATGGCCTTGCGCGCCTTCTCGTTGGCGACGACGAAGGACCCGAGCAGGTACCGCGCGCCCTTGAATTCGCCGATGGTGGGCAGCTGCTCGCACAGCTCGCCCGCGACGGCCTTCCAGTCGAACTTGCTCTTGCGCAGGCGGCGCGACGTGAAGCGCAGGTCGGAGACGTGCACGACGCGCTCGAGCTTGCCCGCGACGTAGCAGGGCCGCGCGCCGAACGCGAACATGCCCTCGACAGTGCCTTCGTCGTCCTCGACGATGCCGACGGCGTGCGTGGCGCTCTCGCAGTCGAGGAACCGGAAATAGTCCGGGTCCTTGACGAACAGGATGTTGAAGCCGCCGCCCTGCATCCCGAGCTTGCGGTAGAACGCCAACAGGC
>DASXOE010000115.1:0-6380 GCA_036494575.1 Polyangia bacterium | reverse complement strand
GCCGGGTAGCCGCCCGCGACGCCCACGATGAGGCGATCGCGCGAAAAGTGCGAGGCGTGGAAGGCCTTGACGTCGTCGAGCGTGATGGCCGTGAGCCCCGCCACCGTGCCCGGCGTCGGCGTGCCGTAGGGGTGGCCCTGGTAGAGCACCGTGGCCATGGCCTGCTTGCCGAGGTCCTCGTCGGCCGTCCCGCGCAGCGTCTTCGTGACGTAGTCGAGCGCGTCCTGGCGGTTGCGCGTGAAGTCGTCCTCGGCGAAGCGCGGAGTGAGGATCTGATCCGCCAGGAGGTCGGCGAACCGCTCGACGTTGTCGCGGTGGACCATGCCCGAGAAGACGAGCGACTCCTTGTCGCCCGTGACGCGGATGCTGGCCGCGAGCGGATAGAGCGCGTCGAGGACCTCGGCGTAGGTCCGCGCCTTCGTGCCGCCCTGCCCGACGACGTCGCCCGTGAGCGCCGCGAGGCCCTCCTTGCCCTTCGGGTCGTCGACGGAGCCGAGCTTGAAATAGACGCGGAGCGCGACGAGCGGGTTTCCGGGCGAAGGCAAGAAGACCGTGCGCACGTGGAGTCCTTTCCCCGGCGCGCGGCCGGCCTTCGCCGGCGCCGTGCCGGCGGTTTCGGCGGCGAGCGTGGGACGCGCGGCGAGACCAGCCGCGCACGCCGCCGTGACGACGATTCCGACCCCGCGACCGAGAGAGTTCACTTGGCCGCCCTCAAGGTGACGGTCGTGCGGTTGGCCGCCGTGAAGTACTTCTGCGCGACGCGCTTGACGTCGGCGGGCGTCACCTTGTCGTAGAGCGCGAAGTACGCGTTGATCGATGCCAGGTCGCCCGTGAGCGCCACGAACATCGCGGCGGTCGTGGCCGCCTTGTCGGCCGTCGAGAGCTGCGCCGCGAACCCGTACTTCACGTGAGACAGGACGTCGGCGAGCGTCTTGGCGTCGACGCCCTCCTTGGCGAGGCGCGCGATCTCGTCGTCGATGGCCTTCTCTACGGCGCCGAGGTCCTGCGGCTTCTTGATGCGCGCGAGGACCGCGAAGAGGTTCGGATCGACGTGCGGGTCGGCCGAGCCCGACATCGTCTCGACCTTCTGCTCCTTGATGACGAGGCGCTTGTAGAGCGGCGCCCGCTCCGCGAAGAGCAGCTCGGCCAGCACGTCGAGCGCGGGCAGGTCGACGTTGGTCGTCGAGAACGCCGGCACGTGATAGCCCGCGAGCAGCATCGGCAGCGTCGGCCCGGGCCACTTCAGCTCGACGCGCTTCTCCTTGGTCTGCGGCGGCTCGGCCGGCACGGCGGGCCGCGCCGCCCCCGGCTTCCAGGCGCCGTAGGCCTTCTCGACGAGGGCGAACGTCGCCTCGGGGTCGGCGTCGCCCACGACGAGCAGCACGACGTTTTCGGGGCGATAGTAGCGGTCGAAGAACGTGCGCGAGTAAGCCATCTCGCTCGGCATGTTCTCGATGTCCTTCACGAAGCCCATCGTCGTGTGCTTGTACGTGTGCGTCGTGTAGGCGTTGTCGTAGAGAACCTCGGTCATCTTCTCGACGGGGTTCGAGGCGTTCTTGTTGTACTCACCCAGCACGGCCCGCGCCTCTTTCTGGAATTCGGGCTCCTTGTACGTCAGGTGCTGAAAGCGATCCGCCTCGATCTCGACGATCTTCGGCAGCGCCGCCTTGCCCGCGAGGATGTGGTACACGGTCAGATCGTCGGACGTGAACGCGTTGGAGTCGGCGCCCATGGTCTTGATCTCGGCGTTGTACTTGTCCTGCGGGTAGGTCTCCGTGCCGTGGAACATCATGTGCTCGAAGAAGTGCGCGAAGCCGGACTTGCCCGGCTCGACCTCGTTGCGGCTGCCGGTGCGCACGATCGAGTAGTAGGCGACGAGGCCCGGCGAGTCGTAACCGACCACGAAGACGCGCAGCCCGTTCGCGAGCGTCCTCTCGTGAACGGGGAACGGGAAGGCCGCGCCGGACTTTTCGTCTGACTTTGCAGCCACTGGCCGGGACAGCACGGCCAGAAGGGGCAGCGAGAGCGTCGCGGCAGAAATCGCAGACCACAGGAGAAACCTCATCGAACCTCCGTTAGGATGGCGGGTGCCGGAATGAGAACAGAATCGCGAGCGCCGGACAATACGAAGAGCGCGCCCGGCGACGTCTTCAGCGTGCGCGGGCGCCTGCTGCTCGATGGCCGCATCACGCAAGGGGTCGTCGTCGTCGCGGGCGGTCGCATCGTCGAGGTCAGAACGGGCGACCTCGCCTCGAACATTCCCACGCCCGTCAGGAGCGCGCATTACGTTTCGCCCGGCCTCATCGACCTGCAGGTCAACGGCGCCTTCGGCCACGAGGTGGGCGGCGACGCCACCGCGCTCACGGCCCTCGCGGCCGCCCTCCCCGCCACGGGCGTGACCTCGTTCCTGCCGACGCTCGTGAGCAGCGCGGTCGAGGCCTACCGCGCGGGGGCCGCCGCCCTGCGCAGCGCCGAAGGCGCGGGCGGCGCGCGGCGCCTGGGCCTGCACCTCGAGGGTCCCCTGCTCTCGCCCGCGCGCGTGGGCGCGCACGATCCGGCGGCCGTCGCGCGCGGCGGGACCGCGCTCGCGTCGGTGCTCGACGAGCTGATCGCCGCCGACCTGCTCCGCATCGTGACGATCGCGCCCGAGCGCCCCGGCGCGCTCGCGCTCATTCGCCGCCTGCGCGACGCCGGCGTCGTCGCCAGCCTGGGTCACACCGACGCGACGTTCGAGGAGTTCGTCGCCGGCGTCGACGCGGGCGCCTCGTTGGTCACGCACCTCTACAACGCCATGCGCGCCTTCCAGCACCGCGAGCCGGGCAGCGTCGGCGCCGCGCTCACCGACGATCGGGTCACCGTGGGTCTGATCGCCGACGGTGTGCACGCGCACCCCGTGGCCCTCAACCTCGCGCTGCGCGCCAAGGGATGGGAGCACGTCGCGCTCGTGACGGACGCCGTCTCGGCCACGGGCCGCCCGCCCGGCACCTACGCCCTCGGCGGCGCGCCCATCGTCTCCGACGGGCGGGCCGCGCGGCGGCTCGACGGCACGCTCGCGGGGTCGACGCTCACGCTCGACCGCGCCGTGCGCGTCATGCTCGAGCACGGCGGCGCGCACGTCGAGCAGGCGCTCTCGATGGCGACGCAGGTGCCCGCCCGCCTCCTCGAGCGCGAGGATCTCGGGCGGCTCGCCGCCGGCTGCCTCGCCGACCTCGTGCTCTGGAGCTCGTCGATGGAGGTGGAGGCGACCTACATCGGCGGGCGCCTCGCCTTCGCGGCGCCCTCGCCGGTCGAGACGGCGAAGCCGTCGGCCGGTTGAGCGCGCCGACGCGCGGAATCAATGCACGCGCG
This sequence comes from Polyangia bacterium, assembly GCA_036494575.1. Lineage (GTDB taxonomy): Bacteria > Myxococcota_A > Polyangia > Fen-1088 > Fen-1088 > DASZFV01. The sequence goes on along the minus strand of DASXOE010000115.1, from coordinate 3,032 downwards.
GGACGTGCGGCAGCGCCGCGATGATGCCCGCCTCGCGCTCGGCGACCTCGGCGAGGCGCGCCTCGTACTCCGCCTCCCCGACGAGGGGCCGCGCGAGCTCGAGGAAGATCTCGGCGTGGCGCTCCTCGGCGTGCGCGAGCGCGCCGTAGAAAGCCGCGAGCTCTCCCTCGCCCGACGCGGCGAAGCCGCGCGCGAGCAGCGCCAAGCGTTCGTGCGAACGCGCCTCGATGAAGGCCGCCACGAAGAGCGCGTCGAGCAGGCGGCCCGGCTCGCGCCCGCGCACCTCGGCGAGCAGGCGGCGCGCGTAATGGTTCGGCGTGTCCGCGCGCGGCGTCCACCCGCGCTCGGCGATGAGCGCCGCGACCTGCACGACGTGGCTCGTCTCCTCGTGCGCGAGCCGGGACAGCGACGCGACCGAGGTGCCCCGGTGTGGATAACGGCGCACGAGCGCGAGCGCGTTCTCGGCGGCCTTGCGCTCGCAGTGCAGGTGATCCGACAGCAGCGAGAGCAGGTCGGCCGTGCTCGCCGCGAACCAGCGCGGGTTCGTCGAGGACAGGAGGATCGTCACGCGGCCCTGACCTCCCGGCGCGCGGCGCGCGCGACGAGCGCGCTCAGCGCCCTGCGGCCCTCCGGCCAGTCGCCGAGCGCCGACGCCGCGTTGATGTGACCGATGGCGCCCGCGTCGACGAACTCGGCGTCCCAGCGGCGCGCCAGCTCGCGCGCGCGGTCGAGCGCCACGAACGGATCGTCCTGGCTCGCGACCACGGTCGCGGCGAAGGGCAGCGGCTCCATCGGCATGGGGGAGAAACAGCGCGTCTCCGGCGGCGTGCGCGCCGGCGAATCGACGTCGGCGGGCGCGACGAGCAGCGCCGCGACGACGCGCGCCCAGTTGGCGCGCCGCGCCCCGTGCGCGACGAGCGCGCACGCCAGGCTGTGGGCGACGAGCACGACGGGCTCCTCCCCCGCGGCGAGCGCCGCGTCGACTGCGCGCAGCCAGTCGCCGAGCGCCGGGCGCTCCCACTCGCGCTGGTGCACGCGCGCGCACGCTCGCTCGCAGCCCTCCCACCGCGTCTGCCAGTGCTCCGGCCCCGAGCCGCCGAGCCCCGGCAGGACGAGCAAGCGCGCGGGCGTCTCGCGGACGGTCATCTCCAATCAGTGGTGGTGATGGTGTCCGTGGCCGTGGGCCTCGGGACCGTGGACGTGGCCGTGCTGCTGCTCGTCCTCGCTGGCGTCGCGGACCTCCATCACCTTGCAGATGAAGTGGAGCGTCTTGCCCGCGAGCGGGTGGTTCCCGTCGACGAGGGCGTAGTCGCCGTTGACCGCCTTGACGAACACGACGCGCAGGCCGCCGCCGTCCTGAATCTGATAGCGGCCACCGACTTGGATGCGCTGCGCCTTGAACTTGCGCAGCGGCACGTTGCGGACTTCCTTCTCGTCGCGCTCGCCGTACCCCTCGGCCGCCGGCAGCTTGACGTCGACGGTCTCCCCGACGTCCTTCCCCAGGAGCGCCTTCTCGAGCCCCGGAACCAGGTTGCCCTGGCCCTGCAGGTACCAGAGCGGGTCCTGGCCCACGGACGTCTCGAGCACCTCTCCCGCTTCGTCCTTGAGCGTGAACTCGATGGCCACGGCCTTCTTGTCGGCGATCTTCATGCGTGGGAGAGGTTACCAGGACTCCACCCTGCAGTGTACCCAACACGTGTCAGTGGGAGTTCTTCGCACGGATGGAGAGCGGGGGCCGCGCCGGATCCACACCGGGCCTGGGTACGTAATAAGGTGCTATATTCTGGCCTATGAAGGCGGCCAACGTGCGACCTATCACCCATCTCAAGAATCACACCAAGGAGCTGGTCCACGAGGTCTCGGCCGGCGGCCAAACCGTCGTGATCACCCAGAACGGGAAACCCAAGGTCGTCCTCATGGACGTCGATCAATATGATCGGCTGCAAGAAACTCTCTCGATGCTCAAGCTCCTCGCGCAAAGTCAGGACGCGTTGACGAGAACGGGCCGCCTCTACTCGAGCGCCGACGTTCGGCGGCGCGCCAAGGCAGCGATCACCAAGGCGGCCTCCCGAAAATAGGCGAGGCAGATGAGCAGAGGGCCGTTTTCTGTCGCCTGGACTGAGGTTGCCGTGCGCGATGTGGAACGTCTGGCGGCCTATCTGGTGGACGAGTCGCCCCCTCGAGCCGACGCCGTAGTCGGTCGCATCATCGCCCGGGTCGAATCGCTCGACCGATCGCCCGAGCGCGGGAGACCTGCCAAGGAGCTCCGTTCCGTCGGCGATCGCACCTGGCGCGAGCTGCAGGAACCTCCTTGGCGAATCATCTATCGAATCGTCGGAAAGACGATCGAAGTTCACGGCGTTCTCGACGGACGGCGAGACCTCGACGACATCCTCCTCGAGCGACTCCTCGAGAGCTGACCTTCAGAGCCCGAGGCCGAGCCCGAAGACGAGCGTCGCGCCCGAGAGGCCGGCGGCGCGCGCGCCGTCGACCGTCGCGTCGAAGCCGCGGGCGATCCAGCCGCCCTCGACGAAGGCGCGCACGGAGGCGACGCGCACGACGATCGACGAGAGCGCGACGCGCACGCGCACGGCGGCCGTGAGGCCGGAGCCGCCACCGGCGATGACGTCGGGCTCGCCGGCGTGCCCTTGGACACGCGTCCAGCCGAGGGCCCCGACGACGCCCGTGGCGAGCGTGAGCCGGCCCGCGGTCCAGCGCGGGCCGGCCACGAGGCCGGCGCCGAACGACTGCAGCGCGACCTCGCCGACGGCGTAGCCGTGCTCGCCCGCGACCGCTTCGCCGAAAAGGCCGAGGCTCCAGCGCGGGGAATCGATCGAGGCCGTGAGGCGGCCGCCCCAGAGCCTCGTGTCGCGGTTGGGAAGGAGCTCGAAGAGCCCGTCCGCCGAGAAGCCGGCCGTCGGGCGACCGGGGACGATCGCCGGCGGAGGCGTGGTGGCGGGGGCCGGCAAGGGCGGCGCGGAGCTGGGCTGCGCCCGGACGAGCTCGGCCACGGCGAGCGCGAGCGCGCGCGG
>DASXOE010000114.1:0-5717 GCA_036494575.1 Polyangia bacterium | reverse complement strand
CCAGGGCCACCCCTACGGCACGCCGACGCCGGGCACGGTGGCGGGGCTCACGGCCATCACGCTCGACGACGTCAAGGCCTTCCACGCCTCGCACTTTTCGCGCGATCGCCTCATCGTGGGCGTCGCGGGCGGCTACCCGGCGGGCTTCGCCGAGGCCTTCGCGAAGCGCTTCGAGGCGCTGCCCGCGAAGTCGCCGCCCCTGCCCAAGCTCCCGCCGCCGCCGAAGTACGACGCGCATCACGTGCTCATCGTCGAGAAGGACGCGCGCGCGAACGCCATCTCGATTGGGCGGCCCCTCGATCTCACGCGCAAGGACGCCGACTTCTATCCACTCACCGTCGCGCGCAGCTACCTCGGCGAGCATCGCACCTTCAACGGCGTCCTCATGAACCACCTGCGCGGCGACCGCGGCCTCAACTACGGCGACTACGCCTACATCGAGAACTTCATCCAGGACGGCTGGTCGACGTTCCCGCTCGCCAACATCGCGCGGCGGCAGCAGCACTTCGAGATTTGGCTGCGCCCCGTGCCGCCGCGGAACGCGCTCTTCGCGCTGCGCGCCGCGCTGTACGAGACCGACAAGCTCATCCGGGAGGGGATCCCGCAGGCTGGTTTCGAGGCGACGCGCACCTTTCTCACGAACTATTCGAACCTGTGGGCGCAGGACGTCTCGCGGCGCCTCGGCTTCGCCATCGACGCCATCGTCACGGGCAAGGACGTCGTCAAGGAGCTGCAGGCCCGCCTGCCCAAGATGAAGAAGGCGGACGTCGATCGGGCGGTCAAGAAGCACCTGTCGCTCACGGGGCTCTCGATCGCGATCGTGAGTGACAAGGCCCAGGCCGTCGCCGACAAGCTCGTGAGCGGAGAGCCGACCCCCATCGCGTACGACACCAAGGGAACCCCGCCCGACATCGAGGCGCAGGACAAGCTCATCGAAAAATTCCCGGTGTCGATCGCGAAGGCCAACGTGCGGGTCGTCCCCGTCGATCAGATGTTCGAGAAGGCGCAGTAGGGGCGCGGCCTGAAAAGCTCGCCGGCCCCGTCTATGGAAGATAGATAGACACGATGCGCACACGGTTCCAGCGCTGGGGAGGGCCAGCGGTTGCGATGCTCTTCGCGGCTTGTGGGTCGGGCCCCTCTGGCTCGGCTGCGCCCGATGGAGCTGCCGACGCGTCGCCTCGAGACGCCGACGCGGCGGGCGCGGCGGATGGGCCGGCCACGCCAGACTCTTCGGCCGCGCCAGAGGCGCCCGACGCCCCGGCCGATCGCGTGCCCGACGTCGCCATCGAGACGCCACCGGCCGGTCCGTTCACCGAGTTCGACGTGCCGACGCCGGCGAGCTCGCCCTGGGGCATCACGCTCGGTCCGGACGGCGCGCTTTGGTTCACGGAGCTCGTCGCCGGCAAGATCGGCCGCATCACGCCCGCGGGCGCGATCACCGAGTTCGCGATCCCCGCGGCCACGAGCGACCCGTTCGCCATCACCGCGGGACCCGACGGGAACCTCTGGTTCACGGAGGAGTACGGCGGCAAGATCGGCCGCATCACGCCCGCGGGCGCGCTGACAGAATTCGACGTGCCCACGAAGGATCCCAACCTCGAGGGCATCGCCGCGGGACCCGACGGCAACCTCTGGTTCACCGAAGCGGACACCAACAAGATCGGCCGCGTCACGCCCACGGGAACGTTCACCGAGTTCGCGATCGCAACGCCCCAGAGCTATCCCTCGTACATCGTGGCCGGTCCGGACGGGAACGTCTGGTTCACGGAAGCCTTCGGCAAGGTCGGCTACATCAAGCCAGGGGGCCAGATCACGGACTACATGTGCCCCTCAGCCGGCAGCGGCCCGGTCGGCATCGCCGTGGGCCCGGACGGCAACCTGTGGTTCGCCGAGGGCGCTGGCCACCAGATCGGGCGTTCGACGCCCGCCGGCCTAATCGCGGAGTTTCCGGTCATGCCCACGGGCGCGGCGAGCCCCGTCTCGCTCACGAAGCGCGCCGACGGCTACCTTTGGATCACCGAGCAGATGGGGAACCAGCTCATCCGCATGACGACCGCCGGCGAGGCGAAGAGCTACCCGCTGCCGACGGCGCATGCCTTCCCGGCCCTCATCGTCGTGGGCCCGGACGGCAACCTCTGGTTCACCGAGAGCATCGGGAACAAGATTGGGCGCCTCGCGCCGTGATGATTTCCTCGTTGACAATATCTCCATGTCACCGTCGAGGGCCGGCACCGAGGCGCGATGCCCAGTATCGAGGGTGTCGCTTTGTGTGCTTGATGGCGACGATCTCGACAAGATCGTCCTCGACCACGCGATACAGGATCTGGAATGGGAAATCCTCGACGAGGCGGTGGCGCACGCCGAGCTCCTCCGGTACCGATGGCATGAACGGCCAGCGGACCGGATGTGCGACGACATCCTTGACGGCCTCCTCGACCGAGAGCGCGAATCTCTGACCGAGGCCTTCGCGTTCGTACTCGTACTTGCGAGCCGCGGCGCGGAGCTCGAGGCGCGCCGGCCGGAGGATCCGATGCGGGCGTTTACCGACCACGCGAGTGGATTTGCTTCAGCTCGTCGAGCAGCTCGTCGCGTGCTTCATCCCACGATGTCGAATCGATCTCGCCGGCGTCGGCAGCCGCGATGCGCTGCTTGACCTCCCCCGCCCAGGCCTCTTCGACGTCGCCGTGTTGTTCGATGCTCTGCCACAGCGCCTCGGCAAGACGTTCACGCTCGCCAGGTTCGAGCTTGAGCGCGGCCTCGAAAATCTGTTTCGCAGCGGCGGTCATTATTTCCTCAGTGTACCGCGGTTCCGAGCGGCGGGCCCGCGGCGGTTGCTGAAGCGCGTCGGGATTCACCTTCGCGTCAAGCGCGCGGCGGACCCTCGTTAAGCGTGCCGTCGCGCAACGTCGTGACGCGCGTCCCGAGAGCGCGCGCGAACTGTTCGTCGTGCGTCACGAAGAGCAGCGCGAGGCCGTCTGCGCAGAGCCCGCGCAAGAGCGCCACGAGATCGCCGACGCGCTCGGCGTCGAGCGCGCTCGTGGCCTCGTCCATGAGCAGCGCCGCGGGCGCGAGGGCCAGGGCGCGCGCGATGGCCGCGCGTTGCTGCTCGCCGCCCGAGAGCTCGTGCGGGCGGGCGTGGGCGCGCGCCGCGATGCCCACGCGCTCGAGCAGCGCGCGCGCCTCGCGCGCCGCCGCTTCGGGCGCGCGGCGGGCCACGTGGACGGGCGCCTCGACGACGTTCTCGAGCACGGTGAGGTGCGGGAAGAGCTCCCAGCGCTGGAAGACGAAGCCGATGCGCCGCCGCACGCGCGCGACGGCGCGATCGTAATCGGGCGCCCCCGGCCCGAACGCGTCGTCGCCCACGCGCACGGTGCCCGCGTCGGCCCGCTCGAGCCCGTCGAGGCAACGCAAGAGCGTCGTCTTCCCGACGCCCGACGGGCCCATGACCGCGACCGCCTCGCCCGCGCGCACGCGCAGCGAGACGCCGTCGAGCACGGTGCGCCCGCCGAGGCTCTTCGTGAGGCCGACGGCCTCGATCACGTGCGCCCGGGCTCGTAGCGGAGCACGGTCACCTTCTCCATCGTCACGAGGCCCTCGGCGACCATCTCGTCGAGGATGGGCTTGAGCAGCTCCACCTGCGCCTCGGTGTCGACGACCTCGACGATCACGGGCAGGTCCTGCGACAGGCGCAGGATGTTGGCCGTGTGGATGAGGCTGTGCGCGCCGAACCCCGCGACGCCGCGCGTGACGGTGGCCCCGCTGAAGCCTTCCTGGCGCAGCCGCGCGAGAAGGGCGACGTGCAGCGGCTGGTGATGCCACTGATCCGACTCGCCGATGAAGATGCGGACGAGCACCTGCGTTCCCTCGAGTGATCTCATCACATCCCTCCGATCAAGCGGCCCGCGAGCAGCCCGAGCGCGCCCGTGAGCAGACATCCCGCGAGCGTGGCGCCGACGTTGACGAACCCGAGCAGGACCGAGCCCTGCTGGAGCAAGCGCATCGTCTCGAAGTTGAAGCTGGAGTAAGTCGTGAAGCCGCCCATGACGCCCGTGCACAGGACGATCCGCAGGGGCGTCGAGATGAGCCCCTTGTCGACGCCGAGGTACATCAGCATCGAGATGAAGAACGAACCGATGAGGTTGACGCTGAGCGTGCCCATCGGAAACGTCGGCCCGAACGCGGCCTGGATCGACACGCCCAAGAGGTAGCGGGCCGCCGTGCCGGCGGCGCCACCGAGACACACCAGAAAAAAAAGCCCCATTGGCTCCCCTATTGAGTACCACCTAAACGCCGTTCGAGGCGACGGGCCAGGCGCGACAGCGGGTAGCTCATCGCGAAGTAGAGCGCGGCGCAGAGCGCGCCGGGCGCGAGCCAACCGCGCAAATCGACGGCCGCGATCGTCATGCGCTTCGTGAGCTCGACCACGGTGATGACGGACACGAGCGAGCTGTCCTTGAGCAGCGCGATGAAGTCGTTCGTCATGCCGGGCAGGGCGACGCGCAGCGCCTGCGGCACGATGATGCGGCGGAGCGCGAGCGGCGTGCTCATGCCGAGCGCCCAGGCCGCCTCCATCTGCCCGCGCGGGACCGCGGCCAGGCCGGCGCGGTAGATCTCGGCCTCGTAGGCGGCGTAGTTGAGGCCGAGGCCCAGCACGGCGGCGCACCACGGCGGGAGCGCGACCACACCCGCGAGGCCGTAGTAGATCACGAAGAGCTGGAGCAGCACCGGCGTGCCCCGGAAGAGCTCGACGTAGACGGTCGCGAGTCGGCCCAGGCGCGGCAGCGCGTGGCGCGCGAGGGCGAGCGCGAGGCCGAGCACGACGGCGAGCGCCATCGCCGCCGCGGAGATCGCGAGCGTCACGAGCGCTCCCTCGAGGAAGAGCACGAGCTCGTGGCCGTCGAGGCGAGACGAGGGCGCGAGCGCGGGCGGCGGCGCCGGGGCCGCCGCCGTCGCGAGCCCGACCTCGCGCGGGGCGTCGAGCCTGTAGCGGGCGAGGATCTCGCTCAGCCCGCCGCGCGCGACGAGGCCCCCGACGGCGTCGTCGAGCGCGCGGGCGAGCGCGTGGTCGTCGGCGCGCACGGCGGCGGCGTAGCGTCCCTCGGCGACGTCGCCGACGGCGCGCAGGCCGGCGTGCCGGCCCGCGTAGCGGTCGACGATGATGTCGTCCATGAGGACGGCGTCGGTGCGCCCGGCCGCGAGATCGGCGAAGGGCTCGTCGACGCCCTCGTAGGGAAGGGCGACGGCGCCCGCGGCGAGGAGCAAGTCCCAGGCCTGAGAATTCGCGAGCGTGCCCACGCGCAACCCGCGAAGCGACGCCAGGTCGCGCACGCGCGCGTCGCCCGTGCGCGCGACGAGCCGCTCCGAGAACAGATAGTAGGGACGCGTGAACGCGACGCGCGCCGCGCGCGCCGGCGTGACCTCGAGGCCGTTGAGCGCGACGTCGAAGGTGCCGCGCTCGAGCGACGGCACGAGCGTCGACCAGTCGTTCTGCACGAACTCAGCCCGCACGCCGAGCGCGCGCGCCAACGATTCGGCGAGCTCAGCCTCGAATCCCACGAGGTGCCCCGGCCGGGCCGGGTCCTCGTAGGCATAGGGTTCGCCTCCCTGGAGGTCGCCCCCCCAGCGCAGCACGCCGGCGCGCCGCACGCGCAGAAGACCGTCGTCGGGCGCCCGCGCGCAGCCGGCGAGCGCGGCGAACGCGGCGCAGGCGGCGGCGG
>DASXOE010000113.1:0-20863 GCA_036494575.1 Polyangia bacterium | reverse complement strand
CGGATTGCAGAGGGTCTTGGCGGCAGCGTGCTGGCAGTGCAACTCCGGCATGCTCAAGTTCGCGTTGCACAGGTGGTAGCTCGTGCAGTTCTGGACGCCCACGGTGGCCATTCCCGAAACCTTCATCGAGGCCCAGGACGTATACATGGTTTCGCAGTCGGCAGCAGTGAGCCCGCCCGAGAAATTCTGGGAGCCGCAAACGTTCGCATAAAGCGCGCAGAAGTCGGCTGCCGAGAACGGCGTGGCCGCGTTCATTGCGGTGATCTTGGCGGGACACTCCAACTTCAAAGCCGCGATGTTCGCCGCGCTGTCGGCGCCGCCGCCGTCCGAGCCCGAGCCGGCCGCACCAGTCGCGTCCGTGCCGCCGCCGTCCGCGCCCGCCGAGCCGCCATCCGCGCCCGCTGTGCCGCCATCGGAGCCGGCCGTGCTGCCAGCCGAGCCCGCCGTACCGCCAGCCGAGCCCGCCGTACCGCCGGCTGAGCCAGCCGTACCGCCGGCCGAGCCCGCCGTGCCGCCGCCCGAGCCAGCCGTACCGCCGCCCGAGCCAGCGCCGCCAGCGTCCTTGGGCGTGGAGCTACTGCTGCTGCAGCCGATAGCGACCGAAGCCGCGAAGATGAGAGAGGGGATCAAAAGCTTGTTCAACATCTCAATGCTCCTTGTCGTGTAGGTGGGGCGTATACATAGGCCCCGGGGATATCTGGCGGGACCATAGCCCGAAACGGAAAAAAAGGTTAATTCGTTGCGTAAAAAAAGCGCCCGCCCTGTGACCCGGAGGGCGCCTCTCTAGAGGACGAATCTGGCGAGCCATGGCGCCGGATGGCGCAACGCACACCGCCGCGCGGTGCGAGGATCCTAGTCCGAGCCGAAGCGCGAGCGGCGCTCGCGGTCGAGGCGCTTGCGCACGACGGCCGCGGCGCGTCGCTGGACCTGCTCCGGCGTCGGCTTGCGGCCGCGCAGCGGCTCCTGGGCGGCGTGGTGCTCGGCGAAGTCGCCGGGCTCGCAGCCGAGCTCGAACATCGTGACCTCACGACGCCCGCGATCACCGAGGCGCAGGGGGATGACAGCGGCGCCGATCCCGGCGCCCACGTAGACCGCGCCGTGCGGCTCGTGCCCGTGGCGGCGCGGCGCGCGCGAGCCGTAGAGCCCGTGGACGTACTTGTGCCCCGCGATCATGCCGACCGCGAGCTCGTGCAGGCGCGCCACGGTGACCTGCCCCCCGTGCGTGTGCCCCGACAGAACGAGCGGCACGCCCGCACGCCACAAGCCGTCCGCCTCCTCGGCGATGTGCGAGAGGCCCAGCGTCGGCAGATCCTTGCGCAGACCCTTGATCGCCTCGTCGCGGCGCGCGTGGCCCGTGTACGCGTCGTCGAGGCCGACGACCTGGAGGCGCTCGCCGCGCAGCGTGATGATCGTGTGGCGGTTGCGCAGCACCTCGACGCCGCCGCGCCCTAGCGCGTGCTGTACCTCGTCGGCGCCCGACCAGTGGTCGTGATTTCCGAGCACGGCGATCACGGGCACCTCGAAGGCGCGCACCACGTCGGTGACCTGATCGAGATAGAGCTGGCTGTGACAGACGAAGTCGCCCGTGAGCACGACGAGATCGGGCTTCTCGGCGTTCGTCATCTCGACGGCGGCGCGCTGCACGCCGACCGGCGTGATGCGGCCCATGTGCTGGTCGGTGAGGTGGGCGATCCGCAGGTGACCGAGCGTCTCGGCGTAGGCGGCTGGTCCCGCGAAGCGCCGCAGATGAATGCCGTAGCGGCGCGCGCCATGCGACGGCCGCCAGCTCGCGTCCGCCTTGCGCGCCGCTATGCGGGCCGCGAGGCGTGCGGCCGAACCGCGCGCTGACCCGTCACCGACTGTCGAATGTCTTCCAGTCACGAGAGACGCCCATACAATTTAACGCCTCGGGATCGACCTTGCACGCGAAAGGCGCATGCTGCCGAACGATTTTGACGCCCATGGAATGAACTGTGCGACCGCGAGGTCGTGCGAGCGCGCGCGACCACCCGTCATTACATCGCCACCGCACACCACGGCGCGGTTACGACACCGCAGTTACCGGTCCGCTTCCTTGCTGCCGACGACGGTGAGGTTCAGGCCGACCTGGACCGAGAGCAGCTTGCCGTCGACGGTGATGGTCGTCTTGCCGTTGTAGTACCAGCCGAACGAGCCCGTCGAGAACTCGCGCTTGTCGGCCACGAGCTCCGAGGTCCCGATCGTGATCTTGACCGGCTCGGCCTTGTCGAGGAACTGGGTCTTCGAGATGGGGCAGGGTGATTTCGCCATGCCCGGAAGCTACGCGTGTCCCTGCACGACGTCCAGGAAGGCGCGCGCGGCGTGCGAGAGCGTGCGCGTCTTGGCGTGCAGCAGCCGCACCTTGCGCTCGACGTGCAGCTCCTTGACGGTGACCTCGCGCAGGAGCCCGCGCTCGACGTCGCGCTGCACGCACATGCGCGGCAGGAAGGCCACGCCCTCGTTGCTCTCCACGAAGCGACGGATGGTCTCGAGCGTCGGCATCTCGACGTCCATGTTGAGCGGGACCTTGTGGCGCCGGAATTCGCGCAACACCGCCTCTCGGTAGGGCGAGACGACGTTGTGCGCGATGAACGTCTCCTGACCGAGCTCGCCGATCGTGACCGATTTGCGGCGCGCCAGCCGGTGCTCGGGCGAGACGACGAACGTGAGCGCGTCGGTGAAGATGACCTTCGAGACGAGCTGGTCGTCGGCCGGATCGTAGCTGACGACGCCGAGCTCGAGATCGCCGTGCAGGAGCTCCGCCGGGATCTTGCTCGACTGGCTGCGCCGCGCCTGCACCTTGATCTTGGGGAAGAGCCGCCGGAAGCGCTCGACGTGCGGCAGCAGGTAGAGGATAGACGACTCGTTGGCGCCGATGCTGAGGCGGCCGGCGGACTTGTCGCGCAGCTCGGCGAGCGCGTCCTCGAGCCCGCGGCGCACGTTCTCGAAGCGGCGCGCGTGGTCGAGGACCGTGCGCCCCGCGTCGGTGAGGCGCAGCTCTTTTTGGGAGCGATCGAGGAGCTTCTCGCCGACGTCGCTCTCGAGCCGCTGCACGGCGAGCGAGATGGCCGGCTGCGTCCGGAAGAGCTTCTCGGCCGCGCGCGAGAAGCTGCGTTCGGCGACGACGGTCTGGAAAACCTGCAGCGCGTAGAGATCCATGGGGGCCGCCGAGCGTCGGACGTCATAACTATAGCTTATCGGCTGGGCTATAATTATTAATTTGCCGTATCGAGAGCGCGGCATCAAATTGCCGGCATGCCTCAGGTCCCTTCGAACCGCGTCATCATCTTCGACACGACACTCCGCGACGGCGAACAATCACCCGGCTGCAGCATGACCGTGCCCGAGAAGGTGCGCATGGCACACAAGCTCGCCGAGCTCGGCGTGGACGTCCTCGAGGCGGGCTTCCCCATAGCGTCCGAGGGCGACTTCGAGGCCGTGCGCACCGTGGGCGCCGAGGTGAACGTCAAGGTGGCGGCGCTGGCCCGCTGCATGCCGGCCGACGTCGAGCGCGCCGCGCAGGCGCTCGAGCGATCGAGGTCCGGGGCGCCGCGCATCCACACCTTCCTGGCGACGAGCGAGATTCATCTCAAGCACAAGCTCAAGAAGACGCAGGACCAGGTCCTCGAGGAGGCCTGCCGCGCCGTCGAGCTCGCGCGCAAGTACGTCGACGACGTCGAGTTCTCGGCCGAGGACGGCGCGCGCACCGAGGTCGGCTACCTCGAGCGCGTCTCCAAGGCCGTCGTCGCCGCGGGCGCCAGCACGGTCAACATCCCCGACACCGTCGGCTATTCGCTGCCCGACGAGTACGGCGCCCTCATCGGCCGCGTGGCGCGCGCCCTCGGGTCCTCAGGCGTCGTGAGCGTCCATTGCCACGACGATCTCGGCCTGGCCGTCGCGAACTCGCTGGCCGCCGTCCAGAACGGCGCGCGCCAGATCGAGTGCACGGTGAACGGCATCGGCGAGCGCGCGGGCAACTGCTCGCTCGAGGAGGTCGTCATGGCGCTGCGCACGCGGCGCGATCGCATGCCCTACGAGGTCGGCATCGAGACGACGCAACTCTTTCCGGCGAGCCAGCTCCTCACGGAGATCATCGGCGTCGGCGTGCAGCCGAACAAGGCCATCGTCGGCCGCAACGCCTTCGCGCACGAGGCTGGCATCCACCAGGACGGCTACCTCAAGGAGCGCACGACCTACGAGATCATCGATCCGAAGACGGTCGGCGTGCCCGAGAGCCGGCTCGTCCTCGGCAAGCACAGCGGCCGCCACGCGCTCAAGGCCCGCTGCGAGGAGCTCGGCGTGGCGCTCGATCGCGCCCAGCTCGACGAGGTCTACCGCCAGTTCTCGGCCCTCGCCGATCGGCAGAAGGGCATCCTGGACGAAGAGATCCGCGCCCTGGCCATGCGTGTCACGAAAGATATATCAAGAAAGATAGCGTAATTACAGATACATAAAATATGTCTAACTTTTATCGTAAGTAGCCTCAAGGAAAGGGTGTGATGGCCCGATTCTCCGATCATGGCGCGAAAAGGGGATTTCCGGTTCTTGGGCGTTGGGCTGCTGGGTCTCTCGTTGGCCGCGTGCGGCGGTCAGCAGCCAGACATCGGGGAGACGAGCTCCTACGCGCTAGCGGCGAACGCGCTGGCGGCGAACGCGCTGGCCGCGAACGCCTTGGCCGCGAATGCCTTGGCCGCGAACGCGCTCCGTGATCCGCTCGCGCGGCAGTTCCTGAAGTACGTCGTCTCCTGCGCGCTGCCCGCCGACAAGAGCGTCACGATCAAAGTCGACGACCAGTCGTACACCTATCCCGGCTTGCTCGGCATGGAGCCACAATGGGGCGAGCGCGGCGGCTCGTGCGACGAGTCGTGTCAGCGCTGGGTGACCGGCTGCGTGCTCGCCCGCGTCGACCATCTGGGCATCGAGCGCATGATCTCGCTGCGCGGCATGAACGGCGCCCTGCGCACGTCACGCGACGAAGCCGACGCGTACCCGGTGCGCGAGGCGACTTACTACGGCAACGTCTTCGCGAAGGGCCAGCCGCTCTTCGCCTGCTTGTCTCCCGGTCAGACGGGCGACGAGCGCGTGTGCGGCGATTCCCTCGACGACTGCCCCATGGACGTGGTGGGCTCATGTGCGAGCGCGTGTGCTTTTGAAGGCCCGAACGGACAGTTCGACTTCTGCAGCACGAGCGGAAAGGCGTTCCGGCCCGAGACTTATCGCGAAAGCGTGACGGTCTTTCTGCCGAAGCCGGGAAGGTGATCGGGAAAGCCGTAGCGGGCCGCTTCTACCTGGAGCACCTCGCCGGCGCCGGAGGAATGGGCGCCGTCTATCGCGCCCGCGACATCACCGACGGCGCGATCGTCGCTGTGAAGATCCTCACGGGCCGGGAGCTGCGGGAGGCCGAGCGGTTCGATCTCGAGGCGGCCATCCTGGCTGACCTCACGCACCCCGCGATCGTCCGGTACATCGCTCACGGCGTCGAGGGCGGCGACCACTTCATCGCCATGGAGTGGCTCGAGGGCGAGGATCTCGCGACGCGACTCGACCGGCAGCCGCTCGCGCTCGTCGACGCCGTCGCGATGGCCCGGCGCGCGGCCGAGGCGCTCGCGTACGCGCACGCGCGCGGGATCGTCCACCGCGACGTCAAGCCCGAGAACCTCTTCCTGCCCGGCAAGGCGATCGAGCGCCTCAAGGTGCTCGACTTCGGCATCGCGCGCCTGACGCGCGGCGGCCGCAAGCTCACCCTCACCGGCTCGGTCATCGGCACGCCGGGCTACATGGCGCCCGAGCTCGTGCGTGGCGCGCGCGACATCAAGCCCGGCGCCGACGTGTTCTCGCTCGGGTGCGTGCTCTTCCAGTGCCTCACGGGCCGCGCCGTGTTCGAGGCGGAGGAGGCGACGGCGCTGCTCGCGAAGATCTTGCTGCAAGACGCGCCGCGCGCGCGGGACATCGCGCCCGGTATCCCCGCGGTGCTCGACGATGTCGTGGCGCGCATGCTCGCCAAGGACCCCGCCAAGCGTCTCGTCGACGCGCGCGCCGTCATCGAGGCGCTAGAGGGCGTCGATCTCGGCGCGGTCGGCGCCATGGCGACGACCGACGCGCGCCGGCGGCCTCAACCCGCCCTCACGGCCACGGAGCAGCGCATCGCCTGCGTCGTCATCGCGGGGCCCTCGCCCACGTCCGAACAACGCTGGTACGGCTCGACGCCGCCGCTGGGCGTGCGCGCTGACGGGCGGCGGACGCCGTCCGCGTCCACGCCGACGCTCGGGCGCGTCGAGGATCTCGAGGAGGACCTCCAGCGCATCCACGGCGCGCGCATGCACCCTCTGCCCGACGGGTCGGTCGTCATCGTCCTGCCCGACGCGGGCAAGCCCAACGATCAGGCGGCGCGCGCCGCGCGCTGCGCGCTCGCCGTGCGCGCGGAGCTGCCGAGCGTGCCCCTCGTCGTCGCGACCGGCCCGGGCCGCTTCTCGGCCTGGTCGATCGTCGGCGAGGTGATCGACAACGGCATGCGCCTCCTGCGCGGCACGGCGGCTGGCGCCATCCGGCTCGACGACATGGCGACGGATCTGCTCGACGCGCGCTTCGAGATTCGGCGCGACGGCACGACGTCGTTCCTGCGCGCCGAGCGCGACGTCTTCGGCGTCAAGCGCAACCTCCTCGGCAAGGCGTCCGACTTCGTGGGCCGCGGGCGCGAGATGTCGATGCTGTCGAATCTCTTCACGAGCGCGATCGCCGAGAGGGCGGCGTCGACCGTGCTCGTCACGGGCGCGGCCGGCGTGGGCAAGTCCCGCCTGCGGCAGGAGTTCGTCGAGTGGGTCGTCGCGCAGGACGACGAGGCCGAGATCCTCTTCGGCATCGGCGACTCGCTGGGCGCCGGGTCTCCGTTCGCGATGATCGGCCTCTGTCTGCGGCGCGCCGCGGGAATTCAAGAGGGCGAACCCCTGGACGAGCGGCGGCGCAAGCTCGTCGACCGCGTGGCCCGCCACGTGGCGCGGGAGGTCGTGCCGCGCGTCGCCGCCTTCTTGGGCGAGATCGCCAACGTTCCGTTCCCCGACGAGCACAGCGAGGCTCTCAAGATGGCGCGCCAGAATCCCCAGCTCATGGGCGATGCCATGCGGCGCGCCTGGGAGGACTGGCTCGCGGCCGAGTGCGCGGCCCACCCCGTGCTGCTGCTCCTCGAAGATCTGCACTGGGGCGACCTCGGCACGGTGAGCTTCATCGATTCGGCGCTGCGCAACCTGCGCGAGCAGCCGTTCATGGTGCTCGCGCTCGCGCGTCCCGACGTCCACGCCGCGTTCCCCGATCTGTGGAGCGGGCGCGAGATGCAGATCATCCGCCTCGCGCCGCTGTCGAGGCGCGCGAGCGAAAAGCTCGTTCGCGAGGCGCTGGGCTCGAGCGTGAGCGACGCCCTCGTCGAGCGGATCATCGCCCGCGCCGACGGCAACGCCTTCTATCTCGAGGAGCTCATCCGCGCCGCTGCCGCCGGGCGCCACGAGTCGCTGCCGGACTCGGTCATCGGCATGGTCCAGGCCCGCCTCGACGCGGAGGGCGGCGAGGCGCGGCGCGTGCTGCGGGCCGCGAGCGTTTTCGGCGAGCGCTTCTCTGCGGGCGGGGTCGCGGCGTTGCTGGGCGGCGAGGGCGAGGCTGGGCACGTGGGTGAGTGGCTCGATCTGCTCGCGACGCGGGAGCTCGTCGCGCGGGCCGCCGGCACCGAGCGCCGCGGCGACGTCGACATGGAGTTCACCTTCACGCACGCCCTCGTGCGCGAGGCGGCCTACGCGATGTTGACGGACGACGACCGGGCGCTCGGGCACCGGCTCGCGGGCGGGTGGCTCGAGGGCGCGGGCTCGAGCGACGCCATGGCGCTCGCCGAGCACTTCCGCCGCGGCGCGGAGCCGGCGCGCGCCGTGCGCTGGTACGAGCGCGCCGCCGAGCAGGCGCTCAAGGCGAACGATCTCGCGGCGGCCATCGAGCGCGCCGAGCTCGGCATCTCGTGCGGCGCCGTGGGAGAGGACGCGGGCGCGCTGCGGCTCATCGAGGCCGAGGGGCACGTCTGGCGCGGCGAGTTCGCCGAAGCGGAGCGGCGCGCGCTCGAGGCGGCGGCGGCGCGCGCGCCCGGCTCGGCCTCGTGGCTGCGCGCCATCGGCTCGGCCATCGTGAGCGCCGCCAAGCAGGGCAAGCTCGACGTCGTCGAGGAGCAGGTCGCGCGCGTCGGCGCCGCCCCGCCGGAGCCGGCCGCGCGCGGCGCGCAGATGTCCTGCCTCGCCTGGGGCGCGACATACCTCATCTTCGGCGGGCGCATGGCGGCCGCGGACGCCCTCATGGCGAGCGTCTCGGAGATTTCGCGCGGGCTGCCCGAGGTCGATCCGCAGGCGCAAGCGCTCATCCACCAGGTGCGCTCGTTCCGCGCGTCTGCCGCGGGAGACCTCGGCGGGTGCCTGGCGGGCCTCGAGGCGGCGCTCGTCGCCTTCGAGCAGGCCGGCGATCTGCGCAACGCCTGCATGGTCAGGCAGAACCTCGGCTACATCTTCAGCGAGCTCGGCGACTTCGCGCGCGCCGAGGCGGCGCTCCGCCAGGCGCTCGCGGCGGCCGATCGCATGGGCCTCTACGAAGTCTCGGCCGTCGTTCAGCACAACCTCGGGCGGGTGCTGGGCTTGCGCGGTCAGATGCCCGAGGCCGCGCGGCTCGAGCGCGACGCCATCGCGAGCTTCGGCCGCCAGGGCGAGCCGAGGCTCGAGGGCGTCGCCCGCACGTACCTCTCGGAGATCCTCGTGGCGAGCGGCGACTACGCCGACGCCGAGAAGGAGGCGCTGCTGGCGGCGGAATCCCTGCGCGTCGCGCCCTCGCTGCGCGTGGCGGCGCTGGGCGCGCTCGCGCGCGCCCGCCTCGGGCGGGGCGACGCGTCGGCCGGGCTCGAGGCGGCCGCCGAGGCCGCCGGCGAGCTCGCGGCGCTGGGCGAGATCGAGGAGGGCGAGTCGAGCGTGCGCCTCACGCACGCCGAGGCGCTCGTCCAGAACGGCGACGAGGCCCAGGCCCGCGTCGCTCTCGAGACAGCGCGCGAGCGCCTGCTCGCGCGCGCCGCGCGCATCGAGGAGCCGTCATGGCGCGCGCGCTTCCTCAACGACGTCCCCGTGAACGCGCGCATCCTCTCGCTGGCGGCGCAGTGGTCCGCGGCGTCCGCGCCTCGCGTCGCCACGGGCGAGCGCCCGCGCCGCCCCACGGGTTCGGGCCCCGTGCGCCTGCCGCCCCCCTGAAGCCCCCGCTGCACGGGTCAGCCGACGATCTGGAAGCCGGCCGTCGCGAAGTGGTGGTCGAGGGTGAAGACGCGCCGGAGGCTCTCTCTCTTCATGAGCACGAAGCTCGTCGCGTCGACGGCCGAAAGCTTGTGCAGATCGGGCCGCTCGAAGAAGCCCCACGCCTCCTTGAGGTCTTTGAGCCGGCACTCGAGCAGCCGGAGAAACGCCACTTGCTCGAGCGCGCTCTTCCAGCCGAGAGCAACATCACGAGTCGTGTTCCGGTCGAGGAACGTGAACGTCTCCATCACGACCGGCAGCGAAGTCACGAGACGAGCGCCCACGCGGGCAAGGTCGCTCCAGACTTCTCTCGCGCGGTCGTGGAGCGGATCCGACTGCACCGCGAGCGCGATCCACGCTCCGGTGTCGACGAAGACGGTCTGCGCTTCTCGGCCGCTCATCAGGGCTCGTCGTAAATCGAATCGTGCTCGACGGAGCTCCTCCGGGCTCTACCGGCCCAAAGGGCCACGGGACCGTGCGCCTCGGGTCGCAACCAAACCCTGCCGATCGCCTCGCGGATCAGATCGGCGATGCTCCGCCCCGACCGCTCGGCGAGCTTCTTGAGCGCGGCGAGCTGGCTCTCGGGCAGATAGACCTGAGTCTTCGTCACGTATGTCATGGTAGCACGAGCGGTGACACATATCGCTCCCAAGCGCGAGCCGAGCGCGGCACCGGGGGAGTGTTCGGACGTCGCGGCGCGACGTCGCGCTCGGGCGCGCTCCGTTCGGAATTGTGAAGTTCCGACCTCCCGTCTATTCTCTCGCCCGCCGCGCCTCCGCGGCGTAAGTAAAGGAAGAGATGGCCTCCGTCGACGTCCCGCTCAAGAGACTCCGCTTCGGTCAGACCGCGCGCAAGGACAACTGGTGGCTCATGCCGCTCGTCACCTTCGTCGTGTTCACGTCGTTCGTCGTGTACACGACCTGGGCGCTCCTCCAGGGCGAGAATTATTACTTCGGCAACTACCTCTCGCCGTTCTACTCGCCGGAGCTCTTCTCGCCGCCCGGCAAGCTCTCGCCTCACGCCTGGTTCGGCACCTGGGACTGGCCGTGGCTGCCCTTCATCAAGTACTCGCCGGCCATGCTGATCCTCGTCTTCCCGCTGGCCTTCCGCATGACCTGCTACTACTACCGCGGCGCCTACTACAAGGCGTTCTGGGCCGATCCCGTCGCCTGCACCGTCGGCGAGCCGCGCCACGACTACCGCGGCGAGGCCAAGCTGCCGCTCATCGTCCAGAACCTGCACCGATACGCTCTTTACGTCGCGCTGGTCTTCATCGCGCTCCTCTCGATCGACGCGTGGCACGGGCTGTGGTTCGTCGATCCGGCGACGGGCGCCGAGAAGTTCGGCGTCGGCGTCGGTTCGCTCGTGCTCATCGCGAACGTCGTCGGCATCGCGGGCTACACGCTCGGCTGCCACTCGCTGCGCCACCTCGTGGGCGGCATCCTCGACACGCTCTCCCGCGCGCCAGCTCGGAAAAAAGCCTACGACTGCGTGAGCTGCCTCAACCGGCACCACCCGAAGTGGGCCTGGTTCAGCCTCTTCTGGGTGGGCATCACCGACATCTACATCCGGCTCTGCGCGACCGGCGCGATCCACGACTGGAGAATCATCTGATGGCCGAGATCCAGACCCACGAGCACGACGTCCTGGTCATCGGCGCGGGCGGCGCCGGGCTGCGCGCCGCCATCGAGGCGTCGGCGGCCGGCGTGTCGGTGGGGCTCGTGTGCAAGTCGTTGCTCGGCAAGGCGCACACCGTCATGGCCGAGGGCGGCATGGCGGCCGCCATGGCCAACGTCGACGATCGCGACAACTGGATGGTGCACTTCGCCGACACGATGCGCGGCGGCCAATACCTCAGCAACTGGCGCATGGCCGAGCTTCACGCCAAGGAGGCCCCCGATCGCGTGCGCGAGCTCGAGGCGTGGGGCGCCGTCTTCGACCGCACGAAGGACGGCCGCATTTTGCAGCGCAACTTCGGCGGTCACCGCTACCCGCGCCTCGCGCACGTCGGCGACCGCACGGGGCTCGAGATGATCCGCACGCTGCAGGATCACGGCATCCACCAGGGCATCCACGTCTACATGGAGTGCGCCGTCACGCGCCTGCTCAAGGACGGCGCGCGCGTCGCGGGCGCGCTCGGCTACGATCGCGAGCGCGGCTACCTGCGCGTGTTCAAGGCCAAGGCCGTCGTGTTCGCGACGGGCGGCGTGGGGCGCGCCTTCAAGGTCACGAGCAACAGCTGGGAGTACACGGGCGACGGGCAGGCGCTCGCCTACGAGGCGGGCGCGGAGCTGCAGGACATGGAGTTCGTCCAGTTCCACCCGACGGGCATGGTGTGGCCACCGAGCGTCAAGGGCATCCTCGTCACGGAGGGCGTGCGCGGCGAGGGCGGCGTGCTGCGCAACAAGGACGGCCGGCGCTTCATGTTCGACGACATCCCCGAGAACTACAAAGCCCAGACGGCCGACAGCGAGGAAGAGGGCTGGAAGTACACGCAGGGCGACAAGAACTCGCGGCGCCCGCCCGAGCTGCTCACGCGCGATCACGTCGCGCGCAAGATCAACATCGAGGTCAAGGCCGGCCGCGGCAGCCCGCACGGCGGCGTGTTTCTCGACATCGCCTGGATCAAGGCGCGCGTCCCGGGCGGCGCCGAGCACATCAAGAAGAAGCTGCCGAGCATGTACCACCAGTTCAAGCAGCTCGCCGACATCGACATCACGGCCGTGCCCATGGAGGTCGGCCCCACGACCCACTACATCATGGGTGGCATCCGCGTCGACGGCGACACGCAGATGACGAACGTGCCGGGTTTGTTTGCTGCGGGCGAGTGTGCGGCCGGGTTGCACGGCGCCAATCGTTTGGGGGGAAACTCACTCTCCGATCTGGTCGTCTTCGGCAAGCGCGCCGGCGAGTACGCGGCAAAGTTCGCCAAGGAGCAGGGCGCGGCCACGATCAACCCGGCGGAGGTCGACGAGGCCTCACGCGCGGCGCTGGCGCCGTTCGAGCGCGGCGCGGCCGGGGGCGGGGACCCGGAGGGACCGTACAAGATCCAGTACGCGCTTCAGGACACCATGCAGGCCAACGTCGGCATCGTGCGCGTCGAGGCCGAGATGAAGAAGGCGCTCGAGGACATCGAGAACCTCAAGAAGAGGGCGGCCAGCGTGGGCGTCATCGGGAACCGCGAGTACAATCCGGGCTGGCACACGGCGCTCGACCTGCACAACCTGCTCGTCTGCTCGGAGGCCATCGCGCGGAGCGCCCTCGAGCGCAAGGAGAGCCGCGGCGGCCACTTCCGGGACGACTTCCCCGACAAGGATCCGGCATACGCGAAGTTCAACCTGGTCGTATCAAAAGGCTCGGACGGGCGACCGACGCTCCGACGCGAGCCGATCACCAACATGCGCGACGATCTCAAGCAGGTCGTGGAACAAAACAAGTAATGGAGAACAAATAAATGTCGACCGCGACGTTTCGCATCTGGCGCGGTGAGAAGGGGCAGGGGACGTTCAAGGACTACAAGGCCGACGTCGGTGAGGGCATGGTGGTCCTCGACGTCGTTCACCAGATTCAGGCCGAGCAGGCCAACGACCTCGCGGTGCGCTGGAACTGCAAGGCGGGCAAATGCGGCTCATGCTCGGCCGAGGTGAACGGCATGCCGAAGCTCATGTGCATGACGCGCATGTCGACGCTCGACGTGACGCAGCCGATCACGGTCGCCCCGATGCACACGTTCCCGTCGGTCCGAGATCTCGTCACCGACGTCTCGTGGAACTTTCGCGTCAAGAAGGAGATCAAGAAGTTCAAGCCGCGCGCGCCCGACGCGCCCGACGGCACGTGGAGGATGCAGCAGGAGGACATCGAGCGCGTCCAGGAGTTCCGCAAGTGCATCGAGTGCTTCCTGTGCCAGGACGTCTGCCACGTGCTGCGTGATCACCACAAGCACGACGAGTTCATCGGTCCCCGCTTCCTCACCTATGTCGCCGCGCTCGAGATGCACCCGCTCGACACCGAGGACCGCACCGAGGAGCTCAAGAAGGCCCACGGCATCGGCTATTGCAACATCACGAAGTGCTGCACGAAGGTCTGCCCTGAGGGCATCACGATCACCGACAACGCCATCATCCCGCTCAAGGAGCGCGTCGTCGATCGCTTCTACGACCCGATCAAGCGCCTCCTGCGCATGATCCAGAAGTAGCGCCAGCGGGCCTGCCTGGACCTGTCCTAGATCAGTCCTAGATCCCGAGCTCGAAGATGAGCTTGAGCGACGCGAATACGTCCGAGCCGGTCGTAACGTATCCCGCGTTGTTGTTGGGGAAGACGTACGACTCGCCGTCGACGCCGAAGCCGAGCCAGAAGAGCGGGTTTATCCGGCCCTCGAGATCGACGCCCGCGCGCGCGACGGCACCCGTGCGGTCGGGGCCCGAGAGCGGGTGGGTGAGGGCGCCGTTCTGCTCGCGAATGCCGCCGAGCCCGCCGCGCAGAACGAGGCGAAAGTTCTTCGTTCCGAGGCCCCCGCGCAGGCCCAGGATGGCGCGCGACACCGACTCCCCGCCGCCGAAGCTCATGTAGTCGACGTAGCCGTCCAGGATGAGAAGGCGCGCGCCAAGCTCGAAGCCGATCCCCGGGTCGGTGTTGCCAGTGTTCTGCACGCCGCCCTGTCCGGTCGCATAGACGGCGACGATCTTGGCGTCAGCGCGCGAAGCGCAGAAAGTGAGCGCCATCACGGCGCCGAGCGCAAACAGCAATTTTTTCATAGATCGGCCTCCCCGGCAGAAGAAAGCAATTCGGGCACCAACGTAGCCCGCCCGTTTCGGGCACGAGGGCGGTGCGCGGTGGTTCCCGGTCGGTGACAGGGAGTCCGAGGTAACTGCGGTCAGAACCCGAACGCGCCGCGCACCCCGAAGCTGATCCAGGTGTGCCAAGCGGTGTTCGTGATGTCGGCGCTCGAAGAAGTGGTGGCGTTGCCGAGACGCAGCCATCCGTCCCTGCTCTCGTAGCGGCCGAAGGCCGCCTCGACGAATGGACCGAGCACGAGCTGGCTGCTCACGCGCACGTCGCCACCGCCCTGCGCGAGCACCTGGAAGCCTTTGTTCGTGGCGCCTAGGCCCCCGTTGGGGGCATCGTATTCGGCGCTCGCCCACTCGTACGCGAACCCGAGGCCGAGCCAAGGCGCGAACGTCTGCTCCGGCAAGAATCGGTATGTGCCTTCGACGCCCAGTGTGACGATCGAGCCACTGCACGAGGTGTTCCCGCTGCACGAGCCATTTGGATTCTTGAGCTGCGGAAACGCGTACTGAAATCGCGCGCCCAGGAAGAGGTTGGCGTCCACCCGGTAACCGCCCTCGAAGATCAGCGGCACGGCGGTCGACGCGTACGAATCGAGGTGCGTGCCGTCGTTGATGCTGCCCGCGGGCAGCGCGAGGCCGAGGCGCAACGCCAGCTCGGGACCGCGCTCGCGCGCACCCTCGGCGCGCGCGGCGGGCGCGAGCAGGGCGGTGTGCAGCACACCGATGCCAGCCAGCGCGCGAATTCTCATGGCGATCCGATCGCACGTCGCCGACCGAAGCGCAACCGCCCAGCCGGTCCTAGAGCGAACAGACGGTCTGGAGCTCGCCGATCGACCACCATTCCGCTTTGGTGCCGATCTCCCTGATCTTGATGGCCCTCAAGCTCCGCTCCGGGAAGGCAATCACGGTCGAGCTCGCGGCGCCGTTGCCCGTGATGAACGCGGTTGCGCCGAAGGTCGTCCCGTCGGTCGAGCCGAACACCTGATACATGAGGGGGAAGTCACCGGTTGAGTTGTCCCCGGTGTCGTCGAGCGTGATCTTCGTGAGCTTGACGGTGCCGCCGAAGTCGACCTGGTAGAAGTCGGTCCCGTCCTGACCGCGGCCACTGGTCCAGCGTGTCGTCAGGCTGCCGTCGATGCCTTGCATGGGCGGGCCGGGCGGCGCCATCGTGTATGAGGCGCTCGCGGTGGCCTTCCAGTGGGTGCGGTCGCAGTAGTTCACCGGCGGGCCCGCGTCTGGAGGCGCGCCAGCGTCCGCGTTGCTGCCCGCCGCGCCTCCGCTGCCGGCGCTGGCATCGGTGCCGGCGTCCGCCTTGCTGCCCGCCGCGCCAGCGGTGCCGCCGCCCGCGCCGGCCATTCCGCCACCGACGCCACCTGCGGCCGTGCCGGCCGCGCCGGAAGCGCCTGCGTTGCCCGTATTGCCAGCGGAGCCCGTGCTGCCGGCGAGGCCGCTCACGCCGGCGAGCCCAGTCGCGCCGGCGCTGCTCGAATCTCCAGCGGCGCCAGCGGTGCCGGTGCTGTCGCCGATGCCAGCGCTCCCCGACACACCAGCGGCCCCGGGTCCGGCGCCGCCCGCGCCAGTCGTGATCGCGAGCGACTTGAAGGCCTCGGGGCTACCGCACGCCGTCGCGACCGCGAGGCCGGTCAGCAACAGCGCGCGCCATAGGAATTTCTCACTCAAACCGACACGAGTCCCAACATGACGTGGCCACCTCTTCATTCAATGGAGCCAACGGAACAAACAATGGAGGCGTGCTCATGACGCACGGTTCCGTGAGTATACTCGGGGTCAGCGCCGACAGGCGCCCTTGTTCGGGACGTTCCAAACCTCCCCTTTGGGGCGCGCGAACACCGCTGGGCCGCCGCGCTCGACGAGCTCGTTCTTGAAGTAGACGTGGGAGCGGATCGTCTCGCTCTGGCCGGCGGAACCGTCGCTGAGGTCGCCCCACGGCACCCCGACGAAGTCGAGGTCACCGTCGCAGTCGACGTCGGCGACGCGCGGATCGTGCGCGCCCCCGGCCGCGACGACGTGCTCGGCGAACAGCCCCTTGCCGTTCATGTTCTCGTAGATCCATATCTGGCCCTGGTTCTCAGTCGACAGGATGTCGATGTCGCCGTCGTTGTCGAAGTCATAGCCGAGCACGCCGTGCAGGATGCTGCGGGTCTTGGCCGCGAACGGGCCGCCGGCGCCCGCGATCATGTGCAACACCCAGGCGGTGCCCTTGCCATCGCCGTTTTCGAACCAACCGAGATTCGTGCCCCAGTGCTCTTGCACGAGGATGTCCAGGTCACCGTCGCCGTCGACGTCGGCCATCGCGGTGATGGCTGAGGAGCCGTCGGCCCCACCCACGGTCGAGAACGCGCTGCTCGTCATGATGGGCACGGCCGGCCAACCGGTGGCGTTGCGGTACCACCAGCGATCGCCCACGACGATGTCGTTCTTGCCGTCGCCGTCGAGGTCCCCAATGGACCCGCCCTGTTGCTGGGCGAAAGACAGGAACGAGCCCATCGTCCACGCCTTCGTGGGGTCCGCGCCCGGCCCCCACCACTGCGGGCGAAACGAGCGCTGGACGTAAAGGACCTCGAACCTGCTGTCGCCGGCGAGATCGCCCACGGCGATCTGCTCGGTGAGACCCGGAGCGCCCGTCACGAAGCGGGGCCACTGCGCGGCGCTGCGCACGCCGCTGCCCGGGTTCTTGAACCACGAGTCGCCGGCCACGAGATCGACCCAGCCGTCGCCATCGAAGTCGCCGGCGCCGCCGCCCGCCTGCGACTGGTATCCCGTGCCGACGTTGTGTCTGACCCAGTGGTCGGGCGTGCAGTACTCCCACCACAAGATCGGCGCGCCGGCGTTCGTCTTTCCGCTACAGCCGACGTCGCGTTGCCCGGACGAGAAGTCCTGGTCGCCGTCATTGTCGATGTCACTCATCGACGTCATCCCGATGCAGCTCGGATTGTCGCTGAAGACGCCCATGAAGTGGGTGCTGAACGGAAAGTGCGTGTCGATGGGATCCGCCTTGGTGAACCCCGCCGGCGGCGCGGGACCGGCAGCGGCCGTGGAACATTGCCCCGGCGGCATCGAGGCCGTCGAGCCCGCCGCCGCGCCAGCGTTGGCACCGCCCAGCCCGGCTGCGCCGTCGCTCGTGGCGGCGCCCGCGCTGCCGCCCGTCGCGCCGCTGGAGCCGCCCGCCGCGTTGCCGCCGCTGGAGCCGCCCGCGGCGTCACCGCCACCGGAACCGCCGCCGCCGGAACCGCCGCTCCCGGCTTCACCGGCGTCGCTTCCCGCGCCACCGCTGGCGGTCGACGGAGGAGCCTTGCTTTGGTTGCACGCGCCGGCGAAGAGGAGCACGAGCAGTCGGGAGGCGGTTGCGAGGCGCGGTCTTGCCGTCATGGCCTGCCTTTCGGGGGACGGAAACGCTATCACGAACCGCGGCTTCGTCCCCGCCCTCGAAGGCCGTTGCTGACGTCGCGGACGTTCAGCTGCGGCCCGTCGCTCTGTCCAGGCCTCCGCCCTTGACGTGGTGCCAGCCTACGCGGCATAAGTTCGCTTCCCAATTCGTCGCCATTCGCCGGTGTAGCTCAGTGGTAGAGCAACGGTTTCGTAAACCGTAGGTCCTCGGTTCAATCCCGAGCACCGGCTCAGTCTCGAGGTCCCGATCTTCGTCGATTCGTTCCCCGGCAAGGCGTACCGGGGCCGCGTCGAGTCGGTGGCCGGCCAAGGGGAGTTCACGCCGCGAAACCTTCAGACCGCCGACGAGCGCGCGAATCAGGTCTTCGCGGCCCGGGTGCGCATAGCGGAGGGGGCGGCCATCCTGCGCGCCTCGCGATGCGCTTCGGGTTCGGCGTGCGCATCCGGGGAAGCGTGCTGCTGCTCTACGGCATCGCCCTCTTTTATCTGAGCGCTCTTCTCTCCCTCGGACTGCTGATCTCCACGCGCGCACGCACCCAAATGGAGGCGCAGCAGATGGGCCAGATCCTCTTTCTGCCCGGGATTTTCCTTTCGGGCTACATCTTCCCGTTCGAAGGAAGGCCCGTCATCCTCCGCGGCATCGGCTTGATATTCCCCGTGACCCACATGATCGCGATCATGCGAGGCGTCGTCCTTCGCAACGCGAGCGTCATCGACCTGTGGCCCAACGTCGCCGCGCTGTTGGCGATGACCGTGGTCCTCGTCTGGCTCGGCGCGAGAAGCATCGGGAAAGTCGCGGCGTAGTCCGGCGCGAGGCAGAGCTGCACGTGCGCGACGCAATCCAGGCCGCTGCTAAAGCTCGATCATCAGACCTGCGAGCCAGGTGGTGTCGCCCACGTGCAGCGCCGTCGAAGAGCCGAAGTTGTCGAGGCTCGCGTGCGCGAGCTCGAAGAAGAGCGCCATCTGGTTCACGCCGGCGTCCTCGTCCAAGTCGCGCGCTCCGGCTCTGTCGATGAACGACAGGTCCAGCGAGAGGCCCACCGCTCCGTGCCAACCGAAGGAGCGGCCATCCGTCGAGGCAGACGTCGACGTGTCGCTCGTGTGCCAGAGGGCGCAGTCGAACCCGAGCTTTGCGTACGGCACGACTGGAGATCCGTACCGCAGCCGCAGCATGTCGGCGCGATAGACGGCTGACAGCGCGATGGGGATGAGCCGCAGAGAGGTCTGATCCCCGGAGGGCGACTGCAGGTCCGGCGAGAGCGCGGACGCCGAGACATGGAAGTAGCCGACGCCGAGGCCCACGCCCCACGTTCCCCATCGGTGGGAGATCTGCCGGTCGAGCTCGAGCTGCGACATGAGGTGGCGCGACGTCCCGAAGACCTGCGCGTAGGGCCGCGCCGTCGAACCCCGGTTCTCGAACTCGCTGTCGACGTCGGGTCGGTAGGGACCGAACCGCAGCTCGAAATTCCAGGCGCGCGCCGAGATCCCGCGCGTCTCCGTGAGCGGCGTCGAGAGCTGCTCCTGGAATGCGTCCGAGCTCTGCGCGCGCGCCGACGCGGAGAGGGTGGCGAGCCCGACGAGCACGAGCAGGCCCGCGCCTGGGGCACCGCCGCCACGCCGGCTCCGCTTCCGCGTGCGCCGCCGCGCCCGCAGCGCGAGCGCGCCGAGCGCGCCGAGCGCGAGCGCGAGCCCGGCGCCGCTGGTGCCGGCGCCGGCGAGCGCGCAGCCGGTGGCCGTGCCGCCCTCTTGCCGGTAGAGGTCGTGGAAGCCGACGGTGGGCCCCGGCGTGCCGGACACGGCCGCCGAAGCGGCGCTGGGCGTGCCGGCGATCCCCACGGCGACGACGGCCACCTGATACGTCTGCCCGTTCGCGAGGCCGTGCACGCGGACGCTGTTCGTCCCCTCCGGGACCAGCCCCGAGCACAGCAGCGAGGCGTCCAGGGTCCCGAACGGACCGACGCCGCCGTCAGGTGCGGCCGCCGGGCAAACGTCGTACGCCGCCGCCGAGGGCGAGACGGGCGCGGGAGAGCACACCACCTGGTGCCCGCGCAGCGTCGTGGAGTCCCCCGAAGGCGTCCAAGAGATCAGCAAGCCGTCGTCGGCCGAGATCGCCTTGATCGCCGTCGGCGGCGACGGCCCGACCCCGCCGAGGGTGATCGCCAGCGACGGCTCGCTGGCGATCCGCGCGCCGTCGACGCGCACGATGGCCCACAGGCGCGACGACGTCGTCGTGGCCGGACAGGTTGACGAGCCGCTGGCGTCCGAGAACACCTGCGCGGTGGAGACCGACGCCATCGCGGAGGTCTGCGTCGCGCTCAAGGTCAAGCTGCCGCCCACAGCCGCGCACGCCGTGGTCGTCACGATGTCGCAGTCGTTCCCGATCTCGAGCTGCGCATCGACCGTGTGCCCGTCGAGATTCGGGGCCGCCGTGTCGCTGACCGACAGGCCAACGACGATGTTCGTGGGGCACGCGCACCGCGCGAGGGAGAAGAAGCTCGCCAGCTGATCGGTCGAGAGTGCCGCCTGTGTGCTGGACCCGACGACCGGAGAAATCGTGAACGTGAAGTCCGTCGAAGACAGCGCCGCGTCCTGCCCGCGGGCTACACGCCCCTGTACCAACGCCGCAAATACGCCCACGGCGAGCAGCCAGCGTCCCTTCACCATCGTCTTCCTCTTCGCAGGGTCGTTTGCAATCGCGACGCCATTGCCCCGGCCGCGCCGCAGTCGCATACCACGCGGCGCGCGCCCTGGCGCTGACGATCTGGCACGCGCGCCGTGAGCCCACTGCAAATCTGGCAGG
This sequence comes from Polyangia bacterium, assembly GCA_036494575.1. Taxonomy (GTDB): domain Bacteria; phylum Myxococcota_A; class Polyangia; order Fen-1088; family Fen-1088; genus DASZFV01. The sequence goes on along the minus strand of DASXOE010000113.1, from coordinate 554 downwards.
CCGCCGTTCGCTCGGCGCCCTCGAGCGCGCCGCGGCCGAGCGCACCGTCCTGTGAGGGCGGGAAGGTAAGGGTAGTTCTTTGTTCGCCTGCTACCTGCCGCGGCGCCGTCTATGCCCACGAGAGGCCAAGACGGGCCAATTCGGTTCAAGAAATCGACATGTTGCCGCAACCTTTCAATCCCGCAGAGTTTTTTGGTCCTATCGACGGAGGCATATACCAGTGACGCACTATTCCTCGCGGCTCTTGTTGGGCGCGGCGCTGGTCGCCGGTTGGTGCCTTGGTTGCTCGGGCTCGATTGGGGGGACGGGCGCGTCGCCTGGCGGGGCCGGCGCGTCGCAGCCGCCGGTGGGCGGGAGCAACCCCGGTATCGCAGGTGGCGGCAGCGGCGGCTCCGGCCCGACAGCGATGCCTCCTCCTGGCGGCGCTCAGCCAGTGGCGCGTATGCATCGACTGACGTCGTCGCAGTACGCCAACAGCGTGACCGACCTGCTGGGCGCGGGCGTCCCGATCGGCGCGCTGGATCCTGATCAGCTGACCGATGGCTTCGTGTCGA
>DASXOE010000112.1:0-17169 GCA_036494575.1 Polyangia bacterium | reverse complement strand
AGGGCTCTGGCGAAGAGGTTTCCTCGTGGCCGCCGAGATCGGTCTCGTCACCGTCTGCCATGACGACATTCGGGTAGAGGTGCCCTCGGGCGTGCGCCCACACAGGAAGCGCCATCGGGCGACGGCCGTATGGAAACTTGGGACCCGATGGCAACGCGAGCTGTCCTGGCCGGTTCCCGATTCCGCGTAGGGCGACACCCGTTGTCACCATGAGTGTGTCGATGAAAGAGCCGTCCGCGGTCTCGATCCACACAGCGATCTGAGGAGGCAGTTCCAACGCTCCGGGCGGGACCGCCTCAGGCGGTCGCGAGGCGGTCTGGAACGTGTATCGAAGGACGCGGCAATCCGCTCCCATCGCCCGCCCCCAGGCGGCAGCGCTGGCCAGCACAACTGCTGCTGAGATCACTTTGTACCGAATGCCAGCCATGACGACATCAACCTATGGACCGGAGGCTGTCCCCCCGCAGCCGCTAATCTTTGCGAGCGGCACCCCGGATCTCCGCTTTGCCGTCGACGTTTGAGATGGGCAGGGCCGGCCGCCGGCGTGCTGCTCGCTCGGCTCCACCCTCCGTCGAAAGGAGATAGCGCGAACGAGGTGCCGGTTCTCCGCAAAGGCCGACGGTCATCACACTCCGCAGGCGTACAACTGCACACACACATCGCTGTAGCAGGATAGCAGCATCAGGTGTCCCGCCGCTCCGTCAGAAGCTCGCGCAGACCTCAAGTACCGGCCCGCGTTTCTCGCCAGGCGGGCGTGCCGTCGTCGAGGCCGCGTAGCTCAACCTCTTCATCTATCCAACCCGATCTCCCGCCGTAAACAAATTCGCACGGCCCCGCGTTCTTGTTGCGCGCGTTCACGGTGCCGTCGCCGACGCGTGCCTCGGCGGCTCCCCCAGCCCTTCCCTCGCGGTTCGCGTCGTCGCCGCGCAGTCCCCTGCGCGGGAAAACAGAACACTGTTTACGAGCCACTTTCGGAGTTCGGACCGATCAAGGTCCGTCTGGCCTGCCGTGCTCGAGTTGGGCGTTGACGAACCTCGTGGCCGCCTCGACGGCCTCGGCGCTGTCGACGTCGAGGCCGACGACGTGGAACGAGCGCTCCAGCCACAGGCGCTCGATGATGGGCGAGCCGAGGCTGCCCGTGAGCTCGAGCGAGTCGTCCATGGGCACGACGTGATCATGCCGCGCATGCACGACCAGTGTGGGCGTCCGGATCGACGACAGATCGGCGCGCACTACGTCCATGAGCGCGAAGAGCTGTTGCAGCGCCGCGATCGGGAAAGCGGGCAATCCCGGGTTGCCGTGGCGCAGCTCGGGGATCGAGATGTCGGAGCCGTTCGGCTTCGGGATGCTGGCGGCGGACCAGCGTCCGAAGTCGATTGGCAGCCGGCCGAGCGCGCGGATCGCGCCTACCTGGAAGCTGCGCAGCCGCAGCGGCGTGCCCATGACGACGAGGGCGGCGACTCGTTCGGGATAGAGCCGGGCGAGCCGCAGCGCGAGCAGCGCACCCATCGAGAAGCCGCAGATCGCGAGCGGGCGGCCCCGCGTGCGGGCCATGAGAGCGTCGAACGCGCGCTCGGCCGAGGCGAGCCAGTCGGGCCAGGTCGCGCGCGCGAGCTCTCTCAGCGTCGCGCCGTGGCCCGCGAGCATGGGCGCCTCGACCGAGTATCCGGCGCGGCCGAACGCCTCGGCGAACGGCCGCACCTCGAACGGCGTGCCTGTGATGCCGTGCAGGCACAACACGCCCCAGTCGTCGCCCGCGATGGAAAGCGGCGACTTGTCGAAGGATCGGGGCGGTTGCTTTGCGGTTTCCAGCGGTGAGCGGCTCAGCACGCCGCCGGCGTCACATACACCCGGTCGCCGTCTGCTTCGTGCCCGCGGGGCAGGCCAAGATCGAGCACGACACCGAGCTGTCGAGCGAGGACGTCACGGCGGCGCCCGGACGGTTGAAACCCATGGCGAACTGACCGGGGCATGACGTTCCGCCCGCGTCGAGGTGCCAGCAGGCTGTGGCGCCCGTCGTCTGGCCGGCGGGGCACGCGAGCAGCGTCGAATCGATGACGGTGCCGTCCGCGTTGGTCTGGTGATCGATGACCACGCAGTCGGGCAGCGTCGCGCCCGGCTGCCACACGGTGCCGTCGGCGGCGAGCACCGTTCCACCCACGCAGGGCGCGCCGATCCTCTTGCCGATCTCGTTGGCGACGCCCATCAGGGCTGGTTCGAATGTATCGTTGCAGATCACCTCGAATAACCCGTTGCCGCCGAACCCGTCCACCCATTGCTGGATGCGGACGGACGGATCGGCGAACGTGCCATCGGCCGCCATACACGAGTGATCGACTTGCGGCCACATTACGCCCATCATGCCATCCACACCCGCCATCTCGACGACGTAAGGTTTGTTCGGGCCCGCGATCGCCGCGACGAGAACCTTGTTCGGGTCTTTCTTGATGCCCTTCATAGCTGCGACGACATCCGATACTTTGAGCAGGCGTCCGTCCTCGGCTGAGACGCAAGTCCCGGTCAGATCGTCTTTGCCCACGGGCATGCGGGGCGGCGCTTTCCCACCGCACAGGTGCCCGAACTCGTTGCAGCGATACGACTGCAGGGGCCCGAGCGGCTCGGTGAGGGGGTCAGTCGTCGTGTTTCCGTCGAACAGATTCGAGTCCGGAGGGGCCGAGCAGTCGTCTTCGTTCGTGATGAGGATGATGGCGAGGTAAGCATCTTCGCGCAGGAAGCCCGCGTTCTGCGGGGGGCCCGGGGCGCCGTCGGCGCCGAGGGCGCGCAACACCGACTCGAACTGATGCTCGAAGCCGCAGCCGCCCTCGCCGAGCGCCGCGATACAACTGAACACGTCCGCTATGTCACCCGTGTAGTTCGGCTGCCCGTTGACGTTGATGATGAAGTTCTGACCAGCGTTGAGGCTCGCTTTTGCGCAGGTCGTGCCGAGCGGCTGCGTGTGGAAGACGCCCTGATCGTTGCCCGTGCCCAGCGAGTTGCTCGCCATGCAATGCGAGATCCCCTGGTTGCGGCCTGCGCCCATCGAAGAGGAGACGACGCCGATGTGAACGTTTGGCAATCCGCCGGGCAGATTCTTGAGGACGTTCATGAACACCGGGAAGTTCGCCGTCAGCTTGTTCTGCAGCTTCGTCATGGACGACGAGTCGTCGACCATGAAGACGATGTCGAGGTTCCGGTTGATGGCTTGCTGGAACAGATCGTTCGTGCTCGACGACGGCGCGGGCTCCGGCTTCGCGAGCCGGCGCGCGTTGCACGCCCAGAGCGCGGGGATCGCGGCGGCAAGCACGACCCAGCGGGCGGCCCGCCAATTGAGTCGGTGCGTCGACTGGAGCTTCGTCATCGGTATCCTCCTGCGCGTATGCGGTGGCCACTGCCGACCGGGGGGGGCGAAAGTCGCGCGATTATAGAAAGTCACGCCGATAACCGCAATCGAAGGTCTGCGGCTCTGACCCTGGGTCGACAGATCCTTGTAGAGCAAGGCCGAGACCAGGTTGAGTATGGTATAACTATCTTAAGTTACTATATAAACCTTGCGCCGTGGCCAACTTAGTTGGTCGCGACATGCAAGCTTGTTGGCGTTTCAGCGCCGGACGCGACTGACCGCGCACAGCATCTCGCCGGCGAAGTAGCGCGCCTCGGGCGGGTCGGTGATGCGCTTGGGGCGCAGGAACGAGTTCAGGATCTGCGCGTGCTCGCCGCGCCGGAGGGCCGGTCGCTCGGGATCGACGAAGCTGTGGCGCACCTGACCGTCGCGGGCCTCGACGAAGCCGAGGCGGCCGTCCTCGTCGACGCTCTCGACGATGCCCGCGTGGTCGGCGCAGTCGACGTCGGGCCCGGTGCCTTGGGTGTCGAAGAAGAGCACGTCGCCGGGCAGCGCCTCGGCCGGGGCGATCACCTCGTGAGAGGTGCGCATGTAACCCCAGAGCGCGCGCACGCTGCCGTCGGTGCCGAAGCGGAGGCCGGCCTGGTGGAGCGCGCGCTCGACGAGGGCGGCGCTCTCGTCCGCGCGCCCGTGGCGACTCGGGTGGCGGGCCCCGTGGGTCTCGAAGCGGGAGGCGCGGAACACCGACGGCGGCAAGCGCCGCGTGCTCGTCGGCGTCGCGCAGCCGAGGACACAAAGGCCGAGCACCGCGGCCGTCGCGAAGAGGGCTTCGACGAGGCCGGGGCGACGCCGTTCACCGGGGAGTTGGAGGGCCATGGAGGGAATTGTATTATAAGTAGGATAAATGTCCACATTCGGCCCCCTCAATGCGGAATCGAATCCAGCCGTTATGTTTGACGCCATGAGAGACGTCGTCATCGTCAGCGGCGCGCGCACGCCGATCGGGTCATTCCAGGGCAGCCTCGCGACCGTTTCGGCGCCCAAGCTGGGCTCGGTGGCCATCCGGGCCGCGCTCGAGCGGGCCGGCGCGCCGGGCGACGCGGTGGGCGAGGTCTACATGGGCTGCGTGCTGCCGGCCGGGCAGGGGCAGGCGCCGGCGCGCCAGGCGTCGATCGGTGCGGGCGTGCCGGCGTCGGTGGGCGCCGTCACGATCAACAAGGTCTGCGGCTCCGGGCTCAAGGCGGTCGTCTTCGGCGGCAACGCCATCGCGACGGGCGAGCATGACGTGGTCGTCGCCGGCGGCATGGAGTCGATGACGAACGCGCCGTACCTGCTGCCGAAGGCGCGCGAGGGCCTGCGCCTCGGCCACGCGCAGGTGATCGACTCGCTGATTCAGGACGGTTTGTGGGACGCGTACAAGAACGTCCACATGGGCGACTGCGGCGAGCTGTGCGCGAAGGAGAAGGGCATCTCGCGCGAGGACCAGGACGCCTTCGCGGCCGAGTCGTACCGGCGCGCGCTCGCCGCTCAGAAGGCAGGCAAGTTTCGCGGCGAGATCGCAGGCGTCGAGGTCGCGCAGCGCAGGGGGCCGCCGACTGTCGTCGACGTGGACGAGGAGCCTGGACGGGGCGACGTTGAAAAGCTTCCCAGTCTGCGGCCAGCGTTCGGAAAGGACGGGACCATCACGGCGGGCAACGCGTCCTCGATCAACGACGGCGCGGCCGCGCTCGTGCTCGCCGGCGCCGACGTCGCGGCGGCGCGCGGGTGGAAGCCGCTCGCGCGCATCGTGGGCGTGGCGGGCCACGCGCAGGCGCCCGAGTGGTTCACGACCGCGCCCGCCGGCGCCATAGAGAAGCTGCTCGCGCGCGTGGGCTGGAAGAAGGACGACGTCGACCTGTGGGAGATCAACGAGGCCTTCGCCGTCGTGTCGATCGCGAACAACCGCCTGCTGGGGCTCGATCCGGCGCGCGTCAACGTGTGGGGCGGGGCGGTCGCCCTCGGGCACCCCATCGGCGCCTCGGGCGCGCGCGTGCTCGTGACGCTGTTGTCGGCGCTGCGCGACGCGAAGAAGAAGCGCGGCGTGGCCTCTCTCTGCATCGGCGGCGGCGAGGGCATCGCGCTCGCCGTCGAGCTCGTGTCATGACCGAGCGCAGGCCGGCTTCGCCGGCCGTAGCGAGCGCCGGGGGCGCGGGACCCTCTCAGGCGCATTCCACCACCCCGAGCGCAGCGCGGCTTCGCCGCGCGGAGCGAGCGCCCGGGGGCGCGGGACCCTCTCAGGGTCCCGAATCGATGCTATGACGGCCCCCGACATGTCGATCGAGAACATCGGCGTCATCGGCGCTGGGCAGATGGGCCGCGGCATCGCGCAGCTCGCGGCCTCGCGCGGCCTCTCCGTGACGCTCGTCGACGTCGGGCGCGCGGTCGCCGAGCGCGGGCGCGCGGGCATCGCGCAGCAGCTCGCGCGCCTCGCGGGCAAGCAGAAGATCACCGAGCTCGAGCGCGACCAGACGCTGGCGCGCATCCGGTCGGCCGACCTTTACGCGGGCGATCTCGAGGCCGTCGACTTCGTCGTCGAGGCCGCGACCGAGAGCTTCGAGGTCAAGCGCGAGATCTTCAGCGCGCTCGATCGCGCCTGCCGCGGCGGCGTGATCCTCGCCACCAACACCTCGTCGATCAGCATCACCGCCATCGGCGCCGTCGTGAAACGCCCCGATCGCGTCATCGGCATGCACTTCATGAACCCGCCGCCGCTCATGAAGCTCGTCGAGATCATCCGCGGCCTGCCCACCTCCGACCTCACGTACGAGACGACGCGCGCGCTCGCCGAGCGCCTCGGCAAGCAGACCGTGTCGTCGCGCGACATCCCGGGCTTCATCGTCAATCGCATCCTCATGCCGATGCTCAACGAGGCTTGCTTCGCGCTGTACGAGGGCATCGCCAGCGTCGAGGACATCGACACCGCCATCAACCTCGGCCTCAACCACCCCATGGGGCCGTTCGAGCTCATGGACCTCATCGGGCTCGACACGACGCTCGCGATCCTCGACGTCATGCACCGCGAGCTCGGTGACCCGAAGTACCGGCCCTGCCCCCTGCTGCGCCAGTACGTCGCCGCGGGCTGGCTCGGGCGCAAGTCGGGGCGGGGCTTCCACCAGTACGCGAAGGACGTCCCCGGCGTGGCGCCGGGCACCGGCTCGGGGAACGTCGAGGAGCCGCGGTGAGCGCGGCCGGCGGCTCGGGCGCGCCGCTCGCGCTCGTCGACAGTCCGGGCGGCCCCGTCGCGACAGTCACCGTCAATCGGCCGGCCGCGCTCAACGCGCTCGACGCCGCCACGCTGGACGCGCTCCTCGGCGCGTTCACGGCGCTCGCGGCCGAGCCGGCGGTGCGCTGCGTGATCCTCACGGGCGCGGGCGACAAAGCCTTCGTCGCCGGGGCCGACATCAAGGCCATGACCGCCATGTCGGCCGCGCAGGCGGGAGCGCTCGCCGCGATCTCGCACCGGCTCGGCGAGGTCATGGCCGGCATGGCGGCGCCCGTGATCGCCGCCGTGAACGGGTTCGCGCTCGGCGGCGGCTGCGAGCTCGCGCTCTGCTGCGACTTCATCTATGCCTCGCGCGCGGCGAAGTTCGGCCTGCCCGAGGTGGGCCTGGGCGTCATCCCGGGCTTGGGCGGCACGCAGCTGCTGCCGCGGCGGATCGGGCTTTCGCGCGCGTCGGAGCTGCTGTTCACCGGCGCCGTCATCGACGCCGACGAGGCCCTGCGCCTCGGTCTCGTCAACGCCGTCCTCGAGCCGTCCGCGCTCCTGCCGCGCGTGCGCGAGGTCGCGGCCGCCATCGCGTCGCGCGCGCCCCTGGCCGTCGCCGCCGCGAAGCGCGCCGCGCGCGAGGGCGCCGACCTGCCGCTGCGGGCGGCCATCGAGCTCGAGCGCCAGCTGTTCGCGGGTCTGTTCGGCACGGCCGACCAACGGGAAGGCATGAGCGCCTTCGTCGAAAAGCGCGCGCCGGCCTGGTCCCGCCGGTAGCGACGCGACTAAAATGGAGAGCGCATGGACCTGGACCTGACCGCCGAGCAGACGCTCCTGCGCGACACGGCGCGCGACCTCGCCACCAAGGAGATCCTGCCGCGCGCCGCCGAGATCGATCGCGCGCACCAGTTTCCCCGCGCGCTCGTGAGCCGTCTCGGCGCGCTCGGCCTGCTGGGCATCATGGTGCCCGAGAAGTGGGGCGGCGCGGGTATGGACGCCGTGAGCTATGCGCTCGCGCTCGAGGAGATCTCGCGCGCCTGCGCCTCGGTCGGCGTCATCATGTCGGTGCAGAACTCGCTCGTGTGCGCGCCCCTCGTGACGTCCGGAACCGACGCGCAGCGCGCGCGCTGGCTGCCCGGCCTCGCGGCGGGCGAGACCATCGGCTGCTTCGGGCTCTCCGAGCCCGAGGCGGGCTCCGACGCGGGGGCGCAGCGCACCGCGGCCGTCAAGAGCGGCGCTGGGTGGGTTCTGAACGGCACCAAGAACTTCATCACGAACGCGCCCGCGGCCGACGTCATCCTCGTCGCCGCCAAGACGGACCCCGGCAAGGGCACGAAGGGCATCTCGATCTTCATCGTTCCGACCGACGCGCCCGGCGTGACGATCGGCAAGTCCGACGACAAGCTCGGCATCCGCGGCGCCGTGTCGGCGCAGATCTTCCTCGCCGACGCCGCCGTGGGCCCGGAGGCGCTCCTCGGCGCCGAGGGCGAGGGCTTCAAGATCGCGATGCGCGCGCTCGACGGCGGGCGCATCGGGATCGCGGCGCAGGCCGTGGGCATCGCGCGCGCGGCCTTCGAAGACGCCGTGCGCTACGCGCAGGAGCGCAAGACCTTCGGCCAGCCGATCGCGCAGCACCAGGCCATTCAATTCAAGCTCGCCGACATGTCGACGGAGATAGAGGCGGCGCGCCTCCTGCTCTGGCGGGCCGCCGCCAAGAAGGATACGGGCGCGCGCTACACCCGCGAGGCCGCCATGGCGAAGCTCTTCGCCTCCGAGGTCGCGAACCGCGCCGCCAAGGAGGCCGTGCAGGTCTTCGGCGGCTACGGCTACCTCGCCGATTTCCCCGCGGAGCGGCACTTCCGCGACGCCAAGATCACCGAGATTTACGAGGGCACGAGCGAGATCCAGCGCCTCGTGATCGCTTCGTCCTTGCTCAAGGACTGACGGCGGGGCTATTTTGCGGGCGACGTCGGGTTGGACGTCGACCTTTCCAAGGGGGCTCGATGAGACCTATGACGACCCGCACGACGCTCGGCGCGCACCTCTCGGCCCTCGGACTTTGTTGCGCGTGGCTCGCGCTGTCGTCCGGCTGTGCCGAGGAGACGGTCACGGGCGAGCAGCGCGTGCACATCGTGAGGAACAGCGACGCGCCGGCCGAGGTGGGCGGCATCTCGCCTGACAAGCAAGCCGACATCCAGCTCATGCTCCAGCAGCGCGAGCCGTCGGTGCGCAAGTGCTACAACGACGTGCTGAACGACGGCAGCCACGACCGGACCTTCAAGGGCACGGCGATCGTGCTGATCTCGCTGGCGCCGAGCGGCAAGGACGACGCCCGCGTCACGGCCGTCAAGAGCATCGGCGGCACGCTCAAGAACGAAGAGGTCAACACCTGCCTCGTCGAGAAGCTCAAAGAGTTCGAGTACCCGAACGTCACCAATCCCGGGACGATGGAGTACACGTACAAGTTCGAGCCAGCGTATTGACGCTTACAGCCGACGCGGCGCGCGTTGCGACGTAGGCAGAAAGTCGGGCTGATACGGCGCGGCTAACGAATTTAGGTCTAGCGGGAACTTCATGTAGGCGCTAGTTGTCCGTTTAGCACGCGCGTGGGTCGGCCGATGGGCGGGGAGAGGGCGACGCGCGCTCCCGCAAGATGTCGAAGAGCGTCAGAAGACCGGTCGTTCCCCTGCTCGCGGCCACGCTCGCGCTGGTCGCCTCGGCCGTGACGGGTTGCGCGACCGACGAAGAGGCGCGCCGCGCCGCCGCGGAGCAAGAAAGCATGGCGCGCGCCGCCCAGGGCGACCCGGCGGCGTCCTCCGTGCCCGCGTCGCACGAGCCGGCGCCGCGCATGCAGCTGCAGGGCACGTTCGGCGTCGTCGATACGGTCGACGTCGAGGACGCGCTGCAGGCGCGCTTCGACGACGTGCGCGCCTGTTACGCGCGCGCCGGCAAGGCGCAGGAGTACGCTGACGGGCGGGTCCTCCTGCGCTTCCTCGTGGCCGGCGACGGGCATCCCCAGGACGTGTGGGTCATCTCGTCGAGCCTCGGGAACTACCCGGTCGAGCGCTGCCTCGTCGAGGTCGGGCGCAGCGTCGTGTTCCGCGCGCCCGCCGGACGCAAGCCCACGACCTTCGAGTACCCCGTCGAGTTCCGATCGACGAACGCCGCCACCGTGCTCGACATCGACGGCCTCAAGATCCACCGCGACGTCTCGACGTTCATGCCGCAGCTCGCGGCGTGCGGCCAGCTCGCGAAGGCGCCCGTCGTCGCCATGATGTACATCGAGCCGAACGGCTTCCCCGGCTCGGTCGGCCTCGCGACCGACGTCGCGCTCGATGAGGACGCGGGCGACTGCGTCGTTCAGACGATCCAGCGCTGGCGGATGTCCGCCGTGCTGCCGGGGCACGTGCTGCGCGCGAACTTCCGCATCCCGACGGTCATTTCAAGCGCGGCGAGCGCGGACCCTGGGCGGCACGCAGTTTCGAGTGCTTCCGTCCGTAGAAGGCGTAGATAAACAGGCCCGCGACCAGCCAGACGCCGAGGCGCAGCCAGTTCGCGATGCCGAGGCCGAAGATCATCGACCCGCACACGATGATGCCGAGGATCGGAAAGAGCGGCACGAGCGGGGCGCGAAAGTCGCGCGGCAGATCGGGCCGGCGCACGCGCAGGATCCAGACGCCGGCGCATACGAGGATGAACGCGAACAGCGTGCCGATGCTCGTCATGTCGCCCACGATGTCGCCGGGCACGAACGCCGCGAAGGCGCCCACGAAGAACAGGAAGATGAGGTTGGTCTTCCAGGGGGTGCCGTAGCGGGGGTGGATGTCGGAGAAGATCTTGGGCATGAGGCCGTCGTGCGAGAGCGTGAAGAACACACGCGACTGGCCGAGCAGCATGACGAGGATCACCGAGGAGAACCCGGCGAGGATCGCGACGGTCACGAACTTCGCGAGCCAGCCGTAGCCGGGCATGTACGTCGTGATGGCGTAGACGACGGACGCCTCCTTGCCCTGCGTGCGGAAGTCCTGCACCGAGGCGATGCCCGTGAGGACGTGCGCGAAGAGGATGTAGAGCACCGTGCAGATCGCGAGCGAGCCGAGGATGCCGATGGGCATGTCGCGCTTGGGTTGCTTGGCTTCCTGCGCGGCCGTCGACACGGCGTCGAACCCGATGAAGGCGAAGAACACGACGCCGCCCGCGCCCAGGATGCCCATGAGGCCGCCGAAGTGGTGGGCGATGCCCTGCGCGTCGACGAAGGTGCCGGCCGGCGGGATGTACGGGACGTGGTTGGCGGGATTGATGTAGCCCCAGCCGAGCACGATGACGAGGACGACGATCGCGACCTTCGTGATGACGATGAGGCCGTTGACGAAGGCCGACTCCTGGATGCCGCGGATGAGGAGCAGCGTGAGGACGGCCACGATGAAGAGCGCCGGCACGTTCATGAGGCCGTGCGCCGTGACGGCGCCGCTCGCGTCGACGAGGCGCTCGAACGGCGAGTGCGACCAGGCGTACGGCACGGAGAGATCGAAGTACTGGAGGAGCTTGTTCAGGTACTCGCTCCAGGCGATGGCGACGGTGGCCGCGCCGATGGCGTACTCGAGGATGAGATCCCAGCCGATGATCCAGGCGGGCAGCTCGCCCATCGTCGCGTAGGTGTACGTGTAGGCGCTGCCCGCGATGGGGATCATCGAGGCCATCTCGGCGTAGCAGAGGCCCGCGAACGCGCTGCCGAGCGACGCGACGACGAAGCCGAGCGTCACCGACGGGCCGGCGTTGTTGGCGGCCGCGGCGGCCGTGCGCACGAAGAGGCCCGCGCCGATGATGGCGCCGATGCCGAGCATGACGAGGTCCCAGGGGCCGAGGGTGCGCTTGAGACCGTGGGCCGCATCGGCTTCGGTGCGGAGCTGGTCGATCGACTTGGTCGCCAGCAGCGGATTGCCGGGAGCTTCGGGCATCAAGCACTCTCCTTCGTGGCCGGCGCGGCGAGCGGCGCACCCGGCGATCGCGCCGCGCGCGCCGATCTGAGCATGGCGGACGCGGTGTAGACGACGACGCCGACGACGAGCCAGTTGACCGCCGCGACCGGCAGCGACTTCACGACGAGGCCCGCGATGACGGCGGCGGGCGTGCCCGCGAGCGTGAGGCCGAGCGCGGCGCGCAGGTCGTAGCGGCCCGAGCGCACGAACCGGATGCTCGCCGCGGGCATGAGGAACGCGCACGAGCCCATCATGATGGGGAAGGCCGTCGTGGCGTTCATGCCGAGGAGCGAGACGAGGATCATGCAAGGCGCATAAAGGCCGATCCCCAGCGTCATGAGGGCGCCCAGCACGAAGTTCCCCGCGAGGCCGGCGGCGAGGCGCGCGCCCGTGAGGCCGAGGGCGTCGCCGCCGCCCGGGACCGTCTTCGTGAGGCGCGCCACGATGATGGCCGCAGCCGCGAACAGGAGCACGCCCATCCCGCGCTGGACGCGCCGGCGCGGCCAGTGCGCGACGACGCCGGCGCCCAGCCACGCTCCCACGACGGCGGCGGCGATCATGAGCACGAGCGTCGTCATCTCGACGTTGACGACGAGGATGAAGATGATGGCCTCTGCGAACGTGGGGACGGCGTGGCCGACGTTCAGCGTGCCGGGGATGTTCTCGTCGGCGACGACGCCGCCGAGCTTGAACATCGACGTCGTCGTCGCGAACGAGCCGACGCCGAGCGTGTCGAGGAAGTCGGTGACGAAGCCGATGCCGAGCTGGAGCGGCGCGGGCCACACGGGCGCGCCGGGCGGCCGCGCGCGCCGCGCCTCGCGCACCCAGACGGCGATGAACACCACGCCCACGACCGCCAGCGAGGCGAACAGGACTCCCTTGGCGGAGATCTCCATCTCGTGCCCGCGACTCTAGGACACATTTGACCGAATGTGCAGATTCGTGGCGGCGGCTTGACGGGGCGCGCACGAGCCGGCACGGTCGCTTCGTGAAGCTTGCCGACCTCCTCCGCCGCAAGCGCGCCGACGCCGTGCTGGGAGAGCTGGAGCTGGGTGGGGAGGGCGCGGCGGGGCGCGGTCTGCGCCGCACGCTGGGCGCGTTCGACCTCACGCTCATGGGCGTGGGCGCCGTCGTCGGCGCCGGCATCTTCTCGAGCGTGGGCGAGATGGCGGCCGGCAGCGCGCAGCACCCGGGCGCGGGGCCGGCGCTCGTGCTGTCGTACCTGTTCACGGCCGTGGCCTGTGGCCTGTGCGCGCTCTGCTACGCCGAGATCGCGGCCATGGTGCCCGTCGCGGGCAGCGCCTACACCTATTCCTACGTCGCGCTCGGCGAAATCTTCGCCTGGATCATCGGCTGGGATCTCATCATCGAATATGCCGTCGGCAACATCTACGTCGCGCAGAGCTGGGCGGACTATCTGCGCTCCTTCCTGCGCGGCGCGTTCGGCCTGGACTTCCCGGCCTGGATGGCGACCGACCTGCAAACCGTCGCGCGCGATCCGGCGCTGCGCGCGATCGCGCCCGTGCTGCACACGCCGTTTGGGGCGCTCGTCGTCGGCTTCAACCTGCCGGCGCTGCTCGTCGTGGCGGCGCTCACGCTCGTGCTCGTGCGCGGCGTGCGGGAGAGCGCCCGCCTCAACGCCGGCATGGTGCTGCTCAAGCTCGTGCTCGTGCTCGGCTTCGTGGGCGTGGGGGCGGCCTACGTCGAGCCCGCTCACTGGCACCCCTTCGCGCCGCACGGCTTCCGCGGCGTGTGGACGGGCGCCTCGCTGGCATTCTTCTCGTACATCGGCTTCGACGCCGTCTCGACGCTCGCCGAGGAGACGCGCGTGCCGCAGCGCGATCTGCCGCGCGGGATGCTCTGGTCGCTCGGCATCTGCACCGTGCTCTACGTGGCCGTCGCGGCCGTCATGACCGGCCTCGTGCCGTCGGAGCTGCTCGCCACCGGGGATCCCCTCTCGCGCGCGCTGCGCGCCGCCGGGCTCGACCGCCTCGCGACGCTCATGTCGCTCGGCGCCGTCATCGCCGTGACCGCGGTGCTGCTCGTCTTCCAGCTCGGCCAGCCGCGCATCCTCTTCGCGATGGCGCGCGACGGCCTCCTGCCGCCCGCCTTCGCGCGCGTTCACGGCCGCTTTCGCACGCCCGCCTTCGGCACCGTGCTCACGGGCGTCTTCGTCGGCGTGACGCCGACGTTCGTCACCCAGGATCAGGCCCTCGAGCTCACGAACATCGGCACGCTGTTCGCGTTCCTGCTCGTCGCGGTGGGCGTGATCGCGCTGCGGGTCCGCGAGCCCGAGCGCGCGCGGCCGTTTCGGTGCCCCGGCTATCCCGTGACGCCCGTGCTCGCGGCCGTCGCCTGCCTCGCGCTCATCGCCGGATTGCCCGCGACGAACTGGTGGCGCTTCGCGATCTGGCTGGCGGTCGGGCTGGTGATCTACCTGCGCTATGGCGCGAAGCGCAGCAAGCTCGCGCGATAGTTTGGGCCGCGTCCGCGGCTACTGGCCGGCGCCCTTGGGCTTGGGCTTGGGCTTGGGAGCCTTCGCCTCGGAGGAGCGCGAGGATTGGCGCTGCTTCTTGTCGGCTTCGTGCGCCTTCTTGGTCTCGGCGGCGACCTCTTTGTCGATCTCTTTGTTGCGCTTCTCTTCGCATCCCTTCGGCTCGCATTCGCCGGGGCAGGCGCACTTGCCCTTCTTGCCGCAGAGACACGCGCCGGCGCCGTCCTTGTAGCAGCCACAGGCGTTGACGTTCCGCTTCGGGCCGGCCGCGGGCGCGCTCCTGCTCTTGGCCTGCGCGAAGGTTCCCCCCAGGGTGTCCCCGAGAGCTCCGACGAAGCCCAACCCGACGCCGATCGACGTCGCCACGATCACCGACCACACTCGAAAAGAATGACGCACTGGTCGCCTCCTTTGCGATTCGGGCCCCAAGCGAGCGGCTCGGAGGTAAAAATACCGCGGATGGCCCGCCAGCGGCGAACGGATCTCGACGCGCGCGACGTTCCGCGCGGTCGGCGCCCCATCGGGCGCGTCTTCGCCTTCCGCGCCGAGCCGGCCATGGTGCAGGCGCTGCTCGCGCTGCCGAACGCCTCCGACTTCATCCGCAAGGCCATCACGCGCAGCCTCGAGGAGCCGTGCCCGGTCTGCATCGGCACGGGCGTCGTCCCGACCGGCTTTCGCAGCCAGCTCGAGCGCCTCGAGGGGCACCTCGTGCTGCGCCGTTGCAGCTGCTGCGCCACGGAATACCCGGGCTTCTGCGCCGACGTCACGGCGCGCCTCAAGGGCGCCGACCGCCTGCGCTGGGAGCTCGAGGTCAAGCGCGGCGAGTTCCTGTGCGCGCCCTGTCTCGAGCGCGCGCCGCCCTGCGACACCTGCGGCCGCCCCATGGAGCGCCACGCGCCCGAGAGCTTCGTCGCGCACTTCCGCGTGCAGCGCGTCGGCCGCGCGCTGCTCATCGATCCCGTGCTCGTCGAGGACGACGATTCGGCGCGCCCCGGCCGGCGCAAGCGGCGCGCGCCCTGAGCGCGTCGCACGCTATAGTGCGCCGATGCCTTCGCTCGATCTCGACCACTATCCACTCGAAAGGCTCGCCGATCAGGTCGGCACGCCTTTCTATTTGACCGACGGCGGCGAGGTGCGCAGCCGGCTCGGGCGGCTGCAGGCACTCACCGACGGCCCAGTGCTGCAGGCGCGCTACGCCATGAAGGCGAATTCGGGTTGGAAGGTGCTCGAGACCGTGCGCGCGGCCGGCCTCTGGATCGACGCCGTGAGCGGCAACGAGGTCCTGCGCGCGCGCCGCGCCGGCTTCCCGATGGGCGCGACGCCGCCCGTCGTCATGCTCACGGTCGACGTGCTGCGCGACAACGCGCTCACGACCGTGCTCGAGCACGGCGTGCTGCCGAATGTCGGGTCGCCAGGCATGATCGACGAGCTGCGCGGCGCGGGTTATCGCGGGCCCATCGCGCTGCGCGTGAACCCGGGCTTCGGCCACGGCCACGTCGAGTCGTGCGACACGGGCGGCCCGTCGTCGAAGCACGGCGTGTGGCACGAGGCGCTGGGTGCGCTGCGCGAGCGCGCGGCCGCCGCGAAGCTGCCCATCACGTCGCTGCACGCGCACATCGGCACGGGCCCGCAGGTGCGCGAGTTCGACGAGAACATGCGCAAGCTCGTCGACGTCTACGCCGACCTCCTGCCGCGATTTCCCGACGTCGAGGCCGTGAACCTGGGCGGCGGCCTGCCGCACCCGTACCGGCCGGGCGCCCAGGAGTACGACCTCGCGTGGTATCGCCCCGTGCTCGTCGACGCGGCGGCGCGGCTCGCCAGGATCGCGGGGCGGCCCATTCGCGTCGAGATCGAGCCCGGGCGCTACTCGGTCGCGGGCGCTGGGCTGCTCGTCGCCCGCGTCAAGGACATCAAGAAGACGAACGCGAACGCCAAGGGCCCCGGCCACGAGTTCCTCATGGTCGACGCCGGCTTCAACGATCTCGTCCGCCCCGCGATGTACGGCGCGTACCACCACATCTCGATCGTGGGGAAGGGCGCGGCGCGCGCGCCCGAGCCGTTCGTCGTCGCGGGCCCGCTGTGCGAGAGCGGCGACGTCTTCACGCGCGACGACCGCGAGCTGCTCGACCCGCGCCCGCTCCCGCGCCCCGACGTCGGCGACCTGCTCGTCCTGCACGACGCGGGCGCGTACGGCGCCGCCATGAGCTCGAACTACGTCTCGCTCGGCCGCGCCCCGCAGGTCTGGTGGGACGACGGCAAGGCGACGCTCGTCGCGCGGCGCGAGTCCCTCGAGGACGTCGTGCGGGCGGAGTGCGACGAGCGGATCGCGTAGCGTCCGGGGCGGTTTTCTTGCCGTCTCCACGCCACCGATCTAAAGGGAAAGATAATTGCCGCCGAGCGTTGTGACAACGGAGGGCCACATGCCAGTCGACTATTCGAAGAACAAGCTCGGCAAGAAACCGGCGCGTCACGATCCGCGCACCCTGCAGATGGCGAACTATCTCGGGTTGCCTCCCGTCCCCGCCGCGCGCGATTGGACCACCAAGGCCTCCAGCAGCTGGGGGATGATGCTGAACGACCAACTGGGCGATTGCACGTGCGCCGCCCTAGGCCACCTCATCCAGGCCTGGACCTCGAACGAGGGACCCAAGGAGATCACCGTCCCCGACGCCGCCATCCTCAAGGCATACGAAGCCGTCGGTCACTACCAGCCCGGCCACCCCGACACCGACCAGGGAGCCGTGGAGATGGAGGTGCTGCGCTACGCCCGCAAGACCGGCATCGGTGGAGACAAGCTCGAGGCCTACGTCGCCCTCGAGCCTCGCAATCACCTTCACATCCAATCGGCCGTCGATCTGTTCGGCGGCGCGTATATCGGCCTCTCCTTGCCCGTCTCCGCGCAAAAGCAGAAGGTCTGGTCGGTCCCGCCGGGAGGCGCGGTCGGTCCCGGCGCGCCCGGCTCGTGGGGCGGCCACGCCGTCGTCGTGGTGGCCTACGACCCCCACGCCCTGACCTGCATCACCTGGGGCGCGCTGAAGCGCATGACCTGGTCATTCTGGGATACTTATTGCGACGAGGCTTACGCGATCCTCGGTAAACTTTGGGCGCCGCA
>DASXOE010000111.1:0-2882 GCA_036494575.1 Polyangia bacterium | reverse complement strand
GGCCGCCCGCGGCTGGGCGGCGCCGCCGCCGCGTGGTCGGCGTCTCGCGGCGCTCGCGCGGCCCGAGCTCGACGAGCGGACGTTCCCGCCCGCGCTCTTGCCCGGCATGCGTCACGTCATGCGCCTCGTGGGGCCGTACCTCGCGAAGGGCGTGCCCGACCTCGCGCGCCACGGCGTCGCGCGCGGCGAGCGACTCGCGCGCGGGCAAGCCGCGCGCGACGTCTTCGAGGGCGTCGCCGCCGAGCTTGGCGTCGCTGACGTCGACGTCTTTCTGCGCGCCCCTTCGTCGGGCGTCGGCGGTCCCGAGACGAGCGGTGTCCGCGTCGAGCCGGGCGAGCGGCCGGCCATCCTCCTCGCGGCCGAGCTGCCGGCGCTCGGCGGTCGCGCGTTGCGCTTCGCGGCGGCGCGCGCCTTGCGTCTCGTCGCGACGCACCTCGATCTGCTCCTCGCCGTGCCGCCCGCCGAGGCGGGCGCGCTCCTCGGCGGCGTCATCCGCCAGTTCGTCCCCGACTTCCGGCACGCGGGCGTGCGCGACGAGCTGCTCGATCGAGAGGCGGAGCGCGTCGCCAAGGTCTTGCCGCGCAAGCTCAAACCGGAAGTCATGCCGTTCGCTGTCGAGAGCGCGGGCGCGTTCGATCTCGAGGCCCTGCACGCCGCGGTGCGCGACGGCGCGAACGCCGTCGGGCTCCTGGCGTGCGGCGACCTCCCCGCGGCGCTGGCGGCGCTCGTCGCTGGCTCGGGCCGCACGCTCGCGCCCGCCGACCTCTCCCCACATGCCGAGGCGGTCGCGCTCTTGCGCTTCGCGCTCTCCGACGACTACGACGAGCTCGCGCAAGCCATGGAGTAGAAGCGCCCGCGCGTGTTAAATTAACGCGATGCCCGTCGGAGACGCCCAGACGCCCACCGACGACCCGCTCATCGGGATGGTGCTGTCGGACCGGTACCGGATCATCCGTAAGCTCGGCGAGGGCGGCATGGGGGCGGTCTACCAGGCCGAGCACGCCCTCATCGAGAAGCGCATCGCGCTCAAGGTGCTGTTCCCCGAGCTCACGCGGCGCACCGATCTCGTGGCGCGCTTCCTCCAGGAGGCCAAGTCGGCGTCGCGTATCGGGCACGAGAACGTCATCGACATCTCCGACTTCGGCCAGTCGCCCGAGGGGCTCGTCTACATCGCCATGGAGTACCTCGACGGCCACGATCTCGCGCACCTCATCCGCACGGCCGGGCCGCAGCCGTGGGCGCGCGCGAGGCCCATCCTCATGCAGATCGCGAAGGCGCTGCGCGCCGCGCACGAGCACGGGATCATCCACCGCGACATGAAGCCCGAGAACGTCTTCCTCATCCAGCGCGAGGGGCGGCCGGACTTCGTCAAGGTGCTCGACTTCGGCATCGCCAAGAGCGTCAACGTCGACGACGGCGGGCCGCGGCTCACGCAGGCGGGCATGATCTTCGGGACGCCGGAGTACATGTCGCCCGAGCAGGCCCAGGGGCAGACGCCCGACCACCGCGTCGACGTCTACGCGCTCGGGTGCGTGATGTACCACCTCCTCACGGGCTCGGTGCCGTTCACCGCCGACAACTTCATGGGGATCCTCACCAAGCACATGCTCGATCCGGTCCAGCCCCCGCGCCGTCGAAGCCCCGGGCTCGGGATCGCGAGCGACGTCGAGGCCGTGTGCCTGCGCGCTCTCGAGAAGGATCGCGACAACCGCTGGCAGGACATGGATCAGTTCTACAGGGCGCTCGGCGGCGCGGGCGGCGAGCCGTTCGAGTCCTCGAGCGTCTACGTGCCGAGCCCGGCGTTGCGGTACCCGGCGCCCGCCGCGCCGAGCCCCACCGGTCGGCAGATGCGCACCGAGCTCTTGGCGCCGTCGGCGGCGGCGGCGAGCCCGGGCGGGGAGGCTCCCGGCGCGTTCGAGGACGAGCGGCCCGTCGTGCGCAAGGCCGCGGGCCTCAAGCTCGGCGGCGTCGTCATCACGGTGGCCATCGTGGCGGCCCTCGTGGTCCTGGCGTTGAGGCCGTCGTCGACGAGGACGGCCGCGCTGGCGACGCCGCCGGCCAGTCCGCCGAAGGCCGCGCTCGCCTCGCCTGCGCTGTTGCCTGCTCAGGCGCCGGGGATCGCCGAGCCCGCCGCGCCGTCGGCTCGGACGCCCGCCGGCAAGCCTGCGCCCGCGACGCGCGTCGAAGCGGGCGTACGCTCCCCCTCCCGTGGCAAGACCCGCCGCTCGAGCGGCGACGCCGTTCGCGACATCACGTCGAAGGCCGGCGTCGAGCGAGAGCCCGCGGCTCCCGCTGACAAGGCGTCGCCGTCGACGCCCGCCGAGCTGAAGAACCCGTTCGGAAATCCGTAGCCGGTCCGGCCGTGCGCGGATTTCCCGTCGAGGTCAGCGCAGAGGCAGCCGCCGCGCACGCGCGCGCAGTCGTCGTCGACCTGCACAACGACGCGCTCACGAAGCTGACGCACCTCCCGTACGACTTCACGCGCCGCCACGGCCCGGCGACTTTCTACAATCCGCTGCGCATGGATCTCGACGTCCCCCGCATTCGCGCGGGCGGCATTCACGCGCTCGGCTGCCTGCTCTTCGCCGGGTTTCACGTCGCGCGCCAGCGCCGCTTCTGGCGACAGCTCGAGTGCGCGCGCCGGCTCGTCGCGGCCCACCCCGACGTGCTCACCCTCGCGCGCTCGGCCGACGACATCCGCGCGGCGCGCGCCGCGGGGCGCCTCGCTCTGTTCCTGGGCGTCGAGGGCAGCTACGCGCTCGACGATCTGCCAGACGTCGACGCGGGCGTCGCGCGCCTCGTCGAGGGCGGCGTGCGCTTCGTGGGGCCGCTGTGGGAGCGCGACAGCGCGTGCGGGACGTCGTGCCGCACGGACGGCAAGC
>DASXOE010000110.1:0-22884 GCA_036494575.1 Polyangia bacterium | reverse complement strand
CGCCGTGACCGCCGCACTCGTCGCGTCGAGCGCCCCGACGGTCCCCACGTTGTTGATCGCCTCGACCGCGAAGTAATACCCGTTCTCGATGTAGAGCCCCGCAGCGACGACGCCGTCGGGCTGTCCGACGGCTTTGGGCGTTCCCGCATACGGCACCGTCTTGCTGACGTTCGCATCGTCGAAGTTCAAAGAGGTGATGGGTACCTTCGCGTACCGCACCTGGTAGCCAGTCACCGGTCCCCCACGGAACGTGGACGGAGCCATCCAGCTCAATTGGAACGAGGTGGCGCGGCGATCCAGGACCGCTGCCGTAAGGTTCGTTGGAGGGTTGGGCGGACCACCCGCGTCGACTCCGCCACCGCCCGAGCCACCGTCGGGCGCGACGTCCGGTGCGACGTCGGGCCTTGCGTCATTGCCGGCATCCACGCCCGCCGAACCTCCCGAGCCGCCGGCACCGCTGGTGCCGCTCGCGCCGCCGCTGCCGCCAGTGCAGGCAGGCCCGCAGGACACCGTCCCGCCGCAACCGTTCGCGATCGTGCCGCAGTTCTTTCCACTCGGGCAGGACGGCACCGGCGAGCACCCGCACACGTTGGCCGTGCCCCCGCCGCCGCAGGTTTGCGGCGCGCCGCAGGCAGGCCCGCAGGACACCGTCCCGCCGCAACCGTTCGCGATCGTGCCGCAGTTCTTTCCACTCGGGCAGGACGGCACCGGCGAGCATCCGCACACGTTGGCATTGCCACCGCCGCCGCAGGTCTGGGGCGCAGTGCAGGCAGGCCCGCAGGACAGCGTCCCGCCGCAACCGTTCGCGATCGTGCCGCAGTTCTTTCCGCTCGGGCAGGACGGCAGCGGCGTGCACCCGCACACGTTGGCCGTGCCCCCACCGCCGCAGGTCTGGGGCGCGCTGCAGGCAGGCCCACAGGACACCGTGCCATCGCAACCATCCGCGATCGTGCCGCAGTTTTTTCCGGCCGGGCACGAGGTCACCGGCTTGCAGAAACCAAGGGCTTTCTTTACCTGGCCGTTGCTGATCGCCACGACGCCTGTGACATCCAGCCGCCACTTGTCCATGTATTGGTGGGGCCTGACCAGACTCACGCCCGACTGGCTCAAAAACGCCTCCAAGCTGGAATCTGAAAAAGCGGAGGCGACACCGTTCAGAAAGGGGCTGAACATGTCATCCCAATGCACCGGGAGGTACGCCTTCGGCTTGAGGACGGGCACGACCAATTTCGCCACCGGCTGGCCTCCCGTGCCAATCCAGAGATCGACGGAGGTGAGCCCCGCGTCGCTCATGGCCGCCTTCAGGTTGGCCAACGGTGCACCATAGTTGACGCCGTCGACGACGATGGGAACGGACAGGTCGGTCGGGCTCGCCGAGTTTTGGAAGAACCAACTGAAGCGGCCCTGCGGTCCATCCACCGTGAAGAGGAAGCCACGAGAGCCGCCCCCGTTGGGAAACGCGTCTGCGACGCCCGCGTGGAGGCCACCTGTCACCGGGTCGGGAGTCGGAGCCGCCTCCAGCTCGACCGGATTGTGTTGCTCCGGGTTGGTCGTCGAATCGCCGCTGTGATTCCAGCGGACCACCCGCATGGTCACCCCGTCGGACAGCGTGATCCGCTCGCCTCCGACGATGGGCGTGCACCGAGCGCCTGGAACATTCTGAGCCACGACCTGAAAACAGGTGGTCTTCGGTCCGTAGATGGGAGCGCCGGTCGCGCTGGCCCAGGTCGCGGTATCGAAAGCGTGATCGAAATGGCTGTGGCCCGTGAGCAAGAGGTTGACCGCCGAAGCACCGCCGAGCGCGTCGCGAACTTGAAGGACGGCAGGTACGTTGGGCTTGAGGGCGTCGGTGGTGTGGGCGAGGCCGCCACCGCCCCCGAAAAACTCGCTGTGTGGAATCCGGGTGATATAGCCGTCCGTGAGGACGTTGAGTGGACCGAGTTGATAATAAATGTTCGAGATGGACATCCAGGTGATGTCCACGAAGGACGGTCCTGTGGTCGAGACCGGTGCGGCGGCAAGCGAACCGACCGCGGTGTTGACAGGCGAAGCCTCGTTACGGCAAGCGCTCACGACACCGCTCACGAGGAGCAGCGCAACGGTCGCGTCACGTAGCCGATCGACCGGTTTCATTGTCCATACGCGGGATTGCGCTCATCCACTTTGGCGTGGGTACCACGAAGGCCATCGACCCGTCCAGGAACCAAACGCTTACGCGAGGCAGGCGATCCACTGAGGCGAAAATCTCGTCTGTCGCGGTGCGGCTCCGCGCGCGGCGGGCTTACGGCCGAACCATCGCCGCCACCGCCTCCGCGACCGCCGCCGGCGCCTCGATCGGCACCATGTGGCCCACGCCCTCGAGCCGCCTCACCTCGCCGGGCCTGCCTTCGCTCGCTCCCACGATCTCGTCGTCCGCGCCGTCGAGCCACAGCACGGGGCACGTCAAGCTCTTGACGCGCTCCCCGAGGTCGGCCGCCCGCACCGCCTGGAAGTCCGCCAGCGTGATCTCGCGCGCCGTCACGACGCCGGCGGCCGCGAAGCCCCGCCGCACCGCCGGCTTCGCGCGCGGCGACAATCCGTGCTCGGCCATCCAACTCGGGAAGCGCGCGTCATCCTCCCGAATTACGGCCAGCAGGTCCTCGCTCACGGGCAGGCGCGGCGCGGCCGCGCACAGCACGAGGCCTCGCACCTTGTCGGGCCACGCGAGCGCCGCCTCGATCGCGACGAGCGCGCCCATCGAGTGCCCCACGAGCACGGACGGTCCGAGGCCGAGCGTCCCCGCGAGCGCACCCGCGGCGTCGCGGTAGGTCGCGAGCGACAGCGCCGCCGCGCCGCCCTCCGGCGTCGGGCTCGGGCCGTGTCCCGGCAGATCGATCGCGACGACGTGCGCCGCGCGCGCGATGCGCGCCATCGCCATCATCCAGATCGCTGACGACGCGCCCGCGCCGTGCACGAGCAGCGCCGGCGTCGCGCCCGCCCTTCGCTCGCCGCGTTCGGCGTAGTGCAGGCGTACGCCGTGAGCGAGGCGCGCGAAGGGCATGGACCGCACGCTAGCACCATGATTGAGGAAGAAGATCACCGGTGAGGTCGACCGCCGCCGACTTCCGGTGCCGGACGAGACCGCGAGTGACGAGCCTCGATGGCCCCGAATGCAGGGGCGCCCACCCATCTCAACGTTGAAGGCGGTCCGCCCAAGTGTCACATTAGACACATGCGCACGGTGACCATCCGAAAGCTGCACGAAGAGACCGGCCGCATCGTCGACGCCGCGGCCGCCGGCGAGGTCATCACGGTGCGCCGTCGCGGCGTCGCCGTGGCCGAGCTGCGCGCGGTGGCGCCCCGGAAACTGAAGGTGCGCATCCCGGACTTCAATCGGCGTTATGAGAAGTTCCCGCGGGTAAAGACGGACAGCGGAAGGATTCAAGAAGAAGACCGCCGGTGAGCGCGTACTTCGACAGCGCCTACATCGTGAAGTGCTACGTAAACGAGCCGGACAGCGCCCGTGTGCGCGCCTTGTTGCGTACGTCTCGGGGCGCGTATTCTTCCAGCCTGGCGCGGGCGCGCGAGCGACGCCGTGCACCTTTGCGCCGCCAGCGAGGCTGGCTTCACCGACGTGTGGACGAACGATCGGCACATGCTGGGCGCCGCCCCGGCCTTCGGGCTTCGGGGCCGCAGCGTTTGAGTTGCCGAGGCTACCCGGCCTTGACCTTCTTCACTTCGGCGATCATCAGCGGGATGGCCTGCTCCCACGTCGTGACGAGGCCGTAGTCGGCGACCTGGAAGATGGGCGCCTCGGGGTCCTTGTTGATGGCGACGATCACCTTCGAGCCCTTCATGCCCGCGAGGTGCTGGATCGCGCCCGAGATCGCGACGGCGATGTACAGATTGGGCGCGACGACCTTGCCGGTCTGGCCGACCTGCAGAGCGTTCGGCACCATGCCGGCGTCGGCGGCGGCGCGGCTCGCGCCCAGCGCGCCGCCCAGCAGGTCCGTGAGCTCCTCGAGGAGCTTGAAGTTCGCCCCTTCCCTCATGCCGCGGCCGCCCGAGACCACGATCTTCGCGTCGCTCAGCTCGGGGCGCGCGCTCTTGGTGCCGCGCACGCCGAGGTGCTCCGCGCCGAGCGCGTCGGCCGCCGCGACGGCCACCGTCTCGACGGCACCTGCCGCCCCGGCTGTCGCGGGCGGAAATGCCGTCTGGCGGACGCTCGCGACGAGCACGGGGCCGCTCACCTCGACGGTCTCGATGGCGTTGCCGGCGTAGGCCGGCCGCTTGAGCTCCTGGGCCGAGAGCACGCCCGTGACGTCGGAGGCCATGCCAGCGCCCAACAACGCCGCCGCGCGCGGCAGCACGTCCTTGCCCGTCGAGGTCGCCGTGCCGACGAGCGCCGAGGCGCCCGCGCGCTTGACGGCGTCGGCGAGCTGGGGCGCCCAGGTCTCGGCGAGCGGCGCCGCGAGCGCCGCGCCCTCGTACGCCAGGACGCGCGCGGCGTACCGCGCGGCGTCCGCGGCCGCGTCGCCGGCCACGCCCGCGCCGCCGATGACGACGGCGACGACGGGCCCGCCCTGGTGCTTCGCCAGCTCGGCGGCGGCCCGGAGCGCCGGCAGCGACGCCGTGCGCACGGTCTTGCCATCATCGGACACCTCGCAGAAGACGACGACGGCGCCCATCAGATCACCTTCGCTTCTTCGTGGAGCTTGGACACGAGCTCCTCGACCGAGGCCACTTTGATGCCGGCCTTGCGGCCGGCCGGCGCCTCGTAGGCCTTCACCTTCATGAGCGGCGCAGCCGTGACACCCAGGTCGGCGAGCGCCAGCTCCTTAATCTCTTTCTTCTTCGCGGCCATGATGCCCTTGAGCGCCGCGTATCGCGGCGTCTCCTCCCACTCGGCGCCCTCGGGCGCGAGCGCGTCGTTGCGCACGGCCTTCTTGCCGATGATGCGCAGGTCGACCGTGACGACCGCCGGCAGGCGCACGCGCTTCTCCTCGACGCCCGCGTCCACCTCGCGCGTCACCGTGGCGCTCTTGCCGTCCGCGGCGGCGCGAATGCTCGCCAGGAAGGTCGCCTGTGGCCACCCGAGCAGGCCCGCGAGCACCTGGCCGACCTGGTTCGAGTCTCCGTCGACGGTTTGCTTGCCGAGCACGACGAGGTCGGGCTTTTCGCGCTCGACGACGGCCTTGAGGATGTGGGCGACGCCGTCCGCGTCGAGGGCGCCGTCCTCGGCGCTCACGAGGATGCCGCGGTCCGCGCCCATGGCCAGCACGCCGCGCAGCAGTTGCGAGATCTCCTTGGGGCCGACGCTCACGACGACGACCTCGCCCACGCGCTCGCCGCCCTTGCCCTTCTCGGTGAGGCGCAGCGCGGTCTCGACGGCGAACTCGTCGAAAGGGTTGATCTGCCAGCTCGCGGCCGACAGGTCGATCTGCCCGCCCCCGAACTTCAACTTCTGCTCGGGGTTCGGCACCCTCTTGACGGTGACCAGGATTTTCACGAGAGGAAACTACCTCGGCCCGCGCCGCGGCTCCACAAAGGACTCGCGCCTAGCCAACGGCGAGGCGGAGCGCCTCTTCGAGGCACATCAGGATCTCGTCGTCGATGTCGACCAGGTAGACGGTCGCGGGCTTGGGCTGCCGGTGGGCGCGCAGCTCGTCGACCATGGCGCGCGCCGCGTCCGCGGGGTCGACGCCGCCGAGGCCCGTGCCCATGCCGGGAATCGCCACGACCTCGAAGCCGTTGCGCGCGGCCGCCAGCATGGCGGCGCGCGTGGCGCGGCGGACGTTCTCGACGCCGACCTTCTCCCCGGGCTGGTCCATCGTGGGCGCGTGGATGACGTGCTTGGCCCACAGCTTCCCGGCGT
Organism: Polyangia bacterium; assembly: GCA_036494575.1. Taxonomy (GTDB): domain Bacteria; phylum Myxococcota_A; class Polyangia; order Fen-1088; family Fen-1088; genus DASZFV01. Next base: position 17,030 of record DASXOE010000110.1, on the reverse strand, counting down.
TCGTGACCACGGCCGCGCCCACGGCGATGGGCGCCAGCGACATGGCCTCGCGTTGGATCGTCGGCCCGCCCTTGCGGGACAAGGCCGCGGCCACCCCGCCACCCATTATTCCGAGTGAATTCGCGGGATTAACCACCGCATCCACGTTCATCGTCGTGATGTCGGATTTGGCGAGGTGGATCTGCATGAATCGAACCCGCTTCGGGGTTCGCGGCCAGAGCTTAACATCGCCCGCGGGCGCGGCGCAAAATCAGCTTTGATCGCCTACTGAAAGATCTTCTCGAGCTCGCGCTCGACCTTGTCGGAATCCGCGGCCCGGGCCACGGCGAGCTCCTGGACGATCAGGCCCTTGGCCGTGTCCAACATGCGCCGCTCGCCGAACGAGAGCGGCTTCATGCCCTTGAGGCGGTAGAGGTCACGAAAGACCTCGGCCACCTCGAACAGCGAGCCGGACTTGATCTTCTCCATGAACCCGCGATAGCGCCGGTTCCACGTCTGGCGGTCGACGTGGATCTCCTTGTCGCGCAGGATCTCGAGGACTTCCTCGATCTCGTCCGCGCGGGCGACCCGTCGCAGGCCCACCTGATCCGCCTTGTCGACGGGCACGAGAATGCGAAGTCCGCTGTCCATGGCCTGCAGCACGTAAAAGCGCTGAATGCGGCCGAAGACTTCCTTCTTCTCGATGCCGACGATCTCGGCGACCCCCTGGGAAGGATAGACTGCCTTGTCCCCGATGATGAATTCGACTGGCACGGCGCGGACCTCCTTGGGTTTCCAGAACTCGGAAACGCGATCCGAGATCGCTCTCGAGATGCTCTCCCCGATTTGCCCCCGCCTTACCCTCCGTAAGCCCCTGGAATAAGTAATGAAAGTTCTAGGGATACCTACGTCTGTCTACAACGGTACAGCTGTCGGGCAAAGCCTGTCAAGAGCGGATTTTCACCCTCAGGACCCCTGAAGATCCTACACCTTTCCCTGTTACCTACAGCGTGCCCAAGCGTGCTCACGGCGGCCACATCGTTCACCACTCGGGGCTCGGCTCGCGCTATGGTCCCGGTCCGCATGGCGCGGTCCGCATTCGATTCGATGACCGTCCCGCCCGCGCGCGCGGGCAGCGGATGGAAGGCGCTGCTTTGGTTCGCCGTCGCCGCCTCGGGCGTGGGCTTTGCCGGCTACGTCTTCCTCGTGCCGTATCAAAAGATGCAGAGCGCGCTCGGCATGCGCACGGCGGAGCTCGCGGTGGCGCAGTCGAGCATGAACGAGACGTCGGCCGAGCTCGGCAAGCTCAAGTCCGCGGTCGCGAAGCTCGACGAGGCCGAGAAGGACAAGGCCGCGGCCGAGGCGAAGCGAAAGGGCGACGTCGACGCGCTCATCGCGGCCCTGCGCCCCAACCTCGAGCCGCTCGGCGCGACGGTCGCCGTCGAGGACGGCACGCTCGTCGTCAGCTTCCTGGCTGAGAAGGTCATCGACACGAACGGCATCGACGTCTCCGACGGCGGTGTCGCCGCGCTCAAGCTCGTCGCAGAGAGCCTGAAGAAGTCGTCGGCCAAGGCCCGCATCCTCGCGCGGGCGTCGTCGGCGGCGCCACCGAAGGACCTCAAGAGCCTCTTCCACTCGGCCGGCGAGCTGCACGCCGTGCGCGCCGCCCGCGTGCTGTCGACGCTCGAGGACGCGGGCCTGGCTCCCGAATCCGTGTCGATCGGGGGTGTGCGCGAGAAGGCGCCGCCGCGCGGGCACAAGAAGACGGCGCCGCCCGCCGATCGCGTGGACATCCAAGTCGAGCCGCAGTGACGCAGTGACGACGAGGCGCTTCGGGCGCGCCGCCCTCGTCGCCATCGTCCTCGTCGTCGGAGCGTCACTGCCGACGCGCGCTCGGGCGTATGACTTCTCCATCGACCTGCGCACGATCGGGCAGGGATATCAGGTGCGCGGGTTCGCGCCCGGCGGCGGCAATGAGCTGCTCACGCGGCGGCGCCTCACGCAGGTTCTCAACTTGAGCGTGTTCGACATCGAGCCCGGGCGCTGGCACGCCGACGACGAGGACCGCACGGCTCGCAACGTCGTCTACGTCGATGCGTCTTTGCGTTTCGACAGCGACTTCGGCGGCTACATGACGGGCCGGCCCCAGGGCGCCGACGAGATCCGCGAGCTCCAGCAGAGCCAGGTCGACGTCCTGTACGCGTTCATCGGCGGGCGGCGCATGGGCGGACGCGTCGACTTCCAGCTCGGCCGGCAGCTGCACTTCGATCTGGTCGACTTTTACGCCTTCGACGGCGGCGACGCGCTCGTGCGCCTCAATCGCCTCGTGGCGGCCGAGGCCTTCGGCGGCACGGAGGTGCGCGGCGAGCTCCCGCTGGCGTCGCCCATGTACGAGCTCGACGGCACGAGCGCGGGGTCGCGCGATCCGGCGACGCGGCCCGCGCAGAACGCCGCGTTGCGGCCCCTCGCCGGCGCGGCCGTCGTGCTGGGCGGCGACGGCGACGGGCCCGTGACGGCGCGCCTCGCTTACCGGCGCATGTGGTCCGCGACGGCGGATCGCCTTCCCGGCGAGCCCGACACGGGCGTCGACGACGAGAAGGTGGCGCTCACGGCCAGCGCCGCCTGGGCGCGGCGGGTCTTCCTCACGGCGGGCGTCCGCTACAACCTCCTGCTCGCGACGTTCGACGACCAGCAGGCGGCGCTGCGCGTGCGCGCGGGGGCGCGCCACTGGCTGGGCCTCGAGATGGCGTACCTCGCGCCCTCGTTCGACGGCGACTCGATCTGGAACGTGTTCGCCTCGGGGGCCTACCGCGACCTGCGCGGCAGCTACGAGCTGCAGATCTGCGAGGGACTCAAGCTCTACACCCGTGGCTTCGCGCGGCACTACGACGCGGTCTCCGGCGAGCCCGAGGACGGCGCGCGCTGGGCGGGCGGCGGGAGCGCGGGCGCGGCGTGGCGCCAAACTCACGGCGTCGTGCGCCTCGACGCCTATTTCGACGGCGGCTTCGGCGGGCGCAAGACCGGCGCCGATCTCTCGGCGCGCTGGGAGGTGCGACCGCGCGCCGTCGAGCTCGAGGGGCGGCTCACGGGCTACGAGTGGCGCTCGGATCAGCAGACGGCTACCGATCGGGGGTTCGTGCTGGGCGCCCAGGCCGGCGGGCGGTACCGGCTCGGCCAGGGCGTGCGCCTGCACCTGCTCGTCGAGGACAACGTCGGCACGTTCTACGCGAGTCAGTACCGGGGGCTCGCCGTCGTCGAGCTGGACGCGTCGCTATGAGCCGGCCGCAGGTGCTCACGGCTCTCGTGCTCGCCGTCGCGGGGGCGACGGGCGGGCTCGCGGGTTGGGCCACCGCGGCGCCAGACGGCGGGGCCGCCAGCGCCCCAGGCAACTGGTCGGCGGACGCCGGCGCGTCCGACGAGACGGCGCGCGCCGCGCGCCACCCCGTGGTGCCGCCGTCGCCGCTGATCTTTCCGGCGCAGCAAATCCCCCTGCGCTTCGATCACGCGCAACACCTGAAGCTCGGGGCGCGTTGCGACACCTGCCACGTCAACGCGGGCACGTCGACCTCGGCCAGCGACAACCTCATCCCCGGCGAGGCGGCTTGCCGGTCGTGCCACGAGATCGATCGGACGCAGCCGCGCAAGGTCGTGCCCGCGGGCGCGCCGGCGGCGCGCTGCGATGCCTGCCACGTCCTCGGCGCCGTCGCGGGCGGCGCGGCCACGGGTTGGACGCCCACGGCGGCGTTCAAGGAGCCGCCGCGCGTGCGGCTCGCCGACCCCAACCTCAAGTTCAACCACCGCCTGCACGTCGGGCGCGGCGTCGGGTGCGAGCTGTGTCATGGGGCGGTCGCCATGGAGGGCCTCGCGACCCGCGACGACCTGCCCAAGATGGCGCTCTGCCTCGGATGCCACGACGGCAAGCAGACCACCAACCGGTGCGGCGCCTGTCACCTCACGGAGCCGGACGGGCGGATGCGCACGGCCCTGGCGACCGCGGCCACTGCGGCTACGGGCCTCCTGGCGGGGTCGGGCAAGCTCGTGCCTTCGGGCGTGCTGCGCGGCTTCGACGCTCACGGGCCTGCCTTCGCGCGCGACCACGCGCAGGCGGGGCGCGACGAGGGCTACTGCCTGACCTGTCACAAACGCACCGAGTGCGTCGACTGCCACGGCGGGACCGTGCGGCCGTTCGACATCCACCCCTCCGACTACGTCTCGCTGCACGGCTCGGACGCGCGGCGGAACACGCCCGACTGTTCGTCGTGTCACCGCGCGCAGTCTTTCTGCGTGGGGTGCCACCAGCGCGCCGGCGTGGCGCCCGACGCGACGGGCGGCGTGCCCGGCGTGCAGGCCAAGAACCCGTTCGGCACGGGCACGCAGCTCAAGAGCTTCCACCCGCCGGGCTGGGTGGGCGAAGGCGGCGGCCCGAGCGGCCACTCGCAGCAAGCGCGCCGGAACATCCGCACGTGCGTGTCGTGCCACCGGGAGGAGAGTTGCCTCTCTTGCCACTCGGCGGACCCCCTGCGCGGCATGGCCGTGTCCCCGCACGGCCCTGGGTTCGCCGGGACGGCGCGCTGCCGGGCCCTCTCGTCACGCAACCGGAGGGCCTGCCTCAAGTGCCACGCCCTGGGCGCCGCTGCCATCGACTGCGAGATGCCCTAGCCCGCGCCGGTGCAGCTTGGGGTATTGGGGTGTGCAGGTCACGCTCAAAAGGAATTTGTCGGGCGCCGTCAATAGCTATTTTGTCGACGCGGTGCTCGGGTCTATAATGCCCGTGTGCTGGCCCTGTTGACCGTGCTCGCGTTCTCTCCCGGCCCCTCCGCGGCCGACGCCACGGAACCGACCTTGCCCTTCGATCCGATCTTGGCGCGCGGCGCGCACGTCGCGCCGGGCGCGGCCCGCGAGCTGTCGAAGAAGGAGGAGTGGCTGCGCGAAAAGACGCTGCGGCCCGACGTTCACACGACGGACGTCGATCTGTCGCGTGCGCTCGTCGCGAAGTCGAAGGCGCGGCCGCCGACCTTCCGCGGCAATCGCGCCGTGGCGCTCGGAGCGGAGGCCGCCACCTGGACCGGCGAGCGCGTCGAGCCCGTGACGACGCTGTTCAACGTCTGGACGCGCGAGGCGCTGCCGATCTTGCCCGGGCAAACGCCCACGACGCTGGGCCGCCGGTTCTGCATGTTCTTGCGCGACCACTTCACGAACCAGCCGACGGACATGGACACGCGTCTCATCGGCGTGCTCCAGCGCGTCGCCGGAAAATTCGCCGCCAAACGCATCGAGGTCGTTTCGGGTTATCGCTCGCCGAAGTACAACCTCATGCTGCGCAAGAAGGGCCACCAGGTCGCGCGCCACAGCCAGCACATGGAAGGCAACGCCGTCGACTTCCGCATCCGCGGCATCGCGACGAAGCAGGTCCTCCACTACGTCAAGTCGCTGCGCCTCGGCGGCGTCGGCTACTACCCGAACTCGCAGTTCGTCCACAGCGACACGGGCCCGATCCGGTACTGGACCGGCAGCTAAGACACCGGTCGTCTCAGAGGAGGTGCCACGGAAGGACGTCGACCCCGTCGATGACGCGGGGGTTACTCGCTGAAGGTGAAGAGCTACCGAGCGGGCCGGCGGCCGAGGCCGACGAGCTGGTTGAGCGAGCCGGAGGAGAAGCCGGCGAGGTCGAGGGCCACGAAGGTGAAGCCGTGGCGGCGGCCGAGCGCGACCACGGCCTCGCGCGTCTCGGGCAGGAGCGCGCGGGGCATTTCGGCGAGCTCGAGCTCGAGGCGCGCGACGTCGCCGTGGTAGCGCACGCGCAGCTGGCGGAAGCCGAGGGCGCGCAAGCCGTCCTCGAAGCCGTCGACGCGGCGCAGGCGCTCGGGCGTGATCTCGGTGCCGTAGGGAAAGCGGGAGGAGAGGCAGGCGAGCTGGGGCTTGTCCCAGGTCGGCAGGCCGAGCGCGCGTGAGAGCGCGCGCACGTCGGGCTTCGTGAGGCCGGCGTCGACCATGGGGTGGCGCGCGCCGCGCTCGTCGGCGGCGGCGAGGCCTGGCCGGTGGTCGCCGAGATCGTCGAGGTTCGTGCCGAGGAGGACGGCGCCGAGGGCCAGCGCCCGCGCGCGCGGCAGGGCCAGCTCGAGCAGCTCGGCCTTGCAGTGGTAGCAGCGGTTCGTGGGGTTCTCCGCGAAGCCGGGGCGCTCGAGCTCGTTCGACTCGATGACCTCGAGGCGCGCGCCGACGTGCGCCGCCAGCTCCACGGCGGCGCGGCGCTCGCTGGCCGCCATGGTCACGGAGACCGTCGTGAGGGCGACGCAACCGGCGTCGCCGAGGACGTCGTGCGCGACGCGCAGGAGGAGCGTCGAGTCGACGCCGCCCGAGAAGCAGACGAGCGCCGACCCGTAACCGCCGATGAGCGCACGCAGGCGCTCGTGCTTCTCCGCGAGGGGCGCGGGCAGGGGCGGGGTGCCGTCTGTTTTTGGGGGGGCGGGCTGCATCTTCGTCGGCGCAGGCGAAAGTATAGTCACGAGGTGACCGCGATGCGTTCGGCGCCCGCGACGGCCGCCGCCACGAGGCCGTCGACGTCGACGTCGGCCTCGACCTTCTCGGCGTCCTGCGCGCGGGCCTTCGTCGCGGGGTGGCGCGGCACGAAGAGGGAGCAGCAGTCGTCGAAGGGCAGGATCGACGTCTCGAAGGTGCCGATGCGGCGCGCGAGGTCGGTGGTCTCGACCTTGTCGTAAGTCACGAGGGGCCGCAGGATCACGTGGCGGCTGGCGGCCTCGATGGCCGTCAGGTTCTCGACGGTCTGGCTCGCGACCTGGCCGAGGTTCTCGCCCGTGACGAGGGCCCCGGCGCCGAGCCCGTCGGCGATCTCGTCGGCGATGCGCATCATCATGCGGCGGTAGAGGACGACGGCCAGCTCGGCCGCTCGCGCGTCGCGCAGCTGCTTCTGCGCGTCCGTGAAAGGAACGACGGTGACCGAGCGCAACGCGCCCCAGCGCGCGAGGATGCGGCCGAGCGTCAGCACCTTGTCTTTGGATTTTTCGCCGATGAAAGGCGGCGAGTGGAAGTAGATCGCGTCGAGCGCTAGGCCGCGCTTGGCGGCCAGCCAGCCGGCCACGGGCGAGTCGATGCCGCCCGAGAGCAGGAGCAAGCCGCGGCCCGAAACGCCCACGGGCAGCCCGCCGGGCGCGGCGCGCGTGCCGGCGTAGACGAAGGCGCCGCGCGAGGTGACCTCGACGCCGATGTGCAGGTCGGCCGCGTGCAGGTCGACGCGCAGGCCCGTCGCGGCGACGACGCGCGCGCCCACCCGGCTGCCGAGCTCCATCGACGGCACGGGGAACGATTTGTCGGCGCGGTTCGCGTCGACGCGGAAAGAAGGCGAGGGCACCGGCGCCCCCGTGCGGGCGCGGGGCCAGCGCTCGAGCGCGGCGTGCGTCGCCGCGACGGCGGCGTCGCCGATGGCGGTCTCCTCGGCGGCGACGACGCGCGCCACGGAGAGCGACACGAGGCCGAAGACGCGACCGACGCGCGCCGCGGCCTCCTCGGCGTCGGCATCGGCGACGCGCACGAGGATGCGCCCGTGCGGATTCTCGACGCGCGCGCCGGGCAGGCCCGCGATGGCGGCCTGCACGTTGTTGACGAGCATGCTCTCGAAGCGCTTGCGATTGCCGCTCTTGAGGAACAGCTCGCCGTAGCGGCAAAGCAGGACGGACTGCGGGGGCGACTCCATGCAGGGTCGGTGTTTCTACATTCATTTCATGAGATGCGCACGAGCGGAGAGATCTCGAGGACGGCGGCGCGCAGCGCGTCCACGGCTGCGTCGACGTCGTCGGGCGTGGTCGTGCGGGCCAGCGAGAAGCGCAGCACGGCCGTCCGATCGTCGACGCCGATGGCCTTGAGCACAGCGCTCGGGCCGCGCGTGCGCGAGGCGCAGGCCGAGCCGGCGGAGGCATACACGTCGCGGGCCTCGAGCGCATGCAGGAGCGGCTCTGCGGGGAAGCCCGGCAAGGCCAGCGAGGCGATGTGCGGCGCGCGTGGCGCGCCCGTCACGGTGAGGCGCGCGCCCGGGATCAGCGCGGAGACCGCGGCGAGGCACTCGCGCTCGAGCCGGTCGCGCTCGCGCTCGATCTGGGCAGGCGCGCCCGCGTCCTGGGCCGCGACGGCGAGCGCGGCGGCCCGGCCGAGGCCCACGCAGCCGGGGACGTTCTCGGTGCCCGAGCGCAGGCCGCGCTCCTGCTTGCCGCCGTCCCAGAGCGGCTCGAGGCGCGCGCCGGCCCGCACCCACAGCGCGCCCACGCCCTTCGGCCCGTGGACCTTGTGCGCCGAGAGCGCGAGCGTGTCGGCGCCGAGGGCGCGCGGCCGCACGCGCAGCAGCCCGAACGCCTGCACGGCGTCGACGTGGAGGTGGGGCCGCCGCGGCCCGCGCGCCGGCGCCGCCGCGAGCTCCTGCGCGACCTCGGCGACGGGCTGGAGCGTCCCGAGCTCGTTGTTGACCAGCATGAGGGCTACGACGGCCGTGTCGGGGCGGATCGCCGCCACGACGTCCGCCGCCCGCACGACGCCGGCGGGCGTCGGCGCGATGACCGAGAGCTCGTAGCCCTCGGCGGCGAGGCGCTCCGCCGTGCGCGCGACGGCTGGGTGCTCGAGGCCGCTCACGACGAGGTGCCGCCCGCGCGCGGCGCGCGCTGCGCCCAGCAGGCCGAGCGCGTTGGCTTCGGTGCCTCCGCCCGTGAACACGATCTCGGCCGTCTCGGCGCCCAGCGCCGACGCGACCTCAGCGCGCGCCGCCTCGAGGGCCCGGGCCGCCGCCGCGCCGAGCCCGTGTGCCGAGGCCGGGTTCGCGAAGAAGGCCTCCTCCACGGCGCGCGTCGCGGCCAGGACCTCGGGCGCGGGGCGCGTCGAGGCGGCGTTGTCGAGGTAGACCACGGCGTCACTATAGCCGCCGCGTCGCGTTCGAGGTTTGCCGACCGCGTCGACGGTGATGGCCCGGCGCGCCGTCTTGCGGTAAATGAAGGGGGTGGACATCGGCGCCCGCGCCAAGAAAATCTTGCACGCCGTCGTGTCGGAGTATCTGGCCACCGGCGAAGCGGTGGGCTCGCAGACCGTGACGCGGCGCTACGGCCTCGACGTGTCCGCGGCGACGGTCCGCAATGTCATGGGCGATCTCGAGGAGGTCGGCCTCCTCAAGCACACGCACACGTCGGCCGGGCGCATTCCCACCGAGCGCGGGCTGCGCTACTACGTCGACACGCTGCTCCGCGTGCGCAGCCTGAGCCTCGGCGAGAAGGACGACATCCGCGAGCGCCTCGGCGGCGCGCCCGGCGAAGCCAGCATCAACGTCCCCGAGGTCATGCAGCGCACGAGCCGCCTCCTGCGCGAGCTGTCGCACCTGACCGTCGTCGTGCAGGCGCCGCGCCCCGAGAGTGACTCCGTCCAGCACCTCGAGTTCGTGCGCCTGCGCGAGGGCCAGCTCCTCGCCGTGCTCGAGACGGCGAGCGGTCAGGTGCAGAACAAGCTCGTGCCCGTCGACTTCAACGTCGATCCGCGCGAGCTCGAGCACATCAACAATTACCTGCAGGACCTCGCGAACGGCTTGACGCTCGATCAGCTGCGCGTCCGCATCGTCGAGGAGATCGCGAGCGACCGCGCGGCGCACGACGCGCTCGTCGCGCGGGCGCTGCGCCTCGCGACGGCGGCCGTGCCGGCGGAGTCGACCGCCGACGTCCTCGTCGACGGCCAGTCGAATCTGCTGTCCGGCAACGCCGACCTCGAGCGCGCCAAGGCGCTCCTGCGCACGCTCGAGGAGAAGGACCTCGTCGTGCGCCTGCTCGACCGCACGCTGAGCGCGCCCGGGATCTGCGTCTTCATCGGCGCCGAGGCCAACCTGGCCGATCTCACGGACGTGTCGGTCGTGGCCGCGCCCTACGGCACCGAGGGGCGGCCGCTCGGGACGATCGGCGTCATCGGCCCCGCGCGCATGAACTACTCGCGTGTGATACCTCTCGTGGACTTCACGGCCGAGATGATCGGCGAGGCCCTGACGAAGCCGTGACGGCGATCCAATATGAGGTGACATGAGCGACGAAGCGGGAACTCCGGAGAAGAAGAGCCACAGGAACGGCGAGAAGGCGGGGCCGAGGAACGGCGCGCCGGCCGGCGAGGCGTCTGGCGCCAAGCTGCCGGCCGAGGCGGGCGCGGCCGAGGCGGATCCCGCTCCGGCGGCCGGGCAGCTGGGCGCGCCGACGCCCGAGGAGCGGATCGCGGCGCTCGAATCCGAGCGCAACGAGACCAAGGACCGCATGCTGCGCATCGCGGCCGAGTTCGAGAACTGGAAGAAGCGCTCGCGCGTCTCGCAGGCGGAGGCCGAGGCGGCCGCTCGCGAGCGGGTGCTGCGGGACGTCCTCGAGGTCGCCGACAACCTGGAGCGGGCGACCGAGGCGCGCGGCGACGGCGCCACCGACGTCGCCTCCGTGCTCAAGGGTGTGAACCTCGTGCTTCGCCTGCTGCAGCAGAAGCTCGAGCGCCACGACGTGCGTCCCTTCGAGGCCAAGGGGCAGCCGTTCGACCCGCGGCTGCACGAGGCCATCTCGCGCGTCGAGAGCGCCGACGTCCCGGCCGGCGCGGTCGCGGCCGAGCTGCAGAAGGGCTATCGCATCGGCGACAAGCTGCTGCGTCCCGCGATGGTTTCGGTCTCGACGGGGCCGGGCGCGGAGGCGCCGGCGGGCGCCGGAAAAGGCGGGGGAGCCAGCCATTGAGGACGGGCCCGTGACGACCGGTCGGACGCCGGGCCAGTAAGGACAGGGTAGCCCGCTGCCTCGCGATTATTACGACACGCTCGCCGTCGAGCGCGACTCTTCGGACGTCGAGATCAAGGCGGCCTACCGCAAGCTCGCGCTCAAATGGCACCCGGACCGCAACCCCGGCGACAAGGCCGCCGAGGAGCGCTTCAAGGAGCTGGCCATCGCCTACTCCGTGCTGTCGGACCGCGACCAGCGCGATCACTATGACCGCTTCGGCGCGGCGACGAGCCCGACGACGTTCGGCGCGGACGTCACGAGCGCGACGGATTTCTTCGACGCGATCTTCGGCGATCTGTTCGGCCTCGCGAAGCGCCGCTCTGCGGCCGGGCGCGACCTGCGCTACACGCTCGAGCTGGACTTCGAGGAGGCGGCGCTCGGCTGCGAGAAGGTCATCGTCTTCGAGCGGCCCGAGGACTGCGAGGCGTGCCGCGGCTCGGGCGCCGAGGGCGGCGTCACTGGGCTCGTGTCGTGCGCGCGCTGCGGCGGCGAGGGCGTCATCCGCACGAAGGTGGGCTTCCTCGCGGGGCGCCGCGAGTGCCTCGGCTGCGGCGGCACGGGCCAGGTGCCGCGCGTGGCCTGCAAGGTCTGCGAGGGCGCCGGCCTCGTCGATCGCGAGCGCCGCTACCGCGTGCGCATCCCGGCCTGCTCGACGGGGGGGACGACCCAGCGCGTGCCGCGCGAGGGGGCGCCCGGGCGGCGCGGCGGGCCCTCGGGCGACCTGCACGTCATCACGCGCGTGCGGCCGCATCCGTTCTTCGGCCGCGAGGGCGACGTGCTCACGATCGACCTGCCGATCTCGCCGGTCGAGGCGGCGCTCGGCACCGAGGTCGAGGTGCCCGTGCTCGACGGACGCGTCCACATGCGCATCCCGGCCGGCACGCAGGCGGGCTCGGTGTTCCGCCTGCGCGCGCGCGGGCTGCCGCGCGACGGCGCGCGCGGCGACGCCCACGTGCGCATCGTCGTCGAGACCCCCGCGGCCCTGACCGACGAGGCGCGCGCGCTGCTCGCGCGCGTGGGCGATTTGCTCGACGACGCCGCGCTGCCGCGCCGCCGCGCGTTCCGCGAGGCGAGCCACAAGGCTCCCGCGAGCGGCGCCGACGGCGCCGGCGATGGCGGCACGACATGACGCGAAAACCGGACGACGAAGCGGCCGGCGAAGCCTCGAACGAAGCCTCGAACGAAGCGTCCAACGACGAGCCCGACGACGCGCCGAACCGCGCGCGCACGGTCGAGGCCGCCGATCTGCGCCCAGGCGGTCGCGCCGCGCGGCGCCCCCAGTATTTGCTGCACGCCGCGCTCTTCCTCGCGACGTTCCTCACGACGACGGCGTCGGGCGCCATCCGCATCCACCCGACCGGCGACATCGCGCCCATCAAGGACGGTTTGTCCTACTCGGTGCCGCTGCTGCTCATCCTCTTGTGTCATGAGCTCGGGCACTACTTGGTCGCGCGCTGGCACGGCGTCGACGCGTCCTTGCCGTTCTTCATCCCATTTCCCCCGTGGTTCGGCCTGGGCACGATGGGCGCCGTCATCGGCATGCGCCGCGTGACGAGCGACCGCAAGAAGCTCATCGACATCGGCGCCGCGGGCCCGCTGGCGGGTCTGGCCGTCGCGATTCCCGTCATCCTTTACGGCCTCGCGCACTCGACGGTCGGGCCGCTCGCGCCGCACGGCGAGCTCGAGGGCAATTCGATCCTCTACGCCGTGCTCAAGCACCTCGTGAAGGGCACGTGGTTGCCCGACGGGCGGCAGGACGTCTTCCTGCACCCGACGGCCTTCGCGGGCTGGGCGGGCCTGCTCGTGACGATGATCAACCTCCTGCCCATCGGTCAGCTCGACGGCGGGCACGTCGCGACGGCGTACTTCGGGAACCGCTACAACGTCTTCGCGCGCCGCTTGCACCGGTTCATGCCGCTCGTGGGCGTGGGCGTCTTCTTCTGGGTGCAGCACCTCGTGCACGTCGAGATGGGCGCGCACTATCGCCAGGATCTCGGCGTCAACATCGCGCTCGGCGCCGCGTTTCCGTGGCTCGTCTGGTACGGGCTCGTCGGGCTGGTGCGCCGGCTCGGCGGCGGCGCCAATCACCCGCCCGTCCAGACGCGGCCCCTGCCGCGCGCCCGCAAGGCGCTGTTCTGGCTCATGGTGCTGGTCTTCGTGGCGATCTTCATGCCCGTGCCCTTCCGCGAGACGATCACGGGCGAGGCGCCGCCGTCCGCGGCGGTCACGGCCCGGGTTCCATGAAGGTCCCGCCCTTCTCGATGCCGCTCGAGGAGATCCGCGGAAGCCTCGCGGGGCTGCGCCGGCCGCTCTCAGTTGCCATCCTGCGCGCGCGCAATCCGTTCAACGTGGGCGCCATCATCCGCGTCGCGCACTCGTTCCTCGCGCGCGAGATCATCCTCATCGGGACCGAGCCCTACTACGAGCGCGCCTCGATGGGCATGGAGCGCTACGAGACGATCGTGCTCCTGCCGGACGAGGCGGCGTTCCTCGCCCACGTGCGCGCGCGGGGCCGCAAGCTCGTCGTGTTCGAGAAGGAGGCGGCGCGCGTCGACCTCTGGCACGCCGACCTGCCGGAGGACTGCGTCATGCTCTTCGGCAGCGAGACGACGGGCGTCCCCCCGGAGCTCGTGGCGGCCGCCGACCTGGTCGTCGGGATCCCCATGTACGGAATCAACCACTCTTTCCCCGTGACGGTGGCCGCCGGCATCGCCATGGCCGAGTGGACCCGCCGCCACTTCGTCTGAGGACGCGCGCCTGACGCGCCGCGTCTGTGTCGTCGTGTGGGCGCGGCGTGTGGCCAGATCGATGACCAGATCGCAGGCGTGACAAGACACTCTCGGTTGGGGCTATTCAGAGAGGCCAGACCCGCTGCGGCAAATTGTCGCATGCCTACGGGCACGGCACCAAATCGTCATGGATTAGACCGTCTTTTCCCCGTTAAACTCGTTGTTCAACTCCAGCTCAGGTGGGAAACATGCGAAGCCATCGGATCGTCAAGCTCGGGTCCCTGATCGCGCTCCTGATTTCTGGCCTGGGCGCCGTGCTCACAGCGTGCCTGCCCGCCTCCGAACGGAGAGCGATTTCGACGGGAGCTGCCGGGGCCTCGGGGTCAGTGACCGCGTCGGGCTTCGCGGGAGACACGGGCGCGACGTCGCCGCCGTTCATCCCGGCGGATGGCGTCGCCGGTCACGGCGTGCCAGCCCCCTCGTGCGCCTCCGGCGGCGCGTCGGTTCCAGCTCGGCCCCTCGGCCTCGGCATCACGCCGACGCTGCCGACGACCGTCACGCAGGCCAGCACGCCCGTGCCTCCGCTGAGCGGCGGCACGCTGCTGACGCTCGTGGACGGCACGACGGCCGTGGCGACGGATCCAGACCGCGATCAGGTGTACTTCGTCGACCTCACGAGCAACACCGTGCGCGCGACGACGGCGCTCACGGCCGGTGACGAGCCTGGCCGTGTGATCGAAGATGACGCCGGACGCGTCCACGTCGTCCTGCGCCGCGGCGGCGCGATCGCGACCCTCGACGCCAAGACGGGGGCCTTGAGCGCACGGCGGGCGGTGTGCCCGGCGCCGCGCGGGATCGTCTACCAAGCTTCGGTCGGACTGCTGCAGGTTGCGTGCGCGGGCGGTGAGCTCGTGTCGCTGCCGCCAGCCGCCGGCGCCGCGACCAGAACCGTCATGCTCGATCGCGATCTGCGCGACGTCGTCCTCGGCGCGGGGGGAAACCTCCTCGTGAGCACGTTCCGGAAGGCGGAGGTCCTCTCCGTCGGCGCGGACGGAAAGATCGCGTCGCGGATGCAGCCGGGCTCGGGAGTCGCGCCGCCCATCATGGGCCCGGCACAGCATCGGTCGCCGTCGGTCGCTTGGCGCATGGTCTCGCTCGGGGACACGGTCGGCAGCGTCGTGATGCTGCACCAGACGGGCGTCGACGATCCCATCGATCTGTCGATGGGGTACGCCGGCCTCAAGGGCTGCGGCGGGATCGTCCAAGCCGGCGTCACCGTCATCGCGCCCGGCACGACACCTCAGCTGGCCAATGGCATCAACATGGTGTCGCTCGCCGTCGACCTCGCGGTTTCACCGGACAAGAGTCGGGTCGCCATCGCCGTCCCCGGCAACGCCGAGACCTCCGGCTTCCCCACGATCGTGGAGGGCAGCATGGATGTGTTCACCCAGCCGACGCCGTCGCCTTGTGGCGCCGCCGGCAGTGTCGTGCAGAATCCGCCGCCTGGGCAGGTCGTCGCCGTGAGCTACTCGGCCTCGGGGGTGCTGCTGGCGCAGACGCGAGAGCCGGCGACGCTCTGGCGCGGGGACACCGGCGCCACGCTGAGCCTCGCGGCCGATCCGCGCACCGACACCGGAAACCTGATCTTCCACGTCAACGCCGGCGGTGGGCTCGCGTGCGCGTCCTGCCATCCCGAGGGCGGCGAGGACGGCCGCGTGTGGAACTTCTCCTGCGTGGGCGCGCGGCGGACGCAGTCTATCCGGGGCGGCATCAGCCCGACGGCGCCGTTCCACTGGGACGGGTCCGAGAACGACTTCTCGCACCTCATGGACGACGTGTTCACGACCCGTATGGCGGGTCCCATGCTCTCCGACCCACAGAAGAAGTCGCTGCAGGCCTGGGTCGACACGATCCCCGCCATGCCCGCCAACGCCGGGCTCGACGCGGCCGCCGTGGCGCGCGGCAAGGCGGTGTTCAACGACGCGCAGGTCGCCTGCGCGAGCTGCCACGCGGGCACGCTGCTCACGAACAACACGACGGTCGACGTCGGCACGGGGCAGGCCCTGCAAGTGCCTTCGTTGCGCGGCGTGTCCTGGCGCGGTCCCTTCATGCACAACGGCTGCGCCGCGACGCTCGGCGATCGCTTCGGGGACGCGACCTGCGGCGGCGGCGACAAGCACGGCGTGACGTCAAAGCTCTCGACGACGCAGGTGGGCGACCTCACGGCGTATCTCCAGTCGCTGTAGATCGCTCGAAGTCTAACGGCGATCGAGGACCGCGAGCGCCTCGACGTGGGGCGTGTGCGGCAGCATGTCGAACGGCGTGACGCTCCGGACGGCGAAGCGGCGCTCGGCGAGGGCGGCGAGGTCGCGCGCGAGCGTGTCCGGATCGCAGGACAGGTAGGCGATGACGCGCGGCTGGAGGCGCGTGGCCTCGACGAGCGCGCCCGCCCCGCAGCCCTTGCGGGGTGGGTTCAGCACGACGACGTCGGCGCGCGGCACGGCTCGCAGGGCGACGGCGACGTCGCCGGCGACGAAGCGGGCGTTCGTGATCCGGTTCAGCGCCGCGCTCGCGGTTGCGTCGGCGATGGCGGCGGCATGCTCTTCGACGCCGACGACCTCGCGGGCCGCGGGCGCGAGCGTGAGCGCGATGCCGCCCACGCCGCAGTAGGCGTCGACGACGGACTCGCCTGGACGCACGGCCACCTCGCGCGCGATGGCGGCGTAGGCGAGCGCGGCGACGTCGCGGTTGGCCTGGAAGAACGCCCGCGGCGACAGGCGCACGCGCACGGCGCCGACGCGCTCCTCGAGCGAGGCCGCGCCGTCGAGGGCGCGGTCCTCGTCGCCATAGATGACGTTGCCGCGCGTGCGGTTGACGTTCTCGACGACGAAGGCGCAGGCCTCGCCGCGCACGTCGGCACGCGTGTTCATGTCGCGGCGGCGCTCCCGGGCGAGCGCGTCGTCGTCACCGTGACGCACGTCTCGTCCCACCGGCCCGAGGCCTGGGCGCGCCTCGACGCCATCGACCATCTGTCGCCCGATCGACGGCCGCCCGCTTGCGCCGCCTTTGGCTCTTGCGGGGGCTGTGTTTTGCAGCACCTCGACGTCGCGGCGCAGCTCGGTTGGAAGGCGCGGCGGCTCGGCGGCGCCCTCGCGGCCCACGCCGTGCTCGCCGGCGTCTCGCCCAGCGAGGGCGTCCCCTCCCCGCGCGCGCTCGGCTACCGGAACCGCAGCAAGCTCGTGTGCGCCGCGCGCGACGGCCGCGTCGTGCTGGGCGCCTTCGCGCCGCGCTCGCACGACGTCGTCGACCTGGCCGGATGCCGCGTCTCGGAGGCCCCGCTCGAGGAGCTGGCCGGCGCGCTGCGCGTGCTGCTCGCGTCGGCCGACGTCGCGCCCTACGACGAGCGCACGTTCACGGGCGACCTGCGCCACGTCGTGCTGCGCGCGAACCACGCGGGCGCCGTCCTCGCCGTCTTCGTCGTGGCGCGCCCGGGCGTCCCCGCCGTCGCGGCGCTCGCGCGCCGGCTGCGCGCCGAGCAACCGAG
>DASXOE010000109.1:0-48778 GCA_036494575.1 Polyangia bacterium | reverse complement strand
CTTCACGACGAAGGAGGAGGGCAAGGGCCGCGGGCTGGGTCTGGCCGTCGTTTACGCCATCGTCCAGGAGCACGGCGGCAAGATCATCGCCCGCAACCGCGAGGGCGGCGGTGCCGAGCTCGTCGTGACCCTCCCCGCGGCACCCAACCGCGCCTAGCTGGGATCGCCCCGCCAGGCGCGTGAGCGAGCGACCGCCGACGCGTAGGCTTCGAGGGAGGATTGGCGGCGGGCGGAGCTCCAGCCGAGGATCTCGCCGAGCGAGGCCGCGACGAGCGGCGCGACGCCGAGGCCCTGGTCGCGGGCCTGGCGAAACAGCGGCACGCGGCGCATGAGCACGTCGGCCACCTCGCGCGCGTGCTCGTGCTGGATGGCATGGACGACCTCGGCCCACAGATACGGCAGCTCCGAGTCGATGCGCGAGGCGAGGGCGGGCGCCGTCGCGCGCAGCGCGAGGACGTCGAGGACGCGCGAGCCGTAGGTGGCGGTCAGGTGCTCGCGGACGTCGCCGGGCAGCTCGTCGCGGTCTGCCGGGAGCGGGGCGGGCGCGCCGCCGCCCGGGAGCGCTCGCGTGGCCGTCACGCAGGGCCCGGTGGGCTCCTCGCGGCCCTTGCCGCGCAGGATCTCGACGACGACGTCGACGACCTGCTGGCCCATGCGCCGCAGCGTCGTGAGCTTGCCGCCCACGATCGTGAGGAGGCCATCCGGCTCGCGAATGAGCTCGTGCTCGCGGGAGGTCTGCGAGGGCGTGTTCGTCGCGCTGGGCGAGGTCGCGAGGAGCGGGCGCAGCCCAGCCGTCGTCGCGAGCACGTCGTCGGGCCCGAGTCGCGCCGGCGGAAAAGCGTGGTTGACGGCCTCGAGCAGGTACGCGACGTCGGCGCGCCGGGCGCGGATCTCGTCGCCGATCGCGGGCGGGGAACCGGGCGGGCCGGGCGGCGACCAGTCGGTGTCGGTCGTGCCAACGACCGTGCGCGGACCGGCGGGCAAGACGAAGAAGAGCCGGTTGTCGCGCGGCGAGCGCAGCACGACGACGCGCCCGCCGTGCGGCAGCCGCTCCGCGGACACGACGACGTGCACGCCGAGCGTCGGTCGCAGGTTGCGCCGCGCGCGACCGCGCTCGAAGGCGTCGGAGAAGGGCCCCGTCGCATTGACGACGACGCGCGCGCGCACGGAGAGCGGGGGCGCCTTCTCGGTCGCGAGCGTGGCGCCGCGCACGCGACCGCGCTCGTCCCGCTCGAGGAGCGTCACGGGCGCGTGCGACAGCACGGCCGCACCGGCGCCCTCGGCGTCCAGCACGTTCTCGAGGACGAGGCGCGCGTCGTCGGTCTGACAGTCGACGTAGCACTGGGCGCCGAGGAGGTTCGCGCTGCGCAGGCCGGGCGCCATGGCGTAGAGATCGTGCGCGTCGAGGCGGCGCGAGGACGCGGGCGGGCGCCACAGCGCGAGCGCGTTGTAGAGGGCGATGCCGACGCCCTCGGTGAAGAGCCCCGGGCGCTCGCCGCGGTAGCCGGGGAAGACGAACTCGACGGGCCGACAAAGGTGCGGCGCCGTCGCCATCAGGTGTCGCCGTTCGGCCAGACCCTCGAACACGAGGCGCAGGTCGCCGTACTGCAGGTAGCGCAGCCCGCCGTGGATGAGGCGCGAGGACTGGCTCGAGGTCTGCCCCGCGAAGTCGCCCGCCTCGACGAGCGCGACGCCCAGCCCGCGCGTCGCGGCATCGCGCGCGATGCCCGCGCCCGTCGCGCCGCCACCCACGACGAGGAGCTCGAACTCCTCGGTGGCGAGGCGCGCGAGCGTCGACGCGCGGGACGGAGGCGGGTTCATTCCTTGATGGCGATGTGCAGCTCGTCGAGCTGGCGCTTCGAGACCGGCGACGGCGCGTCGGTCATGAGGTCGGTGCCTTTTTGGGTCTTCGGGAAGGCGATGACGTCGCGCAGCGACTCGGCGCCGCACAGGAGCATGGCGAGGCGATCGACGCCCGCGGCGATGCCACCGTGGGGCGGCGGTCCGTACTTGAACGCCTCGAGCAGGAAGCCGAACTTCGCCTTCGCGTCCTCGTCGCTGAGGCCGAGCGCGCGGAAGACCCGCGACTGGACGTCAGAGCGGTGGATCCGGATCGAGCCGCCGGCGATCTCGTTGCCGTTGAGCGTGAGGTCGTAGGCGAGGGCGCGCACCGACGCGGGGTCGCTCTCGAGGCGCTCGAGATCGGACGCGTGGGGCGACGTGAAGGGATGGTGCGAGGCGACGAGTCGGCCCTCGTCGCCGGCCTCGAAGAGCGGGAAATCGGTGACCCAGCAGAAGCGCCACTCGGACTTGGGGATGAGGCCGAGCTTGCCCGCGACGTGGAGGCGAAGCGCGCCCAGCACGGCGTTGACGAGCTTGCTCGCGCCGAACTGGAGGAAGAGGAGATCGCCCTCGCAGAGGCCCGCCTGTTCGTTGATGCCAGCGCGCAGGCCGTCCACCATCGTCTTCATGGGCGTCTGCGTCCACACGCCGCCAGCGCCGATGCGCGCGCGCGCGAGGCCGCCCGCGCCGAAGCCCTTGGCGAACTCCTCGAGCTTGTCGAGGTCGGAGCGCGCCAACTTGGCGGCGTGCTCGGCGGGCAGGCGCCAGCCCTTGACGATGGCGGCCGGCGCCTTGACGGCGGCCTGGAGGAGGCCGACGCCGCCGCCGTCGTGCGCGCGGCAGAGCTCCGTGAGATCGACGAGCGGCAGGTCGAAGCGCAGATCGGGTTTGTCCGAGCCGTACTTGCTCATGGCCTCGCCGTAGGTGAGGCGGGGCAGGGGCAGCGCGAGCTCGACGCCGAGCACGTCCTTCCAGAGCGCCGCCATGAGCCCCTCGATGATGCGCTGCACGTCCTCCTCGACGACGAAGCTCATCTCGAGGTCGATCTGCGTGAACTCCGGCTGGCGATCGAGGCGCAGGTCTTCGTCTCGGAAGCAGCGGACGATCTGGAAGTAACGGTCGAAGCCCGAGACCATGAAGAGCTGCTTGAAGATCTGCGGGCTCTCTGCGAGCGCGTAGAACTGGTGGGGGTTGAGGCGCGACGGCACGAGGAAGTTGCGCGCGCCGCCGGGCGTGTACTTCACCATGAACGGCGTCTCGATCTCGGCGAACCCGCTCTGCGACAGGTAGCGCCGCGTCGTCTGATAGATCGTCGAGCGGACGAGGAAGTTCTTCTGCAGCGCGGGTCGGCGCAGATCGAGGTAGCGGTGCTTGAGCCGCACCGACTCGCCCGCGAGTGTCTGGTCCGTGATCTCGAAAGGCGGCGTCTCGGCGCGCGAGAAGATCGTGAGCGCGTCGGCCTTGACCTCGATGTCTCCCGTCGCGAGGTTGGGGTTCTTCTTGCCGCCGCGCTCGGCGACGACGCCCGTGACGCCGATGCAGAACTCGTTGCGGAGCTCGCCCGCGAGCGCGAAGGCCTCGGCGCCCTGATCGGGCTCGAACGCGATCTGCGTGATGCCGGCGCGATCGCGCAAGTCGATGAAGACCAGCCCGCCGTGGTCGCGGCGCGACGCCACCCAACCGAAGAGCACGACGCGCTTCCCGGCGTCGCCCGCGCGTAGGGCGCCGCAGTCGTGAGATCGCTTGAGGTCGGTGAGAAACTCGGGCATGGCCCGACACTGTATACGGAGCGCGCGTCGTCCGCGAGTCCGACCACGCACGTTCCACGTTCCACGTTCCACGTGGCGCGCTGCACGTTCCGCGCTGGCGGCTCGGCGCGGCAGGCGATGGGGCTTGCCCTCGCGCGGGCGCTCACCTAACTTGGGTTCGTGAAGTTGCGCATCCTCTATCACGGCAACTGCTTCGACGGATGCAGCAGCGCGGGCGTCTTCACCCGCTTCTACGAGGAGCGCGTCGCGCAGGGATCGGTCGACATCGTCTACCGCCCCATGGAGCACAAGGGCGACGCGCAGGCGTTTCCGTCCGACAGCTTCGACGGCGACGAGAACGCCTGCGTCGACTTTCGCTACTCGCAGGACCCACGCCTGTCGTGGTGGTTCGACCACCACGCGTCCGCCTTCCAGGTGGCCGGCGACGAGGCACACTTCCGCGCCGACGCCACCGGACGAAAGTTTTACGATCCCACCGCGAAGAGCTGCACGAAGTTCATCGCCAATACGGTGAGCGCGAAGTTCGGCTTCGATCAGGCGCCGCTGCGCGAGCTCATCGACTGGGCCGAGATCATCGACGGCGCGCTCTTCCCGAGCGCCAAGATGGCGGTCGAGCTCAAGGAGCCGGCGCTCCGGCTCATGACGTTCATCGAGAACAACCGCGACGCCGCCGTGGCCGACCGCTTCATCGGCGATCTCGTCTCGCGGTCCCTCGCCGAGATCGCCGCCGACCGCTACGTCACGGAGCCGCTCGGGACCGTGCTCGAGCAGCACGCGCGCAACATCGAAGCGATCCGCAAGGCGGCCACGGTCGACGGGGGCGTCGTGCTCTTCGACGTGGCAGACCACGACATCGGCGCCTTCAACAAGTTCATCTCCTACTACCTCTTCCCGGAGGCGCGCTATTCGGTGGGCGTCACGCTCGGCCAGCGCGCCAAGATCTCGGTGGGCTCGAACCCCTGGTCGCGCCTGCCGCGCACGCACGACATCAGCAAGATCTGCGAGCGCTACGGCGGCGGCGGCCACCCGGTCGTCGGGGCGGTCTCGGTGCCGCGCGGCGAGCTCGAGCGCGCCCGCCAGATAGCGCGCGAGATCGTCGCCGAGCTGCAGACGGGGTAGGGGCGGGTGGGCGCCCCGGTCGTCATCCGGCGCGCCTCGGCGGCCGACTATCGGGCCTTCACGCGGCTCTTCCCCGAGCTGGGCGTCGACGAGCCGCGCCCGGGGCGAGGCGCGTGGGCGTCGGCGTACGTCCCGTTCACGCTCATCGCCGCCGAGGGCGCGGACGTGCTCGGCTATTGCTACACGCAGGAATTCGACGACACGGGCTACGTCCGGAACGTCGTCGTGGCGCCGGGCGCCAGGCGCCGCGGCGTAGGGCGGGCCCTCATGGAGGCGACCGCCTGGCACCTGCGCGCCCAGGGCAAGGCCCACTGGCGCCTCAACGTCGGCCCCCGAAACGCCGCGGCGCTCGCCCTCTATGAGGGCTTGGGGCTCCGGACGCTCTACGCGTCGCGCGCGCTGCGCGTGCCGTGGCAGAGCGTGACCTCGTTGCCGGCCTCGCCCACGCAGGTCCACGAGCTGCCGCCCGCCCGCGACGAGGAGCTCGAGCGCGAGCTCGCCCTGCCGCGCGGTCAGCTCGCCCACGCGCGCGGCGTCGGACGGCTGGTCCTCGCCGCCGCGCCGAACGCCGCCGCTCGATGCGTGGGCCTGGCCGTCTTCTCCCCCGGGTTCCCCGGCGCGTTTCCGTTTCGTGCCCTCGACAACCCCGCCGTGCGTGCCCTCGTCGAGGCGATGCACGCGCATGTTCCCGCTTGTCCGCACATCAACCTCGTCATCGACGACGACGAGCCGCTCGTGCGCCTCCTCCTCGCGACGGGCGCGGAGGCGCGGGGCGACTTTCTCCACCTCGCGGCGCCGCTGCGTACCTAGCGTCTGACGGGCCGGTGGGCGCCGCGACGGCGTACGACGGGGCGCGGGCGCTTCGTCTTCGGGGGTGGCGCCTTGCCACCCGGAGGGGCGGGCACAGAGCCGTTGCCTCTGGCCTCGAGCTTCTCGAGTCGCTCGCGCAAGCGGGCCTGCTCTCCCCGCAAACGGTCGAGCTCCTCGCGCAGCTTCTGTGCTTGCTCGGTCGGGCGCGTCCCGTCGCGCAGGGTCCGAATGGCGTCGGTCATGCGCCGTCGCGCGCGGCCGTCGAGCTCGGCGGCCAAGGTGCGCTCGATGGCGGGGATGGCCTCGGGCCTCCCGAGGCGTCCCAGCGCCGCCGCCGCCTCTCCGCGCACGCGGAAGTCGGGGTCGGCGAGGCAGTCCTCGACGAGCTCGCGGCCGGCCCGCGCGAACGAGGTTCCCGCGCTGAGCTCGGCGGCCGCCACGACGACCGCCCGGCGCGCGAGGAAGACGCCCGCGCCGTAAGCGCGCCAGGCGCCCTTGATGACGGGCAGCGCGCGCTCGTCTCCCGAGAAGCCGAGGCCCTCGATGGCGCGCGTGCGCAGAATGTCCTGGAACGACGGCTTGCCGAACAGCGTCGGCAGGATCTCGAGCGCGAGCGACGACCGCGTGCGCCCGAGCGCGAGCGCGGCCTCGGCCTCGACGAAAACGCTGGGATCGCCCTTTTGAAGACGCGTCGCGAGCGCGCGCGCCGCGCGCTCGTCGCCGCGGAGCTCGCCGAGGGCCGCGGCGGCGGCGCGCCGGACCTTCGGGTGGGCGTCGTCGAACGCCTGGAGCAGCGCCTCGCGCGCGTCCTCGCGCCGCATGCGTCCGAGGGCGCGCGCCGCGGCGACGCGCACTGCCCAAAAGCGATCGCGCCGGAGCGCGCCCACCAGGGCCTCGACCGAGGCCGGCTCGACGATGCCTCCCAGGGCGGCCGCCGCCGTGACGCGGTCGATGCCGAGCCGCGCCGCCTCGAGCTGTCGCCGCCACAGCGGCCGCGCCTTCTCCATCTTGGTGCTCTTGAGGATGACGTCGCCCGGATCGAAGACGACCTGCGCGGGACGCGCGGGCAGCTTGAACTCGAAGGCATGCGTCGCCTCCGCGACGGCGACCGGCTCGTCGCGCTCGTGTCCGTCGAGCTCGAACCTCACGACCGTGTCGAACTTGAACAGCGGCGCCTCGGCGCTGACGGCCTGCTTCTGCGCGACGCGCAGCGTGCCGACCTTGCGCTCGTCGTCCCACTCCCAGGCGCACTCGAGCTCGGGGTGACCGGGCCGCGCGATCCAACGGTCGAGGAATTCGTCGAAGCTCCGGCCCGAGACCTCCTCGATGGCGCGCGCGAGGTCGCGCGTCTCGACGGAGCCGCGCGCGTGCTTGCCGACGTAGTGACGCAGGACGCGCCAGAAAATCCCGTCGCCGAGCGCGCTCCTCAGCATGTGCAGCACGCGGCCGCCCTTGTCGTAGAGGTGCGCGTCGAAGAGGTGAATGGGCTCCTCGTACTGCCTGCACACGACGGGGCGCTGGTAGCGCCCCGCCTCGGCCAGGTAGCCCTCGGTGTCGGCCAGTAGCTCGTAGTCCGCCTCGTCGCGGCCCTTGGCGCGCTCGCGCCAGACGTACTCGAAGTACGTCGCGAAGCCTTCGTTGAGCCACCCCTCGGACCACTCGCGGCAGGTCACGAGATCGCCCCACCACTGGTGCGCGAGCTCGTGGGAGACGAGGCCGTCGACGTCGTGGTCGAGCGCCGCGCGCTCGTCGAGGAGCGCCAGGTCGGTCAGCGTCGTCGCGCTCGTGTTCTCCATGCCGCCGAAGATGAAGTCCGGCACGGCGATCTGACTGTAGCGCTTGTGCGGATACGGAACGCCGATGCGCTCGGAGAAATAGTCGATCATGGCCGGCGTGCGCGCGAAGCTGCGCCGCGCGTCCGCCTCGCGCCCGGGCGCGGCGTAGTAGTAAACGTCGACGCCCGTCTTCGGCGCCTTGTCGACGATCTCGACGAACGGTCCGCAGACGAGCGTCACGAGGTAGGCCGGCTGCGGGAAGTCGAGGCGGTAGTGCCAGCGCACGCGCGCGCCTGTTCCGGCGGGCCGCTCGGCCGGCAGCTCCGTGCGCTCGACGAGGTCGCCGTTCGAAAGCACGAAGTTCCCCGCTGGCGCCGTGCACACGATCTCCGACGTGAACTTCTCGATTGGATGATCGATGCAGGGCCAGTAGTGGCGCGAGTCGTCGTCCTGGCCCTGCGTCCAGCACTGCAGCGCGCGCTCGGGGTGGCCCTCGTCGGGCCCCATGAAGTACAGGCCGCGGCGCGGCGCGCAGCGGTAGCGGATCTCGGCGCGAAACTCGGCGTCGCGGGCGAAGGGCCGAGCACACGTCACGCGCAGGCGCTCGCCGTCGTAGTCGAACGTCGCCGCCTGCCCGTCGAGCGTGACGCTCTCGAGCTGCATCTCGACGGCGTCGAGCGTGAACACGGCCAGCTCGTCGCGGCGCGAGGCCAAGGTCAGCGTCGCCACGCCCGCGAGCCGCTTGCCGGGCAGGTCCAGGTCCAGCTCGAGCCGGACGTGGACGATGCGCAGGGAACGATCGGCCGTGAAGTTGGTGCGGGTTCCGGGGGGCGCGAAGGGTGTGGCCATGGGCACGCGGGGCCTTCACCATAGTGGGCGGCCCTCGCACCGTCAAACCGACGCTCGACCGCGCGCGGGACCCGCGTCATAGTCGTGACGCCATGGATCCCCGAGCGCCGGTGCACCGCCGACACCACGTGCCCCGCGCCACGCCGCGCGAGGTCTACGACGTCGTCGTCGACTTCCCCGCGTACCCGCGCCTGTTCCCCGAGCTCAAGGAGGCGCGCGTCGTCTCGACGACCGGGAAGGTCGTCCGCGTCGAATTTCGCGCCCACATGGTGCTGCCCATCCGCTACGTCCTCGATCTGACCTGCTCGGGGGCCGGCCCCGAGGGCGGTCCGCTGACGGTCGACTGGACGTACGTCGAGGGGGAGATCGTGACGAGCTCCATGGGCGGCTGGCGCTTCGCCCCCGACGGTGACGGGACTTCTGTTGACTACACCGTGAGCCTGGACGTGCGGGCGCCGCTGCCGGGCTTCGTGCTCCGCAAGGTCACCGACGGCCTGGTCTCGGCGTCGCTGCCCAACATGTTCGCTTCTCTCGAGCGCGAGATCCGAAGACGCCAGTTCACCGGCGCCCCTGCGACGAATTCCTCAAGTATGACTTGAAGAGCGTCGTCGCGGTCCGGAGACGCTGC
Organism: Polyangia bacterium; assembly: GCA_036494575.1. GTDB lineage: Bacteria > Myxococcota_A > Polyangia > Fen-1088 > Fen-1088 > DASZFV01. Next base: position 39,986 of record DASXOE010000109.1, on the reverse strand, counting down.
GGTGTCCGGGGACGAAGAACCGCAAGTGCCGCGCCGCCCAGGCGCCGGCGTAGTCGACGCCGATGCGCGGCGAACGGCCGACGCGTGGCGGGGGCTCGCCGTCGTCGGCGACGTAGAGCCCATGGGCGCTCGCCGTGAGATCGCGACCCTTGTCCCTCAACGTCACGCCGAGGCCGAGGCAGAGCTTTCCGGGCCCGCGCAGCGCGTGCGCGTCGCCTTCGTCGAGCGGCGCCGCCGCGCGGATGAGCACGGCGCCGGCGACGCCGTCCGTCTCGGTCACGAAGTTCATGCAGTGGTGCATGCCGTAGACCAGGTAGACGTAGAGGAAGCCGGGCGGACCGAACATCATCGCCGCGCGCGGCGTGGGGCCGCGGCGCGCGTGCGAGGCCGCGTCGCGCTCGCCGAGGTAGGCCTCGACCTCGACGATGCGGGCCCGCTGCTCGCGGCGCACGAGGCGGCGCACGAGGACCTTCCCCAGCAGGTCGCGCGCCACCGTCTCGGTGGGCCGCGCATAGAACGCGCGGGGCAGGGGGGCGAGCGCGACGCGGGCCGGCACCTGCCGCTCAGTCTCCCAGCAGGAGCCGCGGCCGATCGACGGCGCCGAGGAGCCGGCCGAAGCGGCCGTCCGATTCCATGGCCGCGAGCAGGCCCGCCGTGGCGCGCCGGTACGGCTCGCGCTCTATCAAGCCCGCGACGAGGCGGTAGCGCAGAAAGAGGAAGGCCGTTTGCGCGACGTCGGAGAGGCAGTAGTGGCGCAGCGCCTCGATCTGCCCCGCGTGGTAGAGACCCTCGACCTGGCTGCCGTCGACGCCGTCCTTGCCGGGCAGGCCGATGAGGCGCGCCGCGCCGTCGAGCGAGGTCATGCGCGCCGCGCCGTGATCGGACAGGACGTCGCCGAGATCGAGGTGGCCCTCCTCGCTGAACCGGTAGCGATAGCCCTCGCCGCGGTAGTACCAGTTGAAGTTGAGCCCGAAGCGCAGCCCGCGCAGCGCCAGCACGGGCAGGTCGAAGCTGCGCCCGTTCCACGTCACGATGTGGGGCTTGCGCGTGTTCATGAAGTCGGCGAAGTCGGCCATCATGCCCGCCTCGTCCTTGTCGGCGCCGATCGTCCCGATGCGTTTGACCGCGAGCTCCTCGTCGAGCCACAGAACGCCGATCACGATGGGCCGGCAGGCGTAGAGCGGCGGAAAGGGCCGCTCGACGCCCGCGGGCAGCTCGGGAGGCGTGTAGAGCTCGGGATCCGGGACGGTCTCGATGTCGAGGACGAGGTAGCTCGGGGGGGCGCTCATGGCGCCGTCATCTTAGCGCGCGCGGCGTCCCATCGGCCCCCTTCGTCCGCGGGCGCGCCGTGTTACAACGGCACCATGCCTTCGACGCGCGACGGACGGCGCCCGCCCGCGACGACGCTGCGCCGCCCGCTGCTCGTGGCCGTTCTCCTCGCGGTGCTCGGCGGCTGCGCTCACCGCGCGCCACCCGTGCAGCCTTGGCAGCGTGAGCACCTCGCGAAGCGCGGCATGCGGCTCGACATGCCCGACGAGCTCGCGGAGGACCGCTTCCGCCAGCACTGGCTCGGGGCCCGCGAGGGCTCCGATCTCGGGTACGGCGAGCCCGGTGGGGGCTGCGGCTGCAATTGAAGGCCGCCGCTCTCCTCATCACGCTCGGGCTCGTCACCCTCGGGGCCAGGGCGGCGCGCGCCGAGGACTTCGTCACGGTGCGCGGCGCCTACTACCGCGAGCCGTCGACGCGCGTGATTCAGCCCACCGTCGAGGTGGAGCGCGACTCGCCCACGGGCTGGGACGTGAGGGCGCACTTCCTCGTCGACACGATCACCTCCGCCTCGGTGTCAGCCGGAACGGCGGCCGACTCGATCTTCACGGAGACGCGCAACGAATCCGCGCTCTCGGTGCGCCGGCGCTGGGAGCGCTCCGAGCTCACGGCGGGCTACAAATACAGCGCCGAGTCCGACTACTGGTCACACGCCTTGAGCGTGAGCGGCTCCCATCGCTTCTGGGGCGACACCGCCCGCGTGGGCGCGTCGCTCGGGGTCAGCTTCGACACGATGTCCTCGCGCTTCCGCACGCCCGAGTGCGCGACGCCCCCGAGCCACTCGTGCCCGCTCGTGACCCGCTTCTTCGGGCTGTCCTACACGCAGATCCTCTCGCCCGTGCTCGTCGCCCAGGCCTCCGCCGAGAGCGCCTACCTCGATGGCTTCCAAGCCAACCTTTATCGGACGGTGCCGGAGTTCGGGTACGAGCGCGTCCCCGACCATCGGCTCCGCAACGCGCTCGCGGCGCGCCTGGCCTACTACGTGCCGAGCGCGAGCGTCGCGCTGCGCCTGCAGTATCGGTACTACTTCGATCTCCGCCCCGGCAACGGCGACGCCCCCGATCCCTGGCGCATCAGCTCGCACATGCTCGAGGCCCGCGTCTACCGGCCGCTCACGCGCGACCTGTCGGCGCGCCTTTCGTATCGCCAGTACTGGCAGTCGAACGCGAACTTCTGGTGCGACGCCCTCGCGATGCCGACCTGCTATCCGCCGGGCGCCGTCTTCTACACGACGGACCCCAAGCTCGGTCCCGTGCGCACCGAGTACCCGGAGCTCGAGCTGCTCTGGCAGGCCGAGGCCCTGCGCGGCGTACCCGTGCTCGGCTGGCTCGCGGCCGGCACGTTCCAGATCTCGTACGGCCGCTACTTCCAGAGCACGAGCTTCGCCAACGCGCACGTGCTGCAAGCCGGCTACACGATGCCATACTGAGGCGTGGGCACCGGCGTGGACGGCCATCGCGAGTCTTCCCGGGCGCTGCGCGTCGTCCGCGCCGCCCAGCTGCGGGCCCGGGCCACGCGCCGGGCCATCGGGCAGATCCTCCTCGGATCGGTCTTCCTCGTCGGGGCGCTGGCGTTCGCGCGCGCGCCCGACCGCGCCGCGCGCGAGAACGTACTGTGGATGACGGGGCTGCTCGTGCTGTCGATGCTCGATGTCGGGCTCGGGCTGCGCACGCTCGCGCGCCTGCGCCGCCGGACGGCGCGGCTCTGGATCGCTGCGACGGCGGCCTGGGGCCTCCTCTCGACGGTGGTCGTCGGCTTCCTGCTCCGCGGTTGACGGCGCGCCCGTGTAGGCGATCATGCGCCCGAGGAGGACCGCGCGATGAGCCAACCCCCTAAGGCGGTCGTGAGCGACCCGCGCGTCATCCTGGTCACCGGCTCGTCTTCGGGCATCGGGCGCGCGCTCGCGCGCCGCTTCGCGGAGCGCGGCTGGCACGTCTTCGCGACGATGCGCGCGCCAGACGGAGAAAAGGGCGAGGCGCTGCGCGAGGAGGCGGCGGCGCGCGGCTGGCGCCTCACGACGCCCGCGCTCGACGTCACGCGTGACGACTCCGTTCGCGCCGCCGTCGAGGCCGCGCTCGGCGAGACCGGGGGCCGCATCGACGTCCTCGTCAACAACGCCGGCTATTACGCCTTCGGCTCGCTCGAGGAGACGACGCCCGACGAGCTGCGTGCCCAGCTCGAGACCAACGTCGTCGGGGTGCAGCGCGTGACGCGCGCCGTGCTGCCCGCCATGCGCGCGCGGCGCGACGGCACCGTCGTGACGCTGGGCTCCATCTCGGGACGCGTCGCAGTCCCGATGTCCGGTGCCTACAACGCCTCCAAGTGGGCGCTCGAAGGCATGATCGAGACCTTGCGCCTCGAGCTCCTGCCGTTCGGCGTGCGCGTCGTGCTCATCGAGCCCGGACCGTACGAGAGCGAGCTGCACGCCAACGAGCGCCTCGCGGCCGGCGCGCTCCGAACGGACAGCCCCTACGCGGCCATCCTCGCGGCGTATGCGCGCCAGGCGAAGGGCCTGGCGCGCGCGCCGCTCGGTGGCCTCGTCGACATCGTCGAACGCGCGGCCACGGCGCGGCGGCCGAGGCTGCGCTGGCCCGTCGGACCGACGTCCCTCACGGCCGGCCGCCTGCGCGCATTCTGCCCCGACTTCCTCTACGAATGGATCCTTCGGCTCGGCTTCCCGCTGCGGCGTTCGATGGCCCGGGCGGCGGCGCCCCCACCTCGCCGCGCGCCCGATTGAGGACCAGCCGCATCGCCGATTTGTCGCGCTATAATCGTGAGGCCGTGCCGTCCGATAAGCTCACGCGCCAGCAGGTCGACTTCGTCCTGCGCCGCGCCGCCGAGATCGATACGCGCGAGTCGGCCGCCCGCGACGAGGGCCCCGAAGACGGCCTCACGGCGCTCGAGGTCATCCGCCTCGGCGAAGAGGTAGGCTTGCGCGGCGGCGCCGTCTCGCAGGCGCTCACAGAGCTGCGCCGGGGCGTCTCGATCGAGCCCGAAGAGGACGGCGTCGTCGCCCACGCCCTCGGCGCCAGCCGCATCGTCGTGAGCCGCGTCGTGCCCGCGCCCGTCGACACCGTGAGGCGCGCCGTCGACCGCTTCCTGCGCGAGCAGCTCATGACGGTCCGTCGCCACCATGGCGCGCGCGTGGAGTGGGAGCGCGCGCAGGGGATCTGGCCCGGCCTCGTCCGGTCGCTCGACTTCTCGAAGCGCTACGCCTTCAGCCTCGTCTCGCGCGTCGAGACCGTCGTCGCCGAGGAGCTCAGCGCCGACGACGCCGAGGGTCCCGATACGTCCGTCACCTTCAACATCGACCTCGGCGACATGCGCCGCGAGCGCTTCACCCAGATGGGCCTGCGCTCGGCCATGGCCTTCGCGCTCGTCGGCCTCGGCGGCGCCGCCATGTTGCCCGGCTTCGGCGTGCCCGATCTCGTGGCCCTCGCGAGCGGCGGCGTCGCCGCGGGCGGCATCTTCGCGCTCGATCGCAAGCGCTACCTCGAGAGCCGCAGCCGCGTCGCCCTCGCGCCCGAGCGCTTCCTCGATCTCCTCACGCAGCGGCAATCGCGCCGCAGCCTCCGCTCCCCAGACGACTAGAGACGGGCAGAAAAGAGGCGACCGCAGCGCGGCTTCGCCGCGCGGAGGGAGCGGGACCGGCCGAGGCCGAGCGAAGGGAGCGGGGTGGTGGCAGGGCGTGATGGGCCGAGGCGCGAGCGGCAGCGAGCCGGACCCCGTCAGAATGACGGCGTCGCGAGGCCGTCTTCGTCGGGCGCGGCCGCGCCCTTGTGCTTGCCGCCGCCTTTGTGGCTACCGCCGCCGGTCGAGACGCGCTTCTTCTCGGGCTCCGACTTGGCGACGGGCACGGACGGCACCTCGATCTTCTCGAGGGCGACGTGAACGGTGTTGTCCTCGGAGAGGTCGGCCGTGACGTCGAACGGCTTGTAGCCGTCCTTGCGCACGAGGTAGTCCGACGCGGGTCCGTGCTGGGGCAGCTTCACGTCGAGAGGCGCGGCGCCCAGATCCTCACCGTCGCTCTTGCGGATGACGTGCGCGCCCACCGGGGTCGCCTCGAAGCGAATCGTGACGGTGGCCTTCGCGGCAGGAGCGGGCGGAGCCACGGGCGCCGGGGGCAGGGCGGGCAGGGCGGCGGCCGGGGGCTTGGATGCCTCGGCGCCCGACTTCGGCAGCGCGAAGAAGGCGACCGCGGCCGCGGCGGCCAATCCGACGGTCACGCCGATGATGAGGCCCGTCTTCTTCTTGGGCGGCCCGAACTCGTCGTCGATCTCCGAGGTCGCCGACGACAACGTCGTCGACTGGACCTCCGGCGACATGGTCGTCGCGACGTTCCCTGGGCGAGCGCCGGCCGCCGTGCTCTGCTTGGCGCGCGGGCGCCCCGGCGCGACGGCCACCTTGATCTCTCCCAACAGGCCCTTGCGGAACTCTTCCATGCTCGGGAAGCGGTCGTCGAGCTCCTTGCTGAGCGCCTTCATGACGGCCGCCGCCATCGCGGGCGGCGTCTCCGGCGCGAAGTCGAGCAGGCTCGGCGCCTCCTCGAGCATGTGCTTCGCGAAGAGCTCGCCGATGCCCTCCGCCATGAACGGCGGCCGGCCAGCGAGCATCTCGAAGATCATGACACCCAGCGAGTAAATGTCCGTGCGGTGGTCGAGAAGGCCCGCGCCCTTGCACTGCTCGGGCGACATGTAGAGCGGCGTGCCCATGAGCGAGCCCGTGCGCGTCTTCACGGACTGCGAGCCGTCGGGCGCGGCCAGGATCTTCGCGACGCCGAAGTCGAGGATCTTCACGAAGGGCGCGGCGTCCTTCTCGATGAGCTGGACGTTGTGCGGCTTGAGATCGCGGTGGACGATGCCCTTGAGGTGCGCGGCCGCCAGGGCGCGGCACATCTGCTCGGCGATGACGGCGACGTCGGGGGCGGAGATGGGGCCGCGGGCGACGAGCTCGCTCAGGGCCTCGCCCGTGAGGTACTCCATGATGAAGTAGGGCTGACCGTCGGGTGTCTGGCCGAAGTCGAGGATCTCGACGATGTTCGGATGCGCGATGAGGTGGATGGCGCGCGCCTCGTTGAAGAAGCGCGCCACGATGTCCTGATCGCGCGCCAGCGCCGTGTGCAGCACCTTGATGGCCACCTTGCGGCCGATGACGGGGTGCTCGCCCAAGTACACGGCGCCCATGCCCCCCTCGCCGAGGAGCTTGGTGACGCGATAATTGCCGACCGTCGTGTTGATGAGGCTCAAGAGAACAGCCCTCTCATCATAACTAAAAATCGAATTCAGTCACGATTCCTCCCGCAGACGCGGACGCCGCGGGAAATATTCTCAGGCCGCGCGCGGACGTGGCGTTTTCGCCACCCGAGTCGAGGTAACCCTTGTAGAGGAAATATCCGCTCGCGATGGCGAGCGGAACGGCGGTGATGAGCAGCACCTCCTCGAGGAGCTGATCTTTTTTGCCCGCGTTCATCTTGCTTTGCACGGTGGCGTTCTCGGTGGCGGTCAAGGGAGGCTTTGGGTCGCCCGAGCTGTTGCATCCACCGGCGGAGCCCGCGCACGGGACCCTCCGGTAAGGATCGAGATCCGCGTTGATCTGCTGCACCTCCTTTGCAAAAAAGAGGCCGCCGCCCGTCGCGATCGCCGTGCCCGCGACGGCCACCCAGAACCCGGCCCGCGCGCCGCTCGAACCGCCTGTCTCGTTCGGCACTTCGGGAGCCTCTCGAGGCTTGCGCACGATGACCGGAGGCGTCTCCGTCTCCGGGTTCCCTACGTTCACCGATACGGAGCTCAACGATAAACTGAGGGGCAGGCTCTGCCCGGCAGCCAGGGAGAACTCCTGCTTGGCCGTCGTGTAGCCGGCCTTTTCCACTGCCACTTCGTGCCGGCCGGCGGCGACGTCGGCGATGGCAACCGGCTCGTGGGCCGTCACCCCCACCCGTGTGCCGTCGAGTGACACCGCCGCCCCCTGGACGTTGGCGCGAATTTGCAGGGAGCCCGTCGCGCCCTTGCCGGCGAGCTTCGCGAGCCAAGACGGCGCGAGCGTTCGGAAGACCGACGGCTCGGCCTTCCGGCGGGGCAGGGTCTCGGTGGCCCAGGCGTCGACCGCGGCCTTGTTGACGTCGAGCAACTTCAGCGTGACCTGATAGTCCGCGCCGGCGCGTTTGACGTTGCCGAAGATCAGCTTCGTCGCGCCCATGCTCTTGCCGGCCTGCGACATGCAAGCCGCGCCCTCGTCGGGACAGGAGAAGACCAGCTTTACCTCCACGAGGTCCTTGCCCTGCACGAGCTGGTACCCGTGCGAGGAGGCTACGCGCTCACGGAGAGCGTCGGTGATCTCCGAGGCCACGTTGTCGGGCGCCCCTTCGAGCGCCTCGAGGCCCAGGACCGCCGTCGCGGCGTCGGGCTCGGCCGAGGCCGTGCCGCCGGCCCCGAGGAATAAGAGAAGACTGGCGAGGCCCGTGAAAAGAGCGGGTCCCGCGAACGAGCGGCACGAATTCATAATTACAGGACCGCATTGTTTCCGCAGACTTCCGCCCTGTCAATGATGCAGGTTCCAGCCGCGCGCCGCGCACGTCTTCGGGCACGTCTTCCGCGGAGGTTTTCGTGCCGCGGTGACGCGCGTGCTAGCGTAAGCCAGCATGCGTCTGGGGGTTTCGGGGAAAGTCCTGCTCGCGCTGAGCGTGCTGCTATTGGCGTTCGCAGGTGACGCGACGTTCACGGTGCTGACGATTCACCGGGCGCGCCAAGGCGTGCTCGCGAACGAGGCGTACCTCGACCTGCAGGGCTCGGTCGACGCGGCCTGGAAGTCGCTCAACGACTTCGCGCCTTCCCTCGGGCGCAACATGCGGCTCGATCCCAACCTCGCGCTGGCGTTCCGCATCTCGCGCAAGCATCTCGACGACGCCGTGGCGGCCATCGATCGCTTCCTCGAGAAGGAGCCGGCTTCGGCGCGGCGGCCCGACTTCGAGGCGACGCGCCAGCAAATCGTGACGCTCAGGCGGCACGTGGACGCGCTGGCCATCGAGGCGGGCGCCGCCGAGGGCAGCGCCGACCCGAAGGCCCGCCCCGAGTTCGAGAGCCACTTCGCGACGCTGACCCACAGCCTGAACCGCCTGCGCCGCCCGCTGCGGGGGGAGAGCGGACAGATCGCGCAGCGCCTCACCGACGACGAGGAGACCGCGCTGCAGATGGCGCTCGGCCTCGGCATCACGGGGCTCGCCATCGCGGCGGCGGCGTTCCTCTTCACGGTGCGCACGCTGCGGCCGCTGCGCGTGCTGCGCGCGCGCGCGCGCGAGGTCGCGGGCGGCGACTACGCGCGGCGCACGGGCGTGACCTCGCACGACGAGATCGGCGACCTCGCGCGCGAGTTCGACGCCATGGCGGGCGCCATCGAGGAGCGCGAGCAGCGGCTCATCCGGTCCGAGCGGCTCGCGACCGTGGGGCGCATGGCGGCGCAGATCACCCACGAGGTGCGCAATCCCCTCGCGTCGATCGGCCTTTACGCCGAGCTCCTCGGCGACGAGATCGCGGACCGCGGACAGGGGAACGACGAGCCCAAACGCCTCGTCGCGTCGATCATCAGCGAGGTCGACCGGCTCACCGAGATCACGGAGACGTACCTGCGCTTCGCGCGCCTGCCGCGCCCCAAGCTCGAGCGCGAAGACCTTGGCGCGATCGTCACGGGCGTGCTCGAGTTCGCGCGCGCCGAGCTCGCGCAGGCCGGCATCACGCTCGAGCTCGACGTCGCGCCGGGCCTGCCCGAGGTCGCGGCCGACGAGGCGCAGCTCCGGCAGGCGCTGCTCAACCTCGTGCGCAACGCGCGCGAGGCCATGTCGACGCGCGAGAGCGGCCGCCTGCGCGTCGCCGTGGACGCGCGCCGCGGGCCGGGGGACGAAGGTCGCGACGCCGCCGAGGTCCGCGTCACCGTGTCCGACTCGGGCGACGGCATCCCGCGCGAGCACCTCGGGAAGATCTTCGACCCGTTCTTCTCGACGAAAGAGCGCGGCACGGGGCTCGGCCTCGCGCTCGTGCAGCAGATCATCGTCGAGCACGGCGGACGCATCGAGGTCGAGAGCGGCCCCGACGCGGGCACGGCGTTCTCGCTGACGTTCCCAGCGGTCCGCGCGGCGGCGAGCGACGGGCGCGACGGATCTTCGGCCGAGAGTGGCGAGACGCGCGCCGCCGCGGGCGCGCCCCTCGCTCAGGGCGTGACCGCGGCCCGGTGAGGGGCCGCGCGCGTCGGCTGCCCGAGCGCCGCGTAGAGCTCCGCGAGCGCGCCGTGGATCGCTCCCGCGTCGACGGGATGAAAGAGCAGGGCGCGTTCGAAGGCCTGGGCCGCGGGCGCCAGCTGGCCCGTCGCGGCGAGCGCGCGCGCGAGGGCCGCGTGGAGATCGGCGTCGGCGGGATCGATGAAGATCGCGATCGGCGCCGCCCACAGCACGCGCGCGCTCCGTCCGGCGCGCGCGCTCGCGAGCACGAGCTCCTTGGCGCGCGTGGCGTTCTGCGGCTCGAGCGCGAGCGCGGCCTCGAGCTCGGCGGCGCGGTCCGCCTCGCGGCCGTGTTGCGCGAAGAGCTCGGCGAGGAGCGCGTGGGGCTCGACGCGCGAGTCGTCGAAGGCGACGGCGCGCCGCAGGTTCGTCTCCGTCGCCGCGAGCTCGCCGCGGTGGAGCTCGGCGAGCGCGAGGCGCACGCGCACGTCGTAGCCGTCGAAGGCCGGGCCGAGCGTCAGGATGCCCGAGAACGCCGCGGCGGCCGCGGCGGCGTTCTGGTCGGCGAGCGCCAGCTCGCCTGCGAGAAAGAAGGTGGCCGCCTCGTCGTCGGGCGCCTTCGAGTGGAGCGCCCGGGCGCGCGCGAGCGCCGCGCGCGCCGTCGGGCGATCGGCGACAGCGAGGGCCGACAGGCCGAGCCGGACCTGGGCGCCAGCGTCGCGGGGTGCCGCGGCGGCTTCGCGCGCGGCCTCGTCGCGCGGGCGCGTGAGCGACTGTGACGGGAGAAACTGGGCGTCGTACCGGCTCCAGCGCGTCGCGAGCTCGGCGCGGAAGGCGCGCTCGAGCGCCGCCGCGTCCATGCCCGCGAGGCGCTCCAGGACGCCGGGTCCGCGCTCGCCGCGCCCCCAGGCGACGAGGGCGCCGCGCAGACGCGCGAAGCCGAAGCGGCGCTCGAGGAAGTCGACGGCGAGGGCAGCGTGGGCGTAGGCGCGCGCCGCGGACTCGGGATCGTGGGCGTCGACGAAGGCGTTCGAGAGGGCGATGAGCGGCGGCAGCTCGCCGCGCTTCCAGGCGCCCCACAGCGCGACGTCGTCGTGGCGCTTCCACTCGGGGCGCAGGCGCATGGTCTCCACCTCTGAGAGCCCCTCCGTGAACCAGCGCGGAACGCGCGAGCGCGACAGCTCGATCGCGAAGACGTGCGCGAGCTCGTGCGCGAGCACCATGCCCCAGTTGAAGGCGTGGTTCGTGGGCGCGAGCGACGTGATGATGCGCCCGAAGCAGACGCCCGAGACGCCGATGCCCGGCAGCCCGACCGTGCGCACGCCGAACTGCCCGGCCTCGCCGTAGAGCTCGAACGTGATGGGTCCCTTCGGCTCGAAGCCATAGCGCGCGACGAAGCGCGCGTACGTCTCCTCGAGGAAGGGCGCCACGACGGCTTCGATGGCGGGTCGCGCCGCCGGCTCGACGCGGAAGCGCAGGTGGGCCGTCGACAGCATCACGTAGCGGGCCGGGATGACCTTCTCGAACAGGTCGAGCAGGTTGAACGTGCGCGCGTCGTAGGGATCGATCTTCCAGGCGCGGCGCAGCGTCTCGAGGCCGCGCGCCTCGTCGCCGAGGCGCAGCAGCGTCGTCGCCAGCACGGAGAGGCAGCGCGCGTTCTCGGGGTCGGCGGCCACGCCCTCCTCGGCGACGGCGCGTGCCTCGACGTAGCGGCGTTGGCGCTCGAGCGCCTCGGCGACGAAGGCGAAGAGCTCGCCGTCGCGCCCGTGCGCCGCGAGGTGATGGTCGCGCTCGCGCGCGTACGTCGCGGCGTCGTCGAGCAGCAGCGCCGAGGCCGCGGCGACCCGCGCCGCGCCCGGGTCGAGGGGGTTCGTGCGCCGGAGGAGGGCGACGTCGCCCGCCGCGGCCGCGAAGTCCTCGCGATCGAGCGCGAGCTCCGCCCGCAGCGCGAGGGCGCCTGCGTGGCGCGGGTTGACCGCGAGCGCGCGCTCGAGCTCCGCGCGCGCGAGCACGGCGTCGTAGCGCTCGACGACGGCCACGCGCGCCAAACCGACGTGCGCGTCCGGTTCCCCCGGGTCGAGCGCGAGCACGGCGCGGAAGGACGCCTCGGCCTCTGCGCCGGCGTGCTTCTCGAGGAACATCCAGCCCCAGTCGAGGTTCGCGCGCGCGTGGCGCGGGTCGGCCCGCACGGCGTCGCGCAGGGTCTCGTTGGCGTCCTTCCAGTTGCCGTCGAGCCGCGCCGCCGTCGCGACGGCGATCAAGTCGGGGCCGCGGGCGCGGTCGACGCGGCCGCCGTTCCAATCGTCATAGGTGCGGTCGATGAGCGGCTTCAAGGCTTCGCGATCGCCGACGAGCGCGTAGAGGCGCATGAGGAGGTCCCGCGTCGGCAGCTGATCGGGCAGGGCGGCGACGACGCCCTCGAGCCGGCTTCGCGCGTCGGCGTAGCGGCCGAGAGCGACGAGGGCGCGCACCTCGATGCCGAGGCGCTCGAGCCCCGCGCCCATGATCGGGCCCCGGGCGCGGCGCAGCGCCTCTTCGTACTCGCCGCCTCGCAGGGCCTGCTCCGCAGCCGCGACGGCGCCGGAGACCGAAGCGTGCTTGGTGGGGGCGGCACCGCTCGCCGAGCTGGCGATGACGCCGGCGATGACGACGAGCCGGAAACCGAGCCGATGACCGCGCTTCATCCCTGCCCCTAGTCTCACCCAGCCCCGTGCTACGATCCACCCGCGGAGGGCCCATGGCGACGGAGTCAGAACCCAAGAAAGAGACCGAGCTGCGTCCCGAGGTGTTCGACGACTACGACGCGTTCCTCAAGCAGGCCCTCCGGGACTACTACGACCGGGGCTGGAAGAGCCGGCGCGGCAACTTCATCGCGCTCGTCATCGCCTCGGGCCAGATGACCTCGATGGCGGCGGACTCCATCAAGGACGGCACCGGCCTCAAGAAGGCGGCCCTGGGCGCCGCGGGCGTCGTGGCCCTCCGCATCGGCCTGCGCTACGCGCTCTCCGGCCCGCTCGGCGTCATCCTCACGGGGGCCGCGGCCGTCTCTCTCGTGAGCTACTTCATCAAGAACCAGAAGGAGATCACCTCGAAGGTCACGACCTTCCGCGCGCTCATCGCGGAGACGCGCACGCGCTTCGAGGAGACGCAGGGTGGCTACCGCGCCGGGCGCTACGACGCCGCGAGCCGCAACCTCATGGTCGACGGCCTGCTGAAGCGCTTCCTCGAGGACGTCGAAGCCAGTTGATCTGACCGGGGGTGGCTCGCTGCCGCTCGCCCCTCGGCTCGCGACTCCTAACTAAGCATCAGGGACTTCAGGCCGCCGACCGAGAAACGAACGAGCAGGCTGGAGCGCAGGACGTTCTCGACCTTGCCGCGGCCGTACTCCGCGTGCGAGATGATCTCGCCCGCCTTGTAGCGCTCCTTCGGGTCGAAGTTGCGCACGTCGGCCGCGGCCGCGACCTCCTCGCCGAGCGCCCGCAGCAGGGCCGCGCGGCGCTGGGCCTCGGGATCGACGGCCACACGCGGGCGCGCGTCGCCCTCGGCCGTCGCGGCCTCTCCCTTGGCGGCCCGGGGGCGCGCCGGCCCCGTGCGATAGGCGTGGCGAGAGCCGCACACCTGGCAGAGGATCTGCTTCGGCTCGGTGCCCACCATCGCGACGATGCTGTGCGTGGTCGTCGCCCCGCACTTGCCGCACCACGCTTCGACGTCCGCGCCGACCTTGGCGCCGCTCGTGGGCGCGGCGCGATCGTGGGGCGACCACGACACCCCGGTGATGCGGCGCTGACCCGGGGCGCCGCCCCCGGCGACGCGATCGGGAGTGCTCTCGGCGGTCGTCGCGTGCGTCTTGGGAAGCAGCGAGCCCAGGCGCTTGAGGTCCATGACCCGCCGTCCGAGCAGGCGATCGGCGCGCATCTGCTCGCCGCCCGTCAGGGACTGCATGAGCGCACGGTACCGCAGCGAGAGCCGCTCGATGGCCTCGAGCGCGGCCGCCACGACGTCACGTTCGTCTTTGCGCTCCTGGGCCTGGTGGACCTGGAGGAGGGCGTCTCGCAGCTCGTCGTTCAGTTGCTCGATCGTCGGGGCGTCCACCGCGCGACTATTTCCCATGCCTGCGCTCGGACTGCAATGGGGAAGACGTTCATTGATGAAGGCGAGGAACGATAGCCACAGACAGGCCGTCACGGTACTGTACGCGCCTTTCCTTGGGAGAAAGACTCGGATGTCGATGAAACCAGCCCGCCCCCGCGCTTTCGTCGTCCTATTCGCTTTTCTGGCCGCCTCGCCGGCGCTCGCGCAGACCGCCGCGGCGCCGGGTCCCGCGCCCGCGCCGGACGAGGAGCCGCTGCCACCGTCGCTCCAGCTGCCGAGGCCCGGCCCGCGTCCGCCGATGGCGGCGACCAGCGCGGACTTCGAGCCAGTGCCCGCCCGGACCCCCGTGCCGGACAGCTTCTTGCCGTCGATCATGGGCCCCATTGGCCTCTATCACCTGTCGACGGCCGAGGTGGGGCCGGTGAATCACCTGCGCCTCGCGCTGCACTTCGACTACTTCAAGAGCTCCAACTTCCTCGTCGGGGGCGACGAGAACTCGCGGGTCGACGGCTCCTTCTCATTTGGGTACACGCCGCACGAGTACCTCGAGCTCTTTGGCGCCATGCTGACCTCGAGCAACCGCAACAAGCGCTCGGGCCTCGGCGAGCCACCGCGCCGCGACCCCGAGCTCATCAAGTCCTTCGGCGATCTCGTGCTGGGCGCCAAGACGGCGGTCCCCGTGGCCCGTGGCATGACCCTCGGCTTCGAGCTCGGCTTTCGCTTTCTGTCTTCGATCTCCGACCTCTCGGTCTCGCCGAGCTCGACCTCGCTCTGGCTCGGCCCCCTCTACTCGCTGGACCTGCGGCCCATCAACGGCGCGCCGTTGCGCTTTCATGCCTCCGCCAATTTCTACGTCGACAACTCGAAGAACCTCATCGACTTCTCCGACCCGACGATCTCGCCTTACACACGCGAGGTGGCCTCGTTCGCCTACGGCATCGCCCAGAACCGCTTCCGGTTCGGCCTCGGCGTCGACGTGCCCCTCGAGCAGCGCACCGCGCCGGTGCCGCTGGACTTGTTCGGCGAATACCACGCCGAGATCGTGACGGCGAAGGGCGACGCGACGTTCACGGGAGCCTCGGGCGCGAAGCTCTGTGGCGGCCCGTGCACCACGAACCGCGACCAGCAATGGCTCACGTTCGGCTTGCGCGCCCGGGTGCTCCACGGCCTCACGCTCGACGCCGGCGTGGACGTTCGGCTCCAGTCCGTCGGCGAAGAATACGGGGCGCCTTTGCCGCCATACCTCGTCATCTTCGGCGCCTCCTACCCGCTCGACATCGACGCGTTCACGAAGCCCATCGTCGTGACGCGCACGATCGAGCGCAACGTCGCCCCGGGGCCGGCGCCGAGCCTCGACGCGCCCGTCACGGGCACGGTCAAGAGCGCGCGCGACGGCAAGGGCGTCCCCAACGCCATCGTCGCGGTGGTCAATAGGCCGCGGTCGCGCGTGGGGACGGATCCGGACGGCTCCTTCCAGACCGTTCCGCTGCCGCCGGGACCGGCGCTCCTGGACGTGAGCGCGCCCGGCTTCGAAGCCGCGCGCGTCACGGCCGCGGTCATTCTGGGGCGGCCCGCCAAGCTCGACGTGACGCTCACGCCTCGGATGGCCACCGGCAACGTGCGCGGCAAGGTCACGGACGCCAAGGGCCAGCCGATGCAGGCGTCGCTGCGATTCGCCGGGGCAGAGGCCTTCTCGGCGCAGGCGGACGCGTCCGGCAACTTTTCGGCGGCGCTCCCCGTGGGGCCGTACCGCGTGATCGTCGAGATGCCGGCCATGCCTCCCAAGGAGGTCCCGCTCGACATCGTCGAGGGCCAGGACAAGACCCTCGACATCGTCATGCGCGGCCCCAACACCAACGTCACGCTCGCGGGCGACGTCGTGACGCTCAAGCAGCCCCTGAAGTTCAAGGGCGCGGCGCGGCTCGACCCGAAGATGCAGGCCACGCTCGACGGCGTCGCAGACCTGCTGCAAGAGCACCCCGAGCTCCGCACGCTCAGGGTCGACGTCTACTGGGACAGCAGCGCCGGCGCCAAGGCCAAGCCGCTGACCGAGGCCCAGGCCAAGGCCATCAAGGACTACCTCGTCAAGAAGGGCGTCTCCGAGGGTCGCGTCGAGGCCATTGGCCACGGGTCCGAGAACCCCCTCGTGCCGAACATCGGGCCTGTCAACAAAGGCAAGAATCGCCGCGTCGAGTTGCACGTCGCCCAGTAGCGTTTCGGCAGGGTGACGCCAGGGGGGCGGGCGCGCCGCCCTGGCGGGGGTTATAATGAGGGGGTGAAGGATCTCCTCGAACGCGTCAACAACATCGGCTTCGAGCGGACCCGTCGCGCCGTCGCGGCCCTCGCGCTCAGCCTCTTCGTCTTTCTATATCTGCTCGTGTCGGTGAACCCGCCCAGCGACGAGTGGCGGCTGGCCTTCCTCGCGATGGCCGGGTGCTATGGCGTGGCCTTCATGGGCGTCGCCGCCGAGTGGTTCTGGGGGCGCTGGTTCGCCGCCGGCCTGGGCTGGTCGGGGGTCATGGTGGGTGTGGCCTCGATGGTCATGATCGGCTGGTCCCCCGTGCTCGGGATCTACGCCGGCGTCCACGGTCTCGTCGTCCTCGCCCTGTCCGGCAAGAAAATGGCGGAACGATTCGACCTCCAGCCCGCCTGGCGCGAGCGCTACGGCATGGACGAGTTCGGCGTGGCACGGTTGCGCAAGACCGTGACGCGCGCGTCGGCGTCGTTGCCGAGCGTGATCTTGTGGGCCTTGGCGCCCAAGGAGCCGGGGCAGGGGATGATCGTGGCGGCGCTGGCGCTCTTCTCCGGCCTGTCACTGGTCGGCGGCCTCCGCGGTGTCTTGCGGCTGCGCACCTGGGGCATGGCCGCGCTCGGCGCCTCCGCGCTGGCTCTCGTCGCCGGTGGCGTCGCGGGTCTCACCGCGCTCTGCCCCCATCGCGAGCTTCCGGGGACCGTCGATCTCGCCGTCCTCGCCTCGGGCCACCTGCCCCGGGCCTTGAGCGGAGAGGCGTCGGGCCTGATCGCCCTCCTGGGCGCCGCTCTCGTCGCCACGGCGCTGTTGCCGTTCGCGGGCCCCGCCGCCCGCTTCCTCAGGGCCCGCCGCTAGGGCTCCACCGGCCCTGCCGTCCGTCGGCTCAGGCAGCCTGTGCCGCGCCAGCTCTCGACCAGGATCACGCTTGGCGGAGCCCTCCTGCGGCTGGTCGGCTACGTCCCGTCGCCGAGGGAGAGTGGGTGCACGCTTTCTCGTCGGGGTTGAGCCCTCGGGAAGACCAGCCCGTCTGTCGGGCCGTCTTGCGCGGCGTACTTTGGCCGCCTGCGGACTCACATCACCCATGCGCGACGAAGCGCATCGATCTCGTCGCGCACTTGATTCGGCGATCGTTCGCTCCGCCTGGGTCCTGGCACGGAATACGTAGACACGTGGGAACTGTCGTGGGTTGATCATCCAAGCCAGTAGCGGGGCTCTCATCGCGATCGGCAACTTGATGTGAAGGGCAGGGTGGTATTGCGACGACGTGTGAGTTTCCCGCAGATCGTACTTGTGTGCGTGGCGGCGCTGACGCTGACCATGGGTACATGGCCCAAAGCAGACATTGGGGCGGCACCGCAGTCGCAGAACATTGGGCAGGGCGCTACGCCCCCCGTGGTCCCGCCCGTCGAGGCGACGGAGGACTTTCGGAAGCCTCTTTTGTGGGTAGACATTGGAATGCTGGCGCTCGGCGGTCTTATCGCCGCACAGGTTAAACAGCCGGTATTCATGGCGGCCGCCTACGCCGCCGGAGCGCCAGCGGTTCACGCGTATTACGGCGACTACTGGGGGGCCGCTCCGAGCTTCGCCCTCCACGGCATACTGCCAATCGGATTCGGCTATCTGACCTACAAGGCCGGGGCGTCCCATTGCCACGGGTTGGACGAGACAGAGGGTTGGTGTGACGGCGTCGACTTTGCGTTCGGGGCGATAGTAGGGGTCATTCTGGCGTCAACGATTGACATAGGTGCGTTCGGCGAGCGAAAGCACGTACTGGGTACGTCCACGTTGGCACCTGTCGTCACGGCGAGTACCAGCGGCCATGTGTTGCTCGGGGCTGCGGGTCGCTTTTAGTTTCCAGCGCGGCCCCGTCCGCAAAATCAGCGAGAACAGCCCGATGCGAGGGCGCGTAGCGCCCGAACGAGCACGCACCCCCGGCGCCGCGGACGCAGTCTTCAGGCAGCCTTGGACTCCGCCCCCGTGGCCGCCTCGGTCGTCGTGATGCGCATCCCGTAGAACGAGCGCCACACGAAGACCACCGACACGAGGAAGAACACCGCCGCGAGCGTGGCCGACACGGGCCGCGACAACCCCACCGCGAGCTCGACCGCGAGCAGGCCGAAGAGTGTCGTGAACTTGATCACCGGGTTCATGGCCACCGACGACGTGTCTTTGAAGGGATCGCCCACGGTGTCGCCCACGACCGTCGCGGCGTGAAGGTCGGTGCCCTTCTCCTTGAGGTCGACCTCGACGAGCTTCTTGGCGTTGTCCCAGGCGCCGCCTGCGTTGGCCATGAAGATGGCCTGGAAGAGCCCGAAGAGCGCGATCGAGATCAGGTAGCCGATGAAGAAGAAGGGCTCGAGGCAGGCGAAGGCGAGCGTGCTGAAGAAGATCGTGAGGAAGATGTTGAACATGCCCTTCTGGGCGTACTGCGTGCAAATCTCGACGACCTTCTTGCTGTCGGCGATCGAGGCCTTCTCCGCGCTGTCGAGCTTGATGTTGCGCTTGATGAACTCGACGGCGCGGTAGGCGCCCGTGCTCACTGCCTGCGTCGACGCGCCCGTGAACCAGTAGATCACGGCGCCGCCCATGATGAGGCCCAGCAGGAAGGGCGGGTGGAGCATCGACAGCTTGTCGAGATCGACCGTCAGGCCTTGTGTGAGGCTCATGATGATAGAGAAGGTCATAGTGGTCGCGCCCACGACCGCCGTGCCGATGAGCACCGGCTTGGCCGTGGCCTTGAAGGTGTTGCCGGCGCCGTCATTCTCCTCGAGCAGATGCTTGGCGCGCTCGAAGTTCACGTCCCAGCCGTAGGTCTTCTTGATCTCCTCCTTGACGCCCGGGATCGACTCGATGACCGACAGCTCGTAGACCGACTGCGCGTTGTCGGTGACGGGGCCGTACGAGTCGACGGCGATCGTCACGGGCCCCATGCCGAGGAAGCCGAAGGCCACGAGCCCGAAGGCGAACACCGCCGGCGCCTTCATGATCTCGCCGAGCCCACCCAGGCTGACGCCGTAGGCGATGCCCATGAGCGTCACGATGACGACGCCCATCCAGTAGGCGCTAAAGTTGCCGGCCGTCAGACCCGACAGGATGTTGAGCGACGGGCCGCCCTCGCGCGAGGCCGTGACGACCTCCTTGACGTGCTTCGACGACGTCGAGGTGAAGACCTTGATGAGCTCGGGGATGATCGCGCCCGCGAGCGTGCCGCAGGTGATGATCGTCGAGAGCTTCCACCACAGGGTCTCGTCTCCGCCGAGTCCGAGGCGCGGCACGAGCAGGTACGACACGACGTAGGTCATGCCCACGGAGATGAGGGACGTCAGCCACACGAGCTGCGTGAGGGGCGACTCGAAGTTCATCTTGTCGGTGCTGCCATAGCGGCCTTTGACGATGGCCTCGTTGAACAGGTACGACAGGCCGCTCGCGACGATCATCATGATGCGCATCGTGAAGATCCAGACGAGCAGCTGCACCTGGACCTCGGAGTCCGTCACGGCGAGCAGGATGAAGGTGATGAGCGCGACGCCCGTGACGCCGTAGGTCTCGAAGCCATCGGCGCTGGGGCCCACCGAGTCGCCGGCGTTGTCGCCCGTGCAGTCGGCGATGACGCCCGGGTTGCGCGCGTCATCCTCTTTGATGTTGAAGACGATCTTCATGAGGTCCGACCCGATGTCGGCGATCTTCGTGAAGATGCCGCCCGCGATGCGCAGCGCCGAGGCGCCCAGCGACTCGCCGATGGCGAAGCCGATGAAGCACGAGCCCGCGTAGTCCCTCGGCAAGAAGAGCAGGATGCACAACATCATGAAGAGCTCGACGCTGATGAGCAGCATGCCGATGCTCATGCCGGCCTTGAGCGGGATGGCGTAGCAGGGGTAGGGCTTGCCCTTGAGGCTCGCGAAGGCCGTGCGCGAGTTCGCGAACGTGTTGATGCGGATGCCGAACCAGGCCACGCCGTAGCTGCCGCCGATGCCGATGAGGCTGAACAGGAGGATGACGACGACCTTGGACGCGTCGAAGTGCCGGAGGACCCCGAAGTACACGACCATGATGGTGCCGATGAAGACCTCGAGCAGTAGGATGAACTTGCCCTGCGTGATGAGGTACGTCTTGCACGTCTCGTAGATGAGCTCCGAGATCTCGAGCATGGACTTGTGCACCGGCATGGCGCGCAGCTGCCGGAAGATCACGAGGCCGAAGGCAAGGCCCAGCAAGCAGACCGCGAGCCCGCCCGTGAGCAGCGTGCTGCCCGGCAGCGAGCCAAGGAAGTGCACTTTGCCGAGGTCCGGCAGGACGAGGCTCGCCTCGCCGCCGCCCTCGTGGTGAGCGGCGGCGCCGGAGGCGCCCTCGGGGTCGAGGCCGGCGGCGCGCACGGGCAGGGCGACGAGCGCGAGGGCGATGAGCCCCAGCCAAGCGGCCAGGGTGCGGATTGTCGGCGAGCAGGCGACGCGAGCGAATCGTGGCATGTCCAGGGATCTCCTGAGCTGGGAAGCCCGGTGGGAGTGTCGCAAAGGCCGCCCCCGGAAACAAAAAAAGGCGCCCTTTCGGGCGCCCTGTATAGAACTTCGAAGCCGGGATGTAAAGTCGCCGCAGCCGTTAGTCTCCCTTGGCCTTGAGCACGAGGAGGCGGTAGTTCGCGTAGCCCGCCTGGCCGCACGAGTAGATGACCTCGGTGAGCAGGCGGTAGGGGGTCGTCTGGTCGGCCACGATCATCAACTGGGCCTCGAACTTCTGCCCGGTCAGGTCGGCGACCTTCTTCTCGCGCTTGGCATGTTTCTCGAGGACCTCGACGAGCGGCGTGATGTAGTAGCCGTTCTCGCCGTCACGCTTGACGGTGGGATCCACCTTGCCGACGTTGATGGGGGCGATGGCGTCGCCTTCGACGAGGATCACCTTCTTGGTGACGACGACGCTGACCGCCAGCTTGGGCTTGAGCAGCGTCGTCGACTTCGGAGGCGCGAGGTTCGAGTCGAAGGTGAGGTTCGACGTGCTCGAGGCGAACGACTTGAGCAAGAAGACGAGGATGATCGTCATCATGTCCATCATGGGCGTGATGTTGAGGTCCTTGATGACCTCGGGCTCATCCAGCTTCCGGGCGTAGGACCGGATGGCCTTCTTGCCCTCGAGGCGAGAGATGATCTGCGGGGACTCCGCGTGCCCCGCCACTTAGAGGATCCCCGCTGCGAAGGAGATGTCAGGGAACAAGATCTTACCTTCGTCGGTGATGCGCATGGCGTCAAGCGTGGCGACGACGATGTCGTAGGGGATGTTCGCGTCGGCGCTGAAGTTCGCCTTCGTCTCCGTGGCGTTGTCGGGCGCCGACTTGATCTCCTTGAGCTTGGTCGTGAGCGACTTGTAGTCGTACTGACCGTTCGGCAGCTTCGTGACGATGGGGAGCACGCCCCCCGAGGCCGCGACCGTGAACCCGCTGGCGCCCACGGAGACCGTGAGGTTGAGCGGTGGTTTGTCCGGTGGCGGGTTGTCCTCGGCGGATGCTCCGCCGCCGGAGATGCTCGGCACGCTGACGTTGATGTTGGCCAGCGAGACCTGGTTGATCATCGACGCGAGGAGAAAAATGATGATGTTCGTGACGATGTCCATGTAGGGGACGAGGTTGAGCTCGCCCGCCTCGTCCTCGATTTCCTCGACGTGGTCTCGCATGCGTCGGCATGCGGCCCGTACCTGGCTTCTCGTCATTGAGCGCCTCGCCGTTTCATTCGCGGGTCAGCCAGCGCCAGAGGTGGTCGCCGGGACATCGACATCGCGATGGTCGACATTGCGGGTTGTGGAATGGATCAGGCCTTCGCGCCGCCCTGCGCCGACTCGGCCAGGAGGTTCTCGAGCTTGAGGGCAAAGCCTTCCAGATCGCCGACCTGCTTCTTCGAAGCCGACGACAGGATGGCGTGCGCGATGATGCAACTGACGGCGATGCCGAGACCCATGGCGGTGTTGTTGAGCGCCTCGGAGATACCCTTGGCGAGCAGCGAGGACCGCTCCTCCGGCTTGGCGGCCGCGACGGCGCCGAACGCTCGAATGAGGCCGACGACGGTGCCGAGGAGGCCGACGAGGGTCGCGATGTTGGCGATCGACCACAGGATCTGGACGCGCTTCTTGAGCAGCGGCGTCACGTCGACGAGCGTCTCCTCGATGGCCTGCGCGATGGCGATCTCGCCCCGGTGCACGCGCTGGAGGCCGGCGCGCGCCACCTGCGCCACGGGGGCTTCCGTCGCCGAGCAGAGCTTGACGGCGCGGTCGATGTTGTTCGCGAGGACGAGCTTCCTGATCTGTTCCAGGAAGGCTCTCGCGTTCACTGAGCCCTTGCCGAGAAAGAAGATGGCGCGGTCAAGGATGAGCGACAAGGCGATGACTGACACCACGAGGTTGATGTACATCAGGGTGCCGCCTTCTTCGAGAAACCTGGCGAGTCCTTGCATCTCTTCTGTCTCCTCGCGGGCGCACGGGGCGCCGCCATCGACTCAGGGGTTGACTACGGGGTGAGGTGAAAAACCGGAACGGGCGGAGTGGCAGTCTCGGTGAGGCTAGAGCGGGTGGAGGCTTGGGAAGCGGGATGAAACGAGCGGATATGAAAACGGATGCGCAATCTTATCGGTGTGGCGGATGGTGTCAAGCTCTCCGAATCGGCGCCTTTGCGCTTCGCCTTAGGCTCCGCGCGCATTTTTTTGAGACTTTTTAGGAGTGAGCTCTCAGGAGGTTTGGGGAGAGGGCTTGTCACCCGGGACGGGCGCCGGTTCGATGTGAATCACTACGTCGGAAAGTTCGGGAAACTTAACCCGCAGTTGCGCCTCGATCTCGCGCGCGAGCCGGTGCGCGGAGGTCAGGCTCATGTCCGCGCCCACCTGCAGATGGAGATCGAGCTCGACCGCGTGGCGAACGCCGCGCGAGCGCACGCGATGGACGTCGCGCACGCCGGGCATGTCGCGCGCGACGGCGATGACGCCCTCGGGATCGAGCACGGCCGCGTCTATCAAGATGGGAACGTTCTCCTTGAAAACCTCCCAGGCGACGTGGCTCACGAGGACGACGAGCACGAGCGTCGCGACGCCGTCGGCCCACGCGAAGCCGGCGCGCACGGCGAGGAAGGACAACACGACGGCGGCCGAGGCGTAGAGGTCTGACTTCGTGTGCTGGGCGTCGGCGTGGAGCAGCGTGCTGCCGAGCTCGTGCGCCTTGCGGTGCTCGTAGCGGGTCACGAAGAAGTTGACGACCATCGTCGCGATGACGACGGCGAAGCCGGCCACGCCGATCTGCGGGGGCGTGCCGCGTCCGCGCAGCGACTCGATGGCGGCCACGGCGAACTCGAACATGCCGATGACGATGAGCACGCCGATGCCGAGCGCCGCGAGGATCTCGATCTTGCGCCGGCCGTAGGGATGGCGCTCGTCGGCGGGCACGGCGGCCCAATGCAACCCGAAGAGCGCAAGCACGTTGCCCGACGCATCGAGGATCGAGTGCAGCGAGTCCGTGCCCACTGACAGCGAGTGCGAGGCGTAGCCGTAGAGCGCCTTCGCGATGGCGACGGCGGCGTTCAGGAACAGCGTGATGATGAAGACGCGCCGCACGGCTCGGCCGCGGACGCGCGCGACGGCGGCGATGGCCGCGGCGTCGGTCGGCGCCGCACAGTCTTCAGAATTGTTCATCGGAGAAACGCGCTCCCGTGGCGGCCGTCTTGAAGGCCGTGGGTAGCGTACCTCGCCGGAAGGGCGTGAGGCGACTGCCCGGCTTACTCGGGCCCGCCGGCAGGCCCTTGTCGGGATCGGCGCGCGCGAACACGATGCCGGGCGGGACCGCGAAGTCGCGCACGGGCCGGCCCTTCATCGCCTCCTTCATGTAGGCGAGCCAGATGGGCAGCGCGACCTGCCCGCCTGTCGCGTCGTGCGCGACGGGCTTGAAGTCGTCGCGGCCCACCCAGACGCCGCACAAGAGGTCGGGCGTGAACCCGAAGAACCAGGCGTCGCGGTAGTTGGTCGAGGTGCCCGTCTTGCCGCCTGCGGGGCGGCCGAGCTCGCGCGCCTTCTTGCCTGTTCCGATCTCGACGACGCCCTTCATGAGGTCGGTCACGATGTAGGCCGTCTCCGGCGTGAGCCTGCGCGCTCGCGACGCCGGCGCGTCGTGCTGCTCGAGGACGTGACCGTCGGCGTCGGTCAGCTTCGTAATGAAGAGCGGCGTGACCTCCTCGCCGCCCGCGGGGAAGGTGGCGAGGCCGTACGCCACCTCCTCGAGCGTGAGGTCGGCCGTGCCGAGCGCCAGCGAGAGCGCGTGCGGCAGCGCCGAGCGGATGCCGAGCTTCCGCATCGTCTCGATGACGGAGTCCACGCCCATCTGGGCCACGAGCTGCGCCGAGACGGTGTTGACGCTCTTGGCGATGGCCGTGCGCAGCGTGAGCGGGCCGAGGTAGTCGCGCTTGTAGTTGTGCGGCGCCCAGACGCCCGAGGCGGTCTTGAACTTCACGGGCGCGTCGTACTTGATCGTGAGCTCGTTCATTCCGTGGTCGATCGCGGTGGCATAGATGAAGGGCTTCATGGCCGAGCCGATCTGGCGGTGGGCCTGAACGGCGCGGTTGAACTGGCTCTTGCCGTAGTCGTAGCCGCCCACCATGGAGACGAGGCGGCCGGTCGCCGGGTCGAGCGCGATGAGCGCGCCCTGGACGTCGGGCGCGGTCGCGAGCGCCGCCACGAGCTTCTGAGCCTTCCTGCCGTCGGGCACCGAGAGGAAGCGCACGGGCAGCACGTCGCCGACCTCGACGCGGGCGGCGCGCGCCTCGCTCTCGCCGAGGCGCGCCTCGTCGGCGGGCTCGAGCCCGACGGACAGGCCGCCCGAGGCGAGCGTGACCTTCTTGCCGACGGCCGTCACGACGGCGGCGTAGGTGGTGTCGGGATCGACAGGGAAGCTCGGCTTGCCGGGGCCTTTGCGCCGGGCCTCGGCGTCGGCCTTGCGCCGCGCGACCCAGGCCTCGCCGACGACATACTTGGCCATGGGCTCCGGAAGGCGTGCGCCCGCGCCCGGCGTCGTCGCGTCGATGAGCGCCGCCCGCGGCTCAGCGCCCGACGCGGCGCTCGGCGCGGCGATCATGAGGTGGTCGTCTTGTTCCTCGTCGTCGAGGAGATAGCCCGTGGGTCCAAAGGGGCGCGGACGTCCGCGCAGGAGGCGGCGGCGCTGGTCGGCGTCGAGGTGCGCGATGGGGCCGGAGAAGCCGATGCGGCGCTGCAAGTCCTCGAGGCCGGCGCGCAGGGCCGCCTCCGCGACGCGCTGTTTGCGCATATCCAGTGTCGTGTAGACGCGCAGGCCGCGCTCGAGCAGCTCTTCGTCGCCGTAGTTGTCGGCGACGTGGCGGCGGATGGTCTCGACGAAGTAGGGCGCCGCGACGTTCGTGAGGTTGCGCTCGCGCGAGACCAGCACGAGCGCCTCGTGGCGCGCCGTCTCGGCCTGCGCGGGCGACAGGAACCCGAGCTCCTGCATCTGGTCGATGACGTAATGCTGGCGCCCTTGCGCGCGCGCGAAGTCGTGGAAAGGCGTCGCGCGCCCGGGCGCCTTGGGCAGGCCCGCGAGCATGGCCGCCTCGGCGGCCGAGAGGTTGGCGACATCCTTGCCGAAGTACGACGCGGCGGCGGCGGCGACGCCGTAGGCCCCGTGCCCGAGATAGACGTGGTTCAGATAGATGCCGAGGATCTGGTCCTTCGAGAGGCGCTCCTCGATGCGGTGGGCCAGCATGGCCTCTCGCACCTTGCGGCCGAGCGAGCGCTCCTGACCGACGATGAGCAGCTTGGCGACCTGCTGCGTGATCGTCGAGCCGCCCTGCACGACGTGGCCAGCGCGAAGGTTGGCCCAGGCGGCGCGCGTGATGCCGAGGTAGTCGATGCCGCCGTGCGAATAGAAGCGGATGTCCTCGGCGGCCACGAAGGCCTGCTTGACGATGCGCGGGATCTGTTCGACCGGGAGGAGCGTGCGCTTTTCGACGTAGAACTGCCCGATGAGCTCGCCGTCGGCGCTCCAAACCTGGCTCGCGCGCAGCGGGCGGTAGTCGGTGACGACGTCGAGGTGCGGCGGCAGGTCGGACGCGAACTTCCGGTAGGCGCGATAGCCGAGGACGGTCGCGGCGACGCCGACGACGACGGTCGTGACACCGACCACCTTGAGGGCGGCGCGCAGCCGACCGCGGAAACTTGCGATTGGCGCGCTTGCCTTCACCATTCGTCTATGGGCTGCGCGCGCCGTTCCGTCAATTTTATCGGGGTCCGGCTCGCTGGCGCTCGCGCCTCGCCCCCTTCACGCCCTGCCACCACCCCACTCGCTTCGCTCGGCCTCGGCCGCGCCCCCTCGCTACGCGCTCGCGCGCTCCTCCGAACGTTCATCGGTCTACTCACAGCTGCTCTCACGTGGACCGCTGCGGCCTCGCTTGCTCTCGCCGATGACCAGCCGGCTGTCTCGCCCAAAGATGAGGCCACGTCGGCGCGTGCGCGCTTCACCATCCTGCCTTTCGGGAACGCGGGCGGCCCGCGCACGCTGGACTTCTTGCAGGCGGGGCTCCCCGCGCTCGTCGCGGAGCGCCTCGGCCGCCACCCGGGACTGCGCTTCGCGGGACCCGAGACGATCGTCGAGCGCGCGCGGCTCGACGACGCGCTCGTGCGCGCTGCCGCCACGGGGACGCCGTTCGTCGTCGCCGGGCATTACGAAAAGAAGCCCAACTGGAAGCTCGCTGTCACCGTGGAGATCTACGCGGGGGCCACGCCGGCGAAACGCATCGGGGTGGGCGAGATCGAGGGCCCCAAGGACGACGTCGGACGCTCGGCGCTGCTGGCCGCGCTGGCCGCCTTCCAGCAGGCCGGCCTCGCGACGTCCGCGGTCGCGCGCGGGCACGTGCTGGAGCCCTTCGCACGCGACGCCTATGCCTTCGTCCTCTACGGCCGCGGCGTCGCCGTCTACACGGGCCTCGACCAGCCCTGGGACCCGACGCGCGGCCGGCCGGCCGGTCCACAGCGCCGGCGGCAGCCGTCGCCCGCCGTGCTGGGCGCGAACGCCGAGCGCGCGCTCAAGCCGCTCGGGAAGTCGCTCTTGATCGATCCGCGCGTGCCCGAGACGCGGCGCTACGTCGGTCTCGTCCACCTGGGCGCGGGGCGGCCGGGCCACGCGCGCGCCATGTGGAGCTACGCCGTCGACGTGCGGCCCGACTACACGGCGGCCGTACTGGGTCTCGCGATGCTCGACCGCACGCAAGGGCTGCCGGAGGCGCTCCCGCGCTACGCGCGCGTGCTGGAGCTCGACCCGGACGATCTCGAGGCGCGCCGCACCTACGGCGAGCTCCTGTCGGACGCCGGCCGGCTCGACGAGGCCCAGGCGCAGCTCGGGCGCGTCGTGGCCGCGACGCCCGGCGATCTTCGCGCGCGCCGCGCGCTCGCCCTCGTGCTCGCGGCGCGACGCGCCGGCAACGAGCTCGCGACCGAGCTCGCCGAGATCGTGCGCCTCGATCCCGAGGACCTGGACGCGCGCCTCGAGCTCGGCGCCGCCTACGCGAGCGTCGACAATGTGAGCGCCGCCCTCGAGTCGTACGAGGAGGTGCTGCGGCGCCGCCCCAAGAACGCCGTGGCGCTCAAGGTGGCCGCCGATCTCTACCGGACGAAGGGCGAGCCGGCCAAGGCAGCGGCCTACTACGAGAGGCTGCGCCGCATGGCGCCCGACGACCCGCGTCCCTGGTTCCTGCTCGGCGCTTCGTACTACGAGGCCGGACGTCTCGACACGGCGGAGCGCATGTTCACCGAGGCCGCGCGCTTTCCCGGCATGTTGGGCGACGCCTATTCGAACCTGGGCGCCATCGCGTTCCGACGGGGCCACGTCAAGGAAGCCATTTGGTTCCTCTCACGCGCCGCCACGCGCCGCCCGACCAAGGCGGGCGTCCGCTACAACTACGCGCTCGCCCTGTCGGCCGCGCAGCGCTACGACGACGCCCTCCGCGAGGTCACCGCCGCCGCCCTCGCGGCTCCGCAAGACCCGGGCATCCGCTTCTTCAGCGGGGTCGTGGCCCTGCGCATGGGCCGCCTCGACGTCGCCGCCACGGCGTTCCAGGAAACGCTGCGCCTCGACCCGAACCACGAGGACGCCAAGCACAACCTCGCGTTGCTCTCGTCTCTCCGGCCGGGCGAGGGGTCGCTGCGTCCGTAGGGCTTGCTCGCTCGCTGCGCTCGCATCGGGTCGTGACCGGGCTTGCGCCTCAACCCGGCTTTGCTCGCTCGCTGCGCTCGCCTCGAGCCCCCGGATATCCCGTGCAGCCGCGTATCGCAGGTCGCGACAAATTCCACTGCGTGGGCCGCGGCTCGCACTCGCCGCCGCGTGGGCATCCGTCCTCTTGTTCTCCGAATAGAGCGCTCCGGCGGATGGAGGCCTCCCCTCGATGAATGCCGGGACCGATGCCCACGCGCCGCCGAGTGCTCAGTGGGCAGAGTGGGCGCAAGGCGAGGCCTCCGTCCGACGGAGCGCAAAGCCGCGGCCCACGACGTGGAATTTGTCGCGAGGTCCGATACGCGGCTGCTTGGGACGCCCTGGGGCTCGAGGCGAGCGCAGCGAGCCAGGAAGCCTGGTTGAGGCACAAGCCCGGTCACGGGCCCGACGCGAGCGTAGCGAGCGAGCAAACCCCCGCGTGGCTACCTCGCGGGTCCGGGCGCGGATCCGGGTCCGGGCGCGGCCCCGGGCAGAGGGTTGCCCTCGACATCCCGCAGCTCGACGGGCGCGATCTTGGCCAGCGGGTCGAGGAGGGCCTTCTGGTCGCCGACCACCACGATGGAGAGCCGCCCGGCGTCGAGGTATTTGCGCGCGACGCGGCGGACGTCGTCCTTGGAGACCGCGCGGACGTTCTTCGCGTAGTCGGCGAGGTAGCTGTCGGGCAGGGCGTACACGGCGATCTCGGCGAGCTGCGCGGCGACCTGGCCGCGCGTCGCGAAGCGCGCGGGGAAGGACTTCGTGATCTGGTCGCGCGCGCGGGCGAGCTCCGCGTCGGTGACGTCGGCGTCGCGCATGCCATTCACCTCTTTGAGGATCTCGCCCACGGACTCAGCGGTGTGGGCGGCGACGAACTCGCCGCCCGCCGAGAAGGGCCCGGGCGTGCGGCGCGCGTCGAAGCTCGAGCGCGCCCCGTAGGTCCAGGCCTTGCCCTCGCGCAGGTTCAGATCGAGGCGGTAGAACCCGCCGCCCAGGATCATGTTCATGACCGTCACGGGGAAGAAGTCGGGGCTCCTGCGGTCGATGCCGACGAGGCCCACGCGGATCGAAGACTGCGGCGCGTCGGCCTTGTCGATGAGGAAGATCTTGGTCTTGCTCGCGGCGGGGCCGGGCGCTGGCAGCTTGCGCGCGGACGATTTGCCCGGCCGCCACGCCTTGAAGGCCGCGTCGAGCTTTGGTCGAAGCGCCGCCTCGGTGAGATCGCCCGCGACGATGAGCACGGCATTGTTGGGCCGCCAGTTGGCCTCGTAGAACTTGCGCAGGTCGGCGGGTGTCATCTTCTTGAGCGACGCCTCGACGCCCGTCATGGGCCAGCCATAAGGATGCTTGGCGCCGTACAGCACGCGCGCGAACGCCAGGCCGGCCACCGTCGGCGGGCTGTCCTTCCGGCGGGAGATCCCCGTGAGCGTGTTGTCGCGGACGCGCGTGAACTCCTTCTGATCGAAGGCGGGCGCCGTGACGATGTCGGCGAAGACGCCGAGCGCGGCGTCGACGTTCTTCGTGAGCACGGAGAGGCTGGCGTTCGACGAGTCCCAGCCGCTGCCGCCCCCGAGGACGGCGCCGAGCGTCGCGAGCTGGTCCGCGATCTGGGGCGCGCTGCGCGTCTTCGTGCCCTCGTCGAGCATGCGTCTCGTCATGTCGGCGAGGCCCGAGAGCTCGGCCGGGTTCGCGGCGCCCCCCGACTTCACGACCAGGTTGAAGTCCACGAGTGGAAGGTCGTGAAACTCCGCGAGAACAACCTCGAGCCCGTTCTTGAGCTTGAAGCGCTTGAAGGCCGGCACCTCGAAGGTCGGCTCGGGCCCTCCGGGCGGCGGCGCGGCGCGGAAGGGGGCGTCGGGCGTTCCGCCGGGCGACGGGGCCGGCGCGGCCGCGGGGGCGGACGGCGCAGCGGCGGCCACAGGCGCGCTCGGGACGGGACCGGGCAGGGGCGGTGGGGGCGCGGAGGCGCAACTCGACACCAGGAACGCGCCCGCGAGCGCGCAAGCGCGCGAGATGAGGCTCGCGAGGCGGGACGCGCCTGCGCGCCTCACTTCTTCACCACCCTTCCCATGATCGGAGCCGCCGGGTTGGGCTCCACCCTCACGATGACCGCGGCGTCGAGCTTGAGGTAGGACTGGGCCGCGCGCTGGACGGCCTGCGCGTCGACGGCCCGGTATCGCCGCAGGTCCTCGGCCAGATAGCCGGGATCGTTCATCAGGTAGTTGTAGTGCTGGAGGCGCTCTGCGCGCGCGATGAGCGGCTCGAGGGCGCGCACGTTGGCCGACTCGATCTGGTTCTTGCCGCGCTCGAGCTCGACCGCGTCGACGGACGCCATCTGCAGCTTGCCGATCTCCTCGCCGATGACCGCCTGGAGCTCGTCGAGCGTGTGACCGGGCATTGGCGAGGCCGTGATCTCGAAGTCGCTCGCGAGCATCTGGCTGTCCTGCGACGCCGAGATGCTCTGCGCGATCTTGAGCTCGTACACGAGGCGCTTGTAAAGGCGCGACGACTTGCCGTTTCCGAGCAGGTTCGCGAGCACGTCGAGATCGCGATCGCCGGGCGCGAAGTTCGCCGGCGTCGAGAACGCCATCGTGAGCTGGGGTTGCTGCACCTTCGCCTCCATGGCGATCACGTGGGCGGAGGTGCGCGCGGGCATGACGGCCGCGCGGCGCGGGATGGCGCCGCCGCGCGGGATGGGCCCGAAGTACTTCTCGACGAGGGCCTGCGCGCGCGCGCGGTCGAAGTCACCTGCGATGACGAGCGCGGCGTTGTTCGGGACGTAGAACGTGCGGAAGAAGGCCTTGACGTCCTCGACCGAGGCCGCGGAGAGATCCTCCATCGAGCCGATGACCTCGTGGTGGTAGGGGTGATCGGGGGGATAGAGGGCCTCGAGCTCCAC
This sequence comes from Polyangia bacterium, assembly GCA_036494575.1. Taxonomy (GTDB): domain Bacteria; phylum Myxococcota_A; class Polyangia; order Fen-1088; family Fen-1088; genus DASZFV01. Next base: position 9,005 of record DASXOE010000109.1, on the reverse strand, counting down.
GCGCTCGACGAGCCCCATGGGGCGGTTCTCGACGCGCTGGCGGCGCTCGTTCTTGACGACGTCGCGCTGCACGTCGACCGTCTCCTTGAAGCCGGGCCGGTCGAGCAGGAAGCCCATGCGGTCGCTCTCGAGCCACAGCGCGAGCTCGAGCTGGTTAGATGGCACGACCTCGAAGTAGTTCGTGCGGTCCGTGCCCGTCGAGCCGTTGGCGTTCGAGACGCCGGCCTTCTGGAGGTACTCGAAGTGCTTGTCCTCGGGCACGTGCTTCGAGCCCTGGAACATGACGTGCTCGAACAGGTGGGCGAAGCCCGTGCGCTTGTCGGCCTCGTCCTTCGAGCCGACCTTGTACCAGACGTCGACGGCGACCTCGGGGATGCGGTGGTCCTCGTGCAGGATCACCTCGAGGCCGTTGGGCAGCACGTACTTCTCGAACGAGAGCTGCGGCAGGTCCGCGTCGGGCGACGTCGGCTTCGGGGGAGGCGGGAGAGCCGTCGGGATGGCCGGGAAACCGAAGAGGAGGGCGAGCGCGGGCGCGAGGTACGAAGCGCCCACCTTCGACAGAGGAGCGAACATGATTCTCTAATACCACGCGCACGCGCCGGCGCAGCCGCCGATCGAACCGTCAGCGCGAGACGTAGAGGAGCGCGAGCACCGACGCGCCGTAGAGCGCGAGGTTCGTGACGAAGAGCGGGTCGCGCAACATCGAGTCGGTCGGGCTCTCGGCGTCGGCCTGCCGGCTCGTGATCCAGTTGAAGCGGAAGATCCCGAAGACCACGAAGGGCACCGTCCACACGAGCTCGACGTGGAGGAGCTCGCGGGCGTGCATCGAACGCGTGTACGCGAGGTAGGTCAGCGCCGTGAGGACGCCGAGCACGGTCATGAGGCGGCGCAGCGTGGGCAGATCGTAGCGGCCGAGGACGTCCCGCTGCGCGCGCCCGCCGTCGCCCGAGACGCGCAGCTCGTGCGCGCGCTTGCCGAAGCCGAGCAGCGCCGACAGCAACAACGTGCACGCGAGCAACCAGCGCGACGCCGGCACGGGGATCGCGACGGCCCCGCCCAGCACGCGCAGCAGGAAGCCTGCCGAGATGCAGGCAACGTCGATGAACGCGACCTTCTTGAGCGCCAGGGAGTAGAGGAGGTTGAGCGCGAGGTAGGCGGCGGCCGTTCCCGCGAAGGCGAGGCCCGGCCCGAGCGCCGCCGCGCCCGCGAGCGCCACGACGCCCAGCGCGCCCGCGAGGCCCTTCGCGGCGGCCGGCGAGAGCGCGCCCGAGGCGAGCGGCCGCCGCCGCTTGACGGGGTGGACGCGATCCCGGTCGAGATCGACCAGATCGTTGATCAGGTAGACCGTGCTCGACAGGAGACAGAAGATCGTGAAGGCAGCGGCCGTGCGCAGCTCCGCGTGCCTGTCACCGACGAGCCGGGCGAAAACCAGCGGCGCCGCGACGAAGAGGTTCTTGACCCACTGATGGGGTCGCATGGACTTTACGGCGGCGCCGATCATGTTTCTTCCGTCGCTATCGATCGGAGTGATTATCTGGGATGATTCCGACCGTTCCGACGAATGCCCAGTCCTAACACACCACCTAAGCCCGACGCCAAGGCGCCGGCTGCCAAGCCCGAAGCCAAGGCGCCGGCTGCTAAGCCCGACGCCTTGGCGGCGGTTGCCAAGCCCGACGCCTTGGCGGCGGGTGCCCCCGACGCGCCGCCCCTCGCGAGCGACGAGGAGCTGATCGCGCGCGCGCGCGCCGCGGATTTCGGGGCCTTCGAGGAGCTGCTCGGGCGTTACGAGGACAAGGTCTTCCGGCTCGCCTACCGGATCCTGCGCAACGAGACGGACGCCAAGGAGATCCTGCAGGAGACCTTCGTGTCGATCTGGCGCAAGCTGGACACGTTCAAGGGCGACTCCCAATTCGGCAGCTGGGTCTATCGCATCGCGACCAACGCTGCGCTCATGCGACTGCGGGCCCATCGGCGGCACCCCGAGGTCTCGACCGAGGAGCTGCCCATCGGCTACCTCGACAACTACGGCACGCCCATGCCGGCCGGCGAGAACTGGTCGAAGCGGCCCGACGACGAGCTGCAGTCGTCTGAGCTGAGGAGCCACATCCAGGCCGCGGTCGACGCGCTGCCGGACATCTACCGGACCGTCTTCGTCATCCGTGACGTCGAGGGCCTCTCGACGGAAGAGACGGCCGACGCGCTCGGCATCTCGGTCCCGACCGTCAAGACGCGCCTACACCGGGCGCGCATCGCCCTGCGGGACGCCATCGGCGGGTACTTCGACCGCCCGTAGCGCAGGTATACTGAGGGCCTCTATGTTCGTCGGAGCCGCAGCGCTCGCGCGGACGGCGTTCGGCTTCGCGCTCGTCGCGGCCGCCGCGCCGGCCCCGTCCCCGGGGCCGTTCGACGCCGCGCTCGCGGGGGCGCGCGCGCGGCTCGAGGCGCGCCACGGGCGTCCGGAGGCGATCGCGCCGCTCGTCGAGCTCCTCGCCCTCGAGGACAATCTGCCGCCCGGGACGCTCGCACCCGCGCTGAGGCGCGCCGCCGCGCCCGGCAGTCACCCCCTCGTCGCGGCGCAGGCGAGCTTCCACCTCGCGCGCCTGCTGGATGAGGCAGGCGACGCCGAGGGCGCGCGCGCGGCGCGGGCGGCCTTGGGGCTGTTCTCGCGCTACGCCGTCGTCGGGCCGTTCGGCGAGGGCCGCGCCGACTACGCGCAGACCCTGCCGCCCGAGGCGGAGGCCGACGCCCCCGAGCGCGGGCGTTCCTACCGCGGCAAGCTCGGCGCCGTCGGCTGGCGGGCCGGCGACGACCTCGTCCGCGACGGCGCGCTGATGCTCGACGGAATGCTGCGGCCCGACACGCAGGCCACGGCCTACGTCGTGGCCTTCGCGCGCAGTTCGCGGGACCAGGACGTCGCGTTGCGCCTCGGCTCACCGGGGCCCGTCAAGGTGTGGGTGAACGGCGCGCTCGTCCACGCGCGTGACGTCGTGCGCAGCCCGGCCTTCGATCAAGACGCGGCCCCGGCGCGCCTGCGGGCGGGGTGGAACCGTCTCGTCGTCAAGACCACGGTGACCGACGGGTCTTGGAGGCTGTACCTGCGCGTGACCGACGTCGCGGGGCGGGCGCTCGCGCTCGGTGACGGCGCCCTCCCGCCGGGCGAAAGAGCGGTGACCCGCGCGCCGCCGCCGAGGCGGACCACAGCCGTCGAGACCCTCGAGGCGACGCTGCGCCGACGCGCGCGCGCCGCGCCCGCCGGCGACGCGGGCGCCGACGCGTGGCTCGATCTCGGGCGCTATCTGGCCTGGGCCGAACCGGGCGATCGCGACGGCCGCGAAGCGACGACGGCGCTCGAGGCGGCGCGCGCGCGCCGTCCGTCCATCGAGGTGTTGCGGCTGCTCGCGGACGTCGCGCGGGACGACGACGAGCGGCGGCGCGCGCTCGAGGCGGCGCTCGCTCTGGCGGCGAAGGCGGGCGCGACGACTCCGGAGGCACGCGCGACGCGCGCGCTCCTGCTGGCGGGCCTCGGCGACACGGCGCGCACCCAGCGGCGCGACGCCGCGGCGCTCGCGCGCTGGCGAGAGGCGCTGGCGCTCGACCCCGGCTGCTGGCCCGCGGCGCTGGCGCTCGCCGACGAGGAGCAGGGCGGGGGCCTGTCGCTCGTGGCGCTCGCGCGCGTCGAGGCGCTGCCCGAGACGACGCGGGCCGTGGCACGCGTGCGCCGACAGTGGGCGCGGCTGCTCGACGCCGCGGGCCGCACCCGCGAGGCCGACCGTCTGTTCGAGGCCCTCGCGACCGTCCGCCGGCATGACGTCGAGCTGCTCCACGAGCTCGCGACGCGCGCGCGGGCGCGCGGCGATGCGCCCGTCTTCATCGCGCGCCTGTCGGAGGCAGCGGCGCTGCGCCCCGATCTGCCGTCGCTTTCGATCGAGCTTTCGCGCGCGCTCGAGGGCGCGGGCGACGGCGGGCGCGCCCTCGACACCCTGGCCGCTCTGGCGGGGCGGCTGCCCGACGACGCGGGTGTGCTCGCGCACCTCGGCAAGCTGCTGCACCGGCAGGGCCGGCGCGACGAGGCCCTCGGCCGCCTGCGCGCGGCGCTCGACCGGCGGCCGCAGGACCCGGAGCTGAGGCGCTATCTCGAGGGCGCCGAGCGCGAGGGCCGCGCGCTCGGCTCCGGCGAGGCGCCCGGCGAGGATCTGGCGCGCCGGTACGCCGCCGACGCGCGCGAGGTCGTCGCGGACGACGCGCGCCACCCGACGAGCGCCGCGGGCGACGCCTTCGTGCTGCTCGACCGGCGCGTCGTGCGCGTGCATCCGAACGGGCTCGCTCAGACGTTCGCCCAGCGCATCGTCTCGGTTCGGACCGATCACGGCGCCGAGGAGAACAAGGAGCTCGACGTGCGCTACACGCCCGGCAGCGAGGACGTCGAGATCCGGCAGGCGCGCGTCTACCGGCGCGGCGCGGGCGGCGCGCTCGAGGTCCTCGAGATGGCCGAGCGCGACGACGTCGATCTGTCCGAGCCGTGGTACGGCCTCTACTACGACAACCGCGCCGAGGTCGTCCGCTTCGAGGGCCTGCGCGCGGGCGACGTCTTCGAGGTCCAGTACGTCATCGAGGACGTCTCCGCCGAGAACCAGATGGCCGACTATTTCGGCGACCTGGAGACCATCGCGGAGAGCGCGCCCAAACGCCGCTGGGAGTACACGCTCATCGCGCCCGCGAGCCGGCCCATCTACAGCAACACGCCCCGCGTCCCAGGTCTCGCGCGCACGGTGACCGAAACGGGCGCGGACCGCGTCTACGCGTTCTCGGCGCGCGACGTGGCGGCCATCGACGCGGAGCCATCCATGCCGGGGCTCGCCGAAGTCGCGCCCTACCTGCACGTCAGCACGTACGCCACCTGGGAGCAGGTCGGCACCTGGTACTGGCGCCTCGTCGAGGAGCAGCTCGCGGCCGACGACGAGCTCCGCCGCGCGGCGCGCGCCGTCGTCCACACGGGCGACGACGACCGCGCCCGCGTGCGCGCCGTCCACGACCTCGTCGTCACGGGCACCCGATACGTGGGCCTCGAGTTCGGCATCCACGGCTACAAGCCCTACAAGGTGACGCAGGTGCTGGCGCGCCGCTTCGGCGATTGCAAGGACAAGGCGTCGCTGCTCGTCGCCATGCTCCGTGAGGTCGGCGTCGACGCGGATCTCGTGCTCGTGCGCACCCGGCGCGGCGGGGCGCTCGACCGCGAGCCGGCCTCGCTGGCCATCTTCGACCACGCGATCGCCTATGTCCCGAAGCTCGATCTCTATCTCGACGGCACGGCGGAATTCTCGGGCGTCTCGGAGCTGCCCAACCAGGACCAGGGCGTCATGGTGCTGCGCGTGGGACCGCGCGGCGCGCGCCTCGACGAGACACCCGTGCTTCCGTCGAGCGCCAACCGCGTCGAACGGCGCTGGCGCGTGGCGCTCGCCGTCGACGGAAGCGCCCGCATCGAGGAGGATCTGCGCATCCGGGGGCAGGCTGCCGCCGACTGGCGCGAGCACTACCAGACGGCGGGCGAGCGCGCCGACCGCTACGGCCGCGTCTGGGAAGATCGCCAGCCGGGCGCGCGGCTCGTCTCGCTCGAGATGCCCGGCATCGAGGACCGGGAGGCCCCTGTCGTCGTCAGATCCGTTGCCGACGTCGGTCGCCTCGGCGTGCCGATCTCGGGCGCCGACGCAACGAAGGGCGTCACGCTCCCCATCGCCGTGCGCGAGGCGGACTTCTCCCGCACCTACGCCCGCCTCGGGGCGCGCAAGCAGGAGCTCGTCCTCGCGTATCCGTGGCAGCACGACGAGGAGATCGTCTACAAGCTGCCACCGGGGTGGGCGCTGCGCGCGGGCGGCCCGCGCCGCCGGGTCGCAGGGCCCTTCGGCCGCCTCACCGTGGACGTCACGGCCGAGCCGGGCGGCCTCGTGCGCGTCCACACGTTCCTCGACGTCACGCGCTTCCGGATCCCGCCGGGCGAGTACGCGGCCTTCCGGAGCTTCCTCGGCGACATCGACGCCGCGTTCGCCGACCGGCTCAACGTCGGTCCCGTGGGGGACGCGTCGTGAAGCGCGTCCTCCGAGGCCCGTGGGGCCCGGCCGCAGCGCTCGTGCTCACCGGGTGCGCTGGCCTTTTCGGCGAGGGGCATGCCCGTGTCGGGAATGGCGCCACGCTCGCCGGGTGGCGCGCCCTCGAGGACGGTCGAGCGTCAGACGCCGCGCGCGCGTTCGACGCGCGGCTCGCGGCGGCGCCCGCGGACGCGCTCGCGCGTTTCGGGCGCGCGGCGCTCGCTGACGAGCACGGCGACCCCGCGGCGGCCCTCGACGACTACGCGGCCGTGCTCGCGGCGGCGGTCGCGGGAGTGTCAGAGCGCTCCGTCGGGCAGGCGCTCGCGCCCGCGGCCGCGGGGCGGGCGCTCGCCCTCGACGATGAGGTGGGACCGCGGCGCCGCGCGGCCGCCGAAAAGGCGCTCATCGCTTTGCCGGGCGGCCAGTCGCTGCCGTGGCAGGCGCGCTTCGAGCTCGCGCGCCTCGCCGAGCGCGCCGCCCGCCGCGCGGGCGACGCGGACGCGCTCGAGCGAGAGGGCGCCCGCCGGGGTTGCGCCCGTCTCGTGTTCGACGCCGGCACGCTCGGGCCGCTGCCGCACCTCGATCTCGATCGCCGCACGCCGACGCCGGCGCCGATCGCCTGGCGGGCGGCGTACACCTCGGGCTGCCGCCTCACCGTGCCGGCGCGTGATGGGCGTCCCGGCGCCGAGCGCTTCCGCGCCGCCGTCGAGGTGCCCGCGGGCGACTACGACCTCGTCCTCGACTCAGACGACGAGGCGCGCCTTTCCATCGACGGGGCGGCGGCGCTGCACCACGGCTCGGAGACGCGCGTTGGACCGCGCGTGAGCGCCTTCGGGCTCCGGCTCGCGGCCGGACGCCACGACCTCGAGCTCGACCTCGCGACGGCCGGCGGCCGCGGCGAGCTCGCGCTCCTGCTGCTGCCGCGCGACGCGGGCGCCGCCGTTCGCTTCGTCGACCCGCGCGTGGGACGCGTCGAGCGGCGGGGCGCATGGCCCGTCGCCGCGGCCGCGGCGCCGACCGCCGGTGGCGACGCCGGCGTCGTCGCGGAGTACGCCCAAGCCTTTGCGGCGAATCGCCGGGGCGACGCCGACGCCGCGCTCGCGCTCGCCGCGAGGCTGGCCGCCCGGCGCCGCTTCGCGCCCGGCTTGACCCTCGCGGCGGCGATCGCGCGCGACGATCCCACGCGGCCGGCCGCCTTCGCCCGCGATGCGGCGCGCGGGCTCCTGCGGGCCGCGCTCGCGGCCGATTCCGGCGACGCGCGCGCCTGGCAGGCGCTGGCGTCCATCGAGCTCGAGGACGATCATCTCCACGAGGCCGTCGACGACGCCCGCGCCGCCGCCCGCGCAGCGCCCCGCTGGTGGGCACCCGAGATCGTCCTCGCGCACGCGCTGCGCGCCCGGGGGCTCGAATTCGACGCCGATCGCGCGCTCGACCGCGCGGCGGCGGTCACCGGGCCGACCCTCGACGCGCCCTGCCAGCTCGTCGAGACGCTCCTGCGACGCGCGGACGATCGCCGAGATCTGACCGAGCGCGCGCGGCTCGAGGACGCGCTCGCGGCCTGCGACGCCACCTCGGAGACGCGCCTCGAGCGACTGCGCGCGCGGGGCGAGCTCGGCGCCGAGGAGAGCGCGCTGCGCGCGTCGCTGCGCCTCGCGCCGGACCGCGACGAGCTCCTGGGCGACCTGGCCCAAGTGCTCGGCGCCCAAGGCAGATGGGATGACGCGCTGGCCACGCTCGCGGCCCTCGTCGAACGAGCGCCGGCCGACCCGTCCCTGCGCGTGCGGCTCGCCGACGCGCAGGCCGCCACGGGTCACGAGGCGGACGCCCGGCGCACGGCGAGCGCGGCGCTCGCGCTGCGCCCCGACGCCGCCGACGTGCGGCGCGCGGCCCGCGCGCTCGCCGTTCCGCTGCCGCTCGACGCCTACCGGCTCGACGGTCGGGCCGTCATCGCCGACTTCGCGGCGAGCGGGCGCCACTATGACGCGCCGGCGGTCGTCGTGCTCGACCGTTCGGTCGAGCGCGTCTTCCCCGACGGTGCGCAGATGACGCTGACCCACGAGATCGTCCGCGTGCAGAGCAAGGACGCCATCGATCGGTGGGCCGAGGTCGAGGTCCCGGCGGGCGCCGAGGTGCTCACGCTGCGCACGCACAAGCCGGACGGCACGACGCGCGAGCCGGAGGAGATCGCCGGCAAGGAGACCGTCTCGGCCGCCAATGTCGCGATCGGTGACTACATCGAGTGGGAGCTGCTCGAGACGAAGAGCGCCGCGGGGGCCTTCGCGCCGGGCTTCCTGGGCGACCGCTTCTATTTTCAGTCCTTCGACGCGCCCCTCGACCGCACCGAGCTCGTGCTCGTGACGCCGCGCCCGACGAAGCTGGCCTTCGACCGGCGCGGCGGCGCGCCCGCGCCGCGCGCGCAAGACGGCCCCGGCGACACGACGGTGACGACCTTCGCGACGACGTCCGTGCCACAGCTCTTCGTCGAGCGCGCCGCCGTTCCCGCCACTGAATACGTCCCGTCGGTGCGGGCGTCGAGCGCGCTCGAGTTTCAGGTGTGGACGCGCTACGTCGCCGAGCAGCTCTTCGGCACGACGCGCTCCTCGCCCGCGCTGCTCGAGCGCGCCCGCCTCCTGGCGACGAGGCCCGAGCCCTCGCATGAGTCGCCGGACGACCGCGTGCGCCTCGCGGCCGCCGTCGTGGCGTGGGTCACCGAGAACATCGAGGCCACCGACGACCTGCGCGACGGCGCCGCGCAGACGCTCGCGCGCGGCAGCGGCAACCGCCTCGCCCTCATCCTCGCGCTGCTGCGCGAGCTCGGCGTGCCCGCGCGGCCCGTCCTGGCGCGCTCGCGCCTCGTCGCCGAGGCCGCGGCGCCGGCGCCCGCTCAAGAGCTCGACGACTTCGCCGACGCGCTCGTCGAGG
>DASXOE010000108.1:0-6695 GCA_036494575.1 Polyangia bacterium | reverse complement strand
TGGAGCGTCGACGTTCCCTGCCAGGGACGAAAGACCTGCCAGGCGGCCGGCGCCGACGGGGGCGCGGCCGCGACGTGCGCGTGCCCCGCGCGGCCAGCGGGCTGCACGGGCGGCGCCGGCACCGTGTGCACGAGCGACGGCAAGCTGCGCACGTGCGCCGCCGACGCGGACGGCTGCGTGTTCGAGCAGGCGCTCGACGCGTGCTCGACGGGCAAGCCGTGCGGGGGCGCCTTTCCGGCGGCCGCCTGCACCTGTCCGGCGCCGCCTGCGCTGTGCGGCGGGAAGTCGGGCACGGTCTGCGAGGCGACCCTCAGCGTCGCCACCTGCGGCCCCAACGCCGACGGGTGCCTCGACGTCACGAAGCACACGACGTGCGCCGCCGCCAAGCCGTGCTCGGGCAACGCGCCATTGGCGACGTGCTCTTGCACGTCGGCGCCCGCGGCGTGCGCGGGCCAGGCGGGCTTCTTCTGCGCCGCCAACGGTCAGCTCTCGACCTGCGATCTCGACGCGAACGGGTGCCTCGCGATCACGAAGACGACGGCCTGCGCGTCGGGCCTGACCTGCCAGGGCGCGGCGCCGGGCGCCAGCTGCGCCTGCCCCGCGCCGCCCGCCGAGTGCGTGAGCGGCATCGGCACGGCGTGCCGCGGAACGGGCACCGTCGTGACGTGCGCGCGCGACGCGAACGGGTGCCTCGTCGCCTCAGGCACGGCGAGCTGCCCCGCGGGCAAGCCGTGCGCCGGCACGCTGCCGTCGGCCGCGTGCACGTGTCCCGCGCCGCCCGCCGTCTGTCAGGCGGGCACGGGCAAGCTGTGCGACATGGGCAGCGTCGACACGTGCGGCACCGACGCCAACGCCTGCCTCGTGCTCGCGTCGAGCGTCGGGTGCCCGGCGGGCAAGCCGTGCGCCGGCAGCTTCCCCAACGCGGCGTGCACGTGCCCGGCGCCGCCCGCCGGCTGCGGCTCGGGCGCGGGGAGCTCGTGCTCGTCTACGAACGTCGTGACATGCTCGACGGACGGGAACGGCTGCTACCAGGCCGCGCCGTCGACCTGCCCGGCGGGCAAGCCGTGCGCGGGCGGCTTCCCCGGCGCCGCCTGCACGTGTCCGGCGCCGCCCGCGGGCTGCGGCTCGGGCGTCGGGACCTCGTGCTCGAGCAACTCGCGCGTGACCTGCTCGAAGGACGCCAACATGTGCTTCCAGGCCGTGACGGCGAGCTGCAACACGGGCGACTACTGCGTGGGCGCGTTCCCGAGCTCCACGTGCGTGACGCCGCAGGCGCTCGGTGAGTACGTCGATCTCGGCGGCGCGAGCAGCAAGTCGTCCGGCTTCCTGAGCGGCCAGGCCATCACCGTCGCGGCGACGTCGACGCTGCGCTCGTTCGGCCTCATCACGCGGCAGTCGGGCACGAATGTCAGCCTCGGCCTCTACACGGACGTCGGCGGCAACCCCTCGGTGCTCGTCGCGAGCGCGCAGTTCGCCGCGCTCGTCGTCGCGGGCCGCGTCGAATTCCCCGCCGTCGCCTCCGGGGGCGGCAGCCTCACGCTCGCGCCAGGCACGTACTGGATCATGGTGATGTACGACAACACGACGTCCGTCGCCGCGGCGCCCGCGGGCGGCGCGACGACGAGCCGCCGCGTGCTGTCCGCGGGCTGGGCCGATCTGCCGACGACGCTCTCCGGGACCATCACGCCCCAGACCGGACCCTCGACGAACTACTACGTCATGGTGACCACGCCCTAGACCTTCGGCCGCGCCCCTCATCGATACCTCTCGCCTTCCCCGCTCCTTCGCCGCCTCGCCTCTTCGTTCCCACCTCTCACCGTCAGGAGATCTCATGTCGACGTCCACGCACCGCAGGGCGAGCCTCGCGCTCACGAGCTTGGGACTGGGGCTTTTGCTCGCGGCCGGCGCGGCGCGCGCCGCCCCCGCGACCTGCTTCCCGCCCGGGGTGGGCGTGCCGGGACAGCCGGGCGTGCCCGATTGGTGGACCTCGCCCGCGCCCTTCGACGACGCCCGCTGGCAGGGCTCGTACGGCTACGGCAAGGGCGAGTTCATGTTCAACGCGCTGGTCGAGACGACGGGCACGACGAAGAACCTCGTGCTGCGCTTTCACGTCAAGCCCGACGCCGGCCTCGCGGGCCCGGGCGACAAGGTCTACGTCGGCCTCTACAACCCGTCGACGACGGTGGCGACGATCTTCAAGTTCACGCGCGACACGACGACCTCGACCCCGCTCGGCGGCTCGGCCATCGCCGCGGGCGTCATGTCGACGGCGATCTACCAGCGCACGGGCACGGGCCTGTGGACGGGCGGCAACGGCGTCGACGCGGGCGCGACGGGCGTGCCCTACCCGGCCGAGGTCGCCGGCAAGGCGCGCCTCGACGCCGTCTGCACGACGGCCGATCCGATCTCGTGCGACGACTGGGGCGTGCGCGTGCGCATCCCCATGGGCGGGGCGGGCGTCACGCTTCCCGACACGTTCTCGATGTGGTTCGAGATCCTCGCCGATCACGCCGGCACGTCGACAGAGGTGAAGTTCCCCAACGGCGCGCTCGAGCCCGACGAAACGGCCGACCCGCTCGTCTTTCCGCTGCCCGAGGGCAGCGCGTCGCCGGCCTCGGCGGCCTGGAGCTCCGTGACGGTCACGGGCGCGTCGTGCGTCGCGGGCGTCGAGATCGAAAATGGCGACATCTCGGTGACGAACGCCATTGGCACGGGCACGCAGATCGACGTCAACAGCGCGAACACGTTCCACGCGAAGCCGATCAACAACACGACGACGGCCTACGACCCGAACTCCGTCAAGGCGCGCTTGCGCATCGCCGACTGGGGCTCGGCCGTGGGCGACTCGCCGCGCTGGATCACGGTTCCCGACCCGAGCTGCGAGGCCGCCACCGGCAGCGGCGCGGCCGGCTCGATCACGGGCGGCATACGCTTCGATCTGTCGTGCGCGTGGACGCTCACGGCGGGGCAGAAGTGCGCCTACCGCCCCGACCTCTTCCCGGGGTGTACGCCCGACCCGGGGCCGCGCTACGCGCACCAGTGCATCCTCGCCGAGCTGCAGTCGAACGGCGCGCCCATCCCGTTCCAGAAGTCGAGCGCATGGAACAACTTCGACTTCGATCACTCCTCGAGCCTCGAGCGCAAGGCGCGCCTCGACATCGGCGCCCTCGGGCCCCGCGACGTCTACGTCTACGTCACGGCCTCGAACATGCCCGACACGGTGGGCGCCGAGCCGCCGCCTCCGCCGCCGCAGACCGACAAGCGCGTCGGCGCCATGCTCGACAAGGCGGGCGGCGGCATCGTCCCGGGCCGCGTCAACGGCGAGCAGGCGAAGCGCCTCGCGGTCCTCGCGGCGTCCGGGCAAATCTCCTACGAGGACGTCGCCAAGGTGATGCCGACGCTCGCGGCCTACGTGTGGCACGACACGGGCGAGACGGTGAAGTCGCCCTCGGGACCGGCGAAGCTGCTCGAGGCGCAGCCGTCGTTCACGCTCTTCGTCTCGCACGACGGGCCGCTGTTCGGGTGGCGGCACGCGCTCAAGTCCGTCGCGGGCGGCGCGACGATCACCGAGATCTCGAAGAACTACTTCCGCATCGGCGTGGGCGCGGCGGGCTCGGTCGAGGTCGTGACGGCCGTCGATGCGCTCGAGCAGCCGGGCGGCGGGGGCGGCGGCGGGTGGCCGCCTTGGGCCCTGCCGGTGCTGATCATCATCGCGCTCATGCTGCTCATCGCGCTCATCCGCCTGCTGCGGCGGCTCCTGAGCTGACGGGCGGCGGCGCGTGACCCTCGCACGCACCGCGGGGTATCGTGGGCGCCACAGAGGCCGCCATGATCCTGACCATATTTCGAAGCCGTGCGCGCGGCGATGCCGATTTCGCCGCGCTGGAGAAGATCGGCCTGCGCATGCACGAGCTCGCGACCCGCATGCCCGGGTTCATCTCCTACAAGGACTTCGCGGCCGCGGACGGCGAGACCGTCACGATCGTGGAGTTCGAGTCTGAAGAGACAGTGGCCCCCGACCCGGGGCGGTGAGACAATGCGGCGAAGCGTTTGGGGGGATGACATGAACAAGACCAATGGGTGCGCGTTGCTGGTCGTCATGGTGTCGTCGATGATCAGCTGCGGGGGCGGCGGCTCTGGATTCCACACGAGCGTGCCGGGCGACAAGCCCCTCAGCGGCCTTTCGCCCGCCGACGCCAAGACGCTGTGCACGGACACGGGGACCTTCGTCACGATGCAGTTCCAATCGTTGAGCACCAAAGAGACTCAGTGCCGTGCCACGGGCATCGCGCTCGCGGCGCTGTCCTCGAACGGGGGCAGCGCGACGGACGCGCAGCTCCAGGCCGCGTGCCTGGCGGGATACCAACTGTGTCAGGCGGCGCCCGCCGATGCCGGGTTCACGACGGGCGGCACGGACGCGGGCGCACCCTCTGTCAACTGCGCCAACGCGATGGCGGAGGGGGCCTCCTGCACGGCCACGGTCGCCCAGTACTCCGCGTGCCTCGGCGAGACGACGGCGTCGCTGCAAAACCTCTTCCCGCCCTGCAACCAGGTCACGAAGGCAACGCTCGCGACGTTCACCGGCGACGGCGGTACGGCCGGCCCGGCAGCCGGACCGGCGTGCATGGCCTTCCAGGCCGCCTGCCCCGGTGTGAGCATCGGCGCGATGATGACCCAGTTCTGAGGCGGCGGGCGTAGGCGCGCTGAGCACGGGTGTTCGCGTTCGGACATCTGGGTCTCGGGAAGAAGCTCGCGGCGCGGCCGTATCGTCGCTTCTCCCCCGTCGAGAGGCGCGCGTTCTTTCTCGGCGCGCTGCTCCCCGATCTGATCGACAAGCCGCTCTTCTACATCCCGTTCTGGCTCACCGGGAGACGGAGCGCCGCGGCGGGGTTGCTCTCCGGCACGCACCTGTTCGCGCACACCGGCTTGTTCTTGATGGCCCTGGTCATCGCCGCGCTGGTCACGCGCTCGGCGCGCCTGCGCGCGGTCGCCATCGGGGTCTCGACTCACGTCGGTCTCGACTGCGTGGCCCTGTCGATGGGCCTGGGCACGCTGCTCTGGCCGCTCTTCGGGTGGCACTTCCCGGCTTATCCGTTCAGAAGTCTCAGCCAGCATCTGGCGACGATCCTGAACCCGATCACGCTGGCCGGTGAGCTGCTCGGTGTGGCAATCCTGTGGTGGGACCATCGGAAGGCGCGCCGCCTCGCCGCCGCTGCCCCGAACGCCTCAGTATTCTGACGTCGCCGCCACCAGAGTCATCGGCCGGCGTCCTCGGGGCGGCGGGAATCATCGGGAATCCCCTGGCACGCGCCTTGCGATTCACGTGGGGATGATGCCGCTCGCAACGCTCCGGAAGAACATCGTCGGCCATGTGCTCCTCACGGGGTTACTGACGGCGACTGTGGGATGTGGCTCCGTGTCGCCCCTCAGCGCCGACGCCGGCTCGGACGGCGCCGCGGGCGGAAGGGCCGGCGCGACCGGACAAGCTGGCGCGACCGGGCAGGCTGGCGTGACCGGGCAAGCTGGCCATGGTGGCGCGGCCGGTGCCGGCTCGTGCAACACCGACAGCGACTGCGTGTACCGCCCAGGCTCGTGTTGCAACGGCACTTGCGCCGCCGTGACTGATCCGCTTCCCGCGCCAGGGCCCGTGTGCAACATCGCTTGCACGGCTGTGGTGCCGTCCTGCGGGTGTGTGAAGCACCAGTGCGCCGCCGCTCCTGCCTGCGCACCGTCGGGCGGCGGCGCCTGTCAGCTCTGCCCCAACGGGTACCTGACAGGACCAGGCGGCTGCCAGACGTGCCAGTGCAAGCCCGGCGACGCGGGCACCGACAGTCGGATGGACGGAGGCTCTCCGGGGTCCGTGACTCTTCGCCTGGTCATTCCGGCGAGCCACTCGTTTTGCGATGAGACCACTGGATGCAGCAGCATCGCGCATATCACGATCCTCGACCCTGCCGGACAAGCCATCGGGCTCACCACTCCGGTGTGCTCGACCATCTGCTCGACGGCTTGCAGGCCATCCCTATGTCCCGGCATCGCTTGTTTCGATCAGGGCGTCGCGGTCAAGAGCGGTGACCTCACCTGGGACGGATCGTCCTACACGGCCTCGACCTGCGGGAACAAGATGGCGTGCTACCAGCCGGGGTTTGAGCCCGCCGGGCACTACGTCGCGAGGATGTGCGCCACGCCAGGAACCCTCACGACCGCGGACGGAGGCTTTCAGTCGAAGTGCACCGCAACTGGGGCCGTCGAGTGTGTCGACGTGCCGTTCGATTTCCCCGGCTCGAGCCCCGTCGTAGGCACGTTGCCCTGACGGCCGGGCGGTCTCAGGCCGGCAGCGCGAATGAACCGGACTTGACGTCGCCGGCGCGCTTGTACTTCGCGAGAATCACCCCGCTCGCCGAGGCGCGGCTATCGAGGAGCTCGAAGCCGGCGTAGGCCGTCCCGTCCTCGAACAGGCGGCGGCCGCTCCCGACCGTGACCGGGAAGATCTTCAGCCACAGCTCGTCGACCAGATCGTTCTTGAGCAACGTCTGGATGAGGGTTCCGCTGCCGTGGACCTGGAGCTCCGGACCGGAGGCGTCCTTGAGCCTGCGGAGGGCCTGGACGACGTCCCCCTCGAGGCGAACCGTCTTCCAGTCCTTCGTGACCGGCCGGTTCGTCGCCACGTACTTCGTGGCGTTGTTGATGACGTC
>DASXOE010000107.1:0-14178 GCA_036494575.1 Polyangia bacterium | reverse complement strand
CGCGACGCCTCAGGCGATCCGGCGCGGGTGGGTGTAGACGTTCGCCGAGGCGCCCCGCACGAAGCCCACGAGCGTGATCCCGACCTCCTCGGCGAGGTCCACGGCCAGGGCCGAGGGCGCCGAGACGGAGCACACGATGGGCACGCGCGCCACGGCCGCCTTCTGCACGAGCTCGAACCCGGCGCGCCCCGACAGCAGCATGGCCGTGCCGGCAAGCGACGCCACGCCGGCGCGCAACCGCGCGCCGATGACCTTGTCGACGGCGTTGTGGCGGCCGACGTCCTCGCGCACGAGGAGCCGCGTGCCGTCGGCCTGGAAGAGACCGACGGCGTGGAGCCCGCCCGTGACGGCGAACACCGGTTGGGCGGCGCGAACGGCCGCGGGGAAGCCCAGCAAGACGGAGAGTGGCACGCGCGTCTCGTCGGCGAGCGCGGGAATGCGGCGCCGCACGGCTGCGATGCTCTCCTTTCCGCAGAGCCCGCAGGCCGCCGTGGCGCGCAGCACGCGCCGCGCGACCGCGACGTCGAGCCGGCTGCCCGGCGCCGCCACGACCTCGACGACGTTTTGCCGATCGCGCCCCGCGCCGCCGCCCTGCCGCAGCGCCGCGACTTGGTCGAGCGACGAGATGACACCCTCGGTGAAGAGCAGCCCGGCCGCCAGATCGAGATCGTCGCCCGGCGTTCGCATCGTGACCATGAGGGTTTCGCCGCCCACGCGGAGCTCGAGCGGCTCCTCGGTGACCACGAAGTCTCGCTCCGCCGCGCCGAACACCGGCGGGTCGGCGCGGCCGCGACGCTCGACGGTCCTCTCCACGGCCTGAACGCCGGCCTCCGACCAAACGGGCAAGGGGCGCGGGCCCGGCGGGTGCGTCATTCGCCCATCCTAAACATCGATCCCGCCCCCTGCCATCGCGCGCGGCCGGTGTTACGTTTCGGTCGCGGCGAGATGCCAGCGGGAGGGCTTCCGTGGCCGAGCATTTCAAGGACGAGAACAGCGCGCCCGGGCAGGCCGACGAGGAGCCCGTCGTGCGCGATGCGGCTCTCGCGCGCGGCGTCCCCGGGGCCGAGCCGCCCGTCGAGACCACCGCGAAGGCGGGGAGGCGCCACCTCAGCGCGGCCGGATTGACCTCGATCTGGGAGACGGTTCACCGCGGCGCCCGCGAGATGGGCCCGACGCGCAGCCTGCGGACCTTGTTGAAGCTCAACCAGAAGGACGGCTTCGACTGCCCGAGCTGCGCATGGCCCGATCCGGACGACGAGCGCAAGACCGCCGAGTTTTGCGAGAACGGCGCCAAGGCGGTCGCGAGCGAGGCCACGCGGGCCCGCGTGACGCCGGACTTCTTCGTGAAGCATTCGATCGCCGAGCTGCTCGAAAAGAGCGACCTGTGGCTGGAACGCCAGGGGCGCCTCACGCATCCCGTCGTGCGACGCCCCGGCTCCGATCGCTACGAGGAGATCTCCTGGACGGAGGCCTTCGCGCTCGTCGGACGCGAGCTCAATGCCCTCGGCTCGCCCGACGAGGCGGTCTTCTACACGTCTGGGCGCGCCAGCAACGAGGCGGCCTTTCTCTACGGGCTCTTCGCGCGGCAGCTCGGGACCAACAACCTGCCCGATTGCTCGAACATGTGTCACGAGTCGAGCGGCCTCGGCCTGACCGAGACCATCGGCATTGGCAAGGCCACGGTGAAGATCGAGGACTTCTCCTACGCCGACAGCATCTTCGTCATCGGCCAAAACCCGGGCACCTGTCACCCGCGCATGCTGACCGAGCTGCAGAAGGCGGCGCGCAACGGCTGCAGGATCGTGAGCGTCAACCCGCTGCCCGAGACCGGAATGCTGCGCTTCAAGAACCCGCAGGAGCCGTTCGCCCTACTCGGCCGCGGGACGCCCATCGCGTCACTCCTCCTGCCCGTGCGGGTCAACGGCGACGTGGCGCTTTTCAAGGGCGTCATGAAGGAGATGCTCGAGCGCGACCGCGCGGCGGGCGGAGGGCTCCTCGCGCGCGACTTCATCACGCACCAGACCGAGGGTTTCGAGGCGCTGGTCGCCGATCTCGACGCCACGACCTGGGAGCACATCGTCGCGGCGTCGGGCGTCGCGCGAGAGACCATCGCCGCGGCGGCCGAGATCGCGCTCGCCTCCGAGCGCATGATCTGCTGCTGGGCCATGGGCATCACCCAGCACGCCAACGGCGTCGCAAACGTCCAGAGCATCGTGAACTTCGCCTTGCTGCGCGGGCAGATCGGCAGGCGCGGCGCCGGGCTCTGCCCCGTGCGCGGACACAGCAACGTGCAGGGCGATCGCACGGTCGGCATCTGGGAGAAGATGAGCGACGCGTTCCTGGAGGCGCTCGGCAAGGAGTTCCGCTTCACGCCCCCGCCCAAGCACGGGCTCGACACCGTCAAGGCGATCCCCGCGATGCACGAGGGGCTCGTCAAGGTGTTCGTCGGCCTGGGCGGGAATTTTCTGTCCGCGACGCCGGACACGCACTACACGTCGGAGGCCGTGAGCCGCTGCCGGCTCACCGTGCAGATCTCGACGAAGCTCAACCGCGGCCACCTCGTGACTGGCGCGCAGGCGCTCATCCTGCCCTGCCTCGGGCGCACGGAGCGCGACGTCCAGGCGTCTGGTGAGCAGTTCGTCACCGTCGAGAACACGACGGGCGTCGTCCACGCGTCCCGCGGCGTCTTGCCGCCCGCCTCCGCGCACCTGCGCAGCGAGACCGCCATCGTCGCGGGTATGGCGCTCGCGACGCTGGGGTCGAGGACGACGGTGGACTGGCCGGGACTCGCCGACGACTACGATCGGATCCGCGAGCACATCGAGCACGTCGTCCCGGGCTTCTCCCAGTACAACCGCCGCGCGCGGCAGCCGGGAGGGTTCTACCTGCCCAACGGGCCGCGCGACGGGACGTTCCCGACGTCGTCGGGCCGCGCCAGGTTCACCGTGCACCCCATCCCCGAGCACCCGCTCGACGACGGGAGGCTGCTGCTCACGACATTGCGCAGCCACGACCAGTTCAACACGACGATCTACGGCGAGGACGACCGCTACCGCGGCATCTTCGGCGGCCGGCGCGTCGTGTTCCTCAACGCCGACGACATGCGCGAGCGCGGTATCGAAGCCGACGAGCCCGTCGACATCGTGAGCCACCACGCCTCCGAGCGGCGTCGCGCCGACGCCTTCAAGGCCATCCCCTACCCCATCCCGCGCGGCTGCGCCGCCGCCTACTACCCCGAGACCAACGTCCTCGTCCCCGTGACGAGCGTGGCCGCCGGCAGCAACCAGCCGACCTCCAAGTCCATCGTGATCACGCTCGAGCGCCGGCCAATGGCCTGAGGACCTTCGAGCGCTTGCCGGCTCATAGAACCACAGCGCCGCGGCGTCGAGGCGGAAGCGAAGACGGTGGAAGGTGGTGTCCAGACGCGGAGCGATGCTAGCCTCTGGGGGTGGGTCCGATGGCCACCGCTTCTTCGGAGCAAGCCGCGGCGCCCCGGGACACGGGTCCGACGGCCCTCAACCGCTACGTCGAGCTTCTGCGCGCCCAGCCCCCGGACCGGCGTCTCGCGCAGGCCGTGGCCCTGACTCTAGCGGTGCGGGAGCTTGCCGTCGCCGGCATCAAACAGAGGCATCCTCGGGCGACCCGCAAGGAGATCCGCGCGCGACTGGCTGTTCGGCTCTACGGACGCACGATCGCGGCGCGGCTCTACGGTCCGATTCCCGAGGACGCCGTCTAATGGCAGACCGGGCCGCCGATCCCATTGACGTCACGCTCCTGGTCGCCGGTGCCATCGAGCGCGCGGGCGGCGCGTATTTCGTCGGGGGCAGTCTCGCGAGCTCGTTACAAGGCGAACCGCGCGCCACCAACGACGTCGACGTGGTCGTCGAGCTACCGCTCGGTCGGATCGGCACGTTCGTCAAGGAGCTCGGCGCGGAGTTCGAGGTCGACGTCGAAATGCTGCGCGAAGCGCTCCTACACGGCGGAAGCTGCAACATCTTCCACTTGCCGACCGTGTTGAAGGTCGATCTCTTCGCCGTGGGTCCCACGCCGTTCGACGAGATGGAGTTTTCGCGCCGCAAGGCCGTTCGCGTGCGGGAGGGGAGCGAAACTCTCGTCCTCAAGAGCCCCGAGGACACCGTCCTGCGCAAACTCCGTTGGTACGAAGACGGCGGGCGCGTCTCGGAGCGGCAATGGCGAGACATCGTCCAGGTCCTCCGCGTCAGCGGTGGCGGGATGGATCCCGACTACCTCGACCGGTGGGCCGCGATGTTGGACGTCACGGCTCTCTTGCAACGCGCCCGCCAAGACGCCACGTCGGCTCTCTAGGGCCGCTGGACGCTATCCCCCCACGCCCCGCTCCGTGTGCTCTTTCCCGTCGAAGCGCAGCATCTTCTGCTTGCCGTCGACGACGGTCACGAGGTTCACGGGGCGGCGCCAGACGCGCACGAGGGCCGTGAGCGTGTCGCGCGCGTGGTCGACCTGGAGGTCCGTGCCCTCGTGGCGGTGCCGGATGAGGAGCTCGCCTCGGTTGTCGTGGTTCGAGTCCTCGACGAAGATGAAGGGGTCGCCGAAGTTCGTGAGCGAAAAGAGGATCTTGTGCTTGATCTTCTCGAACTCGCGCGAGTCGATCTCGTAGTTGCCACTGCGCTCGTTGAGCGAGAACGAGAAGAACTTGTTGCGCTCGCAGAAGTCGGCCGTGAAGAACTCGTCGATGAAGGTGACGTCGTTGTAGAGCTTGCGCACCTCGAAGATCTTCTTGCGCCCGAGGCCCACGCGCTTGTCCCAGACTCGCCGCTCGTCGAGGTTCTGGCAGTCGTTCCATTCGCGCCCGAAGCGCCCCTTGTCCCAGCGCTCCTCGACGTCGCGCAAGAGCTCGATGCCTATCTTGTACGGGTTGAACTGGCCGGGCGCCGTGGCCAGCACGCTGGCGTTGTGGTCGGCGTAGTCGATGATCTCGGAGGCCTTGAGAGCCTTCTCCGTCATGATCTTGCTATGCCAGAAGGAGGCCCAGCCCTCGTTGAGGATCTTCGTCTGCCGCTGGGGCGCGAAGTAGTAGGCCTCGTCGCGAACGATCTCGAGGATGTCGCGCTCCCACGTGTCGAGCGGCGCGTTCTGTAGCAGGAACAGCAGCACGTCGCGCTCGGGCTCGGGGGGGTGCTTCTTGGGCCGCTCCCGCTCGCGCTCGATCTTCCGCCGCTGCTCGTCGATGTACTCGGGCGGGTTGATGAACTTGTCCATGTAGGACTTGGCGCGGATGCGCGGGATCTCGGGCGCCTCCTTCTCCTCGGCCTGCTTGGCGCGCTCGCGCTCCGTGGCCTTGCGCGCGATGAACGGCGACATCGGATCGATGAGGTTCTCGAGGCACAGGCACGAGTCGATGAAGCTCTCGATCTTGTCGAGGCCGAGGCGCTCGACGTGGCGGCGCACGCGCGTCGCGTGGTTCGCCATGCCGTCGATCATGCGGCGGTTGGTCTTCGAGAAGAAGTAGTTGTTCTTGAAGAAGTCGACGTGCCCGAGCACGTGCGCCATGACCATCTTCTGGTCGACGAGCGAATTGCCCTCGAGCAGGTAGGCGTAGGCCGGGTCGTTGTTGATGACCATCTCGTAGATCTTCGAGAGACCGTAGATGTGGCTCTTCGTGAGGTGCTCGAACTCCATCCCAAAGCGCCAGTGCGGGTAGCGCACGGGGAAGCCGCCGAAGGCCGCCACCTCCTGCATTTTCTTGTAGTCGAGGATCTCGTACTCGATGCCCCAGAAGTCGAGCCCGTAGGTGCGCCCGTAGGCCTCGACCTCGCGCTGGATGTCGTGCAGGTATGCCGGCAACTGAGCCATGGTCGCGACCGCTACTTGCCCTTCCCGAGGAAGTCGCGAATGGAGTCCATGATGGCCTCCTTGCCCTTGATCTCCGAGACGACGAGGCTGTCGTCGAGGTCGAAGTGCTCGTTGAGGTCCTTGATGAACTGTCCCGAGCCGTAGGGGCTCTCGACCTGGCCGTAACAGAACAGGTTCACCTTGGGGAGGATGTGCGTCTTGAGGAGCTCGACACACTGGACGGTGTCGTCGACCGACCAGTTGTCACCGTCGGAGAAGTGAAATGGATAGATGTTCCACTCCGAGGGCGGAAACTCGCTCTCGATCATCTTGGCGCACAGCTTGTAGGCGCTCGAGATCATCGTGCCGCCCGACTCGCGCGTCTTGAAGAACGTGTCGCGGTCGACCTCCTTCGCGACGGCGTCGTGGATGATGTACCTCGACTCGAGGCCCTTGTACTGCGAGCGCAGCCAGGTATCGATCCAGAACGATTCGATGCGGACGATCTCCTTCTGCTCGTCGCCCATCGACCCCGAGACGTCCATGATGAAGATCATGACGGCGTTCGACTGCGGCAGCGGCTGCGTGCGCCACGACCGGTAGCGCCGGTCCTCGCGCACGGGCACGATGAACGGCCGCTGCTTGTCGTAGGTCCCCGTCATGATCTGGCGCCGCAGCGCCTGGTGGAACGTGCGCTTGAAGTGACGGAGCGACTCGGGCCCCGTGCGGCGGATGCCGACGTACTTGTCCTTCTGCGAGATGATGCGCTGCTTGCCCTTGGGCTCGATGCGCGGCAGCTGGAGCTCCTCGCCCATGATCTGCGCGAGCTCCTCGAGCGACAGCTCGACCTCGAGCGCGTGGTCGCCGGCCTGGTCGCCCGCCTTGCCGGCGCCGTCGGCGTTCGGATCGCCCTTGCCCAGGCTGTCGCCCACCTCGCCCTGGCCCTGCCCGACGCCGCCCTTGTCCTTGCTGCCGAAGCGGAAGCGCGGGACGTTGATCTGCGGCAGCGGGATCGAGACCTTGTCCTTGCCCTTGCGCCCGATGAGCTCGCCCTGCGAGATGTACTTGCGCAGGTCCTGCTTGATCTTGCCGCGCACGATGTCGCGGAAGCGCCGGTGGTCGGGATCGATGCGCAGCGCCATGCTCAGATCACCAGATCCATGAAGCGCCCCGTGGGCGGATCGTAGACGCCCAATCTTTGTCCCCGCGCCTTGGCGCCCATGGCCTGCTCGAGCACGCCGAGCGCGCGCGTGAGCACCGCCATGGGTTGATCGGTCTGCAGATCGCCCATGAGCTTGACCAGGAGCTTGGCCGCCTGGCCGTTCATCTCGACGGTGACGGGCTTCTGCCCGATGTCTTCCATGGGCTCGCCCTTAGTCCTTCACGTCCCCGCGAGCGAAGATGGAGGCCACGAAGTTGAGGACGTCGGTCGCGCAGATCTCGCAGTAGCCGTAGTTGCGGATCATGCGGTTCTTGACGACGTCGATCTTCTCCTGCGTGTCGCGGTCGACGACGGCCGAGACGAGGCTCGTGAGCTTGATCGAGTCCTTTTGATCCTCGAAGAGCTTGAGCTCGAGCGCCTTCTGGAGCCGCTCGTTCGTGCGGAAGTCGAACTGCCGCCCCTCGATGGCGAGCGCGCCGATGTAGTTCATGATCTCCCGCCGGAAGTCGTCCTTGCGCGAGTCCGGGATGTCGATCTTCTCCTCGATCGAGCGCATGAGGCGCTCATCGGGCTCTTCGTCTTGGCCCGTGTACTTGTTCTTGACGCGCTCCTTCTGCGTGTAGGCCTTGATGTTGTCGATGTAGTTCGCGCAGAGCTTCGCGATGGCCTCCTCGTCGGCGCTGATGGCGCGCTGGACCTCGTTCTTGACGATGTCCTCGTACTCCTGCTTGACGAGCCCGAGCAGCACGGAGAAGTGCCGGCGCTGCTCGTCGCTCGTGATGAGCGAGTGGCTGCGCAGGCCCGATTCGAGCTCGTTCATGACCATGAACGGGTTCACGCAGCCCTCGCCGCGGTCGCTGACGAGCGCGTTCGACACCTTGTCCTGGATGTAGCGCGGCGAGATGCCGTCCATGCCCTCGCGCACGGCCTCCTTGCGCAGCTCCTTGATGTTGTCCTGCGTGAAGCCCGGCAGCGTCTTGCCGTCGTAGAGCTTCATCTTCTGGACCAACGTCAGCTGGTGCTTCTTTGGATCCTCGAGACGGGTCAAGACCGCCCACATCGCGGCGGTCTCCAAGGTGTGCGGGGCGATGTGCTTGCCCCGGATCTTTCCGGCGTTGTAGTCCTTGCCGTAGATGCGCTGCTCCTCCGACACCTTCGTGATGTAGGGGATGTCGATCTTGACGGTCCGGTCCCGCAGCGCCTCCATGAACTCGTTCGAGAGCAGCTTCTTGTACTCGGCCTCGTTCGTGTGGCCGAGGATGACCTCGTCGATGTCCGTCTGCGCGAACTTCTTCGGCTTGATCTTATGCTCCTGCGACGCCCCCAGCAGGTCGTAGAGGAACGCCACGTCGAGCTTGAGCACCTCGATGAACTCGATGATGCCGCGGTTCGCGATGTTGAACTCGCCGTCGAAGTTGAAGGCGCGCGGATCGCTGTCCGAGCCGAACTCGGCGATCTTGCGGTAGTTGATGTCGCCCGTGAGCTCCGTCGAGTCCTGGTTCTTCTCGTCCTTGGGCTGAAACGTCCCGACGCCGACGCGGTCCTGCTCGGAAAGGATGAGGCGGCGCACGCGCACGTGCTTGATGACCTCGGCCCAGTCGCCCTTGTGGTGCGCCATGAGCTCGCGGAAGATGAGGCGGCAGGCCGGATCGAGATCGCCGTCGATGTGGACGTGCGCCTTGCCGGGGCCGTTGACGCCGAGCTCGACGAGCGCCTTCTCGCGCCACTCGGGCGGGATGAGCCGCAGCGGCTCCTCGTGCATGGGGCACTTGAACGTCGTCTGGCCGCCCGTGACGTGCGCGAGCTTCTCGGGCAGCACCCAGTCGTAGGTGTAGAGCGCGCCCTCGGGCGTGCGGGAGTACTCCTCGATGCCGCGCTTGATGAGGCGCGCGATCGTCGACTTCGAGCTGCCGACCGGCCCGTGCAGCAAGATCACGCGGCGCTCGGTGCCGTAGCGCTGGGCCGCGCTGTGCAGCACGCTCACGAGGCGCATGAGCGGGATGTCGAGGCCGTAGATGGCGTCGCGCCCGCCGTGCTGCTCGTCCTTGAAGAAGTTGTAGCGGATGAGCCGCTTCTTGTTGTCGATGTACTCTTCCTGGCCGTACGAAAGGATCATGTCGTAGACGCGCTGGAAGGCCGAGCGCGTGACCGACGGATTCCTCCGAATGAGGTTGAGGTAGTCATCGAAGGCGCCGGACCAGTTCAGCTCGGCGTACTCCTTGAGGTTCTGGAGCGCGGCGACCTTGGCGATCAGCGCCGGCGTATCGCCAGCTTTGACATCGGAAGCGGGCATCGGGCTTTCTCCTTTTTGGAGCGGAGATCTTTGCAAGAGCTTCGTCGAGCGGGTGCGAATCAGGAGCGAGACGTGACCTCGGTTTAGAGCGAGGACGTTCCCATTCTAACACCGATTGCTCCCTGCGTCGTCAGGGCGGGACGCCGGTCAATAGTGTGTGAGTGAGCCGTCTACACGGGCGCGCCGCAGGGCATAGGCGAACGTGGCGGCCCCGGCGGGGATGAGGATGGCGGCGAAGATCGCCAGGGCGGCCAGCGAGTCGCCCACCGCCGCGGGGGACGACCCGATGAGAAAGGCGGCCCGAAGCACCACGAGGACGTGGGTCAGAGGCAAAAAATGCCCGACCGCCCGCAGCCAGGACGGCAGGACGCTCACCGGATAGACGACGCCCGACACGAAGAAAGAGAGCGACCCCAGGATGGCCGAGACCGGGTTCGTGCGGCGCACGAGCATCGTGCTGCCCGCCGTGAAGAGGCCGAGCCCGATGAACGCCGCGAGCACGAGCGGCACGGCCACGAGGACCGTGAGGACGTTCGTGCGCGGCAGCTCGAGGCCCACGAGGACCGTCGCGCCCCACAGATACGCCGCCGAGCGGAGGGCGGCCGTCCCGAACTCGTACACGGGCGCGGCGCCGAGCACCATCCAGGCGGGCGCCGGCGTCGCCAGCTCGGCCTCGAGCGTGCCCATGACCTGCGACGTCCGCACCCGGCGCGCCAGACCTTGCACGCCGACCTGCTGCAGCTCCGTCGCGAGAAAACCGATGGCGACGAACCCGAAGTAGTTGCCGCCGTAGGGCGCCATGTGCGGGTTGGCGGCCGCGCCCACGAAGCGCGCGAAGAAGACCGTCCCGATGACGGTGAAGGCGAAGCCCGCGACGCGGGTCGCGAAGGCGGCGCGATAGCCGGACATCGCCGCCAGCTCGCGGCGGGTGAACGCCGCCAGCGTCCGGCCGAACCACCTGACGGTCCCCGGCAACGGGGGCGTCGAAGGCGTCACAGCCCCAGTTCCGTTTCGATGGCCGCGGGCGCCACCTCTTTGACGAGCCGGCCACGCTCGAGGAAGAGGACGCGGTCGGCGAGCGCGCGCGCCTCGGTGGGGTCGTTGCTGCACACGATGGCGGTGCGGCCGGCGCCGCGGATCATCTCGTCGCGCAGGAAGACCCGCAGATCGCGCGCGCCCACCGGATCGAGGCCGAGGGTCGGCTCGTCGAGCAGCAGGACGCTCGGGGACCCGAGCAGGCCGCGCGCGATGGCGAGCCGCTGGCGCATGCCGCGCGAGTATTCGCGGTAGCGCCGGTCGGCAGCAGCCGCGAGGCCGACGCGGTCGAGCAGCTCGTCGGCGCGGCGCGCGCCGACCCGGGCGTCGAGGCCGTGCAGCGCCGCGAAGTAGCGCAGGTTCTCTCGCCCCGACACGCCGTAGTGGAAGCTGCGCTCGTCACCCACTATGAAGGAGACGCTGCGGCGCAGCGCGGGCGGCGACGCCGCGGCGTCGTGCCCCGCGATCGTGGCGCGGCCCGAAGACGGCAACAGGAGCCCGCCCAGGATGCGCGCGAGCGTGGACTTGCCCGCGCCGTTCGGGCCCATCATGCAGACGATCTCGCCGGGCGCGACGTCGAACGTCACGTCCTCGAGCGCGCGCACGGGTTCGCGGAACAGCCGTCCCCGCAGGAGCTCGCGCGTGCCGCCGGGCGGATGAAAGACCTTGCCGAGCTTCTCCACGGAGACGGTCGGAGGCGCCGCCGCCCGCGACGCGGGCCACGCCGCGGGCATCGTCGGCGTCGTCACGGCGACCCGAACGCCTTGCCGGCGCGCTGGTACTTCACGACGGCCGCCGTGTGCTCGGCCACCGTCTTCGAGAAATAGTGCGTGCCGTCGTTCTTCGACACGAAATAGAGGTAGGGCGTGTGGTCGGGCGCCATGACGGCCTCGAGCGCCGCGCGCCCCGGGTTCGCGATGGGGCCCGGCGGCAGGCCCTCGTGCGTGTACGTATTGTACGGGTTGTCGCGATCCTCGAGCTGGATGTGGCGGATGCGTCCGTCCCACTTGAGGCACGCCGCCGAGCGCGGCGTCCCCACGGTGCAACCATAGATGATGGTCGGATCCGTCTGCAGCAGCTTGGGCGCGAAGCTCGGGAAGCGCAGGCGGTTGAGGAAGACCTGCGCGATGCGCGGGCGCTCCTGCGGCTGACCGGTCTCCTTCTCGACGATCGACGCGAGCGTCACGATCTGCGCGTCGTCGAAAGCCAGCGTCTTGCGCAGGTCCTGCACGCCCTTGGCGTGGGCCGCGCGCAGCTCGTCGTAGACCTGACGATGGCGGCGCACCATGGGGATGAGCGCGCGCGCCGCGGGCGTGCGCGGCCGCAGCTTGTAGGTGTCGGGGAAGAGGTAGCCCTCGAGCGACGCGCCCGGCAGCCCGAGGCCCGTGACGAAGGTCGGGTCGGTGGCGCGCGTGATGACCTCGGCCTTGTCCGCGATGCCCGCCCCCTCGAGGATCTCGGCGACCTCGACGAGGTTCTTGCCCTCGGGGATCGTGACGGCGACGAGCTCGTCAGAGGCGCCCTTGACGAGCGCCTCGAGGATCTGGCGTGGCGTCACGGGCGCCATGAGCTCGTAGCGGCCCGCCTTGAAGCGGCCGGCGACGCCGCGCTGGCCCGCGTAGAGCCTGAACACGAGCGGGCGCGCGACGAGGCCCGCGGCCGCCAGGCGATCGGCGACGTCGTGCGCCGTCGCCCCCTTCGGGATCTCGACCTCGACGCGGCCCTGCGCCGGCCCGGAGGTCGTGTCGCCGTAGCGCCAGGCCGCGCGCGCGACGACGGCCAACGCCACGAGACCCGCCACGGCCGTCACGAGGAACACGACGAGCGCTCGCTTCTGGGCGCGCTTCACCGATGGCCTCGCGTGGGGCGCGCGTCGAGCCACCGGCGCAGGATGATGGCCGCCGCGAGCTGATCGATGACCTGGCGCCGGCGCGCGCGCGACAGATCGGCCTCGAGCAGGACAGCCTCGGCCTCGACCGTGCTGAAGCTCTCGTCGATCAGCTCCACGGGCACCGACAATGCCGCACGCAGCCGCTCGGCGAAAGTTTGCGCGCTCTTCGCGGCTCGCCCCTCCTCGCCGTCGGGCGCGAGCGGCAAGCCGAGGACGACGCGCTCGGCGTCGAGCTCGCGCACGATGGCGGCGATGGCGTCGAGATCGCGCCTGCCGCCGTGGCGCGCGATCGTCGCGTGCGGCAGCGCCGACAGACCCAGCGCATCCGTGACGGCGACGCCGATGCGGCGCGCGCCGAGATCGATGGCGAGGACTCTGCCCAAGACGACCTTAGTGTATACCTCAGCGATGTCCGACCACCCGAAACCTCCGACAGCCGAGGCGCCTTCGCCCCAGCTCCAGATCGACCTCGACGAGGTCACGGCGCAGGGCGCTTACTCGAACCTCGTGCTCATCAACCACAACGACAACGAGTTCGTCCTCGACTTCGCCTACCTGCAACCGGGCGCGCCGCGCGCCCGGGTCCGCAGCCGGGTCATCTCGTCGCCGCGCCACACGAAGCGCCTTCTGCGCGCGCTCGAGTTCAACGTGCGCCGTTACGAAGAACGCTTCGGCAAGATCGACGAGCCGGAAACGCCCCCGACGGGCGGAATGATCAGCTAGGACAGCTCAGCTCACCGCGCCATCGAGGGCCACGAGGGTGCCCCTGCGCGTGTCGAGCTCGCAGAGGCAGCCGTAGGGCAACGCGAGGTTGCGCGTGCCGTGGCCGAAGAGGCCGCCCACCGCCACGGGAATGGCGAGCCGGCCCAGCCGCTCGACGAGCACCTCGGCCGCCGTCGGCGACGAGGCGCGCGTGGGCTCGGGCTCGAGGCAGGAGGAGAAGTCGCCGACGACGACGCCGGCGACGGCGCCGAAGACGCCCGCGAGATCGAGGTACGTCACGAGGCGATCGATTCGATAAGGCCGCTCGCCCAGATCTTCGATGAAGAGGATCGCCCCCGTGAGGTCGGGGACGTACGGCGTTCCCACGAGGCGCGAGAACACCTCGAGGTTGCCGCCGAGGAGCGGGCCGCGCGCGCGGCCCGGCACGAGCTCGGCGAGGTCAGTGAGCACGGCGCCGGGCGCCGGCTCCTCGAGGAGGCGCGTGAGCGCCTCGACGTCGGCGCTGGCGAGGTTGGGCAGCTGGGTGACGACGGGCCCGTGCACGGAGGCGACGCCGGCGCGCGCCGCGTGGGCGAGCAGCGCGGTCCCGTCCGAGAAGCCGACGATGGGCAGCGGGCGCGCGCGCAGCGCGGCGGGATCGAGAAAGGGCAGGATGCGCAGCAGGCCGTAGCCCCCGCGCGCCATGATGACCGCGCGCGCGGCCGGATCGGCGAAGGCCGCCACGAGCTCGGCGAGGCGCCGCTCGTCGGAGCCGGCCAGGAAGCCTTCGCGCGAAAAGAGCGCGTCGCCGTAGCGCAGCTCGTACCGGCGCGAGAGGATCTCGGCGCCCGCGGCGAACCCTTCGGGCGGCACCGGTCCCGCCGGCGCGATGATGCGCACGACGTCCCCGGGCCGAACGCGCGGGGGCCGAATCACCGGCGCTTGCGACGCCGCTTGCCGCCGCCCGCCTGCGACCCGTCGCCGCTGGGTCCCGCGAGGCTGAGCGGCGCGGCGATGCGACCGTCGCCCACGGCGACCGCCGGCGGCGGAGCGCTCTCGACCCCGACCGAGGCCGGCTGCGCCGGAGCGGGAGGTTCCACGCTGAGGGCAGGCGCTGGCGCGGCGGCGGCTGGCGCGGGGGCGGCGGCCGGGGCCGCCGGTGGCATCGCGGGAGCGGAACGCGACGTCTCGGCGCCGCCGCCCCAGCGGACGCGCATGCCCACCGCCGTCGCGTCGGACGATTCGACGACGTCGTCGACGCGGGCCTCGCGGACGGCGTCACCG